>JBBAOE010000031.1:30630-31978 GCA_040401595.1 Burkholderiaceae bacterium
GCAACCGACTTGGCAACCGACTTGGCAACTACTGCAACCGCCAGAGCTGGAATTTTGTATCGCTTCGGATCAGCGGCGAACTTATCCCGGCAGTTTGCACTGCAAAAATAGTAAGACTGCCCATCGTCGTCAATGCGATGCACGGACTTGTCCGTCACGCCCATTCCGCATACGGGGTCTTTCAGGGGGACAGAATTTGGATTCATGGGCTGACTCTCGAGCAGGCAGTGAAAGGCGACGTATTGATCACTTGCCCTTGCGCTGGATGATGATCCAGATCACGAGGATGACAATGATTGCAATCAGAAAAATCGGTCCCCATGGGCCACCATAGCCACCCATCCAGCCACCGTCCCACATGCCGCCCTGCATCATCGAGTCATGCGCCAAAGAAGTCCCATATCGCCCTCCATGTCGATTTTGATGATCGATCTAAGCCGCGCCTCTCGCGATACGTGATACTCCCAGGCCTTGGAGCCCGACTCATGTTCATTCACCGTGCGCGTCCGCCAGCCAAAATCTGGGTACGGTGGACCCGTGGCTCCCGACTCTCCTTCGACAGCGACATGTGCTCGGTCCTCACCGCACTAGCCGGTCGCCAAGTCAGCGGCCGCTCCAGTGGCGGCCAAGCTTTTCGCGCTGATCCTTCGTTAGCACGGCGTCAACCTTCTTGCGCGCGTCGAGTTGCAACTCGAACATTGCCTTCTGAGTCTCAGTCATCGTCTGGGACGACTTGCGCATCGCGGGTTCGTCCAATGGACCAGGTCCGAACATGCCGTGCATGCGGTAACCCTGCCCGTGCATGGTGCCCATGTGCTGCCACATCGCCTTGGAGGTCTGCTCTTGGATTCCGGCGATTGCCTTCTGTTGCTCTGGCGAGAGATCAAGGCCGGCGTAATCATCATTGCTGCAGCCGAACATCATGCCGGGGCCCATGCCGAAGCCGCCACCCATCATCCCTGGCCCCATGCTCGAGCCGCCCATCATTCCGGGCCCTGCGCCGTAAGGCTGAGCCAGTGCGGTACTTACCATCACGATAGTCGCCCAAACGCTTGCCAGAACACGCTTCACCCTCATGGTTCACCCCTGGGTTGAATATCACGACGCGACTTAGGACCGCGACCTCGAGACTCGGCCGGACGCATTCACCCCAAGCACACCAAAGGCCCGGTCAAGGGTATGGTCTGTACGCAAGCACACATCGGGCGTTCTACTGGCCGTAGGTCTCATGGTTCGTCACGAACCACAAGGTTGGCCAACGAACAGACTTCGCTGCGTAACGCAGGGAAACTGAGCAAACCGTCCTTCAGCGCCATCAGCTGTTTGGCGTTGAGTGAATCGCCCCGGG
>JBBAOE010000032.1:0-30997 GCA_040401595.1 Burkholderiaceae bacterium
CACCCTTCGTTGAGGGAATCGTCGCGGCGGTGGTGGCGGGGGCAGTGGCGGTAGCCGTGGCGGGGGCAGTGAAAGCCGCCGCAGCGATGGTCGCTTGAGAACTGGCCTTATTCGCCCCTCTAGCCGCGCCGGTGTTAGAACCCGTCGGTCCAGCAGTCGCAGCCAAACCCGCTCCTGAACCAGATTTCAGCACGCCTGTTTGTGCTGGGTTAGGCCCGGCAAGACTTGGCCCTGCGGCTGCACCCGTGTTCGCCGCAAGAGCGGCCCCCGAAGGGGCTAACCCCAGACGCTGCAGCGCTTCCGCGCTCAGGCCCAATTCATCAAGCCCCGACCGCACGGCCGAGCGGGCCGCGCGCGACGCGCTACCCGTGGAGGCCGCCGCCAGTTCCCGAACAATCGCATCCCCCAGTTCCTGCGAACGGTTGCGGGCGATCATTCCTTCACGCGAGTTCATGCGGTTGCGCAAATGCTCGCGCCACGCCTTGGCGCTCGTCATCGCTTCGCCTTCAGGCAGGCGGGTGATGGCTTGCTCGATCCAGGCCATCGCTTCGCCCGAGTCCTTAATCACCCCATCGCCCAGCGCGTGCATGACGCCCAAGTTGTATTGCGCCAAGCCATGACCGCGCAGGGCGGCTTTGCGAAAAAGCGCTGCGCCCCCAGCCAGATCGGTGGGGCCGCCGGTGCCATCCATCAGCATCGCGCCCAGATTGCATTGCGCACCCGCGTGCCCGGAGTCTGCCGCGATCCGGTACAGGCGGCGCGCCAACACATCATCGCGGGCAACCGTGGCGTCACCCGCCTCGAGACGGCTCGCGAGCTTGAAGATGGCTTCCGCTTCGGTGTTAGACGGCGAGAGTTCGGGAATCGCGGGGACCGTGGTGCCGACTTGGGCGAATGCAGGTTGCGCGGTGGTGTAAAGAGTCATGACGCCCAGCAAGCAGGCGGCGAGGACCGGAGTGATCACCGAAACGGCGACGCTAACCGCCGACAGGACCGCATGGGGCAAACGAACGACGTTTGGCCGAACGTCAGAGCGGCCTATCCTTTGGCCTTTCATTTGCCCATTCATTTGCCCACTCATTTGACCCGTTGTTTGGCCCGTTGTTTGGCTAGTCATTTGATGATTGCCGCCAAACTGTGTCCCCAACAATGCGAACCTCACCGTATTCATCCCTTGGCTTTGCATCCCTTATTTGGCCCATATTCCTTCGACCCCAGTCCCTCAGTACGAACCTTGCGCGGGCATCCGTTGGGCAGTAATTGTTACACGTCAACCGTGGGTTGAGCAGCAAAGCACGGATTTCTGGGGCGCTTCAGACCACTAACGGTCATCGCCACACATCGAATGGAGGGCGCTTCCGCACGAACGTCGATCGCACGAACGTCTATCCGAAAACTCGCTTCAGCACCGCCAAGTAGCGCTCGATCACGATTTGCTCGTCAAACTGCCGCTCCATCTTCGCTCTGCCCGCCTGACCCATGGCCAGACGCGCCTCGACCGACAAGCCCAGCATTTGAGCCATCTTCTTCGCGAGATCCTCACCGCTGCGCACCTGACACAAAAAACCGTTCAACCCATCGTCCACGACCTCGCGGCAGCCTTCGACATCGGTCGTCACGATGGGGCGTGCCATCGCCGCGGCCTCCAGGAGCGACCGGGGCGTGCCTTCACGATACGAGGGCAGGACGACACAATCTGCATCGGCCAGAAACGGCCGTGGGTCGTCGGTCGAACCCAGATATTGAATAACGCCCTCTTCCACCCAGGCATTCATTTGAGCGCGTGAAATCGCAGCCGGATTTTTAACGTCCAAAAACCCAAGCAGCGCGCATTCAACCTGAGGATGGGATTGGCGTAGCGCCCGGGCCGCTTCAACATACTCGCCAACGCCTTTATCCCACAGCATGCGGGCGATCAGCAGGAAGCGGAACGGTCGAGGGGCGTTATCCGAAAATCCGGAATCCGTCGCAGCTTCCACCTCCACTTCGATGTTCGTGCGCTCCCTCGCGCGCTCCCCCGCGCTTGTTGCGACCCTCAAAGCCGCTTCCGTTCGGTCGCGGATGACTGGCGCAAACCGCAACAGATCCACCCCCGAGCCGGGTAGCAAACCCGTGCGCCCTGCCGGCACGAGCCCGCGCGACAAAAAGAGCGCCTCGTCATCGCCATTTTGAAAAAACACATGCGCCGCCCGGGCGAGCGCCTGACGGTAGAGAAACTGCACCAGGTGCGTGACCCAGCCGCGCGAGATAAAGACGGCGCCCAGACCGGAAATATTGTTAACCGTCGGCACCCCAAGGAGATGACACGCGAACGATCCATAAATATTGGGCTTGATCGTGTAGCCCAGCATCGCCGCCGGGCGCTCGGTGCGCAGCACCCGAATCAGCCGCATCAGCAGCAGCGCGTCCCGCACAGGGTGGGTCCCACGGTTGTCCATTGGCAGTTCGATATACCGACAGCCGAGCGCGACCAAGCGCGAGACATGCTCGTCGGGCGGCGCCACCGCCACGACTTCATAGCCCGCCTGCACCAGCGCACGGATCAGGCCGGCGCGAAAATTCACCAGATTCCAGACCGAGTTGACGGCAAACAGGATCTTCACGGCGCTTGTTTAACTCGGTGCGGGCACTGCAAGGATTTACGACTTCCAGTCGGTTTTACTGGCAGCAAGCAGACTCTCCCAATCGTCTGGAGGGGCTCCCGACCGAAGCACTCTTTGAAAAACGGCGTACGGATCTGTGTCGCTGCCCGCAGAGCTCAGGGTTTGCGCGTCATTAACCCAAGCATAAATGATGATCTGGGACCTGGAATCAAAGCGAAAAAACAAACGGAAACGACGACCGATCTTCGCACGGCGCCAGTGTCTGAAGGGCAGTCCCAACGTGTTGCCCTGACGGTACTCCGTTCGATTTGGGTCGGTTGGCACCCGCTCGAAAATCAAGTCAGCCAGCGCGTTGAATAACTTGACGTTGGCATTGGATTCAAAACCCTCGGCTCCCTGTGATCGAGCGCGCTCCACCGCCAAGTGGAGCCGAGTCAACTGAGCGATCAGGCAGTCATGGAAAAGGAGCGTCCACCCATGTCGCTGAATCACAGAGCAACGTCACCCTGAATGTCTTGGGTCGGATCCGTCGCCTGCCCGACCGAAGCGTGCAGGGCACTTGCGAGAGTCTCGGTCAAGGTGCCGATACGTTGGCCAGACTCGATATCCTGCTCAATCAGCAAAAGAAACCGGCCGATCGCTGGGTCTTCGTGTTGCCCCTCCTCCACCCGCGTGACGACTACGCGGTCCCCCAACAGTTCAAAAGCGACCTTCCCACCAACATCAACGCCGAGCGCTTGACGGATGGGCTTGGGCAACGTGATTTGCCCTTTAGAGGTGAGCGTGGCCACTTCGTGGATAGCGGGCATTGGGGCGCTCCTACAGATGCGGTGCATCCTGAAGTTGGATGAACGCTTAGTCGGGTGAACGTTTGCGAAGACCAGCCGAATAGTAAGGAAAAATCCTTACTCTGTCAATAGTGCCACCGCCCGCCCCGCCCCGCGCGCCTTCACCACCATGTCTCCCACCACATTGGCGGCCTCGATCAACGCCCCGGGGGAAAGGTGTGCATATCGCATCGTCACCTTCGGGTCGTGATGCCCCAGAAGGCGCTGCACCTCGTAGAGCGAGCGGCCGGAATTCACCAGAAAACTCGCAAACGAATGGCGCAGATCATGAAGCCGCACGTCCGCCAGACCCACCTTGGCGCGAATCGAATCCCAAGCGTAGAAAATCGATACCGGGGGTTTTCGGGTTTTGGGATTGAAAAACACCCAAGGGATATCCTCGACCCGCGGCAGTCCTTGGAGTAATTCGATCGCTGCATCCGAGAGCGGGATGTGGCGCGGCTTACCGGATTTGGACAGCGGTACCGTTAACAGACGGCGATCAAAATCCACATGCTCCCAGCGGGCATCGAGGATTTCGCGCTTGCGCGCCCCGGTGTACAGCAACAGGCGCACCACCTGAGCAACCTGGACATTGCGATTGTTGTCGAGCTCGTCAAAGAGGCGCTGGACTTCGGGCGCGCTCAGATAGCGCTCACGCGCCCCGTTGTCGTCGAGCGGATCGACGCCCACGCAGGGGTTCCCGGTCGATGGCAGGATTTCCCATCGGATGGCGCTGTTATAGATGAATTTCAACAGAACCAGCATCCGGTTACACGTCCCCGGCGCATAGCCCTTGGCATGCGCCGCCTGATGAAACGCCAGGACGTCGGCCCGCGTGATTCGGTTGAGGCGCAGCGCCTCAAAGGCCGGTAGCAAATGGTGTCGGGCGAGCACCTCGTCGGTCTGCCAGCTGCGCTTGCGGGCCTTCACAAAGGGCAGAAACCGCTCATGGAAAAACTCGCCAAAGGTCGGGACATCTTTGAAGCGATGATTTTCTGCCTTGGGATCCCCGCCTTCGGTGACCATCTTTTTCATCTGGTGCGCCTTGGCGCGGGCATCCGCCAGAGGGATTTCGTCGCGCCGACCGATGCGATTCATCCGAATCCGCCCCCCTGCATCGCGGTAGCGGAAATAAAAGGTAGCTCCGCCGCTCGCGCGGACCTCCAACATGAACCCCTTAGTCTCGGTATCAAAATAATTGATCAGGCCAACCGAGGAACTGCGACTCGGCAGGGAGTTTAGAAAATCCGTCGTCAGCGCTTGCGTGGGCATGGCAGTCTCTCCAGGAGAGATCAGGGGCAAAGTCAAAGAGGCAAGGTTGGACCGCGAAGGGGTAAAAACTCCACTAACGCTTCGCGAGCGCCTCCACCCACTCGAGTTGCCGCGGCAAACAAATCGACTGTAAGTCGTAATGGGCGCAGGCAAACGCACGTGCACGCTCGCCCAACCGTGCCCTTCGTGGGGAATCGTCCAGGAGCGCACAGACCGACTCGGTGAGCTGCGCAGGGCTGAAAAAATCGACCAACAAACCGGTGTCGTCATGCCGGATGGCTTCGCGCAGGGGCTGGGTATCGCTCGCGACGATGGCGCAACCGGCGCTCATTGCTTCGAGCAAGCTCCAACTCAGCACAAAGGGGTAAGTCAAATAGATGTGCACCGTGGACAACTGCAGTAGCGGCACAAACTGCTCGTAGGGCACATGCCCCACGAAATGCACACGCGACCAGTCAGCGTCTGAAATCAACGGGCGAACCTCGGCCGAATAAATCCCTCTCCAGGACTGACCTTCGGGTGCACGGGCGCCATAACTCACGTTATTGCCGCCCACGATCAGCACCCTCGCCTGAGGACGGCGCAGCAAGAGTTCTGGCAGCGCCCGCATCATCGTGTGATAACCCCGGTAGGGCTCGAGGTTACGGTTCACAAACGTGATCACTTCGCTCGAGCGCGTGAGCGTCACGGTTTGTCCGTTCGAGCTCTTCAAACTCAGGCTCGCTTGCGGGTTCGGGGCCACAGCAGCCGTATCGATCCCGTCGTGGACCACCGAAATCCGGTCCCGAAACGACGCCGGAAAGGTACTGGCCTGCCAGTGCGTCGGCGAAATCCCGGCATCCGCGATCTCGAAATGCAGCAGGTTATTAAGGTTCTTCAGACGCAAGCGACACACGTCGCCCTCATCGGCCACCGGAAATTCCGGATCGAACCCTACATCCGAGCCTTCTGCGTTGTAGAAGAACTCACAATAAATACCCAGGCGCGCCTGCGGCCAAACATCCTTTAAAAAGAGACTTTCCCCCCAGCCATGGTGGGCAACAATCACATCGGGCGAAAACCCCTGATCCCGGAGTTTCAATGCCGCCCGAAAACACGCCTCACCGCGAATGGTCTTTGTCTCAAAATCACTCACCCAGGGATGAACCTTCGGGGTTGTGCCCCGAACCGTTCCATAGGGGATCACCTCAACGCCTTCCCAGGTTGTCGGTGCAATTTTTTGCAACGTCATCGCCACCACCCGGTGGCCCTGACTGACCAGGGCGGGCGCAAGAAACTTGAACTGTCCGGGGAAGTTCTGATGAATAAAAAGAATGTTCATGATTCAAGAGATAATGCAGACTGAGATCTTCTAGATTTGTGCTTAATCACTCAAGCATCTTGTGAGATTTCACAAAAAACCCACACTTTTACTTCCTACCCGATCGATCTCGACCAACCGTGCTCTGATAGGTTTCTGGTATGCGAACAGAACCGGAATAAAATTACCAACTTATTGATTCGAAAAGAATTTCAACAGAACGATGGTTTGAATCTGGTAGGTCGAACAAGTTTTGGATACGCAAAAGTTTCGATAAGTCATTGATCTGTTGAGGGGTTCGACATCGATCGATCAATTCGCTCACAACTGGTGTTGATACCGGGTCTGCGTTTACAGGCGGAAGCGGCGACGACACCTTCAACGCCGCCCTATCGGGATCCTTTGCAACCCTCAATTCTCTAGACCAATTGAATGGGGGATTGGGGAGTGATTCAATCAATGTCGAATTAAACGGTATATCGGTTGTTCCCACATCACTCGCCGCCATAGAATTAATTAATGTTTCAAGTACGACAGGAACATCTATTCTCGATCTTGGCAATGCGTCTGCAGTAACAGCAATTAACAGCTCTGCATCCTCCGGCGCATTGACGCTCAACAATATCAAAAGCACTGCAGCGACCGTCACCATTGCAAGCAGCTCGTCGATTCACACCATCGACTATGCCAATAGCGTTGTATCAGGTTCTACCGATACGGCGCATGTGTCGCTGTCAAATTTCGCAGCAACAGCAGATGGTACGCAAGATTTAGTCATCGATTCCGCGATTGAAACACTGGCACTGGATGTGAGTGGGACCAACTCGGCGGACAGCGCATTCGCCGGAGCGATCACGGTTGCCGGATCAGGGGCGCTCACGCTGACCGCCGGGATCGGCACGGTGAGTTCCAACCTCGTGCTGGCAACCAGCGTGGATGCCAGCTCGCTGTCCGGCGCGCTGACGCTCGCCATGTCCAACTCGGCCCATACCGTGACGGGTGGTTCCGGTAACGATTCCCTGACGGGGGCTACGGCGACCGCGAACACCCTGACGGGGAATGCGGGTAACGACGCCCTCGTCGGCGGATCGGGTAATGACGTGGTGTCCGGCGGCGATGGCAACGATAGCCTGACCGCTGCGGCCGGCAATGACAGCCTCGATGGGGGAGCAGACAACGACACCTTCGTCATGGGCGCGAACCTGACGTCCAGCGACTCGATCGCGGGCGGAGACGGGACCGATACCGTCACCACCACAGGCACAGTCGACGATGCGGCGTTTACGAAAGGCACCACTCTAGAGACCCTCAAATCTGCGGGTTCCACGTTCGCCGCGACGCTTGGCACACTGGCAACCGCCGCAGGGGTCACCAGCGTCGACTTGAGCTTCGCGGGTCAGGACCTAGTCACATTTGATACCGGCTACACGGGTTCGGCCACGGTGACAATCACCGGCGACTCGGACGACAACACCGACCAGGTTACCAACACGGCGGCAAACGTTACCCTGAACGTCGTCGGTAACGCCTCGGATCTTGACGCCGGGACCGTCATCACGGGTGGCACTGAGTCCGACACTCTCACGCTCACTGCCGATAGCAATGAGACCGGTGCGAATACCGCAGGTATCACAGGCGTCGAGAACATCACGGTCGTAGCCAATGCCACCACCGCATCGAGCGATATCGTGATCAGCATGGATGCAAGCGATACCCAGATCGACACCGGAAAGACCCTGACCGTGAGCGCGGCCGCGCTCACCGATTCCGGGGCAACCATGACCTTCAATGGGACGACCAGCGAGACCGACGGGTTCCTCAACATCACCGGCGGTGCAGGTAACGACACGATTTCCGGCGGCAACAGCAATGACGTGATTGACGGAGGTGCAGGCGCCGATTCCATCACTGCTAACGATGGTAGCGACAGTCTGGTTGGAGGTGCGGGGAACGACACCTTCGTCATGGCTGGCAGTTTTGCCTCTGACGACACCGTCACTGGTGGCGATGGGACCGATACCGTCACCGCCACGGATACGGTCGACGACGCAGCGTTTACGAACCTGACCACCGTGGAGACCCTCAAATCGGCGGGTTCGACCTTCGTTGCGACCCTTGGCGCGCTCGCGACCGCCTCGGGCGTCACGACCGTCGACGTGAGCAACGAGGGTCAGGATCAGGTCACCTTTGCCACTGGCTACACGGGTTCCGCGACGGTCAAGATCACGGGCGATCTTGACGGAAACACCGATCAGGTCATCAACACGGCAAACGCAACGCTGAATGTTGTGGGTAACGCGTCAGACCTTGACTCCGGGACTGTCGTCACGGGTGGCACTGGGACGGACACCATCACGCTGACGGCCGATAACGACATCACCGGTGCCAATACCGACGGCATCACGGGAGTTGAGAACATCACGGTCGCAGCCAATGCCACCACGGCGTCGAACGACATCGTGATTAGCATGGGCAGTGGCGGCACGGAGATCGCTGCCGGCAAAACGCTCACGGTCAACGCCACTGCGCTGACCAATTCGGGGGCCACCCTGACTTTCGATGGCACCGCGAGCGAAACCGACGGGTTCCTGAACATCACGGGTGGGGCGGGGAACGACACAATCTCCGGGGGCAACAGCAATGACGTGATCAGCGGGGGGGCTGGGGCCGATGCCATCACCGCCTTTGCCGGCAATGACAATCTGAGCGGCGGGTCGGGCATCGATACCTTCTTCGTGGCGGGTAATTTCAACTTTGACGACACCATTGCGGGTGGCGATGGCTCCGACACCATTTCAGCCTCGGGTGTAGTGCAGGACATCGCCTTCCTGGGGGTCACCGGGGTGGAAACCTTGCAGTCAAGCGATGCCGATTCGCCTCTGGATGTCTTGCTCGGGGTTCGAGCCGCCGCCGCGGGAATCGTGACGGTCGATGCTTCATCTGCCGGTGATGATGTGGTGACCTTCGGATCCGGTTACACCGGCGCCGCAACGGTCAAGCTGACCGGAAACTCGACGAACGCCGATAAGGTTATCAACGCGGCCAACATTGCACTGAACGTGCTCGGCAACGCGTCAGACCTCGATGCCGACACCACCATCACGGGCGGCACCGGAACGGACACCATCACGCTGACCCCGGATAATGACGTCACCGGCGCCACCACGACCCTGATGACCGGCATTGAGAACATTACGGTTGCAGCCAACGTAACGACCGCCACCAACGACATCGTCATTGCGATGGGCGACAACAACCTCCAGATCGCCGCCGGAAAGACATTGACCGTGAGTGCGGCTGCCCTGACCAACACCGGAGCCACCCTGACCTTCACCGGAACCGCCAGCGAAACCGATGGGTTCCTGAGCATTACCGGCGGCGCAGGTGCCGACACGTTAACGGGTGGTGGCAGCAATGACACCCTCTCCGGCGCCACGGGGGCAGATTCGCTTGTTGGCGGCGCGGGTAAAGACCAGATTTCAGGCGGAGTAGGCGCGGATACCATCACAGGCGGTGCGGGGCTGGACGTGATGACGCTGGGCGACGGGGTCGACCGCGTGGTGTTCGCCAGCGGTGATGCGGGCCGGGGGACCGGGTTGAGCCTGTCGAACTTCACCGACAAAGACACCGCCATGTCGGGTGGCGTCAATGTGGGCGATACCGTGACCGGGGCCGAACGCATCACAGACTTCAGCAATACCGACGGTTCTGGCGAGAGCATCGTTCTGGGCAACGCGAATATCACGGCATTCGTCAACACCGGCTTCGTTCTGAACAATACCGCCTCGATTGTTCAGGGCACCTACGATGCCACCACGGGAATTTTCACGGTCGGCGCTGGCCGTACCACCGGTGAGGACAGCCTGTTGCTCTGGGATTCGGACTCGGATGCCACGCTCGAAATCGAGACCGTGGTCCTCGTCGGGGTGAATGCCACCGAGGCGAACTACTTTGGTGCGGCCTCGGGAATTCTCGCGATGTAAACCGCCTTCGCTCACAAGCCGCCCCGGAATATCGCGGGCGGCTTTTTTATGATTGTGGCGGCGACGACCCCGGTTTTCCCCGATTTTTGACTACATCCACTGCTCACCTTCTATTCATATAGGAAATTGTGATGCTAAACTTCCTATATGAATTCTCTGGTCAGCCTCAGGCTTAGTACCACCCCCGAGCAAAGCGCCCGTCTTCGCGCGCTCCAGATCGCCTTCGCCGAAGTTTGTAACGCGCTCGTTCCGACCGTGCGCGAAACCCGAATCTGGAATCGGGTGACGCTCCACCACATGACCTACAAGGACCTGCGCGAGCGATTTCCCGCGGTTGGTTCACAGATGGTCTGCAACGCGATTTACTCCGTGTCACGCTCCTGCCGGATGGTGTTCCAGACGCCGGGGAGCCCGTTTCATCTGTCGGTGCTCGGGGACAAGCCGCTGCCCATGATGCGGTTCATGGATACGAGCCCGGTCTACTTTGACCGCCATACGCTCAGCCTGAAGTCAGGCCAAGTCTCGATGTACACGCTCGACGGGCGTATGCGATTTCAGCTCACGCTGCAGCCCGAAGATGAAGCGGCGTTTCATCAGCGTAAGCTTTTCGAGATCATCCTGAAACGCTCGGGTGATGCGTATTTCTTGAACTTTCGATTCGGTGACGCGACGGGCGCTGAGAACGTGGTGCTGGCCGCAGTACCAGAACCATCGCACCATCAGCCGCAGGCCGAGGCCGAGGCTGCAATATCGGCCGCAACGCCGACCGCAATAGCGATAAGCAGTCCCCCGACAAACGCCTCAGTTCTCCCCGACTACGTCCTGATCGGGGAGGCGGCATGATCCGTCAGCCTAACCCGGTTAGACCGAGCGCTGCGGGCGGTCGCGCTGCAGAACCAAAAGGTGCCGCGGGTCGATTGGGCGCCTCCGGTCGCTCAGGTACCACGGGTCGCTCAGCCGGTATGGGACTGACCGAGGGGGATCTGTTCGCCCTGCTCAAGACCCACAGCGCCAGCCTGTGGCGGGCGCTGTGGCTTGGGATCATCGCGGGCATCCTCGTTCTTGCGCCTTCGGTCTACATGCTCCAGGTCTACGACCGAGTCGTGCAGAGCCGGAGTCATCTGACCCTTCTGATGCTCACGCTGGCCGTGGTCATGGCCTATGCAGTGATGGAACTCCTCGAGTACCTGCGCAGCGAAATCCTGCGCGAGGCGGGTCATGCCATGGATGAGAGGCTCAGTCCGCGCCTCTTTGCGCTCATGTTCGAGGCCAACCTGCGCAAACACCCCGGCGGCACCATTCAACCCCTGAACGACTGGCGACTGGTTCGCGAATTCATTCATTCCCCGTTTGTCCTGGCGGTCATGGAAGCGCCCGTTGCCCTGCTCTATCTCGTGGTCGTCTATGCGATCAATCCCCTTCTCGGATGGTTCACACTGGTCAGCGTCGGCGTTCAGTTCGTCATTGCCTGGCTAACCGAGCGCAGCACCCAACAGCCGCTGGCTGCGGCCAACCGCAGTTCGATCGCTGCCCAGCAGTACGCAGACGGGGCATTGCGCAATGCGGAGGTCATCGAAGCCATGGGCATGCTGCGTGATCTCCACGCGCGATGGATCGGGTTGCAGCGTCGCTTTCTGGGGCAACAAACTGAAGCGAGTCTGGCTGCAGGCAGTTTTCAGGCCGCCTCCAAGATGGTTCAACAGGTCGTCGGCTCGGCGCTGTTAGGCCTCGGTGCATGGTTGACGCTCAAAAACGAGCTCACGGGCGGCGGAGCGCTGATGGTGGTGGCTTCGATCATCGGCGCCCGGGTGCTGGCACCGCTCGTACAGATGGTGGCGCAGTGGCGTCAGGCCGTGAATGCGCGCGATGCCTGGATGCGTCTGGATCATCTGCTCTCAGTGTTTTCGCCCGACGCCGACGCGATGGCGCTGCCAGCGCCACGCGGCGTGCTCACGGTCGAACAACTCGTTGCTGGCCCTCCGCCCGCGCCTGGTCAGGCCCCGACCGCCATCTTGCGCGGCGTCCAGTTCGCGCTCCAACCGGGCGAACTCCTTGCCGTGATTGGCCCATCGGCGGCGGGCAAGACGACGCTGGCACGACTCCTGATGGGCTTGTGGCCTGCCATCAGTGGAAAAGTGCGTCTGGACGGCGCCGATGTCCACACCTGGAATAAAACCGAACTCGGGCCCCACCTGGGCTATCTGCCGCAGGGCGTTGAGCTGTTCGAGGGTACTGTGGCCGAGAATATCGCGCGCTTTGGCGCTCAGGACCGCGCCGCGGTGCAGGAAGCTGCGACGGCGGTCGGCTTGCATGCATTCATCACCGCCTTACCCCAGGGCTACGACACGCCGGTGGGTCGCGATGGCGCGATGCTCTCGGGGGGGCAACGTCAGCGCGTGGCGCTGGCGCGCGCGCTCTTCGGACGCCCTGCGCTGGTCGTCCTGGATGAACCCAACTCGAGCCTGGACGAAGCGGGGGATGCCGCTCTTTCGCTTGCCCTGCAGGGACTCAAAGCACGTGGAGCAACGATCGTCGTCATGACGCACCGCTCCAGCATTCTGGCGGTGACCGACAAGATCCTGCTGCTCAATGACGGCCAACAACAAGCGTTCGGGACACGCGACGAAGTGCTGGCGGCACTCCAAAAAGGCAGTCAACGTTCGGCCGGAGCACCCGCATGAAACGCAACGAGGAGATGCTCAACGCTGCTCAGGCGCAGCGCGTTGGTGCCTCTGAGCGCACGGTCTCGGGTGGCACCCCCGGCGTCAAGAAGGGGAATGCCTTACCAAAGCGCAGCAAGCGTTGGCGAACCAGCGGCAACGAACTGCTCGACACCGTTCTCGCATTTAGAAGCGAATTCATTCTTGTGGGGGTGCTGAGCGCACTGGCCAACCTGCTGATGCTCACCCCAACCATCTACATGCTGCAGGTCTACGACCGCGTCATGGTGAGCCAGAATGAACTCACACTCGTCGCGATCTCGCTCATAGCGCTGGTGTTGTTTGGCGTCATTGCGGTTGCCGAGTGGGCCCGCTCGAAGATCCTGGTGAGCGCGGGGCTACGCCTTGATGATCGATTGGGAACGCGGATTTTCAACGCCAGTTTCGAATCCCATCTTGCAGGGCTGCAGGCCCCGGGGAAAGGGCCTTCGCGCGCCTTCACAGATCTGCTGCAAGTTCGCCAGTTCCTGACAGGAAATGGAATATTCGCGTTTTTTGATCTACCTTGGGTGCCCATTTATATCGCTGTCTGTTTTCTCCTGCACCCTCTGCTGGGCTGGCTCTCGATCGTGTTCGCCAGCATTCAGCTGGCGCTGGCCTGGTTCAGCCACCGACTCTCCAGTGCGCCAGCTGAATCAGCACAACTCGCGCAGACCGAGGTCACGCAGTATGTCCAGGGCAAGCTGCGCAACACTGAAGTCCTCGAATCGATGGGCATGCTCGCCAACCTGCGTACGCAGTGGGCAAAACGCCATCAGCACAGCCTCGACCAGGGATCGGTCGCGGCCGATCTCACGCACCGACTGAGCGCCATCAGCAAGTTCGTGCGCTACACCCAACAATCGCTGGCGCTGGGGGCGGGTGCGATGCTCGTGATCGAGGGCGAACTCAGCCCCGGCGCCATGATTGCGGCCAACGTCCTGATTTCACGCGCACTTGCACCCATCGATCTGATGGTAGCGACCTGGCGAATCGCCATCACCGCGACCGAGGCCTTCAAACGCCTCAGCACCCTGCTCGACGCGCATCCAGCCCTTGAGAACGATCCGTCGCTCAAGCGCATGCCCCCGCGCGGCAGCCTCAGCTTGCGGGGGGTGGTTGCGACGGCCCCCTCGCGCCGCACACCGATCCTCAACGGTGTGGATCTCGCGCTCGCTGCTGGAACGGTACTGGTCGTGCTCGGCCCCAGCGGCTCAGGTAAGTCCACACTCGCGCGCGTCATCCTGGGGATCTGGGGCGATGTGCGCGGCGAAGTGCTACTTGACGGGCTCCCGGTCGAGGGATGGAACCGCCTGGAGTTGGGCCCGCACGTAGGCTACCTGCCCCAGGACATCGAACTCTTCGATGGAACGGTTGCTGAAAACATCGCGCGCTTTGGTGAAATCGATTCAGACCGAGTCATTGCAGCGGCCCGCAACGCCGGTCTGCACGAGATGATTCTGCGATTCCCCAAGGGCTACGATACCCCGATGGGTGAAGCTGGCGGTGCCCTATCGGGCGGGCAGCGGCAACGCATTGCCCTGGCCCGTGCCGTCTATGGGCACCCGGCGCTGGTGGTGCTCGATGAACCCAACGCCAATCTGGATGAAGCTGGAGAACTCGCCTTGGCGCGCACGGTGCAGCAACTCAAGGCAACTGGCAGTACCGTGGTGCTGGTGTCCCATCGTCAGGGTGCGATCGCGCTGGCCGATCGCTTACTGATCCTCAAGGAAGGGCGCGTACAGATCGAAGGCCCACGAGATTCGGTGATTGCGGCGCTGCGGGGGGGCACAAGTTCAAACACAGCACCTGACGCGACTTGAATAGTATTTCAAATGATTTTTTTAAATAAAACGATCGCACGGAACGGAACAGCATGATGGCCAGTCAGGATCTCGTCGAAGAGAACAATTACAACGGCAATGAGGGTCCCCATCAGAGCGGCCAGCGCAGCGCCCGTCTTGGACGCGCCGGTATCTGGGTCTTGGTCCTGGGCTTACTAAGTTTCGTCGCTTGGGCAGCAGTTGCGCCGCTCGATGAAGGCGTGCCGACGTCAGGTCAGGTCACGATCGATACCAAACGCAAGGCTGTTCAGCATCTGCAGGGTGGCATCGTGAGCGAGGTGCTCGTGCGCGAAGGCGATGAGGTCCAAGAGGGTCAGGTCCTGATGCGCCTGGACGATGCAGCCACTCGGGCGAACTACGAGTCGGTGCGTCAGCGCTACCTATCGCTTCGGGCCACCGAGGCCCGGCTGCTCGCAGAGCAGCTTGGACGGGAGCGAATCGACATGCATCCGGACGTGAAAGTGGCGCAGGACGATCCGAACATTCGCCGCCAGGTCGAAGCGCAAGCGCATCTGTTCGATACCCGTCGACTCGGACTGAAAGCCGAAATCCAGGCATTCGAAGAAAACATTCGGGGACAGGAGGGCCAGATCCTGTCGTTTAACAGCATGCTCGAGAGCCGGCAGACCCAGCGCCGCCTGCTGATCGAACAACTCGACAAAATCCGCGAGTTGGTTGCCGAAGGTTATGCGCCACGCAATCAGCAACTCGATCTGGAACGCCAGGTGGCCGACCTCACTGCAGCTACGACAGAACTGCAGGGAAACGCGCTACGGGCGCGGCAAACCATCGCTGAACTGCGCCAACGCATCATCGCGCGCCGTCAGGACTATCGTAAAGAAACCGATAATCAACTGGTGGACACCGCACGCGATGCGCAATCCGACCAAGGGAAGGTCGTCGCGCTGACCGGGGAACTCGAGCGTACGGTGATCAAGTCCCCGGCCACCGGCCAGGTTGTCGGGCTCGCGTTCCAAACCGTGGGTGGCGTAATTGCACCGGGACAAAAGCTGATGGACATCGTTCCAGCCAGTGATGCGCTGCTGCTGGAAGCCCGTGTCCCCCCCAATCTGATTGACAGTGTCAAATCGGGTCTGATGGCCGATGTGCGGTTCTCGACCTTCGCGCATTCGCCGCAACTGGTGGTTCAGGGCAAGGTGGTCTCCGTATCGGGTGACCTGCTCTCCGAACCACAATCCGGAATCAGCTACTTCTTGGCACGGGTCGAGATCACGCCCGAAGGCATGAGCGCGCTCGGTAAGCGCCAGATGCATCCCGGCATGCCGGCGGAGATCATCATTCTCACCGGCGAGCGTACGATGCTCACCTACCTTCTGAACCCGCTGACACGTCGCTTGGCGTCGTCGATGAAGGAGCGGTGAAGCGATGAAGCGCATGGATCGGTCGATGCTAAAAAGGGAGATTCCTGGGGAGCTTCGAGGGGGGCCTCATGGGACGTACAGCGGTAAGCACAGCGGGAAGCGCCGTTGGGTCAGCGGCGCGGGTCGTGGCCTGGCCCTGGCCTCGCTTGCACTGTGCGTGGCTCAGGCTCACGCCCAGGTACTTCCCTCGTTTCCCAGCCTCCCCTCCCTGCCAACCTTGCCCGCCTGGATGCAACCGCAATCCTGGTTCACGTCTGAGGCTGCGGAGTCCAAGCCGGCCACCACCCCGCCCCCACCGGCAGCCCAGACGCCTCCGAGAGCTCAGATCTATGAAGGCGTCCCGACGCCGCAGACTGGCCGCGTCCTAGGCCTGACCACGGGCACGCTGGCGGCACCGGCGCGCCCTCTGGGATTGTTGGAGGCCTGGCGTCTGGCGCTCGACAACGATCCCACCCTGCGTGCGGCCTGGGCCGGGGCTGCCGCGGGACGCGAGCGTTTGCCGCAAGCCAATGCGCAACTGCTGCCCAACGTCGCGGCCAGCGCGGCTCGTTACAACAACGATGTCAATCGCGACGCCCTCGACGCTCAGTCGCAAGCGGTAAGCAGTCGAAATCGTTACATCAGTCGAAATGAAACGCTGACGCTACGTCAGCCGATCCTGCGCCAGCAAAATAGAGTCGGCGTCCGGCAGGCAAACTACCAGGTCGAAGATGCGGAAGCCGTTCTCGAGCGCGAAGTCCAGAACCTGGCAGTCCGGGTCGCGGGCGCCTACTTTGACCTCATGCAGGTACGCGATCAGGCTCAACTGCTCGAATCACAAAGTGAATTCCTGCAATCCCGCCTGACCGCTGCGAGCCGCGCGATCGCCAGTGGAACCGGAACCCGGACGGACCTGGACGACGCGCAGGCCCGCTTCGACCTGAATCGGGCTCAGCGCCTCGAGGCCACCCAAGCGATTCAGGCCCGGCGCCGACAACTCCAGGCGCTCGTCAACCGCCCCATCGGCGAACTCTCATCGCTCGACCCCGTGCGCCTGTCGCTCGTCCCGCCCACGCCGGTTTCGGCCGAGGCCTGGGTGCTCCTGGCGATCGACAACAGCCCAGAGGTACGCTCAGCGCGGGCCCGGCTCGACGCGGCGACCGAGGAAGTCAATCGAGCCAAAGCAGCGCATTACCCCACGGTCGACGCGGTCGCACAGTGGCAGCGTTCGCGCAGCGAAGTCATCACCCAGCCGCAGACGGGGTACACCAACTCCAGCATTGGGATTCAGATGAACCTGCCACTTTATGGGGGCGGCTATACCGAAAGCACCATACGCGAGGCCCGCGCGCAGCAAGTTCGCCTCAGTGAAGTGCTGGAGGCCACGCAACTCGATCTGGGAGTGCGCGTCCACACGGAATACAACGCCATCACCGAAGGCATCGACCGGATCAAGGCACTAGAAGTCGCCGCCCGCTCGGCCGAGGTTGCGTTGGATTCCGCCCGCAAAAGCGTCCTTGCAGGCGTGCGTTCATCGTTGGATGTCCTCAACGCCCAGCAACAAAAGGTGCAGGTGTTGCGCGATCTGGCGCAGGCCCGCTACAGCCTTTTGCTGTCGAGAGTCCGTCTCCTGTCGCTGGTTGGACGCATTGATGAGACCGCGTTCGCGGGGATCAGCGAGTCATTACAGCAATGAACACGTTCACCCAGGTCCTAAGTCTCTACCGTTACTGCGCTCACTACAGTCTCTGCGGTATGTGCGGTCTCTGCGGTCTCTACCGTATCTATTTAGTCTGAGCGGCCGATTGAACCAACACATCGTTGACCGGGAAGTCGCTCAGTCCGAACCGGGCCGCCGTAGGGACTGCCCCAATGGCGTCCATCACGGTCAGACCCTGCACCACGCGACCAAACACCGCGTAGCCCGGCTGGGCATCGCTGACGTAGTTCAGCGCCGGGTTGTCGACCAGGTTGAAAAAGAACTGCGAGGTGGCCGAATTGGGATCGGGCGTTCGAGCCATCGCGATCGTGCCGCGCAGGTTGGCCAGACCTTTGTTCGACTCCAGTGCGATCGCAGCAACCGCACCTGCCTGGACAACCGGTACGGCTGTCGCGGTACTCAGCAAGTTGCCCGCTGGACCGGTGGCTGGTACCAGCCAGCCTGCCTGCGCGACGAAGCTGCCAATCACGCGGTGAAAAAGGGTATTGGTGTAAAAAGCCGTACGCACGTATTGAAGAAAATTATCCACAGTGACCGGAGCCACCGTCGGATTGAGCTCCACGATCAGGCTCCCCAGCGTCGTCACCAGCGTGACCTGCGGGTCGGGTACGGCGAAGGTTTGTGCCTTCAATACGGTAGCACCGGCTCCCTTGATCTGAAGCTCGACGGCAGCCGCGCCGGTCGCAGTCGGGGTGCAGCGCCAGTTGAGCTCGGTAGTGCTAGCCGGTGTCCCAGCACCGCTGGACGGAGCGACCGCAACGAGGCCGGTGCAGTTGCGAGCACTTGCCGTCACGCTGGTATCGAGTGCGGTACCCGTGACCTTGAACTGGGTGATCTGACGATAGCTCAGTCGGTCAGCCTGAATATCGGTCACGGTTGGAGTCTTGGGTGCGACGGTAGTGGACGACATGGAGTCGCCCGATGAACCGCCACCGCAACCTGTCAGCCAGAGACTGGACAGGACCGCCAGCGTCGGCCCCAGCGAAGCACGCAGGGCAGTTCGTGGGGCGCTTGGGAGGACGTTTTGGCGTTCGCTTCCTAGGGTACCCAATCGAGTATGGTGCGGTTTGGAGGGATGCCCCCCAAAAGTTGTGCCGTGTAGAATCAAGTTCGAAATCGCAGCATTCAGGTCGATCTTTGAAGTTTGACCTTTGAAGTTCGACCGACTGCTGACGTCCGTAGAGGTGATGGGATGTTGGGCCGAAGTGTAATGGGGAATGGCGGGGCTGTCGCGGCGACCCAAACCATGAAAACGTTGTTCGCCGCGCTGGTAGGGTCGTTCGTCGCCACGTCCGCACTCGCTCAGACGACCTTGTCGCCCAACGGCTACAGCGGTCTCGGCATGACACCCAGTGCACAGACCATCCCGGGCGGTATGGCGATCATCGACCGGTCCTCGGCCCTGCCAGGTGCTCCGTTCGCAGGACCTGAGTCCAGAGGCCCTTCAGGACAAAACACTCAGGTCGGGTTTGGCCTGACCGACAATTTCGAAGTAATCGGGCGACTGGCAACGCAGGATCAGAACTGCAATCAGTTTGTTCCAGGTGCTTGTCCACCTGGCACCATCCGCGACTTCTCGGCCGGACTGAAATATTCCTTACCGGTGGAATGGTTGAAGCGCAATTCCGCCAGCGTGGCCATGGGCCTCAACGATGCTGGGGGCGCGGCGTCGCTGTTTCGCTCCTACTACCTGGTCGGCAGCAAATCCCTTGGCTCGTTTGACGTCTCGCTGGGAGCCGCAAAAGGCGTGGGGAATGCGGCACCGCTGCAGGGTGGATTCGGCGCACTCGGCTGGAGCCCGACGTCCTGGTCCAAACTCAGCGTCCAACGCATCGGACCTGACACCTGGGCATCGGCGGCTCTGGTGTCGCCCACGTTCTTCGGCGGAATGAGTGCCAGCGTCAATCTAAACCGTAGCATCAATGACACCGCGCTCACACCCCGGCAGTGGGCGGGCGTCTCCGTGAGTATTCCGCTCGATGCGGTACGCAAGCTCCCCGCGAGTGTGGCTGAGCGCCCGAGTCGACGTTCTGTGAAGGCAACGAAGCCCACAGAACTGGCAGAGACGTTCAAGCGCAAGGGATTTTACGGCCCCAAAATCGGCGAGACCAAAGACGGCACGGTCGTGATCGAGCTCGAGAACACGGGCTATCTCTGGAACGTGCTGGACGCGACCGGCGTTGCGTTAGGCGTGGTGGCCGGCGCCTACGGTGATACCAAGAAAGTGTTCGATCTCTCCATTACCACCCGTGGCATTGGATTGTTAAGGGCCACCGGCAGCGCAGCTTGCGTCAAACAATGGCTGGAGTCCGAAACCGGGTCCTGTGCAGATCTGAAAATCACCTCGATGCTGCAGGATCAGGACGAGCCCTTCAAGACCGTGCGCTGGCAAAAAAATGATCTCTGGACCTTTCGGCCAGAGCTTGTGTTGAGCCCGGCAGTGATTTCGGCCATCGCGACTGAAGTCGGCTCGCTCGATTTTGACCTGGCAGTAAGCGCCAATCTCGTCGTACCGCTGTGGCAGGGCGCAACCTTCGAGGTCAACCAGCTGGTCCCGACCGGCGTGCATACCGATGACTTTCGATCGGGCGGCGCCTATTACCAGTCCCGCCTACAATCCGGCATCACACGGCGTATGGTCCATCAGATCCTGAGCTTTCCCTCACTCGCCACCCAAGCTCGGATCAGCCTCGGCACGGCCTACACGGCGTTTCGCGGAATTCAGTTGGAGACCCAGACCACCACCCCGAACGGGCGACATCGCGGGGGCATCCAGGCGGGAAATTTCGAAACCGACCGACTACCCTTTAACAACAAGCGCAGTTACACCTTGTTGAACTATCGCTACGCCTGGAATGACGATCAGACCCTGACAACCGAAATCAACCAGGGCAAGTTTTTCGGTGGCGATGAGGGCTACATGATCAGCCAGAAGTTCTGGCATGGCGAGAGCAACATCTCGATCTACTTCCGGCGCAGCCACCAGCCAGGGACGCCCGATGTGTCGTTTGCTGGCCTGCAGGTCAATTTCCCGATCACCCCGCGAAGCAACCCCGGTATCCGCTACGCTGGGCTACAGGGCGTGAGCCAATGGAGCTACAGCTTTGAAACCAAGATCCTGGAGCAGGACAATCGGCTGACCGCGGGCTATGGTGCAATCCCGACCCTGGGCGATGCGTTGTCGACGACGCTCAACCGTGATCGTTCCAGCACGCAGTACTTACGCGACAACAGCTGGCGGGTCAAAAACGCGTTCATCAACCTGACGGATGAATGACGACCTGCACTCCTCAGGCGGGGTCGCGCTCAGCGGATTTCTAGTCTCCGCGCTGGCCGCGTGGCTCCTAAGCCGCGCCTCGGTCAAGACCTCGATGGGGATGGACCGCGCAACCGGAGTGCAGAAATTCCATGTACGGCCTACCTCCCGGCTCGGCGGTGTGGCGATTGTACTGGGCGTCTTCGCCGGGGTGTTTCTGTCAACCGACTCCCTGGGTTGGGTCCTGACGCTTTGCGCGGTCCCGGTCTTCGCCGGCGGCTTAGTCGAAGACATCACCCACCGGGTCGGCCCAAGCGCGCGATTATTCCTGGCGATTGTCTCGGCCAGCGCGAGTTATGTCTGGCTCGGGATTGGCGTCCACCATACCGACGTATGGCCCATCGACCAGTTGCTGGCCCTGCCGTTTGCGGGTTATCTGATCACGATGCTTGTCGTCGCTGGCTTCACGAATGGCGTCAACATCATCGACGGCTTTCATGGTCTGGCCGCTGGGACGGCCGCGATCATGATGACGAGCTTCCTGGTGATGGCGTGGCAGGCCGGGGACGCGTTCATGGTGCAGCTATGCGGACTATCGATCGCATGTGTAGCCGGATTTCTATTGCTCAATTGGCCTCGCGGCAAGATTTTCTTGGGCGACTCGGGCGCCTACCTGCTCGGATTCTGGGTCGTTGAAATCGGCCTGCTCTTGGTCATGCGCAACCCCGATGTTTCCCCCATGGCACCCGTAGTGGTCGGCATCTTTCCGCTGATCGAAACGCTGTTCTCGATGTATCGGCGCAAATTCGTACGCAACCATCCAGTCAACCACCCCGACGCCCTGCATCTGCACACCCTGGTCTACCGGCGGCTCGTCTCCAGCCCGGCGATCCACCGAACGCAAGAGCTCAAAAACCGAGCGAACTCGCGGGTTGCCTGGTTTTTCTGGCTGCCCGCCGGCGGGTTTGGCGCCCTAGCCATCGCCTTCCAGACCAACACCCCAATCCTGTTGGTCGTGATGCTCGCGTATTTCGGGAGCTATCTGTGGCTCTACCAACGGCTGATTCGGTTCCGGGCGCCGGGGTGGATGCGGTTGCGATAGCGATAGCGATAGCTTAAGCCCTCAAGGGCCAGTGCCAGGGCTGGGCGAAATCTCAACCAGTCCGAATTTCCACAACCACATCAGCGCCCGCACCCCCGACGGTGTCGCGCAACCGGCCGCGACCAGCGCGGCCTGAACGGTCAGTTCGCTTTGGGTTCCGGTAAAGTCCTCGATGACGCCCCCGCTGGAGCCCCCAATGGACGACAGCAGCTTTTCAACCAGGGCCGCGTCCAGCGAATCCGCGCTGAACGCATAGTTCAGCATCGACAAGGACAAGAGACGCGGCAAACGCGCCTGCGCATCGCCCTGCAGCGCTACCCGCCAATGCCCCGGCAGTGTTGCGGTCGGAAAGTGGGCAAACCGATGAAACGGATCTGCGCGCTGCGGCCATGGTTGTGCAGGCACTGTCAGACCCGGCCCCGAATGCGCCCTACGGATCTCGTTGAGTTGCGCGGCGAACGCATCGTAGCGACGCAGAATCACCGGCCAGTCGTACTCCTCCTGAGCACGGCGACGGCCAGCAGCGCCCATCTGAAGGCGCAAGGCGGGATCGGATGCTAAACGCAGGCAAGCACTTGCGAGCGCGCGGGGCTCAACCACCGTGGCCATGCTCGTGCGCCCGATGAAATAATCATAGGTATCCAACCCCAGCGCATGACGAAGGGCCAGATCCGCGCCGATTCCAGCAGGTGGCATGACCGTTGGGATGCGATAGCCGTCGATGCCGTCGCGCACCGTATCTTTGTAACCGTCCCAGTCAGCCACGATCACCGGCAAACCCGCAGCCATGGCTTCAACGGGCGTCAAACCGAAGGTTTCCTGAATATTGTCCGAGAGCGACACGAACACATCGGCAGCCTGCCAGGCGCAGCGGTACCGCGCAGCGTCATTGCCATCGACCCAGACAAACGCGACATCGGGTGCCAACGCGGCTTGCGCTGCTTGGAACCCAGCTTGCACGGCAGTGTTGGGAAAGACGCCGGCCTCGATACAGGTGATTGGCCCCGTCTTGGAGGCAATGGACTGCAGGGCCTGATAGAGCGCCGCAGGGTTGGCTTTGGCGTGGAAGGAGAGACGCCCGGCGAACAGGAACACCGTCGCGCCGGGGATTATGCCGAGGGCATTTTGGGCAACTGCGCGGGCAGATGCACGATCAGCCCCTGGGCGATCATCATTTGGGTGACGAAACGATGGCGCGTCGATTCCGAGTGGGATGACCGGCAACTGGATATCGTTAAACCGTGTCGCCCCAACCCCCTGGCGCCAAACTTCCCGCACTTCCTCATGAAGCTTCTGGACGAAATCGCGTGCCGCGACGGAGGTGCAGATCAACGCATCCCAAGGCTTGAATGGCGGCAAGATGCAGTCCGCCACCTGGTCCGCTGCACCGGCCGACGAGAGCGTGTGGGTAACCCCCATCAAACTGAACGCGGCAGGATTGGTCAGGTTCCTGGCGGCCGCGAGGTCTTTCGCAGGCGGCGCCGGGTAATACAGCGTTCCCGCTTCTATCGCCGATTGGAACTGTGGCAGGTGGCTCCACTGCACCTTGCCTAGGAACCCATCACCTCGCAACTGCGCCAATAGCTCGCGGGCGGCGGATTCATTCTGCCCAACACCTCGGACTACGTCATGGGGCCAAGTTCGGGCCACGCCCTTCATGAACGCCTTGCCAGCGCTCTGACGCCCCATGATCTTGTTGGCAGTCGAGTAAGCGTCGCCGGCGTAGTAAAGGGCGAAGTTCAAGACAATAGGACGATTCAGGAAGGCATGACGAAGCTTGGCAGCAACTCTTTAAGGGCCTTGGCGTAGGCGAGCCGGGCGGTCTGAAGAACAGCGACCTGAGCCTGCAGGCGCTCGAGCTCCTGGTCCACGAACCGGATGCTCCCAAGTTGCGCAATCGCCTCTGGGGAAAGCTTAGCCGCATCATAATCAACGCCATCAATATTAATCGTTTGCATCAAACACCTCTGTGGAATGAAAAAACCCCACGGTCTTGCAACGCGTGGGGCCAAATAGCCCGAAGGCTAACCATCGGCCCGTTTCCGAGCCGACTCTCTAGGATCAGGTAAAGAGGATCACACCAGCGGAGTTCGCAGTGATACCGGTGAAGGACGAAGCGGAGCCCACGAGCACGACGCTCTCGACACCACCATTCGATGAATCGTTGGTATCCCACTGGAACAGCACGTCGCTACCCGTCGAGGAGAATGTCCACAAACCGGTACCGACGTAGTCCCCTCTGGCCATCTGGTAGTAGTCGGAACTGGAGTCACCGAGAATACCTGTGGTGAGGAAACCGACGCTGAACCCCGTATCCGTCCGAACGCCAGAGATGGCCGACAGATCGATTTTGTCGCCGCGACCCAGGCCCGTGATGACGTCTACCGTGTTCCCAATGTAGTCGCCGCTCTGAATTGCAGCATTCGTCGTCCCATTTGTGTGCGTCTGACCGCTTGCGGTATAAACAATCGTATCGATTCCACCGCCCGAAATATCGATGCTATCTGCGCCATTACCCAGGGTAATCGTATCGTTGCCTGCTCCACCGTAAACGGTATCTGCATTCCCGGTTCCAACGATCGTTGACCCAGAAGCGGCAGTTGCAAGGACACCAATACCGACACCGCCTACGAGCGTTGATACGTTCAGATTTTCGAATCCGCTCTGTGCAGCCGAATTAGCGAACCCGTTCCAGGTTACGACCTGATCGGTCGCGGAAGACAGATCAAACGTGAAGGCGCCGCTGGCGTTCGCCGCGATCTTCAGAGTGTCGCTACCACTGCCGCCAGTCAGGGTGTCAGACGCATTCTTCATGATGACCAGGTCGTTCCCAGAACCACCCGTGATCGACATCGCCGTCGTACCGACTCTTGAGCTGTCAGCCATCAACAGGTTGCCCGCGAAGCCTGTCCCGTTGATGGTCGCGACGTTGGCTTGCAGGCCGCTTGAAGCGAACGAGAGGTCCCGACCAGCCAATCCACCGGTTGCGTTGATTGTCACGCTATTGGTGCTCGTGTCGGAGATCAACAAGGCGAACGCACTCCCGTTCGAAAGCGCACTCTGATTCAGAGTAATCGTTTCGATTCCAGGCAACGTCAGGGTGACCCCAGCCAAGCCACTCGACGAGGTTGACGAGGCGGAAGTCACCTTGCCAAGATTCACCGTGACGGCGTCAGACGCCGATGAGGTTGTCAAAGAGGCGCTCAGCGTCTTACCGTCAGTCAATCCAACACCGCCAGTGCTGTCATCACCAATCTTGAGTGCGATACCAGCGCCCAAATTGGACAATGCGTACGATTTCGTTCCGAGAACCGTGATCGTATTGACACCCGACACGTTTGTCAGGTTGTGGCTTCCGTTGTCGTCGCCTGCGGTTGTTACGAAGATCGATTCAAAACCTGAAACCGATCCAGCCGTGATACCAGTGGTCGAGTTACCAAACGTATTCGTGTAGCGCAGCACGTCCGCAGATCCGGAACCGCCAGTCACTGTGTGTCCGGCATACAACGCGTCGAGGATAACAGTCGCGTCAACGGTACCCGCGTAACCGCTCGCATTGATCGTGGTGATCTTGGTCGAACTCGGCGTCGCGGTTGTCGCGTCTGCCCCCCCGATTGGTCCCGTCGCTGAGCCACCCAGAGTCAACTTGGAGGCGCTCGTACCTCCAGTGATCACGAGGTTCGTCAGAGAGGTATCGGAAAGTGCGTTTCCTGTTGCACCGGTCCTGATTGTAGGCGCGGTAAACAAGGCATCCGTGGTCTGAATCGCAAGATTAATGTTCTCAATCCCGCTGATTTCTGAAACACGGAACCCCGTCGAACCGGCTGCCATTGTTACATTCAGCGTATCGGTTCCGGTACCGCCATCAATGGAAAACGCCGACGAAGCGTTGGCCGAAGCGATCGTGAAGGAGTCGTGTCCGGACCCACCGGTCAGCGAATCGTTGCCAGCAGCGCCAGTCACGCTAAAGCTCGTACCGACAGATGCGCCAGCCGCAGCGACCAGGCGTCCCGAGAACGACGATGCGTTGACTGCCGTTGTCGTTACTGAAAGAGTCGTTCCCCCTGTCAGGTCGAGTGTCTTACCGGACAACCCGCCAGTCACCGAAATGGTCGGCGTGGCAAGACTCGCGACACCCAAGGTTGCGCCTGCGGTTGCCCCGACGTTCAGGATCACGGTCTCGATTACACCCGCTGTGCCCGAAGTGACGAGCGCACTGCCGAGCCCGTTGTCGGCGGTATTATTGAGCTTGACTTTGACCGAGTCGCTGGAGCCCGTGGTATCGCGCAGACCGAAGGTCAACGTCCCACCGAAGGTCACAGCACCTGTGTAGCCAAGGCCTAGCTCAGTACCAGCCACCAAGCCCGTGATTTCGAGTGACGCGGGGGAAGCGCCGGTGACCGAAACCGTCGTTGCACCAGCAAATCCAGTGGCGTCGACCTTGTTTGTGCCGGTCAGGCTCAGGTTGATTGCTTCGATGTTGGAGATAGCGGGTGAAATTGCGGCCGACGACAATGCGGCGGTCAGGGTGTCAGTACCCGCCGAGTCGGTGATGACATCCTGGGACGAGAGGTTACCGCCCATTGTGTAGGTGTCGTCACCGTCGCCACCGCTCAGGTCGTCGTTACCTGCGCCTGCGACGATAGTGTCATTGCCGGCACCCGCGTCGACGGAATTGTTACCAGTGCCTGTGGTGATGCTATCCGCACCGATACCAGCCGTAATGGTTGCGTTGCCAGTTCCAGTCGTGATGGTATTTGCACCATCACCCGCGGCAATCGAATCGTTCCCACCGTTGCCCACGATCGTATCCACTCCGCTTCCAGCGGTGATCGTATCGTTGCCGGTTCCACCTGTGATCGAGTTTGCGCCGTCACCAGCCGAAATCGAGTCGTTTCCGTTGTTTCCAACGATCGTATCGGCACCAACTCCAGCGTTGATGGTGTCGTTACCGCTGCCCGCCGTGATCGAGTTAGCTCCGTCCCCAGCCGAGATGGAGTCGTTGCCACCGTTACCTACGATCGTGTCGGCACCGGTACCCGCCGTAATCGTATCGTTACCCGTTCCACCCGTGACCGAGTTAGCGCCGTCACCGGCGGATATTGAGTCATTGCCGTTGTTGCCGGCGATCGTATCGGCACCAATGCCTGCGGTGATCGTATCGTTACCCGCGCCGCCCGCGATGGAGTTGGCGCCGTCCCCAGCCGAAATCGAGTCGTTTCCACCGTTGCCAACGATCGAATCGGCACTGCTTCCCGCGATGATCGTATCGCTCGCAGTGCCGCCTGTAATCGTGTTGGCTCCAGCACCACCATCGATGTACGCGGCGAAGTTCCCGACCGTAACCCTGTCAGCACCTGCGGAGCCCTTGATGCTCTGAGTACCTGCTGTGCCACTTGTCGTGCCAGACAAAGTCAGCACAGCACCCGTGCCCAAAGCCGAAGCATCTACGGTCAGATTGCCGGTGGAGTTCGTCACCAACGAGGTAATGGTTGCCGAATTCTTGCCGGTCAGAGTGACCGAAGTACCAACCGTCGCGGTATCCGCATTGACCGTCAGGGTCGAGATCGTCGTCGTTGCGCCCCCGGCTACAGCGCCGGTGTCGATCGTGACGCTCTCGTAGCCAGTATCTGTAATTGCCTGTCCATTGAGGACGTTGAAGTTTAGGCCAGAGGCCGCAACTGCGAGGTTATTGATTGTCAGTGCGTCGGCCGTACCGGTCGTCGCTGCCGTTGTGATCGTCAGGCCGCCGCTTAGACCAGCCGTCGCGGAGGTTGTACCCAGGTTGAGAACCAGAGTGCCTGCGTTCCCGCCGACGGTACCCGTGCCGACTCCGCCAGCAACGGGCACACTCAAGGTGGTGATTCCGGTGCCGACGGCCGACAGAGTTACCGTGCCAGTCAAAGCCGTCGTCAGCGCCAGCGCTTCAACGTTGGTGATTGACGCGCCGGTAAACGCCGCCAGAGCGGCGGTCGTGGTTGTCACCGTATCAGTACCGTCGCCACCATCAATGGAGTCGCCGGTTGTCAGCGCTGCGCCCGCATTGATCGAATCGCTACCTGCACCACCACTGATCGAAAGGGCCGCAGTCACGCTCGTCGCATCGATCGAGTCAGCACCCGATCCGCCGACAACTGACGCATTCGTCGCCCCGAGGGTTGCCGTCAGCGCTCCCGTTAAACCGCTTGCGCTGAGTTTGGTCGTTGCAGCGTTCAAGGCCGAAACCGTCAGTGCTTGCGAACCCGTTGCGTTGATCGTGGTCGCTGCAACACCGGCCAGGCTGACCGCGTTCGGCAATGTGGTGGAGGCAATATTGACCGTCTCAACCCCAGCAATCGTCACCGTTGAAGCAGTACCGCCATTCGACGTGACGTTACTTAAGGTCAGACTGATCGAATCCGAGGTTCCACCCACCGCGGCGGTTTGCCAGGCGAACTCGGTCGAGGTCCCCGACACATTCGAAATTTTGGTCGTTGAGGCGGTGCTGGCGATATTCGAAACCTTCAGTGCACCAGTCGAACCCGTATTTTCAATGCTGGTGTAGCCGCTCGCTCCAAACAAATCAACTGCCGCAGCAGTTGGCGAGGCCGAAGTTGCGAATTGGAGCGCCTCGATATTCGAAATGGTGGGCGATATCGTCCCAGCGGCCACGGTTGCGTAGAGAGCATCTGTCCCGGCACCGCCGTCCAGCGTGTCGTAGGAATTCAGAGTCGAAACCGTCGAGCCGTCGTAGAAATCGTTACCCGTCCCGCCCGTCATGGTGTTCACACCAGTAGTGAGCGTGAAAGTCTGGTTGCCCGTCGTGCCGCCCAGCGCGGTGGAGCCGGACTTCGTTGTCGTATCGAAGGTTGAGCCGACCGCGGTCGAGGAAATCGCGACGGCCGTGGTACCGATAGCCGCACTACCGAGGGCCGCAGCGTTCAGCGCGGTCACCGTCAGGTAAGCGGAACCGTCGGCAAAAGCGACCTGCGTTCCATTAGAATCGTCCTGGGCGGTGATCGTCGCGACCAGCGCGCCGCTGCTGTACACCTTGACCTGGTTACCGGCGGCCTGATAGGTGTAGTCGCCTACGTTGCCCTTGAGGTCAACGCGCTCAATCGACTGCGAGACTGTAACCGCCGATGACGTTCCACCAATCAGCAACGTCTCCGTGCCGGTACCACCCTCAACACTTGCCGTACTGTTAAAGACGGTGAACGTCTCATTGTTTGACAAAATCACGCGTGCCATTTGGACGACTCCTAGAAAATACAAACTGGGTCAAGCATGACCCGTTAATTAAGCAATGATACTGCCAGCACCGAATGCATTGTTAAACGAATTCACTCCGATCACCTGACTATCAAGGGCGACGGACAATCCTGACAAGGTTACATCAACAGCCTGACCATTGAATACCCCGGTAATCAAAACAACTCCGTCCGAACCTGAGGTGTTTGTAACACTCAAGCCGGCGGTATTGGAGCCAAAGAACGACAAGGAATCACCCGGCCCAAAACCCGTGATTGTCGTTGAGTAGGTCCCTTCAGCGATCGCATAAGCCACATTTCCGCTACTGGCGCTGAACCCAGCCGCAGCATTTGAGGCTGAAATCGCGACGGACGTTCCACCCGATCCGGTAGCGGTCGAACCCAAGCTGCCGGTACCAAACAAGTTGTTGAAACTGTTCTGCCCCAGAATCGCTCCATCCTGTGCGGCCGACAGTCCGGTGAGCGTCAGATCGACCACGTTCGACCCAAAATTCCCGGTGATGACCACCGATCCGTCACTTGAATTCGAATTCACGACACTCAGGGACGCCGCAGCCACGCCGCTGAAGTTGATCGAATCGCCTGCGGCGAACTGTGCGATTGATGCGCTATAAGTACCTTCGCTAACGGTGTAAGCCACGTTAGAGCTCGCTGCATCGAATGCCGTCGAACTGTTGGCCGACGTGATGGTGACCGCGGAGCTACCGCCCGTGACGGGATTGGCCGAGCCCGTGAGGCTGCCGACACCGAAAACGTTGTTAAAAGACGTCACGCCCAAGACCTGAGCATCCGAAACTGGCGCCACACCGGTCAGCGTCATGTCAACAACATTTGAACCATACGAAGCGGTGATGGCGACGACACCATCCGTCGCACTGGTGTTGACGATGCTCACAGCGGGGGCCGAAGTGCCTTTGAATGCGATCAAATCGCCGGCGCTGAAGCCATCGATGGTGATCGCGTAAGTACCTTCAGCGACGGAATAAGCGTAATTCGCAGCGGAAGCACCGTAGGGAGTGGCCAACACATTGGTCGAGGTGATGCCAATTGCGTTGTCAAACGTATAAGTAGCTGCCGATGAGGCCGAGACCGAGACGTTTCCGGCGGCATCCGCGACCGTTGCAGTGAGCGTTTGGGCGGTCAACTCGACCTGCCCGGCCACTGGCGTAAATGTGACCGTTCCAGCCACCGAGGTATCCGCAACGTACTTTGAACTGATATCGGTCGTTCCGGCGAGCAACTTCACCGTGCTCGCCAGCTGACCGTTGGCGGTGCCAAACCCAACTGTAACCACACCGCTGGTGGAGCTGCCGACGACGGAACTCGGGGCGGGTGGCGCCACGTTATCGTAGGTGTAACTGACCGCCGACGAGAGCGGGGAAAGATTGCCCGACGCATCGCCCGCTTTCGACGTGACGGCCTGCAGCGAGTATTCAACTTGATTCGCGACCGGCGTGAACGTCACCACCGAGCCCACTTTGGCCAAAGTGAACTTCGAAGTGATGTCCGTCGTGCCCGCGTAAAGCGCCGCAGTCGTTGCGTCAGAACCAATGGTGACAGCAATCGTTCCTGCCGTACCAGCGGCCACCGTCGGTGCCGCCGCGGGCGGAACGTTGTCGAAGTTGTAGGTCAGTGCAGTCGAGGCACCGGAGAGGTTGCCCGATGCATCGGCCGCTTTTGCAGTCACCGCTGTGGCAGCGAACTCGACCTGACCAGCGACCGGCGTGAAGGTCACCACGGAACCAACCTTGGCCGACGTGAACTTCGCGGTGATGTC
>JBBAOE010000033.1:0-23881 GCA_040401595.1 Burkholderiaceae bacterium
GGGTCCGGTACAGCCTGAGAACTGGTGACGATGCTTCCGCATTCAGCATCGACAGTGTGAGTGGTGCAGTCAGGCTCACCGTCAACCCGAACTTCGAGCTGAAGTCTAGCTATGTGTTTACGGTAGTGGCCACGGATGTGGCGGGCAACGCGAGCGAGAAGATCGTGACATTGGCGATCAACAATCTGGATGAAGTTGCACCGGCGATCACCTCTGGGGCGACAGCAAGCGCGATCAACGAAAACAGCGGTGCTAATCAACGGGTCTACATTGCAACGTCGACCGACGCTGTGGATACGGCAACTGGCTCGACGCTCTACACTTTGAAGGCCGGTGGCGACGCCGCCGCGATGAGCATTGACAGCGCGAGCGGTGTGGTCAGGCTGAAGGTCAACCCGAACTTCGAGCTGAAGTCGGAGTATGTCTTCACGGTGGTGGCGACCGATGCGTCGGGCAACGCCTCCGAAAAGGTTGTTACGTTGGCGATTAACAATCTGGATGAGGTCGCACCGGCGATCACGTCTGGTGCGACAGCGAGCGCGATTAATGAGAACAGCGGCGCGAATCAGCTGGTTTATACCGCCTCCTTTAACGATACGGCCGACACGGCCACGGGCTCGACGGTTTACAGCTTAATGAACAGCGGTGACGCCGATGCATTCAGCATCGACAGCGCGAGCGGCGCAGTCCGGCTGATAGCCAACCCGGACTTCGAGGCGATGTCGGGCTATGGCTTCACGGTGGTGGCGACCGATGCGGCGGGCAATGCCAGTGCGAAGCCCATCACGTTAGCGATCAACAATCTCGACGAAGTCGCACCGGTGATCACGTCTGGGGCGATAGCCAATGCAATCAACGAGAACAGCGGCGCCAATCAACTTGTCTACACGACGAGCTCCACCGACACGGCTGATACGGCCATGGGCTCTACGTTCTACAGCTTGAAGGCCGGCGGCGACGCTACTGCATTCAGCCTCAACAGCGTGAGTGGCGCGGTCAGGCTCAACGTCAACCCGAACTTCGAACTGAAGTCGGGTTACGTCTTCACGGTGTTGGCCACCGATACGGCGGGCAACGCCTCCGAGAAGGTCGTTACGTTGGCAATCAACAATCTGGATGAAGTCGCACCAGTGATCACATCTGGGGCGACCGCCGGCGCGATCAATGAGAATAGCGGCGCCAATCAACTTGTGTACACGACGACCTCGACCGACACGGCCGACACGGCCATGGGCTCAACGGTCTACAGTTTGAAGGCTGGCGGCGACGCTGCCGCGATGAGCATTGACAGCGCGACTGGGGCAGTGAGGCTTAAATTCAACCCTGATTTCGAGGCGAAATCGGGCTATGTCTTCACGGTGTTGGCGACTGATGCGGCGGGCAATGCGAGTGAGAAGACCGTCTCGTTGGCGATCAACAATCTGGATGAAGTCGCACCGGTAATTACCTCGAGTGCGATCGCCAATGCGATCAACGAGAACAGCGGCGCCAATCAGTTGGTCTACACCGCCTCATTTAACGATACAGCCGACACAGCCACGGGCTCGACGATTTACAGTTTGATGAACAATGGGGACGCGGATGCGTTCAGCGTGGACAGCGCGAGCGGTGCGGTAAGGCTGAAAGTCAATCCGGATTTTGAGCTGAAGTCGGCTTATGTCTTCAAGGTGGTGGCCACCGATGCGGCGGGCAATGCGAGCGAGAAGACGGTCTCATTGGCGATCAACAATCTCGACGAAGTCGCACCGGTGATCACATCTGGGGCGACAGCAACTGCGATCAATGAGAATAGCGGCGCCGATCAAATTGTTTACACGACGACCTCGACCGACACGGCCGACACGGCCACGGGCTCGACGGTCTACAGCTTGAAGGCTGGCGGAGACGCGGCGGCGATGAGTATTGATAGCGCGAGTGGCGCGGTCAGGCTCAACGTCAACCCGAACTTCGAGGCGAAATCGGGTTATGTCTTCACGGTGGTGGCCACCGATACGGCAGGAAATGCGAGTGAGAAGGCCGTTTCGTTGGCGATCGACAATCTGGATGAAGTCGCACCGGTGATCACATCGGGGGCGACAGCAACTGCGATCAATGAGAATAGCGGCGCCAATCAGCTCGTCTACACCGCGACCTCGACCGACGCGGCCGACACGGCCACGGGCTCGACGATCTACAGCTTGAAGGCTGGCGGAGACGCTACCGCATTCAGCATCGACAGCGTGAGTGGCGCGGTCAGGCTAAAAATTAGTCCGAATTTCGAGGCGAAGTCGGGCTATGGCTTCACGGTGGTGGCGACCGATGCGGCGGGCAATGCGAGCGAGAAGACCGTCTCGTTGGCGATCAACAATCTGGATGAAGTCGCACCGGCGATCACATCTGGGCCGATCGCCAGTGCGATCAATGAGAACAGCGGCGCCAATCAACTTGTTTACACAACGACCTCGACCGACACGGCCGACACGGCCACGGGCTCGACGGTCTACAGTTTGAAGGCTGGCGGCGACGCTGCCGCGATGAGCATTGACAGCGCGAGCGGTGAGGTCAGGCTAAACGTTAGTCCGAATTTCGAGGCGAAGTCGGGCTATGGCTTCACGGTGGTGGCGACCGATGCGGCGGGCAATGCGAGCGAGAAGACTGTCTCGTTGGCGATCAACAATCTGGACGAAGTCGCACCATTGATCACCTCGAGCGCGACCGTCAATGGGATTAACGAGAACAGCGGTGCTAATCAGCGGGTCTACATCGTGAGCTCCACCGACACGGCTGACACAGCTTCGGGCGCGACGGTTTACAGTTTGAAGGTGGGTAGTGATGCCGCCCTGATGCTCGATGCAGCGACTGGGGTGGTTAGGTTGAAAGCGAATCCGGATTTCGAGGCGAAGTCGAGCTATGTCTTCACGGTGGTGGCGACCGATACGGCGGGTAACGCTAGTGAGAGAACCGTCACGCTTGATATTCTCGACTTGAACGAAAACTCAACCCTGCCGTCGTCCGTGCCTACGAATCCTGCGCCTGCCGTTGGGGCTCCCGCTGCCGAGTGGGATGCTTGGACTCAAGAACACCTTGGTCCTGATTCTGTATTTGCTCATCAATGGGACAACATTGATCCCGCTACGATCCCCGGCCCGATTAGCGTATCGTCTCCCGCTTACGCGGATGCAGTCGCTCTCGGCAATGCAGCGGGTGCTGCATATGCTGCCGCTGTCGTTGCCAATACGAGTGCCACACGCGCGGCCAATACAGCCGGAGTGTCGCCGAAATCTTCAACGCCGATCGCGGGCACCCCGTTTCAGGGACTGCAGGCGCCGGCAACGCCAGGCAGTTTGCAACCTGTGGATTCCGGTGTGTCACCGAACAGTTCGGTTGCAGCCATCAAATCCGTAGCGTCAGTCGCTTCAAGCATTTCTGCTGATGCCGTCAGTGCAGCACCTGACACCTCGGTTGTCATGGTAGCAGCCAGTACTGCGCCACCAAGCACGGTTGCACCCCCAAACACGATGCCACCGAGTCCTTCGGCCGATGACGCGCTCGTCCTCGCCATGTCGAAGGGTGAACCCGCGCCGGCATCGCCGACAGTCTTAGCAAATGCCGAGATGGGCAATGATGATCATGGTCCAGGGAATCAGAACTGGGTGATGGGCCGCCTTAAACCAGTGTTCCCGGCGCTGGTGGACCTGTACACAAGAATCAGTTCGCGCTCGTCGGTCTCGTCGCATTTTCAGCTTCCGCGTCCGAACGCGGACGCTGATGCCAAAGCCCAAACTCGAGCCCAAGCCCAAGCCCAGTCTTCAGATGAGTACGTTTGACCATGCCAGATTTGCTCCGGTCTAGATCCGTGAGTCTCGAGGGTCGCGGCCATTTGGTTCGGCTGACCTTGAGTCACTGCATCGCGCTGATTGTTGCTGGGGGGACACTGTGCGGGACCGTCGCTGCGCAATCTCAAGTGCCACCGATGCGTGTGGCGGTCTCAGGGTCGCCGCTGCCTACAGATCTGAGTCTGCGTCAATTTATTCAACTGGTCCTGCAAGCCAATAAGGCAGTGCGTTCCAAACGTAACGAACAGGAATTGGCGAACGCACTGGTCAGCCGGGCTGGCGCAGTGTTTCAGCCGCAGATCGAGTTGGGAGCTGTCAACGCCAACAGTCGGGTGCCAAACACACCCGAGGAGGCGTTGCTGCGTCAGGGCCTCGGGCTATACGAACGCAAGAGCCAGGACTTTTCGGCGGGCATGAGTAGCCTGCTCCCATTCGGGGCCAAGGTCGAAGTCAAGGGTACGATGTCGCGGTTTCTGACGAACATCAACGAGACCCTTCGCGGTTCAGACGCGAACGACTACAAGGCCTTCTACGGCGTGACCGTGACTCAGCCGTTGGCTCGCGATGCGGGGTTTGAGCCGACGCGGTCGCGGGTACGCGTGGCCGAACTCGACGCTGACGCGGCCCGCCAATCCACCGCAGAAACCGAGTCGAGCACGGTTGCTGACGCGGTGCTGTCCTACCTCGACCTTGGACTGGCTCAGCAGCGGCTGGCGGCGTGGAACGAAAAGATCCGGATGGCTGAGCGACTGGCGGTTGATGCTAAATTTTTGGCCAAGCAGGGGCGGCTACCAGAGACTGATATTTGGGAGGTCGAAAACAACCTGGCTCGCTACCGCGCTGGTGCCAGTGAGGCGGGGCAGGCCGTAGTGGAGCGCATCAATAAGATGCGAGGGTTGCTTTTACTCACTGCGGCCGACGGTTGGGCGCCGCTGCGGGCTGCCGATCCACTGCCGCAGGTCAATGAGAGCCGCCTGGATCTCGAACAAGACTTGCAGACGGCGATTGATCATCGGCCAGACTATCGCATGCGCAAGCTGATGGTCGAGCGCGAGGGTGTCCAACTGGTGTTCGCTCAGAACCAGAAGCTACCGCGGATCGACCTGGTGGCGAGCTACGGACAGAATGGTCTGGCGCAAGCGATTCGGTCCTCGCTGTCATTGGGTCGCACCACAGAATTTCCGACGTCCTCCATCGGCTTGCAGGTCTCCGTTCCGCTGGGAGAAAATCGTCAGGCTGCGGCCGACCTGCGGGCTGCTCAGATTCGTAAAGAGGACGCACTCTTAGGACTGAAGGCGGTCGAATCCTCGCTGGCCAACGACATCGACAGCAGCCACATGTTGATTCGTAGCAGCGTCGAACGACATCGCTTGTTTGCCGAGATTGCAGAGCGCGAGGGTCGCCTGGCTCAGGCGCTTCGCCAGAAGCTACTGGGTGGACGTGGTGAGATGCGCGAACTCCTGATCAGCGAGGAGCGGGTGATCAACAGCCGAACCGCGATGCAGGAGCAGGCGATTGCCAACGCGAAGGGCCAGGCGCTTCTGGCCCTCGCGAAGGGTATCTTGCTGGAGCGCCACCCATGAACGCTGCACAGAATGGGGTGTTTGTCGGCTCAATCTGCCGGAGCGCCCGCGCCATCGCGGTCGCTGTCTTGACGTTGATGGTGTTTGCGAGCCCAGTGTCGGCGCAGTTGGTGGTCAGCGGCATCACCCGGGCAAGGCTCGACCTCAAGCTGAGCCTGCCGGTGGCTGGCCGAGTCGAGCAGCTTGCGGTCAACGAGGGTGATCGGGTCCGCAGGGGCGATCTGATTTTGTCCCTCGACAAGACCATCGAGACGCTTGAGGTCGAAAGGCGCAAGCTGTTGCTCGAAGATGTGGCCAAGCTTCGCGAGTTACGCCAGCGCGAGGGCGTGCTTCGCGAGCAAGTGACCAACGCCCGAACCCTGCTCGAGACTCAGCTGATGTCGCGCAAACAGGTCGAAGACGAGGAAATCGTTTATCGAGACGTGTTGGCGCAACTTGGCGGTCTGGAGATGGTGAAGAAGCGTGAGCTGGTCGAATATGAGCTGGCGCAGGAGGCGCTAGGGCGTCGCATCCTGCGTGCTCCAGCCGATGGCATCATCGCCAAAATTCATTTTCGTGTGGGTGAGAGTTTGGCCGCGAACGAGCCCGCGGTGGGGCTAGTCGACACCGCAAGGGTACGTTTTGTCGGTACATTGCCAGCAAGCGCTGCGGCGCGGCTGAATGTTGGTATGACGGCGCGGTTGACGCTTGCTCGCGAGGGTGGCGAAATCGTGCGTCAACCCAGGATCAGCTTCATTTCGCCACTGACCGATGCTGCCAGCGGACTGGTCGAAGTGATCGCCGAATTTGACAATGCTGATAAAGCCGTCCGCCCTGGCGTCGCCGGTCAAATGACGATCAATGTCATTGAGGGTCGCGGCGGCGTGCCGGCGGTTCGGCGCGCACCCGTTTCCACCCGATGATCAGTCAGCAGATCGAGTCCTCGGCCGATCCGTTGGCGCGGGGCGAAATCCGGGGTATCGACGCAGTCGCAGAACTGGGGCGGTTTGCCGGTACGCCGGCCGAATTCTGGCCGCTTTATTTAGCGACCTTAAGTCAGTGCCTGTCGGTAAGGCGTAGCCTGTTGTTGTTGCGTTCGACCAGCGCAGGTTGGCGCGCGGCCTACCAATGGCCGGCCAACACCAGTGGCCAGTCCGGTGACGCAGCCGTCATCTTGCGTCTTGCTGAGACCGCGATCGCGCTGGGCGCAGCCGGTGACCCCTCGCGCCGACCCGGTGGTGCTGGTGCCGGCTTGGGTGCGCGGTTACGAAGCGTACCGGCCAATACAGCGGCGGGTACCGATGCGGCAGCCGTGGTTCTGCTGTGCGATGACGCAGATGCCGATCCAGCAGCCAAGTTGGCGCTGCTGCGGCTCGCGGTGGAGACACCCGAACAGTTCGAGCTCCAGCGTCGCCTGCATCGCGTTTCCGGCAATGCAGAGCGGCTGCATGACGCCTTCGGCCTGGCCAACCGACTGGGTGACGAAGATCGCTTTGTCAAGGCTGGGATGATGCTTTGCGGTGAGCTGGCTGCGCGCTTCAGTTGCGACCGGGTTTCGTTGGGATGGCTCGACGCAGATCTGGTTAGGCTTGAGGCAGTGAGCAACATCGAGAAATTCGACCGCAGCATGGCCGCAGCCCAGGCACTCGAGGACGTGATGGAGGAGGCGCTAGATCAGGACTGCGAGATCGTTGTGCCGGCGTCTGCTCAGAGCGGCGCAGTTGCCCGCACCCACCTTGAATATGCGCGTACTCAGGGCGTCAGCCACCTGTTGTCTGTGCCGTTGCGGGTGGGTGGTCAGGCGGTGGCGGTTCTAACAGCGGAGCGACGCACCAGTGAATTTGATGAAGCGCAGCGCTGGGAGATTCGTTTGATCTGCGAGCTTGTCGCGAACCGACTGAGTACTTTGAAGCAAAGCGAGCGCTGGGTCGGCGCCGCCTGGGCCGATAAGGTCCTGACTGGCTTGGGCCGCTTGTGGGGTGTCGAACACAGTCTTGCGAAACTTGCTGCGCTGTCATTGGTGGTGGGCGTGCTGGTCGCTGCCGTGTTGCCCTGGCATTATCGTGTTGACGCGGCGGCGACCCTGCGCAGCGATGATATGGTCTTTGTGCCTGCCCCCTTTGACGGCTTCCTGCGAGAGGTCCATGTTCAGATTGGGGATCAGGTCGTCCAAGGTGCGGCAACGGTTGGGCTCGACACCCGTGAACTGCTGCTGGAGGAGTCCATGGCGGCAGCCGAAGTGGGTCGTTTCGCTCGGGAGGCTGAGAAAGCTCAGGCTGTCTGGCAACTCGCCGACATGCAGATTGCGCTAGCGCGCCAGAATCAGTCCGCTGCCAGGCTGCATTTGGTGCGAGATCACCTGGCACACGCTCAGCTCCGGGCGCCAATGACTGGCGTCGTCGTCGAGGGCGAATTGAAGAAAAATCTCGGTGGACCGGTCAAGAAGGGCGATTTGCTGCTGAAAATCGCTCGACTCGACAGCACTTATGTCGAGCTCGAGATTGACCAGACCGACATTCACGAAGTCGCCCCTGGCCGACGCGGCGAGCTGGCTTTCGTTGGTCGGCCCGATCTCAGGGTGGCGTTGGTGATCGAGCGGATCGAACCGATGTCGACGATGAAGGACGGTCGGAATTATTTTCTGGCGCGCGCTCGCGTCGATGCAGAGGTCCAGTCTTGGTGGCGTCCGGGGATGGGTGGGACAGCGAAGATCGATGCTGGCGATCGTTCCCTACTGTGGGTTCTGACGCACCGTAGCGTGCGATTTCTGCAGCGGGCGCTCTGGCTATGATGGACGCGAGCGGCAACACTTTTAGCGATGCGTGGTTTAGGGTGGCCGGCTTGCGGGCGTCCTTGCGCCCGGACGTTCATGCGAGGCGCCAGACCGCGCACGGTAAATGTTGGTACGTGCTCAGTAACCCCCTGAGTAATGAATTTTTCCGTGTCACGGAGCACGCCTACGCTTTCTTGTCGCGGCTCGGTCCTGACCGTACGGTTGACCACGCCTGGCGCGAGACGCTGGCTAACGACCCGGAGGCGATCCTGAGCCAACAGGAGGTGGTGCAGTTGCTTGGTCAGCTCAACCTGTCCAATTTGCTCCAGGCTGATCGAGCTGGCGCCAGCGCGAGCCTGTTCGATCGCTATCGACAGCGCCGAGGTCGCGAGCGGCGCGCACTGCTGATGAGCGTCCTGTCCATTCGCATTCCGCTTCTGGATCCGAATCGAATGCTGGATCGGGCCCAACCCTTGATTCGAGCGGTGATCAGTCCGTTCGGTCTCCTGGCCTACTTGCTGCTGCTGGGTCTGGGCGTGAAAGCGCTCATGGATCGCGGTGATGAACTGTTTCACCAGGCGGCCGGGTTACTCGCGCCTGACAATCTCGTTCTGCTTTACTTGGGGATCGCGATCGCCAAGGTGGTCCATGAATTCGGTCATGCAGCGGTTTGCAAACGCTTCGGCGGCGAAGTGCATACGATGGGTGTGATGCTCCTGTTGTTCGCGCCCCTACCTTATGTCGATGCGAGCGCAAGTTGGGGCTTCCGGCGAAGTGCGCCGCGGATGCTGGTTGGGGCAGCTGGCGTACTCGCCGAACTCGCACTGGCGGCGGTCGCGGCGATGGTCTGGGCTTATTCAGCGCCTGGTGTTAGTGGCGCCCTGGCATACAACGTGATTTTTGCCGCCAGTGTGTCGACGCTGGTGTTCAACCTCAATCCATTGCTGCGCTTCGACGGATACCACATGCTCGTCGACCTGATCGACATGCCCAACTTGTTCCAGCGCTCGCGCGATCAGCTGCGCTATCTCGGTCAGCGCTACTTGCTGGGCAGCACACTGGCCACGCCAGTGGCTGACAGCCGGACCGAGTCTTGGCTGTTGCCGCTTTACGGTGCGGCAAGCGTGCTGTACTCGCTGCTGCTGATGGCCACCATCGCATTCTTCATCGCCGAGCAATACCTTGACCTCGGTCTGCTGCTGGCCGTGCTGCTGGTGGTGTCGGCAACGGTACTACCACTGGGCCGGCTGTTGCATCACTTGTTGCTGAGCCCACAACTGACCCACCAGCGTTCCCGTGCAATCTTCGCGGTGGCCGCGCTGGCATTGGTTTCGCTCGGTTTGTTGGGCTGGGTTCCATTCCCAGACCGGATTCGGGCCGCCGGCGTGGTCGAGTCGATTGGTTTCCGTCAGCTCAGCAGCGAGTCAGCGGGCTTTCTCGCCGAACTGCTGGTCAAGCCGGGCGGGCGCGTCAGCGCGGGGCAGGCATTGGCTCGACTAGAGAACCCGGACCTGCTGATCGAGATCCGCGCTTTGCGCATGCAGTTACAGCAGATACAGGTGCAGGAGCTCCGGGCTCAGGCACTGGCGCTAGCCGATCTGGCGCCTCTGCGTCAGCAGCGGGCCGTGGCGCAGGCTAGCCTGGCCGAGCTTGAGCGGCAGCGTGCAGCGCTCACGGTGGTGGCACCAGTTTCAGGTGTCTGGAGCGCCGGTGAGGTCGAACAAGGTCGAGGTCGCTGGTTTGCGCGAGGGGCCGCGTTGGGTGCGATCGTCGACGAGAGCGAGCACCGTTTCGTAGCGATCCTGCCCCAGGTGGCGACCCACTTGTTTCATGGTGAGATTGAACGCGCTGAGGTCAGGCTGGGCGGCGAGGATGGGCAGAATCTGGTGCTGCACGAAGTGTCAGTGATGCCCTTCGAACATGGCGTGCTGCCGTCCCGTGCCTTGGGGTTTGCTGGTGGCGGCGATATTGCTGTTCAGCCAGGCGACCCGAACGGGGTGATGGCGGCCGAGCCCTTTTTTCGAATTCACGCCAGATTCGACGCTGAGCAGGCCCGCGAGGTCAGGCTTGTGCACGGAAGGCTGGGCGTGATGCGCCTGACATTGACCCCCAAGCCGCTGCTGGAGCAGTGGGAGCGTGGCGTTCGCCAGCTGCTGCAGCGCCGATTCAGAGTATGAGCGCTGAGTCACCGCTGGCTCAGGCCAGTGGCTCTGGCTGGTTGTACGCAGATCGTTCGGTGCTGGCGCAGCCCCGTTCGCTACCGTCAGGCTTCGATGCGCTCGTCGATGATCTGGTCGGCGCGATTCGACGTTTAGGGGGGCAGGGGCGCCGGCTTCGGCGATTTGCCGAAGCGAGCGCCGATCGAATGGCAGGTTTACAGGGTTTGTCTGAGGCTGAACTGCAGCTTGAACTGCAGACCCATCGCGAGGCTTTCAGGCGCGACATGATCGGCGGGCAAGGTGCACTGCTGGCTGCGTTGGCTACTGTCGGTGAGGTTGCTGGTCGCCAGCTTGGACTGCGGCCATACCCAGTACAGCTGATGGGAGCGCTTGCGCTGCACCAGGGTTGGCTCGCAGAGATGGCCACAGGTGAGGGTAAGACGCTGACGGTGGCGATGGCCGCGGTGTTGGCGGGTTGGAGCGGTCGGCCTTGTCATTTGGTGACGGCCAATGACTACCTTGCAGCTCGGGATGCTTTGGAGATGGGCCCGCTCTATCGCACCTGCGGCGTGTCGGTGGTTGCGGTGACAGGCGATTTGCTGCCGCACGAGCGCGCCGAGCGTTATTCGTCCGATGTCGTCTATGTGACGGCCAAGGAGTTGCTTGCGGATTTTTTGCGCGACCGTCAGGCTGCCAGTGCGGGGGGTGACCCTGCGCGGGCGATGCTGCGACGGTGGTTGTGGCGCGAGGCTTCCGGCGGCGGTGATAAGGTCGATTTACTGCTGGTGCGGGGCTTACACACGGCATTGATCGACGAGGCGGACAGCGTTCTGATCGACGAGGCAGTGACGCCGTTAATCCTGTCTTCGCCGCGTCCCGACTCAGACTTGTCTCAGGCCGTGTCGTGGGCGTCGGACGTCGCGGATAAACTGGTCGCTGGGGATGACTATGAGATCAGTCGCAGCCGCAGTGTGGTGAGCTTTGCGCCAGAAGCACTCGCGCTAGCAGCCCAGGGTTTGGAACGCCTGCCGCGCCTGTGGCAAGCGCAGGCGCGGCGCGAGGAGTTGCTTAGGCAGGCGCTGGTGGCGCGACACTTTCTCCTGCGCGATCAGCACTATGTGCTGCAGGACGGCAGGATCGTGCTGCTTGACGAAGGCACCGGCCGTCTGACGCCGAGTCGGACCCTAACCGCCGGCCTGCAGCAGGCGGTCGAGGCACACGAGGGATTAGCGATCAGCGACCCGAGTCAATCCCTTGGCCAGATGAGTTTTCAGGCTTTTTTCCGATGCTTTCGGCGACTCGCCGGTACCACCGGCACGGCGCAGGAGGCCCGGTCCGAATTTTGGAGTGTCTACGGTTTGGGCGTGTTGACGGTGCCCACGCACAGGCCGCGTATCCGCAGCTCCGCCCGGCCGCAGGTGTTCGCCACCGAAGCCGAAAAAACCCAGGCCTTGCTCGCCGAGATCGAGCGTTTGCACGCTCAGGGACTACCGGTGCTCGTTGGACTGCGGAGCGTGAAATCAAGCGATCGTCTGGCAGAGCAACTCCGCGCGCGCGCGCTGCCATTTCGTTTGCTCAATGCAGTGCGCCTGAGCGACGAGGCTGAGATCGTCGCTCAAGCGGGGCAGGTGGGGCGCATCACTGTCGCCACGAATATGGCGGGCCGGGGGACCGACATCGTGCTCGGCCCTGGGGTGGCTGCCTTGGGCGGGCTTCAGGTCATCATGGCCGAATGCAACGAGTCCGTTCGGATAGACCGCCAGTTGGCCGGTCGTTGCGGGCGTCAGGGTGACCCGGGTCGGGTGAGTACCTGGCTCAGTATTGAGGATCCTTTGTTGCAGCGCTATCTCCCCGAACGCTGGTGTTCAGCGATGGAACACCTTGCTCGTCATTCCTCGGGTTGGGCTGGCCCGATACTCAAATTACTCAGCCTTTTTGCGGTCAGGCTCGCGCAGCGCAACGCCGAGGCGCAGGCTCGTCAACGCAGGCGCTCAGTGCTGGAGGCCGACGAATGGATGGACAAGGCCTTGCCTTTCGGTGATTAGCTGGAATGAATCGAAGTGGCGCTCAACGCTGAGCACCTAGGCGTTTCAGGTCATTGGAGCTTTACCGGTCGATGCGGTCACTTCAAAGCATGTCATCGAGCCTGCCCGAAACCGCAGGTGGCGTGAGCTTTCGAAGGGCCGCTCGTTCAACGTTAACCCACCGGGCCACTCGCTCACACTGGCAGAGCGACTCAGTGTCTCGACAATCAAAGGACTGGATCGACAGGTCATGCATTACCGAGACGCATGATTAACGTCAAACAGGAATAAATCGCTCCCTCCATCAGAGCTCCCCAGCGACGCCGCTTCGGCACACGGAGGTCGCCACCGAGTATTCTTCCCTGTCCGATCTCTCCCTCGTCGCTCCGGCAGGAGATCATTGTGGCTCGTGTTCTGCGATCACCCCACTTAATCCCCTGCTCGCCAAGAGACAAGTGTGTTTGGCCCTGCGCATTTTTGATTGAAACACGTCATGCCCAACGCCCTGTGCGACCCCAACCATAGCGTCCGCGTGCTTGTCCAGGCGATGTGCCTAACCATTGGCCTCGGGTTCTTCCAGGGTTGCACCACCCTTCAGGCAGAAACCTATACCCCGCGGCTTGGGCAAGTCGGCAAGGATGTAATGTGGCTGCCCACCCGAGACGAGTTGGTAACCCGATTGCTCAAAGCAGCAGACGTCACCCCGACCGACGAGGTCGTTGATCTTGGCGCTGGCGACGGCAAAATTGCGATCGCTGCGGCGCTGCAGTTCGGTGCCCGCGCATGGGGTATCGAATACAACAAGAACTTAACCGCATTGGCGCAGCGAAACGCGCAAAGAGCCGGAATAGCCGATCGAGTCCACTTCATTAATGGCGACATCTACACGGAGGATTTCAGCAGCGCAACAGTGGTGATGATGTACCTCCTCGAGGAGATCAACGCGCAACTGCGCCCGACCATTTTGGCCATGCGCCCTGGTACCCGAGTGCTCTCCAATACCTTCTCCATGGGCGACTGGGAGCCAGATCAGGTGATTCACGCAAACACCAGTACCGGCTACGTTTGGACGGTTCCGGCAGCAGTCAACGGAGTCTGGTCGATCACCGGGCTTGATTCCAGAGGGCCCGCAACGCTCCGCCTGGCGCAGCGCTTTCAGCGAATAGGCGGAAGTTTGGCATTAGGCGCAGAAGTGCAAACCCTATTGGGGGCCCGGGTGCAGGGCGCCGATCTGTATTTCAGTTTTGTTAATGCCGACGGTGAACTGAAAGCAGTCAGCGCAAAGGTCGAAGGGGCACGCCTCACTGGCATGGTGGTCGGACCCTACGGCATGCTAGAGAGCGAACGACCCGTCATAAAGATTGCGGGGGAGCGCCAGTCCGGAATGCTTTTACCGTAGCTGGGACAAATTCGCTCACGGAAAGTTTCTGGGACTGGCTCAAGGTCGCTAGGCTGCATGGGCGCAGGTTCGGGAGGTGCCGACAGGCCATGGACGAGGTGATCAAACATTCCGAATCGATGTTGCAACATCCTTGCGGGGCCGATGGTGGAACAAACTTGGTCGACATTGCTACCATGGCTTCATCGTCCGAATCGAGGGATTCATGTGCTCAGTCGCCCAAGGCCCTGGACTTGATCGCGGTCTCCTGGGTCAGCTCATGGTCAGAGTAGGACTCACGTTGGCGCTGTTCAGCTCGGGGTTGGCTTGGGCGATGGCCAATGAGTCCGATCAAACCGATCAATCCCAGCCCCGAGTCTCGTGCGAAGTTCGGACCATGGGCAAAACCTACTGGGTTCACGCGAGTCCGACGCTGGCGCGCTACCGCGTTTCGGCCACCGCCGTGAGCAACCGTTTTCGCTTCCGTTTGCTGGTCGTCGGCCCTGCGCAGCGAATCGATTCGATTCAACTCGACGTGCAGGCCACCACCGAGCGGCACCCCATCCTGATCCACCAGGCCAGTTTGAACCCGCCATTTGCTCCGAGTCCCGCATTACTGAATGGGGAGAACCGGGTCTACTCACCCGAATATGAGCGCGAACTCTGGTATCGATGCCAGATGGTCCGAACACCGACCGAGGCAGTTGCACCGCAGCGGAATCCGCCAGCGCGCGCAGCACCTGGGGACTCTGCTGTAGCCGATGCAGACGTCAGGGTGCACGACACAAGGAAAAACCATTGGCAAGGCGTGGCTGGCCTTGCCCCAGAGCCTCGCGTCAGCATTGCGTTTGTTGGCGACGTCATGCTCGACGAGGTCCCGGGCGACCGGATTCGACGCGGCCAGGACCCTTTCGCTGCGGTCGCCAAGGAGTTGGCCAAGGCTGATTTTCGAATCGGCAATCTCGAATCTGTCGTGTCGAGGGTCGGCCGTGCGGAACCGGGAAAACCCTTTACGTTCAGGGCTCATCCGCGGGTTTTGCGAGTCCTTGCGCACCACTTTGATGCAGTATCGGTGGCGAACAACCATACCGGAGACTACGGCGCACCAGCGTTCGCCGACATGCTGATTCGGCTAAAAGCCGCCGGTATTCAGGCGTTTGGTGGCGGCATGAATCTGGCCGATGCGCATCGCCCCTTGATCCTTGAACGCAATGGCTTGCGCATTGCCCTTCTTGGATACAACGACTTCATGCCGCGCAGCTTCGAAGCCGACACTGACAAAGCTGGCGCGGCTTGGGCCAATCATGAGCAGATCCGCGCCGACATTGAGACCGTCCGGGCCGAATACGGGGCTCACCTGGTCATCCCAGTGATGCACTGGGGCGTCGAATACGAACCGGTCAGCAATTCTCACCAACGCGAGCTTGCGCATCTGATGATTGACGCCGGAGCCGATGCCGTCGTCGGAGGCCATCCACATGTGACGCAGGATATCGAGCACTATCGTGGCAAGTTGATCGTCTACAGCCTCGGCAATTTTGTTTTTAGTGGCTTCAAGAGCGTGCCGACCACCAGCGGATGGTTACTGCAGCTCGAGCTGGACCCTCAGGGGGTGCGCGACTGGAAAATCCTGCCGGTACGTCTTGATCGGCAGGGCTCCCCCAAACTCCAGCGTCGTCTGCACTGACGAAGCCACAGAGTTATTGCCTGCGTTTCCACCGGCCTGATCCAGAGTTTGTATTGGTTTGTCAGAGTCATGGGCTTGTTCGTTACTCGGGACATAAGTTCGAGTTCCTGTGTGTCACGCCTTCACGGCGCCACACCAGCACCACGATCAACGCCAGCGCCAGTACCTTGCAGGTCTCCTGACTATTTCGCCCGAGGTCATGAGGTCTGGTTTTTCGGAATTTCGTGATTTTTTGTCCGTATTAATCCTGCGCGGGTTTGTTGAGTGGGGCGTTTTGGCGGCCGTCAACTTTTTCAAGGACCAGGTGAGACCATGTACATCCCAGAACACTTTTTGATTAAAAACCTTGAGGTCATTCACCAGATCATCCAGACGAACCCTCTGGGCGTTCTGGTCAACATGACGCCCGAGGGCCTCGACGCCAATCACATTCCATTCGAACTGGATGCTGGCCGTGGGGTACTCACGGCCCATGTGGCGCGGGCAAATCCAGTGTGGCAGGAGTGCAAGGACGGTGCGGAAGTTTTGGTGATCTTTCGGGGCAACGAGAGTTACATCTCACCCAACTGGTACCCGAGCAAGCACGAGACGCATCGGCTGGTACCGACCTGGAACTACGAGGTCGTGCATGTGCATGGACGACTGACTGTCCAGGACCAAGAGAAGTTCGTGCGCGGGGTGGTGGGCCGCCTGACACGCCGGCACGAGGCAACAGAACCAAAACCCTGGAAGATGGGAGATTCTGACCCTGAGTACATCGACGGCATGCTCACAGCCATTGTGGGCATTGAGATCGCCATCACACGCTTGGAAGGTAAGGCCAAGCTGAGCCAAAACCGCGAAGTCCGTGACCGACTCAATGCCGCTGAAGTGCTGTCAACTCAGGGTGAAGTTGGGTTGGCTCGAGCGATGCAATCAGCGAAGTAAGTGCGCGAGTATCTGACCAGTGCGTTTGGTTCACTGGTCACCGGCCTTCAGGCGCCTCATGTCCACCGGCACGGCGACCAGACCGTTTAGATCAACCACACACAAAGCATGCCTTCGGCGAAGGGGTATGGCGCCAATCTCGCTGAGGTTCACCATGTCCTATGCGATGGTGGGCTTGCTGAGGTACCTTCAAAAGGGATAAAAAGAAAGGCAGGAGACAAAAATGACAAATCAACAATGACAACCGCAATGAATCAAACGCATGGACTGATGCAAGACAGGCCGCTGCTGATTTCTTCCCTGGTGGAGCATGCAGCCACATTCCACCCTGCGACCGAGATCGTCTCGCGCCTGCCCGAGGGCAGCGAGCACCGCACCAACTGGGGCGAGCTGTGTTTGCTATCTCGACAAGTGGCCCACGCCATGGCGGTATTGGGCGTGAAGCCCGGTGAGCGGGTCGGCACTCTGGCCTGGAATTCATTCAGGCACCTGGCCCTGTATTACGGCGTATCTGGCAGCGGTGCCGTGCTGCACACCGTCAATCCGCGCCTGTTCCCCGAGCAAATCGACTACATCATCAACCATGCCGAAGATCAGGTGCTGTTTTTTGACATTGGCTTCGCACCGCTGGTGGAAAAGCTCGCGCCGATGCTACGTTCAGTCAAACACTACGTAGCCATGACCGATCGAGCACACATGCCGGGCATGAGCTTGCCGACTGTGCATTGCTTTGACGAATTGATGGCGGCGCAAAGCACGACCTATGTGTGGCCCGAGTTCGATGAACGCAGCGCATCTTCGCTGTGCTACACCTCGGGCACCACCGGCAACCCCAAGGGCGTGCTGTATTCCCACCGCTCTACCGTGTTGCACACCTTGATGGAGTTGGCGCCCGATACCTTTGGCATCAGCTCATCCGAAACCTTGCTGCTGGTCGTGCCGATGTTCCACGCCAACGCCTGGGGTGCACCGTATGCCGCCGCCATGGTTGGTGCCAAGTTGGTGTTGCCTGGCCCCCACCTGGATGGCGAAAGCATTTACCAATTGATGGCTCAGGAGCGGGTCACTTTTTCGCAGGGTGTCCCGACCGTCTGGATGATGTTGTTTCAGTACCTTGACGCGAATCCCCATCTCGACCCCTCAACTCTGGGTGTCAAGCGCGTAGGCATTGGCGGTTCTGCCGTTTCGCGAGCCATGCTCGAACGGTTCGAGCAGCAGTTCGGTGCTGAAGTAGTGCAAGGCTGGGGGATGACCGAAACCAGTCCGATTGGTGTCATCAGCAAACTCTTGCCCAAGCATGCTCACACACCTGCCGACGAGTTGCTCAAGATCAAGCTGAAACAGGGCAGAGGTGTCTGGGGGGTAGATCTGAAGATCGTCGGCAAAGACGGGGAAACCTTGCCTTGGGATGGTGTCGCCTTCGGGCATTTGCATGTGCGAGGGCCTTGGATCACCAGCGGATACTTCAAGAGCGAAGGCGGGCAAGTGCTGGATGCCGAGGGTTATTTTCCCACTGGGGATGTCGCAACGATCGACCCGGACGGCTATCTACAACTGGTCGACCGCGCCAAAGATGTCATCAAGTCGGGTGGCGAATGGATTTCTTCAATCGACGTGGAGTTGTGTGCCAATTCGCATCCAGGGGTGGCTGAAGCCGCCGTCATTGGCGTGGCGCATCCCAAATGGCAGGAGCGTCCGTTGATGCTGGTCGTTCGCCGCCCGAGGACTTCAGTGACGACTGATGAGCTCATGTCGCATTTGGCCTCCCACATTGCCAAATGGTGGTTACCCGACGAAATCTTGTTTGTTGACGAGTTACCGCACACCGCGACCGGAAAACTGCTCAAAACCAGGCTGCGCGAGATTTACAAAGATCACCGTTTATCGTCAATCTGAAATGCGGCGGGCGCTCAAGTGACTTGTCGTCCGTCACCTCTTTATTCCCTCGGCAGTTCATGACTGTTACGGTCGATCGGATCAACGTTCGGGCGGCTCTCGACCCAACTCGATTTCGAACCATTCGTCGGGCTTGGTTGGGGATATCGTTTGATTAACTTTCAGTTTTTTGGCGGTTGTTTTCGCCTAAAGAACCATCAAGTCATCGCGGCCGGACCCGGAACGAACACGTCGCTGAAAAAATGGTTCGGGGCAAGGTCTCGCTCGAGGCAAGCCTTTTTTGCTGCGGTCACCATCTGGGGCGAGCCGCAGCTATACACCTCATGCCCGTTTAACGTGGCGAAGTGGTTGCGCACCGCATCATCGACGCGACCGTGAAATCCCCCGATCGCTTCAGCATCGGCCGCATCCTCGACCGCAGCGATGAACGTGAATCCCGGCATCATTTTCCGCCATCGCTCGACCGCCGGCATCAGGTAGAGGCTGGCCAGATTGCGCGCGCCCCAAATTAACGTGACCTGCCGCTCGACACGCTTCTTGATCATGTCGTCCAGTAAGGACTTGACCGGTGCGAAGCCGGTACCGCCGACGATACAGAGCATGGGTGCTGCAGTGTCCTCGTTGCGCCCGAAGTTGCCGTAAGGTAACTCGACCTGCAACAGGTCGCCGGGTTTGAGTTGCGGCAGGATCTGAGTAAATTGTCCCCCGACAACATGGCGGATGTGGAGTTGCAGTGTGTCGCTCTCAAAGGGCGGGTTAGCCATCGAATACGAGCGACGAGTACCGTCTGGCAAGCCCACCTGCAGGTACTGGCCAGCCTTGAAGCGCACCCGCTGGCCAGCGGGCAATCGCAACTGCAGGACGTTGACGTCGTCGGCAACGATGGTGTTGCGGTAGACCTTGACCGAATAGACTTGTCGAGCCGAGGGGTCGATCCGGTGCCATGAATCTGGCGCGATTTCCAGGTCGGATAAGGGCCGGCATTGGCAGAACAGATGCTTGCCAGACGGTGTCGCGTCACCAGCTGGCGGGCAAGCGACCTCGCCACTCAGTACCGCGCCCGCACAGTTGCCGCACACGCCTTGACGGCAGGAATAGGGCATCTGGATGCCCGCTTTTAAGCCGGCGTCGAGAATGTTCTGCTCGTCTTCGCAGCAGAAGCTCAGATCGGTTCCGGAAATGCGAATGAGATGAGACATCAGGTCAAGCGTCTTCAGGTGATACCGGCGACTAAGCGCAGGCTGCGTAGCAGTGCGTCCGGCCGGGCTGCGCCCGTTCCTGCGATATCCATCGCGCTGCCATGGCCGGTACTGGCCAGCAGCACCTTGGCACCGATCGAGATCGCACTGGCCGCTTGCGGCGCTAGCAGCTTGACCGGGATATGTCCCTGGTCATGTAGCATCGCCACGTAGAGGTCGTGCCTGCGATCGGCCAGAAGAACGTCAGCGCCTTGCGGCCCGGTGATATTGATGCCGGAATCGCGCAGCGTGCGGGCGGCCGGTAGCAGGAGTTCATTGTCTTCGGCGCCGAATAATCCGCCCTCCGAGGCGTGTGGATTGATGCCAAACAGCGCCACGCTGGGGTGTGGCAGACCCAGCATCCTGCACGCTCGCACGCCGGCTAGAGTGGCCGCCACGACCAGCGCCGGTGTGATCCGCGCGAGCGCTGCCGCGACGCTCTCGTGCAAGGTCACATGCACGATGCGCAGGCCACCACCAACGAGCATCAAGAAGACCTCGCCTTCAGGCTGCTCGCACACCCTTGCCAGCAGCGATGGGTAGCCGCTGAAGCGAATGCCGGCCTGGGCGATCGCGGTCTCGTGATGAGGTCCGGCGACGACGGCATCAAAATCGCCGGCGCGACAGGCCTGAATGGCCGCACTGGCTGAGGCCACTGCGCTGGTGCCAGCAGCGGCATTGACCTCGCCAGGCCTGAATGCGTTGGACGCCAACTCGCCCGCGGGGCGAAACTCGGTGGCCTGCAGAAGGGCTTGAAGCCCGAGTCGCGCAGCGGTCGCGCGCATCACCTCTGGCGGCCCGAACACGGTGATGCGAATTCGCGGCTCGTTGCCCAGCGCATCCAGTGCCTTGCAGATGATCTCGGGCCCGATGCCGTTGGGGTCACCGACCGAGAGCGCAATACGGCGAGGCGTAGCGGCCGACACAGGCGTCGGCTCGGCCGGGCTCATAGCGGCAACGCGAGCAGGGTATCGGTCACCGTGCTGTCGCACACCACGATGCGCTCCGATAGCAGCAGGGTGCCCGCCCTTTCGAAACGATCCTGGTAGACCCCGGTTGCAAACAGCAGGGTCTCGCCGGTGTGCATGATGCGCGCGACCATGAATGGCGTGCGCGCGACCGCGCCGTTCTCATCCGCCGATTCGATCAGTGGAATACCGATCAGGTGTCGGTAGCGCTGTCGCTCGTAGATATTGGCTTCGCGAAGCGCCGTGATTCGATCCTCAAGCATGGCTCGCGAATCCGCGAAGATGATTCCTGCGGGCAACCCGTCGCGCTCGTTCTCGACGTTGGTGATGCGGTACGTGCAGCGCTCGGTAAAGAACAAGGGCCATTGTTCGAGCGAGTCGCTGTCGATGGCATGCGCATACGCCGCATGAAAGGCACAGATGGCGAGAATGTCGACCATGCTCATGCCTCCATATGGGTGCGGTAGGCCTTCCAGAAGCCGCGCACCGAGGTCTCAGTCGCGCGCCCCTCGCTGGAGCCGGAGCCCTCACCGCCCATCTCAACGACCGCTTCGAAGCCGCTTGCGCCGGCGGTACCGCGCTGCACGAAGCCACCGACAGCGCCGTCTTCCATCGAGATGAAGCCCGCTGGCCCCACCAGGTTCAGTTGTTTGAGCCGCATCGTGCGCTGCTCCGGCGTGTCGTCGGTGTACCCGAAGTAGGTCCAATGCAGATCTGTGCGATGGATATCGATGGGTAACACTTGGCGCACCGCCAAACAGTTCTGGATCTGCTGCAACACGAAGCCAGGAAATACCGACAGGATCTGCAGCGTGATGCCATCGCCATATTCCTCAAAGCCTGCCAGCACGCTCGGATCCTTCAGGCGAAAGTGGCTGTCAGCGGAACGCAGACCCTGCTTTTTGTAGGAGTCGTCGACCGCCGTCGTATCGATCATCGAGAAGCTCACATGATGGCCCCCCGTTTCATCGACGATCACGCCGCCTTTTTGAGACAGGCGATTGAGCTCGAAGGTGGTAAAAAATAGGTGCAACAGGCTCGCGTGGTAACTGTCTTTGACGTTCTCAACGTAGAGCTTCCAGTTGTTGGGCAAGGCCTGCGTGAAGCGGCCGATCACCTGTACGGGCTTGCACAGCACGCGTTCGATGCGGGCGCAGATCTCCGGTCCCAGATACTCATCGATCGGCGGAACGTCGTCGCTGAAGCTGGCAAACACCAGACCGCAGAACACGGCTACCCGCAGCTTGCGAGGGCCGTGCTCTTCCTTGCAAAAAGAGGCCGGCATGCCACCCTGGCCCTTGACACCCTTCTCAAAGGCGACACCGGTCAGGTCGCCCAGGCGGTTGTAGCTCCATGCGTGGTAAACGCACTTGAAGTTCTCGGCCTTGCCGGACTTCTCCAGCGCGATCAGCGCCCCGCGATGCGCGCAGCGATTTTCGAACGCGTAAATCTCGCTATCGTCATCCTTGACCACCACCACCGGCGTCAGGCCCACAAAGGTCGTTCGGTAGCTGCCGGCCTCAGGCAATTCGGCGTCTAGACACAGGTAGTTCCAGGTCGCGCCATGGTAGATACGATCCTGTTCCGCTTGCTCGACGGCTCGGTCGCTGTAGAGCTGAAATGGCACCCGGGTCAGGCCCGAGTCCTTCCAGTGAACAGGTTGCTCTTTCATGATTTCATTCATCATTATTCCACGGTGACATTGGCGCTCTTGATCACTTGGCTCCAGCGCTCCGACTCCTGCCGGATGAATTGACCCGACTTCTCGGGCGACCAGCCACAAGGATTTGCGCCCTGCTCAACGAATTTCTGGTGCACATCCGAAGTCGCAAGTGCTGCAGCCACTTGCTTGTGCGCATAGGCGACGATCTCTTTTGAGGTGCCTGGCGGTGCCACCATCGCAAAGAAGGTGACGGCTTGCATGCCCGGCAGCTTGGCCTCGGCGAAGGTCGGCACATTGGGCAGCGCAGGCGATCGCGCATCGTCGGCTACCGCCAAGACGCGCAGCTTGCCACTCGTGTGGTACTGGGCAGATGAACTGATATTGTCAAAAAAAACATCGACATTGCCGCCCATGATGTCAATCAACGCGGGCGACGTTCCTTTGTACGGCACATGCACCATCTGCGTGCCAGTCAGCTTCATGAAGAGGCTCGCTGTCAGGTGCGAGGTCGAACCATTGCCCTGCGATGCGTAGGTGACCTTGCCCGGGTTGGCTTTCAGGTAAGCGATGAACTCGGCAACATCCTGCACGGGCAGTTTGTTGCTGAGGACGAGCACATTGGGCACGGTCGCCAGCACCGTGATCGGCACCCACTTGGTGGGATCGAACGACAGTGACTTGTAGAGGTGGTGATTGATTGCGATCGGTCCAGGCGGCGAGACCAGAAAGATCGAGCCGTCTGGATCGGCCCGTGCAACGAGATCGGCGCCGATGTTACCGCCTGCGCCAGTCTTATTTTCAATCACGATTCCGCTCGGATAGGCGGCGCGCATTTTTTCGGCCAGGATCCGCGGCAGGACGTCGGCTGTGCCGCCAGCGGGAAACGGCACGATCAGTCTAAGCGCTTTGGTCGGCTGGGCGATTGCTGCGGGGTCAACCCCTACCGTTAGCAGTGCGGCACCGGCGGCCAGGAAATGTCGTCGCGAGGAGGGTCGATTCATGGGGAATTCCTGTTTCGAGATTGAGGTGTCATACGGTGGCGTTGGGTTACACGCCCAGGTGTTCGGGCGGTCATCCGCCGCGGTTAACCCGAAATGGAGTCGCTGCGCTTCGCAACGAGATCGATCTCGATCCGTGCACCCTTGGCCAGACCCGTCACGCCGATGCAGGTCCTGGCCGGGCGCCGACCGAGCGGAAAATAACTGGAGTAGATGGCATTCATCGCCGCGTAGTCCTCATCAAAATGCGTCAGGTAGATACGCACCGAGAGTGCGTGCTCTAAACCCAGCCCACAACCGGCCAGTACCGTTTCAAGATTCTGCAGGACCTGCCGGGTTTGAGCTTCGATGCCCTCCGGGTAACTTGAATCCAGGCTGGTGCCGAGGAAAGGCATCTGCCCTGTCACAAAGACCCAGCCATCGGCTTCGACTGCGTGGCTAAACGGGGCGACCGGGTCGGGGGCGCCGGTAATCATGTGAAATATCGGGCTCATCGTTGCTAGCCTTCTTCAGTAGGTTCGTCAGGGCGTTTAGGAAGCGGGGCAGACTCTGCGGGTCGGGAGGGAAACGACTGTCATCCTTCAAGCCTCCAAGTACACATCAACACGGTGAGCGGTGGATCGGTACTTTACGGGCCTCTGGTGCTCCATCGCTCAGTTGCGACACCATAGGGCCGATTATTCGTTTGCCAAACCCCAGTCGTAAGAATCCCACGACATGCTGCGCACGTCTGCCCGTCCTCACTCGCTTTCCCTTGCGCTGTCCCTTGCCCTCGGCCTCGGCCTCGGCCTCG
>JBBAOE010000033.1:23981-25141 GCA_040401595.1 Burkholderiaceae bacterium
TGTTCCGCATCTGTCGCATTCGCCCAGGTCGATCCCACCGCCGAGGTCGCTCGCGTTCTGGCCAGCCCAGCGTTCAAAGCCGCAGCCGCCCATATCGACAAGGAGCATGGCCGCATCGTTGACGAAGGGATCAAGCTCACCGAGATCCCAGCGCCTCCGTTCAAAGAGGAAGTATGGGCCAAGGAGTTCGAGAAGATGATCCGGGCCGCAGGGCTGTCGGACGTGAAGATCGATGAAGAAGGCAACGTCCTGGCGCTTCGCAAAGGCACCCGCGGCGACGGCAAGGTAGTGGTCGTGTCGGCCCACCTGGACACCGTATTTCCGCCTGGAACGGACGTTCAGGTCAAGCGTCAGGGCAACAGGCTATTCGCCCCAGGCATTGGGGATGACACCTTGAGCCTGGCGGTGCTGCTGGGCTTCGTACGCGCAATGGACGCCGCCAACATCAAGACGCGCGACGACATCCTGTTCGTCGCCACCGTGGGCGAAGAAGGTCCGGGCGATTTGCGCGGCGTGCGACATCTGTTCAACAAGGGCGAGTATCGAAACAAGATCAAGTCCTTCTTCTCGATCGAGTCTGGTAGCGTCAACGTCATTACAAACGACGGAGTCGGCTCCAAGCGCTATCGGGTCACATTCACCGGCCCCGGTGGCCACAGCTTTAGCGCCTTCGGCCTGGTCAACCCCATGTTCGCGATGGGTCAGGCGGCGGCCGAGTTCTCGCGTATTCAGGTCTCGGCATCGCCTAAGACCACCTACAGCATCGGCCTGACAGGTGGCGGCACTTCGGTCAATTCGATCCCGCTGGACGCGTGGATGGAAGTGGACATGCGTTCCGAAGCGCCGGTTCACCTCAAGCGGGTGGAAGACCGCATGCTGAAGATCATGCAGGACGCGGCTGAAGGCGAGAACTTCGCGCGCTCCACCAAAGAAGGTCGGATCAGGGTGGAATCCAAACTGATTGGCGACCGGCCAGCGGATCGCGGAGACGTTCAAGGGACTCGCGCGAGAGGGCAAGACCGTCGTGGTCGTTAGCCACGATGACCAGGTGGTGGTGAGGCTGATCGTGCTGAAGGTGATGGCGGTAAAGGCGATCGAGGTAAAGGCGCTCGAGGTGAAGTCCATCGCGGTGAAGTCCATCGCGGTGAAGTCCATCGCGG
>JBBAOE010000033.1:25241-27899 GCA_040401595.1 Burkholderiaceae bacterium
GGTGAAGTCCATCGCGGTGAAGTCCATCGCGGTGAAGTCCATCGCGGGGGCCCCGATGCACATGCTCTTGAGATAACGGTCGTGGGCCGGATGAAGCCGACTGGTTCGCCCTGGGATCGCGCCTTGTTGGTGCCGGTGGAACTGGTGTGGTCGCTGCACCAGCAGCCAATCGGCAATGCGCCAGACTCGCGGCAGCTTGGCCCCCGTTCAATCCGCAGTTCACGCCCGGTATCCCGGCGGCGGTCGTGCAAACCGACAAACTCGCGGTGGCCTACCAGTTGCGCGCCGCCTATACCGGGGTGGAGTCAATGGCGTCTTTTCAGGCGGAGGCGCTGCTGCAGCTGTATGCAGTTCTGGGGGATGTGCGTCAGTTGATGAGCCTGTTGGCCTTGGTGACGCAGGCGCTGGTGATGCTAGCCATCGTTGCCAGCGTGTTCATTCTGTTTCGATTGCTGGCGCCGCAGTTCACCACGCTGCGCGCGCTCGGTGCACCGCGTCGCTATGTGTTCGCGGTCGCCTGGGGCTTTACAGCGTTGCTGGTTGGCGTGGGCGTCATGGTCGGGCTGGCGGGTGGCTACGGACTGTCGTTCGCCATCAGCGCCTGGCTCGCCCGCAGCACGGGTGTCGCCTTGCAACCGAGCCTGGGCCAGTCCGAGCTACTCGTGTCGCTGGCGATTTTTGGTACCGGGTTGGCGTTGGCCGCCTTACCCGAATGGCAGATGCACCGCGTGAGCCTGGCCTCGGCGATGAAGGGCGCATGAAATGACAACTTGGCCGTGACAGCGTCGAGATGACCACGGTTGCCGTCATCGACTTCGAGACCACGGGTCTGTCGCCCGCGACGGGCGGCCGCACAACCGAAATCGCGATCGTTAGTCTGGAAGGCGCCCGAGCCTGACAGCGCCCAGTGGGACAACACCTTTTCCATCGTCGCGCGGGACCCTGCGACAGGCGCTGTTGGCGGCGCCGTGTCGACCGCTCGGTTGCCGGTGGGCAATCGCGTGTTGCAGGTGGAATTTGGCCTTGGCGCCGTGGCCAGCCAGGCCAACACCAACACGATGCTCGCCCGCGATGCACTTGACCGTCTGCGGCTGGGCGCGACGGCCGTGGAAGCCCTCGACGCCGCTCTGCTGGCTGACGAAAAACGCGAGGAGCGGCAGCGCTCGGTGATGTCGGCCAAAGGGACCCAGGCCGCCTTCACGGGCACGAAGCCCGATGACTCAAGGGTCACATCATTGGCAAGGATGTGGTGGTCGCTGGCAACATTCTGGTCGGCCGCGAGACCCTCGAGGCCATGGTCGCGGCCTTTGAAAACACTTCCGGCACGCTTGCCGACCGTGTCATGACTGCGCTGGAAGCAGGGCAAAAAGCTGGCGGTGATCGCCGCGGCAAGATTTCTGCCGCTATTGTGGTGCTCAACGAAGCACCCGCCACCAATAGTGACGCCCGCAACATTGACCTGCGAGTCGATAGTAGCAAGGACCCGGTGGGCGAGCTACGCACGCTGTTCGACGCGTACAAGGCAGCGTTCAAGATCAAGTAGACATCCTCAAAAAAAGGATCGCGATACCGGACCCTGCCCAGTACCTGGCGAATCACTTCCTCGGGCCGTGGCTTTTCGTAACACCTCGCCATAGCCCGATGCCAGTTCCATCTGGGCACCCTGTCCGGCCTCCAGCAACCAGCGGTGCAAACGGGGCAGCTTCCAGCATGGGGTTGCCACGACCAGATGATGCTCAAGATGATAATTGACCCAGTAGGGTGCAACGATCATTCGGGCAAGCCATCCCGCCCGAGTCGTGCGGGTATTGCGCAAGGGATCATCAGGGTCGCCGACGACCGCGTGTTCGGCGATATTGCGGATGCGGGTGATCACCTGATACCAGGTCAGAAGCGGCAACAACCACAGCGCAAAATACGCCCAAGCCGCGCCGCACGCCGTTGCGCCGGCGAGCAAGACGCTATTGCTGATCCAGAACCCACGTTCGTTCGCGATCAATCGCCACCACGGTGCCCATTGGGAATGCCACTTCCGCATCGGCACAACTCGATTGGCAGGCTCTGTTGTGCCCAGCACCGTCGTGGCCGGCACCGATGCCGTTGGCGCAACAGCCTTGGGCGATTGCTGCATCGCCGCCCGAATCTGCGCCAGCCTTAGACGCAAGGCCGTCTGGCCCAACAGGTCGCGGAGCATTTTGCGGCGAAAACTCTCGCGGGTGATCGGAAACGGCGCGGAAAGGATCAGATCGGGATCCTCGGGCTGCTGAGTATGTCGATGGTGTTGCAGATGGTAGGGGCGATAGAGTGCAAGGCTGGCAGCAATCGGCGCACCGCAACACCAAGTGCCGACCCAGTCATTGACTCGGGCCTGTCGAAACAGCAAACGATGGGCAGCGTCGTGCATGAGGATGGCGAGGCCCAGCTGGCGGCCGCCAATGATGACGACGGCCAACACAAACGTGAACGGGTTGGGCCATCGAACCACCAGAGCCCCCGCGCCCAGAATGATGATCCAGGCATGCAGTACCAGGAAAAGTCCCATCAGATCGGAGCGCTCGCGTAAGGCGCGCAATCGATCCGGGCCGATCACCCGATCGAGAGAAAAACCAGAATCGGAACGGCCCGCCAGGGACTGCGCTCCGCTTGCTGCGACATTGG
>JBBAOE010000034.1:0-15254 GCA_040401595.1 Burkholderiaceae bacterium
GCTCCAGCTCTGGCTCCAGCTCTGGCTCCGGCTCTGGCTCCGGCTCTGGCTCCGGTTCTGGCTCCGGCTCCGGTTCTGGCTCCCGCTCCGGAGCGATCACGCTCTCCGGAACAGTCTCAGCGACGGGCGCCTGCGAGGCAATGATGGCTGGAATCAAGTCTGGAACGATCTCAGCGATCGCCGCGTCAACCTGCGCACGATCGGGAACGACCTCAGCGATCGCTGGAATGACCTCAACAATCTGCGGCTCTGCGACCGAAAGATCCACCGCCACCGGATCGAGGCTTTGCGCGTCCGCCGATACCGCTTCAAGAGGCGGTGCCGGCTCGATCGCAGCGTCATTGAGCGCCTGAACGACCCGCGCCTGGTCAAGAACGCCTGTGGTCACCGGCAAGGTCTCAACGATATCCAGGATTGGGCTATCTGCCCCGGAAACCGCCTCCACGTTCGGCGCGTGCAGCACCGACCATTCAAAGTAGGCACTGGACAAACGATTGCCAAGTACTTGCAAGCGGACATCGTCTGGTCCCACTGCTTGACGCAGACGGGCATAGGCATCCAGCGCCTCTTCAAGACCATTCAAGTCCCGAATAGCCTGGTCGATGCGCGCGAAGACGGGATTGACCAAACGAGCGCGGATGTCGTCCCGGACCTCTGCGGGAAATACGGCAACAACGCTGATCAGGCCCAAGTCCTCCGGTCCATAGGCCAGTGGGCGCACGGTCCGGGAGAATGCCAGCAACAGATCCGGGAGGCGACGCAACATTTCAGCCCATCGGCTGGCTGGCAGCTCACCGCGTACCGCCAGAGGGTAGTCCGACAGCGCATGTCCGAGTCCGTCCAGCCCGGCCACAAAGCGATCCGAATCGGATTCTGACGACATGCCCGCCAACGCAAAGTTCAACACCGAACGATTGAGCAGACAAGACATCGCATCGCGCCCACCGCGGGCGATACGCTGATCCCATAAACGCAGGGCCTGCGCCGGCCGGCCTGCGCTCAAGCTCTCCAGCGCCAGCTCGTCAATGGCATCGGTGGCGCGGAACCAGAACAAGCCATGCAGCCATCGGCCTTCCGGATCATCTACCGCTGACGCCGCCGACTCGATATCGGTGGCGGTCCGCTGCAAGGCTCCCCAAGACGGTTGATCAAGCGGGTACGCAGCGCGGTGTCCAACGGCAACATCTACGCTCAGATCAGACACCCTGCGGGCAATCTCGCGACTGGTCGCCGACGCGGGTAATCCAAGAATTCGAAAGGGGTTCGCTAGGACGAGATTCACGATCCAGGCCCACGGCCGTCAGGGTCAGCGGCTCGCTGAGCGGGAGCCCAGCAGAGGTGCAGGGGCATCGTAGCGATTTCCGCACTAATACGGAAGTTCGCTGAAAGTTTCAGGTGGTTTTTTTTGTTCTCGATGCTCGGATTTCGCGGCCACCGGGCGGATCGTTACCCCGTTCAACCGTCAGGGCACCCCGCTGCAAGCCACCGATTGAACCGCTCAGGCGGTTGGCGTCGAAGCCCGCGGCTCAAGCACTTGGGGGACAACCACGCCGAAGCGCTCCGCCCACGGCAAAAGAGCGGGCAGAATTTCCGTCTGAAGGCGAACGCCGTGTTGACGCTGCTCCGCACGACGCGACAAAGCGCCGTCCCCGGGGACCCGAACCTCGCTGAAACCGGGCCGTGGGGGATTGGTCCGGCAGGCTTGTGCGATCCATTGCATCTGGTGGGCGAACGCTGCCCGCCCCCCGAAAGCGTCAGGGTCAATGCAATGGATGTAGACCGTCGCGCCCCAGCCCTGCACCGCATCGGCCCGATGCACTCCAGCCAGTCCGCCGGTCAGCATCTCCACCAGCAGCGCGAGTCCCATCCCCTTGTGGCCGGCCTCAAGACCGCCAAGCGGCAAGATCGTGCCAGGCGGATCCGCCGCGAAGACGCTCGGGTCGTCGGTTGGGTGCCCATCGCCGTCCAAGAGCCATGGGAACTCAAAGCGCCGCCCCTGCCGAGCAAGTCGGTTACTCATGCCGTTGGTGGTGAGTGACGCGGAGATATCGATCAGAATCGGGCCGGATTCGGTTGGAATCCCGACCGCGAGTGGATCGGGCGTGAACACCGCGCGTGTGCCGCCATGGGGGGCCACACTCGCCGTGCCCGGATCCGAACACATCAGCAATACGGCAAGACCGCGTTCGGTCACTGGCGGCAAAAATGCGGCCAGACATGCGATATGGTGGCTGCAGCGAATCACGACCGAGCCGGTGCCGAACTCCAGCGCCATCGCTGCCGCCCGATCCAGCCCACGACGTACCAGCCAGGGCCCCGGTAAACGGTGCCCATCCCAGAGCTCCGCAGCCGCCCGTCCGGACAAACGGGTCGGCTCACCGATGCAGCTCATTTGCCCGCGGCTGATTTCGCCCAGATAAGGCGCAAGCAAGGCAAGGCCGTGGGTGTCGTGCCCCATCAGGTCGCCCTCAAGCAAGACCTCCGCCACATCATCGGCCAGATCAGCGCGCATCCCCGCGGCCAAGAGGAGCGCATTGGCAAAGCGATGCAGGTCTTCAACACCATAGCGCTGTGGACTGGCCTGGCTCATCACTGCGCTTCCTTATCCGTTGGCGTTTCCAGTCGCACCGGCTCTCTCAATAAACCGCCCGTCCACCGGAAAGATCAAACACCGCCCCGGTCGTGAAGACACAGTCGTCGGTGCACAACCATGCAACCATGGCCGCGATTTCCTCTACCAGACCGAATCGTCCCATCGGAATCTTGGCGAGCATGAAGTCGATATGCGACTGGGTCATCTGGTCAAACATCCCGGTCTTGACCGCGGCTGGCGTCACACAATTGACGCAGACGCCGGTTTTGGCGAGTTCTTTGCCAAGGGATTTGGTCAATCCGATGACGCCCGCCTTGGATGCACTGTAGGCTGAGGCATTCGGATTGCCTTCCTTGCCAGCGATCGACGCGATATTGACGATCCGACCCCATCCACGGGTGACCATGCCGGGCGCCAGCGCCTGATTACAGAGAAATACGCCGTTCAGGTTGATCTCGATCACCTCCCGCCAGGCCGCCACGGGGTAATCCACCAACGGCACATTCGGACCGGTGATGCCCGCGCTGCAAACCAGCACATCAACCCCTCCCAGCGCCCCGATCGTGGCATCGCGAGCCGCCTCGACCGCGTGCACCGAAGTGACATCGAGTTGGGCGGTGTGCGCCACGGGCTGCGTCGGAAACTCAAGATGCAGATGTTCTGCCGCCTGACTCAAGGCGTCGGCATCCCGATCCCAGAGGCTGACCCGAGCACCCGAAGCGATGAGCCTGGCTGCGATCGCCAAACCAATCCCGGCTGCCCCTCCTGTAATAACCGCACGACGGCCAAGCAGATCCAGCTGGTTCATTTGTTCTCCTGTGCGTCATCGTATTGAAAATGAGGATCGAAAGCATGCCGCAATGCAGACCGCTCTGCGCATGAGTGATTTCCCGGGGTGTGCAACTGAGTCGGCTTACCGCAAAATTGGTCTGACCAATTGACCATCCATTTAACCGGATCTTCGACCACGGCCCCACCACGGCCCCACCACCGAACCGCCTCGGCACCGGTCCAGAGTTCACTCCAGGTAGGCCCGTGGCCGTTCCATTCTGAATCACGATGACTGAAAAAGACCCGAAGTCCCCGACTCGCAGAAGCGCCGCCTGGTTCGGGCGTGATGGCCGAGATGGCTTCATCTACCGGTCCTGGGTGAAAAATCGGGGTGTACCGAACGATCAGTTCGACGGCCGTCCGGTCATTGGAATCTGTAACACCTTCAGCGAACTGACCCCCTGCAATTCCCATTTCCGGACCCTGGCCGAACAGGTCAAGATCGGCGTTTGGGAAGCGGGCGGGTTTCCGCTCGAATTCCCCGTCATGTCGCTCGGCGAAACACTCATGCGGCCGACCGCGATGCTGTATCGAAATCTGGCATCGATGGATGTTGAAGAATCGATCCGTGCCAATCCACTCGATGGCGTCGTATTGCTCATGGGCTGCGACAAGACAACCCCCGCGCTCTTGATGGGGGCTGCCTCGGTCGATCTGCCCGCCATCGGCGTCTCCGGTGGGCCCATGCTGACCGGACGCTGGCGTGGCCAAGCGATCGGATCCGGAACGGGCGTCTGGCAAATGTCCGAAGAAGTCCGCGGTGGACGTTTGTCCCGGGAAGAATTCATCGAAGCGGAAAGCTGCATGCACCGCTCCCATGGCCACTGCATGACCATGGGTACCGCCAGCACGATGGCCTCCATGGTTGAGGCGCTGGGCATGGGACTGCCAGGCAACGCTGCCATCCCGGCCGTCGACGGTCGGCGCAATGTACTGGCAAGGCAGGCCGGTCGACGCGCCGTTGAGATGGTGAAGCAGGATCTTCGCATGTCGCAGATCCTGACCCGGGGGGCTTTCGAGAATGCGATTCGCGTCCTAGCCGGGATCGGCGGATCGACCAATGCCGTTCTGCACCTGATCGCGATCGCCGGCCGTGTCGGCATACCGCTGGCGCTGGAAGACTTCGACGCAATCGGCAGCGCACTGCCTTGTCTGGTGGACCTCCAGCCGTCCGGGCGATTTTTGATGGAAGACTTCTTCGAGGCCGGCGGCATTCCAGCCGTTGTGCGGGAAATGGAGTCTGTGATCGACAAGAACGCTGTGACCGTGAATGGTCAAACGCTCTGGGAGAACTGTGCGAATGCTCCCTGCTGGAATCGTGAGGTCATCCGACCCTGGTCGGACCCGTTCAAACCGGCTGCCGGTATCGCTGTCCTGCGTGGCAACCTGGCCCCTCTGGGCGCCGTCATCAAACCCAGCGCCGCCACGCCCGGGCTCATGCAGCACCGTGGCCGCGCAGTGGTCTTTCGCAACGCTGAGGAACTGCACCGCAAGATCGAAGATCCCGATCTCGATGTCGATGAACACTGCGTCCTGGTCCTGCAGCATTGCGGACCCAAGGGATATCCGGGGATGCCGGAGAGCGGCAACATGCCGATTCCCAAGAAACTGATCGAACGCGGTGTGACCGATATGGTGCGAGTCTCGGATGCGCGCATGAGCGGCACCGCCTACGGCACCGTTGTCCTTCATGTTGCACCGGAAGCGGCTGCCGGTGGTCCCCTGGCACTGGTTCGAGATGGCGACATGATCGAACTCGACGTCATCGGCCGACGCCTGCACCTTGATGTCAGTGAAGAAGAACTCGCCAACCGACGAGCCCAGTGGCAAGCTCCCCCCGCAGCGGCCACCCGTGGTTATGTCAAACTTTATATTGATCATGTGCTTCAGGCAGACCGTGGAGCCGACCTGGATTTCCTGGTTGGCAACAGCGGCTCGGCGGTCCCACCGGATAACCACTGACCGCGCTCGCCAGCTCAATTTTTGACACCATTCTGAAGACCGCAACGATGCGCCCCTGCCGCGTTCTGATCACCGACCACGACTTTCCGAACCTCGACCTCGAGCTCGCGCTTTATCGGGATGCGGGTATCGAAACGGTCATTGCGCAGTGCCGTAGCGCAGAGGAAGTGATTGCTGCCAGTACTGACTGCAATGCCCTGCTGGTCCAATACGCCCAGGTCAATGAGCAGGTCTTCACGGCCCGCCCTGAAATCCGCATTGCCAGCCGGTACGGTGCGGGGTTCGACACGATCGACTCCGAAGCCGCAGAACGCCATGGCGTCTGGGTCGCCAATTCACCGGATTATGGCGTTGGTGAGGTAGCGACCCATGCCCTCGCCATGACGCTTGATCTGCTGCGTCACATCACGCTCTATGACCGCGCCGTCAAATCCGGACACTGGCACTACACCAGTGGTGGCGTGATCCGGCGCATTGGCGACCTGACGGTTGGCATACTCGGGCTTGGCCGCATTGGAAAGCGTTTCGCACATGTGTCGCGAAACTGCTTTGCCCGCGTGATCGCTCATGACCCTTACCTGATCGATGGCGATTTTCCTGCCTATGTCGAACGTGTCGGTCTCGAGGCGCTCTTTGAACAGGCGGACATTGTTTCTGTTCACACCCCCCTCAATGCAGAGACGCGCGGTATGGTCAACAGCGACTTACTGCGACGAATGAAGCCAGGCAGCCTGCTGGTGAACTGCGCGCGCGGCGCTGTGGTCGATACCGCTGACCTGCTCGCCGCGCTTCAGTCCGGGCATCTCAACGGTGCAGGACTCGATGTGCTGCCGGTTGAACCGCCCGAAATGAACGACCCGCTCGTTCACCACCCGCGCGTTATTGTCAGCCCCCACGCGGCGTTCTATTCGGTCGCAGGCGAACGTGAGTTGCGTCGTAAGGCGGCACAGAACGTGATCGACTGGGCACGTACCGGCCGGCCAACTTATGCTGTGAACAAAGTCAATTCAGGAACATGAGTCGTTATGGCGTCTGTTGAAATTATTAACGTCGAAAAGAAATTCGGATCGACGCAGGTCATCCGGGGCGTCGATGTTCAGATCGCTGATGGCGAATTTACCGTGCTGGTGGGACCATCGGGCTGTGGGAAAAGCACACTCCTGAGGATGATCGCAGGACTCGAGGAAATCAGTGGAGGGGAGATCCGCATCGGCGGGACCGTGGTCAATCAGATGCAGCCCAAAGATCGAGACATCGCCATGGTATTTCAGAATTACGCCCTCTATCCGCACATGAAAGTGCGGGAAAACATGGCGTTCAGCCTGATGCTCGCCAAAAAAACCCGCGCTGAGATTGACACGGCGGTGCAACGTGCTGCCGAAATTCTGGGGCTCACCCAACTCCTCGATCGATATCCCAGGGCACTCTCAGGCGGCCAGCGCCAGCGCGTCGCGATGGGCCGTGCGATCGTTCGAGATCCTCAGGTCTTCCTCTTTGACGAACCCCTCTCGAATCTGGATGCCAAGTTGCGGGTTCAGATGCGAACCGAAATTAAATCCCTGCACCAGCGCCTCAAAACTACGTCGATCTATGTCACCCATGATCAGATTGAAGCCATGACCATGGCCGATCAGATCGTCGTCATGCGCGACGGGATCGTCGAGCAGCGTGGGCAACCGCTCGATCTCTATGACCACCCGGTCAATCTGTTTGTCGCGGGATTCATTGGCTCACCCGCGATGAATTTTTTGCCGGGCACGCTGGAGCGAACGACCACCAGCGCCCAGGTGCGTTTCCCCGATGGCACTCTCCTCCCGGCGCCCCTGAACTGTGCGGGTACATCCGGTCAGCGGGTTGTTCTCGGGGTGAGGCCAGAACATATGCGCCTGTCCGAATCCGCGATGCCCCATGGGTCGTTTGTAGCGCGAATTGATGTGGTCGAACCGACCGGCGCCGACACGCAGGTCTACGCCCGGTCTGGGGATGCGCCCCTGACCTGTGTGTTCGCAGACCGCCATCATTTCGGTGCCGGCGATCTGATTCACCTGGTGCCCCAGCCCGACCGAACCCACCTGTTCGACGAACAATCCGGGCGCTCGCTCATGCCCACCCCATGAACGAGGGACGACATTGAATCGTGCCCTGACCGAACCATTTGAACGTTTGAGAATCAAAACCCGGAGGAGACTCACCATGAGCAAGATCGAACACGAAAGCGGCAGCCGTCGCGGATTTCTTCAAGGCAGCGCTGGCCTGGCGACTGCAGGCACACTGGGCGCCAGTTCGCTGGCAGGCTTGACCACAGAGGCATTGGCTCAGGCGCAACCAGCGGCTGCATTCAAACCCGTACCAGAAAAAGGCGCGAAGCTCCGGGTTCTGCGCTGGAAACGCTTCGTCCAGGGCGACGAAGATCTCTGGACCGCGAACACCAAGAAGTTCACCGAAAAGACGGGTATCGAAGTCCGCGTCGACAACGAAGGCTGGGAAGACGTCCGCCCGAAAGCTGCCGTCGCAGCCAACATCGGCAGTGGCCCGGACATCGTCATTGGCTGGTTTGATGACCCGCATCAGTATCCCGACAAGCTCGTCGACGTGAGCGATGTCGCCACCTATCTCGGCAACAAATATGGCGGCTGGTACGACCTCTGCCGCCGCTACGGCACCCGCAACAACAAATGGATTGCGTTGCCTTTGGGCATCATCGGCAACGCGATCGTCTACCGCGAAAGTCACGTCAAGGAAGCCGGTTTCGACAGTATCCCGAAAGACACGGCGGGGTTCCTGAAACTCTGCCAGGCGCTTAAAGCTAAGGGCACGCCCCCAGGATTTGCACTGGGCAAAGCCGTGGGCGATGGCAACAACTGGGCGCACTGGCTGCTCTGGAGCCATGGCGGCAAGATGGTCGATGAAAAAGGGAACGTCATCATCAACTCGCCGGAAACCATCGCCGCACTGGAATATTCCAAACAGCTTTACGAAACCTTTGTCCCCGGAACACTCGGCTGGTTAGACCCGAACAACAACAAGGCGTTTCTGGATGGCCAGATCAGCCTGACCGCCAACGGGATTTCGGTCTACTACGCGGCCAAGAACTCTCCAGAACCGCGGCTGCAGGAGCTGGCGAAAGACATCAACCACGCACGCTTCCCGATCGGTCCGGTGGGCAAACCGACCGAGCTGATGCAAGTCACCCAGATGATGCTGTTCAAACACTCCAAGTTCCCGAATGCGGCCAAAGCCTATCTCGCATTCATGATGGACGCTGACCAGTACAATCCGTGGATGCAGGCGGCGATCGGTTACGTTAGTCAACCGCTGAAAGCCTACGAGGCGAATCCGGTCTGGACATCCGATCCCAAGCACACCGTCTACCGGGATGGTGCCAAGATCATGCTCGACCATGCGCATGCTGGGCCACTCGGGCTAGCCTCGGCGTCGGCCATGGCGGACTACATCGTGCTTGACATGATCGCAGAGGCTGCGAGCGGCTCGAAGTCCCCCAAAGAGGCGGCCGAGCGTGCCCAGAAACGGGCTGAGCGCTACTACAAGGTCTGACCCGACTCTGGACGAGGGGCGCCATCCCGGGCCCCTCCTTTCAGGCCCCTACTGTTCAAGCACCATCGCGACTGGATTCATGTCGACTCAACCTGCTGGCTTGACCGCCAGAATTGCTCGCCAACTCGATGACCGGAACGTTCTCGGGTTCCTGTTCATGGCTCCCGCAGGGATCCTGCTGGTGCTGTTTCTGACCTATCCGTTGGCGCTTGGAACCTGGCTCGGATTCACGGATGCCAAGGTGGGACGGGAAGGCATCTTTGTCGGCCTGGACAACTTCGCATACCTGGTGGGTGATCCGGTCGCCCAGCTCTCGCTCTTCAATACGCTGGTCTACACCGCCGTTGCATCGGTGCTCAAGTTCGGGCTCGGACTCTGGCTGGCGCTTCTGCTGAACCGGAACCTGCCGTTCAAAAGTTTTTTTCGGGCGGTGATTCTGCTGCCCTACATCGTTCCGACCGCGCTCTCCGCGATCGCCTTCTGGTGGCTCTACGATGCCCAGTTCTCGGTGCTCAGCTGGGTACTGACCCGCCTGGGCTGGATCGACCGCTACATCGACTTCCTCGGTGATCCCTGGAATGCCCGCTGGTCCACGATTGCCGCCAACGTCTGGCGCGGCGTTCCATTCGTCGCGATCTGTCTTCTGGCCGGGCTGCAAACGATTTCGCCCAGCCTGCATGAAGCGGCCGCGCTCGACGGTGCGAGCCCGGCGCAGCGGTTTCGCTACGTCACACTGCCACTGCTGACCCCGATCATCGCGGTTGTGATGACGTTTTCGGTCTTGTTTACCTTTACCGATTTTCAGCTGATTTATGTACTGACGCGTGGTGGCCCGCTGAACGCCACCCACCTCATGGCCACGCTGTCGTTTCAGCGGGCGATCCCGGGTGGCTCACTGGGCGAAGGCGCTGCCTTGGCAACGCTCATGATTCCCTTCCTCCTGGCAGCCATCCTGTTCAGTTACTTTGGCCTGCAACGACGCGCCTGGCAGCAAGGCGGCAAGGACGCATAAGCTCTCATGAGTCAACCTCAAACCAACACCGTTCAGGGCGATGCGGACGACGACAATGCCCCGACCGGGATGCAGTATCTGGAGTCGTTGCCACAACGCTGGATCACGCTCTACATTCCGATGGGCGTCTTCCTGTTTGTGCTCCTGTTTCCGTTTTACTGGATGGTCGTCACGTCGGTAAAGCCGAATGCAGAGCTGCTCTCGCGCTCAGGCAATCCCTTCTGGGTACTCGCGCCCACCCTGGCGCATTTCAAGAAGCTGATCTTCGACACCCCTTATCCAGAATGGCTCTGGAACACGGTGATTGTCTCGGTCACATCGACCATTCTATCGCTCGCATGCAGCGTCTTCGCCGCCTACGCCATCGAGCGTCTTCGGTTCAAGGGATCTCGCGGTGTTGGTCTGGGGATCTTCCTCGCCTACCTCGTTCCGCCGTCGATCCTGTTCATCCCCCTCGCGGCAATCGTGTTTCAGCTCGGGCTCTTCGATACCCGCTGGGCTCTGATCCTGACCTATCCGACCTTTCTGATCCCGTTTTCCACCTGGCTACTGATGGGCTACTTCCGTTCAATACCGTTTGAGCTTGAAGAATGCGCGCTGATTGATGGGGCTACCCGCTGGCAAACGCTGACCAAGATCATTCTGCCGCTCTCGGTACCAGGTCTCATTTCGGCTGGCATCTTTGCCTTCACCCTCAGTTGGAACGAGTTCATTTACGCACTGACCTTCGTCAGCTCTTCCGAAGTCAAAACAGTTCCCGTTGGGGTTGTGACTGAATTGGTCGAAGGCGATGTCTACCACTGGGGCGCGCTGATGGCAGGCGCATTGCTCGGTTCGCTACCGGTCGCAGTGATCTATTCCTTTTTCGTCGAATACTATGTTTCCGGGATGACCGGCGCCGTCAAGGAGTAGCGCGTCGAGCGGCCCCGGACTATCGGATGGTTGCCGACGGGTTCTGCTTCGCTCTGGCCAACCCGAGATCGCCACGAATCCACCGCTCCAGCGGCAATTCAACACGGCGATGAAACGCGTCGCCAAGCACAAGGCTCGATACCCAGAGGAGTCCGACCAACGCCAGCGCTTGCTCTGGCTGGTCCAATGCCAGTTCGATCGAAATCGCAGCACCAACCACGATCATTCCAAAATGCACTAGGAACAAGGCGTACGCGCTGTCGCCCAACCGTTTGAGCACCTGGGCCAGTCCCTGGACCGGGACCCGCCAGCCAGCCCCTACATAGAGCAAAACTGCCGTCACCAGCGCCAGCATCAGACGATCTCGAGGAAAATCCCAGTAAGCGAGGAGTCCGGCCACCAACACCCAGCCAAAGACCCGCCGGGCCCGGCGATCTTCACCGGCCAAGGCGGACAGCACGCCCAGTCCGTAGGCGCCGAAAAAATAAAGCGCTAGCGAATCCAGTTCTGGGAAATGATTGAACCAGGCCATCGAGCTGACGCAGCAACCCGCAACCATGCCGACCAACAGGCGGGATCCCGCAAGCTTGGGCCCCTCGCGCAGCGAATGTGCCAGCAAAACGAGCACGGTGAACAGTTGGAAGTCCATGGCGACATACCAGACACCGGTCGACAGCGCTGGTACCTCGAACCACTCCTGGACCAGAAAGACATGTGCGATGACTTGCTGAACGGTTGGTATGGACGGAAGCCATTCGGCATTCACCACGGGTCGGAAGAACCAGACCACCATTGAAATGCCCAGCAACGCAACCAGGAACGCGGGCATCAGCCGAAGGTACCGCCAACCGATGACCGTGAGCGGCGCATCCAGCGACTTTCGGGACAGAGAGTTGGCTGCCAGGAATCCCGCAATCACGAGCAAAGGCTGAACGGCCATCCTGCCATTCTGGAAGAAAAATTCGATCAGACTAGGCCAGGCGACCGCCAGTGTTTCGGGTATCGGTCCGTAGGTGCAGAGATGATGTAAAAAAATACAATTAGCGGACACGATCTTGATTGCATCAATGACAGGAAAACGCCTCATAAGCCCGCGCGCAGAAACAATCAAATCAAGTCGCAGGAACCTGACCCGCCCACCTGAAGGATTGGAAAATTTCGAAGCGCGGATTGTAGCCCTAACTCAGGACTGAGGCCTCAGGAGGCACCGGATTGATGCATCAACGGCGCAGGTCAATGGGTGTTTGGCGCTTGCGCGTCTAGCCGGGCCAAGGCCTGCTTCGCAAAACGCTGCGCAACCTGCACATCTCGGACGCTGCCTGTCTCGAGTAGCACCGCGACCAGAATCAGCAACTCTCGTCGGGATCCTTCGGGGACCGGGACCAACATGCCACGCCGTGCAGCCTCGGCCAACACCTGGCGAACGCGTTGCGCACGCCGACTCGCAGTGAGCAGACGGGTCGCATCGCGCACACCCGGTTCTGCGCTGGCGGGACGTGACAGCACCATGGCAGCATCGGCACCGTGGCGAAAGCGCTGAACGGCCTGAACCGATTGCTCGAGGCGGCGGGCGGCTTCCCGCAATCCGTCCCGTAACCCATTGGCAACCCCTTGTGGACGATCGCCGACACTGCCCCCGGCAACCCAGGCAATTTCCATGGCTTGAATCAACAATTCGGAATCACCAGCGCCTGAGAACGGATCGGAGCCCAGCGCGGTATCACTCGCCGCACCGACGAGCCGGGCCAGAGCGGCGACCTCCGCCTGCGCCGCGCGCATCCGCTCTCCTGCATCATCGAGCGCACGACGCCACCGCGCCAACCTGCGCAAGGCCTCAGCCAGCGCCTGATCTGGATCGCCGCTACCACCGCCCAGGAGCGCCTCGCGGATCCTGGAACGCAGTTCCTGCGGACAGTCAATCAGGGCATCGAGATCCGGGACCACCTGAGCCGAACGCAGCGAAGACGCGAAAACCCAACTCGGGCGTCAATCAGGATCCAGTCAGGATCAAAACGCAGCGATACCGGTCAGCGCCCGCCCGAGGATCAGGGCATGAATATCGTGGGTCCCCTCATAGGTGTTCACCACCTCGAGGTTGACCAGATGGCGCACGACACCATACTCATCGCTGATACCGTTACCGCCCAGCATATCGCGCGCGACACGGGAGATCTCAAGCGCTTTTCCGCAGTTGTTGCGTTTCAGAATACTGGTCACTTCAACCGACGCGATGCCTTCGTCTTTCATGCGGCCCAGACGTAACGCCCCCTGCAGGCCCAGCGCAATCTCGGTCATCATGTCCGCCAGCTTGCGCTGGATCAGCTGATTCGATGCCAGCGGCCGACCAAATTGCTTGCGATCCAGCACATACTGCCGAGCCCGCCGCAGGCAGTCTTCAGCCGCTCCCATCACACCCCAGCTGATGCCATAGCGGGCGCTATCAAGGCAGGTGAATGGACCCTTCAGGCCACGGACATCGGGGAACGCATTCTCCTGCGGGCAAAACACCTCGTCCATGACGATCTCGCCCGTCACCGAAGCACGCAATCCCATCTTGCCGTGAACCGCGGGCGCACTCAGCCCCTTCCAGCCTTTTTCCAGAACGAAACCACGGATCGAACCTGAATCATCCTTGGCCCAGACAACGAATACATCCGCAATCGGACTGTTAGAGATCCACATTTTCGCGCCGGTCAGCCGATAGCCACCGGGAACACTGCGGGCCCGCGTCACCATGCTGCCGGGATCCGAACCATGATCGGGCTCGGTCAATCCGAAGCACCCGATCGACTCTCCACTGGCGAGCTTAGGCAGGTACTTCTGACGCTGCTCTTCCGTGCCGAACTGAAAGATCGGCAGCATGACGAGTGAACTCTGCACGCTCATCATCGAGCGGTAGCCCGAATCCACCCGTTCGACCTCACGCGCGATCAGGCCATACCCCACGTAACTCAACCCTGCGCCACCGTAAGCCTCAGGAATGGTCGGTCCAAGCAGACCAAGTTCCCCCATTTCGCGAAAAATACCGGCATCCACTGTCTCGTGGCGAAACTGATCCAGGACCCGCGTACTGAGCCGATCCTGACAGTAGGCTTGAGCGGCATCGCGCACAGCACGCTCATCGTCGCTCAACTGCAAATCGAGCAACAACGGATCATCCCAATGGAAAGAAGCTTTAACGGCCATCATGGCACTCCGGCAGATTTCTTGATGCAAGATTGTACGGTGCTACCAGCCAAATACGATTCCCGAGCGCTGACCATCAGCGGGTGGGTGCCATGCTGCACAAACAGGAATCCAACGGGGGGCGAAGGGATCGGATCAATGTACGGGGGTCAGGAGCGCATTGCCCGCGAAGTAGGCAGCTAGATTACCCAGCACCAGATCCCCCATGGCTTGCCGGGTGGCGTGGGTCCCGCTGGCATGATGCGGTTGTAAGACCACCTGTTCCATCGCGATCAATTCGGGCGGTACCCGCGGTTCGTCGCTGAAGACATCCAGACCTGCGCCGCCCAGTCGTCCATTGGCGAGCGCTTCGATCAGTGCCGACTCATCCACCACCGAGCCACGGGCGATGTTGACCAAAACGCCTTGCGGCCCCAGGGCCTCGAGCGCATGGCGACCGATCAGGCCACGAGTGCCCTCGCCACCCGGGCAAGCGAGAATCAGATGGTCGACATCGCGCGCAAGCGCGACGGGATCGGCGTACCAGGGATAGGCAAGATCCGCATACTGGCGAGGCCCCTGATAGGCGATCGACATACCGAAGCCCTCGGCCCGTCTGGCGATGGCTCGGCCAATCCTGCCCAGACCGACAATCCCTAAGCGACTGCCATGCACCCGCGCGCTGAGCCGAATTGGCCCCTTCAGCCACCCGCCAGCGCGAACATGGCGATCAGCCACAACGACTTGACGCACTGTTGCCAACAGCAAAGCGAGGGCGAGATCGGCCACGTCTTCGGTCAGCACGTCGGGCGTATTCGTGACGGCAATCCCTCGAGCCTGCGCAGCAGGCAGGTCAACGGCATCGACGCCAACCCCAAAGCAGGCGATCAGACGGAGATCTGGCAACTGATCCATCATCGTCGCATCCAGACCTGTTCCTCCATTGGTCACGACCGCCTGGATACGCGGGCCAAGCTGCGCCAGGAGTGCAGCGCGGGCGGCCGCTCTTTCAACATCGGCGGGCGCCCGTGCCTCGCAGCGGTGAACCCGATAAGTCGCTTCCAGCGACTGTTGCGTCGCAGGGTAGACCGCACCGACCTGGAGAATTTCTGGTTTGTCGTCGTTCATGGGTTCCTTGGCGTTGTTACGGCCCGTGTTTTACGGCCCGTGTTTTACAGCCCGTATTGGATCCTGCCGCTTCAGGCTGGGGCAGCGACCCCGAGT
>JBBAOE010000034.1:15354-26902 GCA_040401595.1 Burkholderiaceae bacterium
GTTTTACAGCCCGTATTGGATCCTGCCGCTTCAGGCTGGGGCAGCGACCCCGAGTCGTTCTGACCAGGCGCGCATGTCGGCAAGCGCACCCGGTTCAACCGGGATCCCTTCGCGCCTGCGCAAGACATCGCTCCGTTGCTCAGGTTCACCCGGCGCCAGAATCGGTTGGTTCGCGTCGACGGGCGCTCCGTGGTGCAGATCCTGCACCATCGCCAGCACCTGCGAAGCCAGGTTGGGCCCGCCCGCAAAACGCTGCGGATCGAGCGCGAGAATCAGATGTCCGATCCGACGGTGCTGATCAAGCGACTCGTACATCGGCGTGATGTGGGGTCCAAAGGGCATGGCATTGAGAGGCCCACACAGGAGATCGATCATCGTTGCCAGTCCGTACCCCTTGTGGCCAAACGCAAGACCGCCCAGCGGCAATAAGGCGCGCGCCGCGTGGGGATCGGTCGTCGCGTTCCCGGTCCCATCGATGACGAGGCCAGGCTCCAGCACACGGTCTTCGGTGCGGGCATTCATGACCCGATTCCAGGCCACCTGACTCGTTGCCATATCGAGGCACACGGGCTCACCGCCCAGCGATGGAAATGCGATCGAGATCGGGTTGGTCCCGAAGAAAGCCTCGCGCCCGCCATGCGGTGCGACCACCGAATTGGCATGCGTGAATGCCAGACCCACCAACCCAGCGGCAGCGATTCGGCGGGTATAGAGCCCCATCGCACCGCAATGGCTCGAGTTACCGACCCCAACCACGCCGACGCCCGCCTCGCCAGCGAGCGCGATGGCTTCTGCGGTCGCGCGCATGGCATGGGCAATCCCCAGACCATGGCAGCCATCCATTTGTGCCGTGCAGGGCCCCGTGCGCACCAGCGTCGGCTGGGCACTCGGGTCGATGGATCCATGGGCGATCCGGTTCAGGTAATGGGTGAGCCGCAGAATGCCGTGCGAGTCAATGCCCCAAAGACTCGTTTGAACCAGGGCATCGGCAACGCACTGCGCATCGGCTTCGGGCACACCGCTCGCTATCAGGCTCGCCAGTGCCCACTGCTGGAGAAGCGCGGGCGCCAACTTGACCGAATCCCCGGAAGAGATCTCGCCCGTCATGATGCTGGTACCCGAATCCTTCGCGACGATTCAACGTTGCCAGGCAACAACGCGCTGGCGCTGCTCTCCGAGTTTATCGATCCCCAGCGTCAAGACGTCACCTGGATGCAGGAAGCGCTGAGGCTTCATGCCCATTCCCACGCCCGGCGGGGTTCCGGTGGTGATCACATCGCCCGGAAACAGCGTCATGTAATGGCTGACATAGGCAACCAGCTGCGAAACACCAAAGACCATCGTGCGGGTATTCCCACGCTGGGCCTTCACGCCATTGAGGTCGAGCCACATCTCCAGGTCCTGCGGATCTCCCACCTCGTCCTTGGTCACCATCCAGGGGCCAATCGGACCAAAGGTTTCAGCGCCTTTGCCCTTGGACCAGGTGCCCCCACGCTCGAGCTGGAAATTGCGCTCGGAAATATCATTGACCAGACAATATCCGGCCACATGGTCCAGCGCATCGGCTTCTTCAATGTACTGCGCTTTGCTGCCGATCACGATGCCGAGCTCGACCTCCCAGTCCAGCTTGGTGGAGTGGGGTGGCTGGATGACATCGTCATTGGGACCGCAGATGCTTCCATTGGCTTTCATGAACATGATCGGTTCGGTCGGAACCGCCATTCCGGCTTCGGCCGCATGGTCGCTGTAGTTCAGACCGATGGCGACGAACTGGCCAATGTGGGCCACGCAGGGGCCAAGCCGGGTTCCTGCCGCCACCACCGGGAGCGTGGCGGGATCGATCGCAGCAATGACCGCGAGAGACTGCGGCGAGAGCATCGTGCCGTCGAGATCCGCATGCCCATGAGGCAAGCGTCCGCTGAGGTCCCGAATCGTTCCATCGGCCGCCATCAGGCCGGGTTTTTCGGTGCCCGCGGCACCATGGCGAAGCAACTTCATGAATTCTCCTTATGTTCAGATTGAAACTGTGGTCGGGACCGCCCGCGGGGAGCGGCATTCCTCAGGCGCAGGTTACAGCGACATCCCGCCATCCGCGAAAATCGCCTGACCCGTCATGAATGACGACTCGTCACTGACCAGATAGACGAAGGTTTCGGCAATCTCCTCCGCGGTGGCCAGACGGCCCATCGGCTGGCGAGCGATGAAGTCCAGGCGAGCCTGATGGGGGTCGGCATGGGCCTGGATGCGCTCCCCCAGAGACGGCGTATCGACGGTGCCAGGGCAGATGCAATTGACCCGAATGTTCTGGCGGACATGATCGATCGCGAGGGCGCGGGTAAAACCGGCAACGGCCGCTTTGCTCGCGGCATAGGCCAGTCGGTTCGGCGCAGCCTTGAGCTGACCCAGAACCGACGCCATGTTCAGGATCACGCCCCCACCGGCCGCAATCATGTGCGGCAACATCGCCTTGGTCGTGATGAACATCGACCGGACATTGAGGTCAAAACTGCGATCCCAGTCGTCCTCCGTGCAATCCAATATCGTCCCCTGATGGACCCAGCCTGCACAATTGAACAGAATATTGACCGCGCCAATCGAATCGACTGTCGAGCGCACAGCCCCGGGGTCAAGTACATCGAGCGTCAGCGTCCGGACGCCGTCAATGCCCTGCAAGGACGCCAGCAGCGCGGGATCCCGGTCGGTCGCGATGACCTGCGCACCCTCACGGGCAAACGCCAGAGCCCCCGCGCGGCCCATCCCCTGACCCGCAGCAGTCACGAGTGCGGTTTTGCCACGCAGGCGCTGTCGAGACGGTCGCGCCGTACCTTGGTCAGCACTGGCCCCGGTGGTGTGTGTGTTCTCAAGCGCCATCGCCGTCTCCTTTGCCCCCGCTTTGGGTGTTTACCCAGGTTTGACAGTCCCTGAGGCCTATGAAATCTTATCCTGAATTGGTCAGACCACTTGACCTCTCACCCCCATGAAAACCCGAGTCCGCCTTGCCCATCCAGCCCGTCGAGAACCGTCGTCTCTACCGACAGATTGCCGACCAGATCGCCAGCCTGATTGACCAGGGCGACTACCGACTGGGCACGCGCTTGCCCCCTGAGCGCGATCTTGCTGGCCAGTTGGGTGTGAGCCGACCCTCGGTTCGCGAAGCCTTGATCGCACTGGAGGTCGAGGGCTATGTGGAAGTTCGTATGGGATCTGGCGTTTACGTGATTGATCCCCGGCAGCGGGCGCTCAGCCCCAAACGGATGCTCGATCGGGAAACCGGACCGTTCGAACTGATCGTCACACGCCGCCTGGTGGAGTCCGAATGCGCAGCGCTCGCCGCTCGCGCTGCAACGCCCGAGCAGGTCGCCGCCATTCGTGCCAGCCTGGATGCCATGACCGTTGCCGCACGGTTGGGAGAGCAAGACCCCACCAAGTCACACCAAATGACGCGCGCACCATCCGAGCACCAGGCCCCGCTGACGCATGATCAGGAGTTTCATATCCGGATCGCCCAGGCAAGCAACAACAGCGCGCTGTTGTTGCTCGTTGAAACGCTGTGGGTGGAGCGGGCAGGTCCCCTCTTCGTTCGACTTGAACATCATTTCGATACGCCAGGGCTGTGGCTCAACGCGATCAAGGAACACCGGGCTGTTCTCGATGCCATCGTCGCCCGAGACCCGGGCGCCGCCCGCAATGCGATGCGTCGTCACATGGATCAGGCCGCTCGACGCTTCGGGCGTAACTGGCACGGGCGCGCTTGATTGCGTGCGCTCAGACCCAATCAGACCCAATCAGACCCAGTCAGGCTCAGTCAGACCGACGCGGACCAGAACCGACAACAGCCGACAACATCCGATAATGCAATCCGAATGAACGAATCTGACCAGAACATCAGCGATATCACCGCTTCAAGTAGATCCCGCAACGCTCCAACCGCTGCGGCAGCGATGGATGTCCACAGCCAGAACGACGGTGTCGACCGCCCGAAAGCGGCTGCCGATGCTGAGACACTCATGGCCTCATTCACCATGACCGAGGAGGCGATCGACCTCAAGAGCTACCACGTCGAAGAATGGCTCGCGCTCCTGCTGTTCTGGGCCTTAGCGGGTACCGTATTCCTGCAATTCTTCACTCGCTACGCCCTGAACGATTCGGCAGGCTGGACCGAGGAGATCGCCCGCTATCTTCTGATCGCCTGCGTATTTGTCGGGGCTGCCATCGGAGTGCGCAAGAACAACCATATTCACGTGGACTTTCTCTTTCACTGGTTACCCCCGTCGCTCGGTCGTTCGCTCGCGGTCCTCGTCGACATCGTGCGGATCCTCTTTCTGGGCTACTGCACGATTCTCACGTGGAAACTCATCGACCGTATCGGCAGTTCACGCATGTCGGTCGTGGATCTGCCGATGGGCTTGGTCTATTCATTCGTCCTCATCGGATTTGCCATGATGACATTCCGCGCAGTTCAAGGCGCGATTCGCGATTGGAAACGTGGCGCCGGCGTTCTGGAGCGCCCAGAGCTGGCAGATGTGGGCGAGGTGCAGTGATGTCGAGCGGACTCTTCAAACTGATTTTCCTGGTCATGATGGGATCAGGAATTCCTGTGGCCATTGCCATGGCGGGGGCCTCGCTCCTCTACGCCATGCTGAGCGGAAACATCCCCGATTTCGTGGTCATCCACAGAATGGTGGGCGGTCTTGACTCTTTCCCGCTACTCGCTGTGCCCTTCTTCATCCTGGCTGGAAACCTGATGAATGTTGGCGGGATCACGAACCGTATCTATAACTTTGCGCTGAGTTTGGTTGGCTGGATGCGCGGCGGATTGGCCCACGTGAACATCGTGGGATCGGTTATTTTTTCAGGAATGTCCGGTACCGCCATCGCCGATGCCGCCGGGCTTGGCACAATCGAAATCAAGGCCATGCGCGATCACGGCTATTCGGCCGAATTTGCAGTGGGCGTCACCGCCGCCTCTGCAACCTTGGGCCCGATCATTCCACCATCGCTGCCTTTTGTGATCTATGCGATGTTCGCCAATGTTTCGATCGGTGCCCTGTTTCTGGCGGGAATCCTGCCGGGCGTGGTGATGTCTCTGCTGATGATGGCGACGGTGGCCTGGTTTGCCTATCGAAAGGGATGGGGCGGTGACGTTCGCTTCGACCCCAGGCGGATGGCGCGTGCATTGCTCGAGTTGGCGATCGTGATCGGATTCCCGTTGGCGCTGTGGCAGCTTTACCAGCTCAACCTCAACATGCCTCTGACCTTCGCGGTCGCCCTAAGCCTCCTGCTTCTCGCCGACTGGTACTTCCGCTTCGATGCCGTGCTGCCGATGCTCACCCCCGTGTTGCTGATTGGCGGAATGACCACAGGGGTCTTCACCGCGACCGAAGGCGCGATTGCCGCCTGCGTCTGGGCACTCGCGTTGGGTGTCATCTGGTATCGAACCCTGTCGATGCGCCAGATCGTGCGGATCACGATGGAGACGATCGAAACCAGTTCGACGGTCCTGCTGATTGTCGCGGCGGCGTCCATCTTTGGCTGGATGCTCACCGCGACCAAGACCACCGAGGCCATCGCAGCCTGGGTGCTGGCATTCACCAACGATCCCATGATGTTTCTGTTGCTCGCCAATCTGCTGATGCTCTTTGTTGGCTGCTTTCTGGAACCCACAGCAGCGATCACCATCCTGGTCCCCATCCTGCTACCGATCGTTAAGACCCTGGGGATCGACCCGGTTCATTTCGGACTTGTGATGGTTCTGAATCTCATGATCGGGTTACTGCATCCGCCCATGGGACTGGTGTTGTTTGTTCTGGCGCGGGTCGCCAAACTCTCGATCGAGCGCACAACGATGGCCATCCTTCCCTGGCTGGTGCCGCTGTTGCTGAGCCTGGTGCTGGTCACCTACTTCCCGCAAATGAGTCTCTGGCTTCCCAAACAGTTTCTGTAACCCGCTGACTGAACCGAATTCCAAGCAGGTCTGACCATGACAAGCACGATCAATCCACCCCGCCCGGTGGCTCAGGCGTTCTCACCGCAAACGCTTGGACCGACCTTCCTACGTCTCAACCCGGTCGATGATGTTGTCATCGCCTGCCGGGAACTGCCGGCACAGACGGAACTCGCCGGCGCATCCAGCGATGGCTCCGTGCTGCGCTGCAAAGACACCATTCCGGCTGGACACAAGGTCGCCAGTCGGGCAATCGCACTCGGTGAGCCGGTGCGTCGATACGCCCAGATCATCGGTTTTGCGACCGCCCCCATCGAATGCGGGCAGCATGTGCATGTCCACAATCTGGAAGTGCGCGACTTCGATCGCGACTATGCCTTCGGTGCTGGTTTCCAGGCCACCGAACCGGTCGCCGACGCGAAGATGTTCATGGGTATCCGAAGGTCCGACAATCGGATCGCCACCCGGAACTTCATCGGTGTGATCGCAACGGTCAACTGCTCGGCCACGGTTTCCAAACATGTGGCAGCAGCGTTCGGCCCCGACGTCTTGCGCGACTTCCCGAATGTGGACGGCGTTGTGCCGCTGGGCCACCACTCCGGTTGCGGCATGGATTCGACCGGAGACGGTATCGACGTGTTGCGACGAACAATCGCTGGCTATGCGCGACACCCAAACTTTGCAGGCGTTGTGGTGATTGGTCTGGGTTGCGAGTCGAACCAGATGGATGCGCTTTTTTTCGCTGAAGGTCTGGAACCCGGGATGATGCTGCGCGCTATGACGATTCAGGAAACCGGCGGCACCGCTGCAACGGTTGCAGCTGCCATTGCAGCCGTGCAGGAAATGTTACCGATCGCCAATCAGGCTCGGCGCGAGCCGGTCTCAGTGTCCAATCTGGTCGTAGGTCTGCAGTGTGGCGGAAGCGATGGCTACTCCGGAATCACCGCCAATCCGGCGCTCGGGGCAGCGGTCGATCTGCTCGTTCGTCATGGTGGTACGGCAATCCTCTCGGAGACGCCCGAAATTTATGGCGCTGAACATCTGCTGACGCGCCGGGCAGCATCGCGAGAAATCGGTGAGAAGCTCATCGAGCGAATCCACTGGTGGGAGGCCTACACCGAGCGCAACCATGGTGAAATGAATAACAATCCCAGTCCTGGGAACAAGGCTGGCGGGTTAACCACCATCCTGGAAAAATCGCTGGGGGCGGTTGCCAAAGGCGGGACGACAGCGCTCATGGGCGTCTACGAATACGCGGAACCCGTGACCGCAAAGGGGTTTGTCTTCATGGATACGCCCGGCTATGACCCAGTGTCGGCCACCGGACAAGTTGCTGGCGGCGCCAATCTCATCTGTTTCACGACTGGTCGCGGCTCGGTCTATGGCTGCAAGCCAGCACCCAGTATCAAGCTCGCCACCAACAGCCGGCTCTTTGCCCGCATGGGCGACGATATGGATATCAATTGCGGAGAAATACTCACCGGCTCGCTTTCGGTCCAGGAGGCTGGTGAGCAGATCTTCCAGCGCATGATCGAAGTCGCCTCGGGCTCGCAAAGTCGAAGTGAGGCTCACGGCTTCGGATCGGATGAATTCGTGCCCTGGATTCTGGGCGCAACCATGTGAGCGGATTGAAAACAAAACCCTGATCAACCTGAGAGGAGACCCCGAAATGAACCATGACCAGACCACGTCCCTGAACCATCCGTCCGATCCCGCGCCGCATGGCCAACATCGGCTGCGGAGAACGTTGTTGCGCGGGTTCGCTGCCGCTGCCACCACCGGCGGCCTGTTGCTTGGGCTTGCCGGCATCGCGCACGCCGAGACCAAACTGAAATTTGCCCACGTTTATGAGGTGAGCGAGCCCTATCACACCGCTGCGGTATGGGCAGCCGGTGAAATCGCCAAACGGACCAATAACCGATACAGCATGGATGTTTTTGCTGCATCCCAACTCGGTAAAGAGACCGACATCAATCAGGGACTTACGCTGGGTACGGTTGACCTCATCTATACCGGCCAGCTGTTTGCGGGCCGCTCTTATGGCCCGATCGCCATTGGTGGAGCGCCGTACATGTTTCGCGACTTCGACCACTGGAAGAAATTCGCGACCAGCCCGCTTTTTCAGGAACTGAGCGAAGGGTATCGTCAGAAAACCACGCACAAGGTCGTCGCGATGACCTACTACGGTGAACGTCATGTCACGTCGAACCGACCGATTGCAAAGCCCGAGGATATGAAGGGTCTGAAGATTCGGGTACCCGACGCTCCGCTCTACACCATGTTCCCGCGCGCAGTCGGTGCCAACCCAACCCCAATCGCATTTGCCGAGGTCTACCTGGCGCTTCAGAACGGCACCGTTGATGCGCAAGAAAACCCGCTACCCACCATTGATGCAAAAAAGTTTTATGAAGTTCAAAAACAGATCGTTCTAACAGGGCACATCACCGATGCCCTGTTGACCATCATCTCGGGCAATCTCTGGAACAAACTCACCGACGCCGACAAGCAGATTTTTGAGGCCGTGCTACGCGAGGCCTCGGCCAGAGCGACGGCAGAGATTGTCGACAGCGAAAAGAAAATGGCTGGCGAAATGGAGAAGCGCGGTAAGGCGGTGGTTCGGGTCGACCGCAAGCCGTTCCGCGAGGCGACCGTCAAACTGCACAACGGACCAGACGCCACCTGGACCAAAGAGCAGTACGATCGTCTTCAGGCGCTTTAATCCCGCGGCAAGCGCCGTCTCACCTGCCTGAACACCTCAGGCAGGTGAGGCTCGCTCAGCGACGGGGCGTTTGGCGAGAATGCGCTGCAGCGTGCGTCGATGCATGCCCAGTGCTCGGGCCGTCGCTGAGATATTGTTGTCCTGCTCAGCCAACACGCGCTGGATGTGTTCCCACTTCAGTCGATCCGGGTTGAGCGGGCGCTCCTGAATTTCAGGCCCCTCGCCATCGCCGACCAGTCCCATCACGCGCAGGACGTCGTCGGCCGCTGCGGGCTTGGGCAAATAGTTTTCTGCGCCGCGCTTGACGGCCTCGACTGCGGTGGCGATGCTAGCGTAGCCAGTCAGCATCAGAATGCGCAAGGCGGGACTGAGGGCTTTCAGGATCGGAATGAGGTTCAGGCCGCTCTCATTTTCGAGTTTCAAGTCGACTACTGCGATATCAAACCCGGCTGCGCGGATCAATGCCTGCGCCTGCGCCCCATCGGCTGCCACTTCGGCAGTGTGGCCGCGACGCATGAGCGAACGGGCCATGACGGAGGCAAAAATTTCGTCATCGTCGACCAGCAGAAATCGCTGACCATTCACCGAGGGATCGGCTGAAACCCCGGTGGCCTGTGGTGAAGTCAGCGGTGCGGGAAATTTAGTCATGAGTTCAATCGTGGCGTATCAGGCCATGCTCCCGGTCCGGTCATCAATGGCGTGGAGAACAAAAGGTAGTTCCAGACTCGCAATCGTACCGGGACCTTCAGCTTCGCGCAGAGAGAGCGCACCATCGAAGCGCTCCGCTGTCATATGGCCGAGCGCAAGTCCGAGCCCGAGCCCTTGCGGTTTGCTTGAAAATCCATAGGCGGCGGCCAATTCCCGATGGGCAGGGGAAAGACCGGGCCCAAAGTCCCTGACCCGGAAATGGGCTCCCCGGCCACCCGGCCCCCAGTCAAGTTCAACGCGTCGGGCTCCTGATTGGCGTGAAGCATCGGCCGCATTGTTCAACAATCCCACCAGCAAATGCACCACGCTGCGATCGACCAGTACGGCGCCAGCGTCCAGACCAACGCCACGAACGGCCAGTTCCACTTCCGGATGCAGCAGACGAAATTGTTTGACTGCAGCGTCGACCACCTGAGCCGTCGGCTGTGGTCTTGCAACCGCGTCGGCGCGCGAAAGCTCGACCATCTCGCGGATGTAGTCGCGGCATAACGCCATCTGCGATTGCATGAGGCGCAGATCAGCGCCCAGTTCGGGATCAGTATCGAAGTCCCGGCGCAGATCCGCCAGCAAGTTCGCCACCGTACTGAGCGGAGTGTTCAGCTCGTGGGCAACGCTCGCCGCCTGACTGGCGAGGGCAACAACCGATTCATTTCGAATCGAGCGCTCACGCATGCGTTGCAGCAATTCCGCCTGCTGACGACTGCGGGTGGCCAACTGCACCAGCAGGACCGACAGCAGCGCCAGACACAAGGCGAACGAAGACCAGACCGCCAGCCGATATCCCGATGAATCAATATCCATCAGTTCCGGGGGCAAAGGCCGATGAAAGAGGACCGCCGAACTGGCACCGCCGAGCGTGACCAGCACCGCGCCAATGACCCATTTCAGTGGCAAGGCCACAGCAGCCAGCGCAGCTGGTACCAGGTGCAGGGCGAAAAAAGGGTTGGACGGTCCCCCGGTGAGGGCCAACAGCGTTGTCAACACGCCGACATCGATGATCAGATTGAACAGCACCTCAGCCGGCTTGGCCGGCCCGGGATAACGCTGCAGCCGAATATGCAGGCCGATGTTGAACGCGGCCAGAAGCATTGGACCCAGCAGCAGAGCCCCCACAGGAATCGAGAGATCGAGCAGCAATGCGCCGCCCAGAATCGCAAGGGACTGGCCGCAGACCGCCAGCCATCGCAGGATCGCAAGCTGCTGCAGCGCCTCACGGGCGGTCGGCGATCCAAACATCAGAATCGGCTCCCGATCGACAGACGGATGGCATCACTGGGCCCAAAGTTCTGACGCTGATCCCAGGCGAGGCGGGTAAACCAACGTTGCTCGTCATAACCCAGCGACACGCCACCCGACCGAATCCTCTGTGGCGCACCCTGGAAGTCTTCGCCCAAGCCGCGCTTCGCCAGGAGGTCCAGCGTAAAACGGGCTCCACCCGCGAGCGGCCAGCGACCCACCAGATGCAGATGCCGCTGACCCGTGCTCATTCGATCATCGGCAACCAATAACGCGTAGTAGGTTGTTCCGTCCGGATCCCGGTGCCCGGCGTTGAGCTTCCATGGACCTGCGCTGGACTCGCGAGCTTCTTGCGCTGCGGAGTCGTCCGGACGATTGGGATCATCGAAACCAACAACCGGTGCGCTGACCCAAAGCAAGCCAGGCAAAAAACTCTTTCGCATCATGAACGGGACTGTACGTGGATTCATGACCTGCCATTTCGAAAATTTCCGACCAACGGGGCCGAGCCTCACGGGGCCGGCAGATTACCGCTGGCCCTGCTGGCGCCGAGGGCGTAGAATCAAGGTTCTCTGGGGCCGACCTGGTTTCGACGGGGGTAGCGAAGCGGCGCGGGGCATGCCGAGGACCAGTGACCTCGTAAATCCATCTGGAACACTTTAAACGCAAACGACGAACGTTTCGCACTCGCGGCCTAATACCCGCGAGCGCTACACGGGCCTGTTGGTCGGCCCGGGTTCGCAAGAACCAGTAGCGTAACTTCAGACCAAATCGTACCCACCCGGGTCGCTTGGGTGGGAACTAAAAAATAGGCGACTGGTTTCCCGAGGAGCCTGCGCGTCGGCGCTTCGGGAGGCGAGACTCAAATTGGCAGCGCTAAGCATGTAGAACCGTCCGTAGAGGACTTTCGGACGCGGGTTCGATTCCCGCCGGCTCCACCA
>JBBAOE010000035.1:0-6109 GCA_040401595.1 Burkholderiaceae bacterium
TGGCGGAGAGGGTGGGATTCGAACCCACGGTACGGTTGCCCGTACGCCTGATTTCGAGTCAGGTACATTCGACCACTCTGCCACCTCTCCGGGACCCGAAGATTAGCAGTGTGCGCGAAATGCGCAAAATAAACTGCCTAGAAACGACCGTTCAAGAATTCGGGCTGGTCAAACCACTGCTATCCAGAATATCCTCCCACCCAAACGCTTTAAGCGTAGTTTCAGCACTGCACGCTGAGATGGTGTAATGCAAATTCAACCTGGAGTGGAGTTTCACTCCGGGTGATATCGAGGAGTTCTGATGTCGTCCACACCGAACACGCAGCACGCCCCCCATGCTCATAAGGATGCGCACCATCCGCATGACGGGGCAGCCGAACATCCGGCGTCGGAACTCCCTGCCCCGGAAGGCATTCGCGGCAATATTTACGCCGCGCTCTTCGACCCGAATCGCCCAGGCAACCTGCAGCCGTTCATCGACAACTTCACGATGGCGCTGATTGTGGCCATCCCGTTTGCGCTGCTCTTTGAAAATGTCCCCGAGGTCTACGAGGCAAATAAGGACCTCTTTCATTTCTTCGACATCTTCTCCCTGGCGGTGTTCACGATCGAATATGTGCTGCGGCTCTACACCGCGCCGGAAATGACTGAATTCAAGGGCAAGCCGCTGAGTCATTTCCGCTGGATGTTCATGCCGATGTCGCTCATCGACCTCGCCGCGATTCTGCCGTTCTATCTCTCTCTCTTCTTCCCGCTCAACGTTGGTGCGCTGCGGGCAATCCGACTACTGCGCTTGGCCAAGCTCTCGCGCATCCTGATTCCTGCGATGCAGGAATTTGCCCAACGCAATCACGGCAGAACCTTCCGTCAGAAGGTGCACTCGCTGATATTCCAGACGCCAACGTCAGGCAAGCTGCACGTGCTTCTGGACAATTTCCTGGTGATCTGGGTTTTGATCTCCGTCGTGGCGGTGATTCTCGAGACGGTGCCCTCGATTCACGACATTCTGGTCTGGGAGTTCAAACTACTCGATTACATCGCTGTAGCGATTTTCTCGACAGAGTATGTATTGAGACTTTATTCAGTCCCCGAAGAGCCTGACTTCAAGCATCGGTATGACTCGCTGTCTCGACTGAATTATGCAAAGAGCCGCAACGCCATCATCGACCTGCTGGCGGTGTTGCCGTTCTTCCTCGAGGTGTTCCTCCATCACCTCTTCGACCTGCGATTCCTGCGGGTCTTCCGCCTGATGCGTCTGCTCAAGCTCACCCGCAACAGCGGCGCGATGGATACGCTTGGCAAGGTGGTGATCCGCGAGTGGCGGGTACTTTACGCCGCCGGTTTCGTGATGATCCTGCTGGTGATTCTGACCGCCAGTTTTGGCTATCTGCTCGAGCACGAAGCTCAGCCGGACAAGTTCGAGAACATCCCGCAGTCGATCTACTGGGCGGTCATCACACTGGCCAGCGTCGGCTATGGCGACATTTCCCCAGTCACCCCCGGCGGTCGGATGATGACGGTGGTTCTCGCTTTCCTGGGGATCGGCATTTTCGCAATCCCTGCCGGTCTGCTGGCATCAGCGTTCACCGACCAGCTTCGACTCGATCGCGAGGCATTCGAGGACACGGTTCGCGAGGCCCTGCATGACGGTCACCTGACCCAGGATGAGAAAGAGATGCTTGAAGCCGAAGCGGCCCGACTGCACCTACCTCGCACCGAGGTTGACCGCATCATGAAAAAGGTCCGCCATTTGATGGCGCAGGAGCTCCTCGAAGAACGCGAACGGGTGCACGAGCAACATGCGCGAATCGAAGCGATGGAAGTGCTCAAGCAGGAACATGAGCATGGGGCGAATGGCGGCGGGGGGGCCGTTTCGTATGAACAGATCGCCGGCAATCCGGAAGTGGCATTCGAGCAAGCACGTATCCTGATCGGTCAGTTGCGGGTACTCGGCTCTGCGGTCGACCCAGGCAAGCTCGAGCCCATGTTCGCAAGCCCCGGACGGGCCACGGATCAGGAACGCCAGGTCTGGGACCTGGTCGCCCGTAAGGCTGGCTAAAGAGAAGGGGTCCCCCCTGACCCAGAAGGGGGGACGCGGCTTCAGGCCGGGGTCAGCTTCGTGAGCCCGCCCAGGTAGGGCTGAAGGATGTCCGGTATCACCACCGAGCCATCGGGTTGCTGGTAGTTCTCCAACACAGCGACAAGCGCCCGACCGACCGCCACGCCAGAACCATTGAGCGTGTGTACGAATTCCGTGCGGCCGGGTGCGGTGCGCATCCTGGCCCCCAGACGCCGCGCCTGAAAGGCTTCGCAATTGCTGCAGGAGGAAATCTCCCGATAGGCATTCTGCCCGGGCAGCCAGACTTCCAGATCATAGGTTCTCGCTGCCGAGAACCCCATATCTCCGGTACAAAGCTGCAGGACCCGATAAGGAAGTTCGAGCTTTTGCAGAATCGCTTCCGCGTTCAGCGTCAAGGACTCCAGCGCCTGATTGGACGCTTCCGGATGAGATACCCAGACCAGTTCAACTTTATCGAACTGATGCTGGCGGATCATGCCACGGGTATCGCGACCGGCTGCACCGGCCTCGGAGCGAAAGCATGCGGTATGCGCGGTCCAGCGCAGGGGGAGTTGCGCTGGGTCGAGGATTTCATCGCGGACCTGATTGGTGAGGGTGATCTCGCTTGTGGAGATTAACCACAACGGTGCCTCGTCCGCCCGGTCCTCGTTCGAAGGCCCTCCCCTTCGAACCGAAAACATGTCATCGGCAAATTTGGGTAATTGCCCCGTGCCAGCCAACGACTCTGAATTCACCAGAACCGGTGTCCAGCATTCGGTGTACCCATGTTGGCGGGTGTGCGTATCCAGCATGAACTGTGCAAGCGCTCGATGCATCGCGGCCAATGAGCCGCGCAGCAAACTGAAACGAGAGCCTGATATTTTGGCGGCCGTCTCAAAATCGAGACCCAACCGCGCCCCAAGATCGACATGATCACGAGGGACAAACCCCGCCTGAGCGTTCCAGGCGGAATGCTGCGATGCGATGGGATGACCCTCGCCATTCTCACCGAAGGGACTCCAGCGTCGAATTTCAACGTTTCCGTGTTCATCGGAACCCACCGGGACCGATGCCTGGGGCAGATTCGGCAAGCCTCGCAGCAACGCATCGACCTGTTCGAGAATCTGCTCGTTCTGCGCTCTGGTCTGGTCGAGTTCCCCACCCAAACCCGCAACTTCAGCGAGTTCGGCCGATGCGTCTTCGCCGCGTCCTTTGCGTTGACCCACCAGCTTCGAAAGCGCGTTTCGTCGCGCCTGTAGTTCCTCTGTCCGGATCTGGACAGTCTTGCGCTGGGCCTCGAGCCGACGAAAAGCCTCCACATCCAGAACAACCCCGCGGGTGGCGAGACGCTCTGCGACCGCTTCCGGGTCCTTACGCAGCAGTTGAATATCGAGCATGGTGAATTCCGAACAATAAGAAATGCGAGCGTGATTATCGCCGCGTCCCGGGGTCAACTGGATCAGAATCGCCACGATGGGCTTCATCCAGAGCGCGCAATCGGTCTAACTTCTCCTGGATGCGGCCCTCCAGCCCACGATCCGTGGGCGCGTACCAGACTGGATCGCCCAAGCCCTCCGGAAGGTAGGACTCGCCCGCCGCGTAGGCTTGCGGCTCGTCGTGGGCGTACCGATAGGTCCGTCCATATCCCAGGTCGGACATGAGCTTGGTGGGCGCGTTGCGCAGGTGCTCTGGAACTGGGTGCGAGCCGCGCTCGCGTACGAACGCCTGGACGCCTTTCCAGGCCGTGTAGACCGCATTCGATTTTGGTGCGACTGCCAGATAAGTGACGGCCATGGCGAGCGCCAGATCGCCTTCAGGGCTCCCCAGACGTTCCCAGGTTTCGGCGGCATCCAACGCCAGTCGCAGCGCCCGTGGATCGGCGAGGCCAATATCCTCTGCCGCCATTCTGACCAGTCGTCGAGCGAGGTATCGGGGGTCGGCGCCGCCATCGAGCATCCTGGCCAACCAATACAGGGACGCGTCAGGGCTCGAACCGCGAACGCTTTTGTGCAAGGCTGAAATCTGATCGTAGAAGGCATCTCCGCCCTGATCGAACTGTCGCACCCGCTCGCCAAGGCGCCTGGCGATGGCATCTCGGTCCAGATGAGCACCCGCCATCGGCCCGATTCCGACATTCCCGGGCATCGCCGCCCCGGGCATTGCAGCCCCGAGGTCAGCGCCCGGCGCAACGCCGCCGTCCCGTTCAGACGGGTCTTCAAGCGGCGGTATCAGCACGTCGATCAGGTTGAGCAGGCGACGCCCGTCACCATCGGCGGTCTCAACCAGCAGGTCAAAGCCGTCGTCCGCCACCGTGACGCCTGGCCAGGCCAATGCCAGTGCACGCTCGGCCAACGCCCGCAGGGCCACTGCATCAAGGCGGCGCAGGACGTACACGGCAGCCCGCGAGAGCAGCGCCGAATTGACTTCAAATGATGGATTCTCGGTCGTCGCGCCAACAAACGTGAACAGTCCTGATTCCACATGCGGCAGAAAAGCATCCTGCTGCGATTTATTGAACCGGTGCACTTCATCGACAAAGACCAGCGTACCGCGTGGTCCTTGTTGCTGCGCAAAAACGACGGCCTCGCGAATTTCCTTCACTCCCCCCAGCACCGCCGAAATGGCAGTGAATGCCAGGTCGAACTCATCCGCCAGCAGCCGGGCAATTGTGGTTTTCCCAACGCCCGGCGGTCCCCAAAGAATCATCGAATGGGGTCGCCTGGACATAATCGCTAACTGGATTGTCCCCCCTGGGCCCAGCAAATGGTCTTGGCCGAGAATGGCTGCGAGGGTTTGGGGCCGCATACGTTCGGCCAATGGCGAGCGAAAATCCTCCTGCGAGGATTTCATACGGTTCGAGCCTCGAGCCACTCTGGCGGACTCAATATCTTCCGGGACGGGCTCCCGTTCCTCGGGGAAAAGCGACGCATTAACCATCCCATATTCTCCGACCTCATCAGGCGAGTTGGCAAACCGGCCAACTGACGGGCACACTGAGGCATGAATGTGTTTGCCCGGGCGATTGGTGCACAAATTGCGCGATTTCTCAATCGCCCTAGCACTACCTATGCCCCGCCGACGACAAACAGCCTGTCAGCCCTGCGCGCGGTTATCCGTCCGGGCGATGTGTTGCTGGTCGAAGGTGACCGCCATATCAGCACGGCGATCAAATATCTCACCCAAAGTACCTGGTCCCACGCAGCGCTGTGTGTCGCCCCCTCCCGGGCGGCTGATCCCGATGCCCCCGTTCTGATTGAAGCCGATATGGAGCATGGCGTGGGACTGGTGCCGCTCACGAAGTACGGCGCGATGCACACGCGAATCTGCCGCCCCGTCGGGCTCACGCCGCTCCAGATCGATGCGGTCGTTGCGGCGGCCATCCAGCGATGCGGCCACCAGTACGATCTGAAAAATGTCATCGATCTGGGCCGTTTTCTGTTCCCCCTGCCCTTTGTTCCGCCCAGATTTCGTCGTCGACTGCTCGCCCTCGGCAGCGGCGATCCGACGCGTGCCATCTGTTCGACCTTGATCGCTCAGGCATTCGCCACGATTGGCTATCCGGTCGCGGCGCGGATGCATCATCACTCCCTGGTCGCTCCCAGGGATTTCGATACATCGCCGTGGTTTGAAATTGTCAAACCCTCGATCCTGCTTGGGGACCGATGGGAGGCGTATTTGTCGGAATGTCCTCCATGGGACACCTTGAACCCGACCGTCCGTGATAAATCCGAACTCCCATCGCGGGCTGACTCTATTCCGTCATCGACGTAGGCTATTGTCTCCGCGCAAGCGAAAATCGTTGGTAAGAGCAGCCCCTGGGGGCGATTGACTTGAACGTAAGGTCCAACTCCGGCTTCGAGGTCTCCCTCGACAGCGGTCACACTCGAAGAGATCGTTCCATGGCGCAATTTCAGAACGTGCGTAATCGACAGGCGCCGTTCTGCCCCTGGCCGGTGCCGCCACTGCGCCGTTGTGCCATGCGTTTCGAATTTCGTTTTTTATTGCTTTCTTTATTGAAATTCCTCCCGCGGGTGGCCTCTAGGCTTATTG
>JBBAOE010000035.1:6209-9331 GCA_040401595.1 Burkholderiaceae bacterium
GCCGCGCGTCCGATGATTACCGATGATGCTCGCCTGGTTGACGAGAAGAGCTGCCAACTCGAAAGTTGGAGCAAGTTTTATCAGCGAGGCGGCTGGGAGCGTTGGGCACTACCGAGTTGCAACCCCACTGGAAATCTGGAAATCACAGCTGGCGGTGCCTACAGTCACCCGCAGGACGGCGGGCATGCGAGCGATGTCGTATTTCAGGCGAAAACCCTCTTCCGGCCCCTTACCCCAGACAACTGGGGTTATGGCTTGGCCGTGGGTACCGTTCGCCACCCGTCGATCCAGACCGAACTCCAGTACGGCGATCAATACGCCTACATCCCCCTGAGTTTCGCGTTTAGCGGCGATGACTTCCTACTTCATCTCAATGCGGGAGCGGTCAGACGGCCGTTGGAACACGCAACCTTTGCGACTTGGGGAATCGGCTCAGAAACACGCCTCAATTCCCGCCTGCAATTGATTGCCGAGTCCTATGGAGACAGCAAATCCCGGGGGTTTTACCATGTAGGACTGCGATTTTGGCTAGTCCCGGACCGGGTGCAGGTGGACACCACGTACGGCAATCGCTGGGCAAGTGAAACGGGCGAACGGTGGCTATCGATCGGCTTGCGCTTAATTTCGCCGGCTTTCCTGCCCTAATTGCGCGGGTCCTGCGAATCGAAACTGCGCGAGATCGGGTTGTGTATCGCGCCGAATCGCCTCGAAACTGAGCCGTGTGAGTTGCCCGAAGGCGTCGCGAATCTCCATCGCAACTGGCAACCCCTGACGCAGTCCAATCGCGATGCGCTCAAAGCCTGCGTCCTTACGATGCGGAGTGGCTTCGATCCAGGCCGCACCCTCGCGCAGTCCAAGCTCACGCACGGCAAATTCGCGTTCGATGGCATCCGACCCAAACAGGATCGCAGCCGGACTGGATCCGATCGAATCCCCCAGTGGACGCACCGACACCTGATCCAGATCCCGATCGTGAAACCAGACTTGTTTCCCATCTGAGACGATCACCTGGTCATCGGGCCGGATTACTTCCCAGCGAAACCGACCTGGGCGCGCGAACGCAAACCGCCCGGTCACGACGCGCGCGGTTTCCAGGCGGCCCGCTGGGCCATCGGCTCTCGTGGTGCGCTGCGTGAATTCACCGTGCGCAGCGCGGGTCCCTTCAACAAAGGCTCTTAGCTGCGCCACTCCGCTGGCCGGATCCGGCTCGTTCGCACCGGCTGCCCGCGCCGTCGAGCTTCGCGTGACGAGGCCCACCCCGAGCGTCAGGATCAGGGCGCAGGTCAGGGCTGCGCTCCAGCGCCCGGCCCTCACTCGTTTCGCGCCGGAACGAGAACGTCGCGATTGCCATTCGTTGCCATCGCGCTGACCACACCCGATTTTTCCATCTGCTCCAGCAGCCGCGCCGCTCGGTTATACCCAATCCGAAGATGGCGTTGCACGAGGGAAATCGACGCCCGGCGGTTTTGCAGCACGATGCCGACCGCCTGGTCGTACATCGGATCGGACTCCCCCTCGACGCCTGCCTCGGACAAGGTCTGGCTCAGGCCACCAAAGCCAACGGCGCTGCCCGTGTCGGCCGATTCGACCACCCCACCCTCGAGCAGGCCCTCGACGTAGTCAGGATCTCCTTGGGACTTCCAGTGTTCAACGACCCGATGCACTTCATCGTCGGCGACAAACGCTCCATGAACCCGCATCGGGACGCCACTGCCTGGGGGCAGGTACAGCATGTCACCCATCCCCAGCAAACTCTCCGCGCCCATCTGATCCAGGATGGTTCGCGAGTCGATTTTGCTCGACACCTGGAACGCGATTCGGGTGGGGATATTGGCCTTGATCAGGCCCGTGATCACATCCACCGAAGGCCGCTGCGTTGCCAGGATCAGGTGAATCCCGGCCGCTCGGGCTTTCTGGGCAAGGCGCGCGATCAGTTCTTCGATCTTTTTGCCCACCACCATCATCAGGTCGGCCAACTCATCGATGACGACCACAATCTGCGGCAGGCGGCTCAGGGGCTCTGGCGCATCGGGCGTGAGCGAAAACGGGTTCGGTATCAAGGTCTCGCGCTGCGCGGCCTCGGCGATTTTGGTGTTGAAACCCGCCAGGTTGCGAACGCCGAGCTTGCTCATGATCCGGTAACGCCGCTCCATTTCAGCAACACACCAGTTCAAGGCATTTGCAGCCTGTCGCATGTCCGTGACGACCGGCGCCAGCAGATGTGGGATCCCTTCGTACACGCTCATTTCGAGCATCTTTGGGTCGATCAGGATCAGGCGTACCTGAGACGGGTCGCTCTTGTAGAGCAGCGACAGCAGCATCGCGTTGATACCGACCGATTTACCCGAACCTGTCGTACCGGCGACCAGCAGGTGCGGCATACGCGCGAGATCTGCGACCACGGCGTGGCCGCTGATGTCTTTGCCCAGAGCCATGGTCAGCGCTGAGTTGGCGTCTGCGAACACCTTGGCGCTGAGAATCTCCGAGAGCCGAACCGTCTGCCGGCGGGCATTGGGCAACTCGAGACCCATCACGTTCTTACCCGGGATCGTCTCAACCACCCGTAAGGACGTCAGCGAAAGCGCACGGGCGAGATCCTTGCCCAGGTTAACGACCTGGCTGCCCTTGACCCCGGTTGCGGGTTCGATTTCATAACGGGTGATCACAGGTCCTGGTTGGGCGGTGACGACCTTCGCCGCGACCCCAAAGTCAGCGAGCTTTTTCTCGATCAATCGGGACGTGTAAGCAATGGACTCTGGGCTGACCGTCTCGACGACCTCGGGCGGTGGTTCCAGAAGCAGCACGCTTGGGCGCGGGTCCGCGCCCGCCAGACTGCCAAAGAGCGACACCTGGGCTTCGCGCAGAACGCGCGCCGACTTTTCGGCAGGAGGCGCCTGCGGCTCAATCCGGAAGGCGTGGCCAGCGACCGGCGCAGCGGCCACAGCCGCTGCCGCTGGCACCGCAAGGGCGGCCCCGACCGGGACTGGCGCATTGGCCGAAGCGATCGGAGCCGGGTCTGGCATCGGCGCAGGCACAACAGCCTGCGGGCGCATCGCGTCGACATCCGCGAACCCTGTCGCCAGCGGATCCTTTTCCGCGCGCAGTTCGAGCCCCTGAAGGGC
>JBBAOE010000035.1:9431-24195 GCA_040401595.1 Burkholderiaceae bacterium
CGAACCCTGTCGCCAGCGGATCCTTTTCCGCGCGCAGTTCGAGCCCCTGAAGGGCACGGTCATCGGCATGATCGGGGTGGGCCCGAAGCCCCTGACCTGCCGAGTCAGGATGCTCGGACATGACGAATTGCTCGAACTGCTCAGACTCCCCGGGGCGATCGGGCTCAAACAACCCACTGAGCTGCGGCTCGTGAGAATCCGGGCGACGAAGCCGGCCGGCCCGCCCAGCCGCATTGCCGAGACGTCCGCTTTGGCCCATCGACGCCCCCGCCTCGACGTCGGCGGGACTGGACATGAAATCAGCAAGCGGCCCATCGGCCGGGCGCACCTTGAGCTTTTTTTCGACCACCAGACCATCGCGCTCCAGCGCAGCCTGTTGCCCGATCGCACGATCCTGACGGGCCGCCAGCGCCTCGGCCGAGCGGATGGCCAGACGTTCGACCGCGACCCCGGTACGCTCGAAAATCTCGAACCAGGACCAGCCGCTGAGCAGACTGAACCCGATCGCAATCAGGCCCAGCAGGATCATCGTCGTTCCAACCGCGCCCAACATCAGGCTCAAGCCATCCGAGATCAGATCCCCCGCCACGCCCCCCGGCGCCAGGGGCATCGGCAAACGCAAGGAGTGCAATCGTTGCGATTCGAGACCGACGCAACCCGCGAACAGCATCGCAAATCCGAGCCAGCGATCCCAGGCGAATCGAGCCGTATCAGGATCCGCTAACGACGGCACACCGCGCTCCGTCAGTTCGCGCGCCCGCATCTTCAAGATCCCGCGCCAGAGCAAGACGCCCACCAGACCAACCCAGAGCCAGGTACTGGCACCAAACAGATACAGCAGCAAATCCGCCACCCAGGCCCCGACGCGGCCACCGGCGTTATGGATCTCGCGCGGCGGACCGGCATTGGACCAGCCCGGGTCGGCGCGGTCGTATGTCAACAGAATCAGGGCTAGCAGCAAGCCAGCCCCGGCGTTTACAAACCAGCGTGCTTCATCCAGCAGGCGCATGGCCCGTTCGGGCAGTGTGATCGATACCAGCGACATCCTCAGTCCGAAAGCAGAAAACCCCTCAATGCTAATTCAGGTAGAGGTTGATCTTCTCGCGCAACAGCAATCTTCCTTCGCTGACCGGCACAATATATCCGTCGACTTCAAGTCCCTTCATGACTCTAGAGACCATTTCGCGGGATGCGCCGATCATTTTGGCGATTTCCTGGCGCGGCAGCTTACCCTTGACGACCCGTTCCCCCGCGACCGTCTCGGAGAAATCCAGCAACACTCGGGCAACCCGGCCGTAAACATCCATCAGCGCCAGTGTTTCGATTTTCTTGTCCGCCTCGCGCAGCCGCTTCACGATGCCGCGCATGATGGCCATACACATGTCGGTACTCGAGGCCAACATCGCCTTGAAGCTCTCCTTGTTCACGGAAATGAAATCACAGGGTTCGATCGTGATGACGCTCGCAGAGCGGGGGGCGTCATCAATCAGGCTCATCTCGCCGAAAAATTCGCCGGGGCCCAGGATGGCGAGAATGACTTCCTTGCCCTCAGAATCCGAGCGCTGCACTTTCGCCCGCCCGGACAACAACAGATAAAAGGACTGCGAGGTTTCTCCTTCAGCGACAATCGTTCGACCCTTGGGAAAACTGCGCCGCACGCTACCCGCGGCCAGCATTTCGAGCTGCGGTTCCCCGATTCCGGCCAGAATCGGCATCCGCCTTAAAAAAGCTTTGTTCTCTTCGTGAGCCATGTATGTCCTCTTGGTCGTTGGTCCGCATTGCGCTCTGACTCAAACGTCACCAGGGTCCAGCCGCAGACCCGATGACACCCTCTCGATCAGTCACTGTCCTGCTTGTCGAGCGGCACTTCCGATCGAGCCCAAGTTGAGCTCTCGACCTATAATTTCACAAATCCAGATCCCCCTACGAGCTCCTTCATGACCACTCGTCACTCCCGCCTTCTGATCCTCGGATCGGGCCCAGCCGGTTACACCGCCGCCGTTTACGCCGCCCGCGCCAACCTGTCACCGGTGTTGATCACAGGACTCGCTCAGGGTGGACAGTTGATGACGACGACCGAAGTCGACAACTGGCCAGCCGATGCGGATGGGGTCCAGGGACCCGAACTGATGACACGGTTTCAGAAGCATGCCGAGCGCTTCGGGACCGAAATCCTGTTCGACCAGATTCACACCGTGCATCTGCAGAGCAGGCCGTTTCGACTGATCGGTGATGCCGGCGAATACACCTGCGATGCACTGATTATCGCAACCGGTGCCAGTGCGAAATACCTTGGACTTCCCTCTGAGGAGTCGTACATGGGTCGTGGGGTCAGCGCCTGCGCAACCTGCGATGGCTTCTTCTACCGAGGTGAGGAGGTGGCGGTTGTGGGGGGTGGAAATACTGCCGTTGAGGAAGCGTTGTATCTTGCCAACATCGCCCGGAAGGTCACCGTGATTCACCGCCGGGACCGCTTCCGTGCCGAGCCGATCATGGTGGATAAACTCATGGCCCGTGCAAATGAGGGCAAAGTCGAGATCCGCTGGTTTCAGGAAATCGACGAGGTTCTGGGCAATGAGGGCGGCATGAACGGGCTTCGCCTGCGCGACGCCCGCGATGGCTCAAAAACCGAGCTCACGCTGCAGGGCCTCTTCGTCGCTATCGGGCATACGCCCAACACCAGCATTTTCGAGGGGCAACTGGCCATGAAGAATGGCTATCTCATGACCCGGGGCGGCGCCGAAGGCTATGCCACCATGACCAGCATCGATGGCGTCTTTGCCGCCGGCGATGTGCAAGACCATGTCTACCGTCAGGCCATCACGAGCGCCGGTACCGGATGTATGGCGGCCTTGGATGCCCACCGATTCCTCGAAGGGTAATCACACCCCAACCGGTGGCCGACGCCTGACGAGTTTCGAGGAACTCGTCAGCGTTCGGGACGCGCTTGTCGACGCGGCGCGGCGCGAACGCATTGCTGCCGCCAGACGCAGGGCCGATGAGGCTGAACGCACGCGTGACGCGCGAACCTTCAGAGCCGCGATGGAGGATGTCACCCCACTGCCGGCAGGTCCGGCCCGGGCGAGCGCGCCGCGCAAGGGCGCGCAGCCCTACCCCGCGATGCGGATTGCCGATGAGCAGGCCGCGCTCGCCGAAAGTCTCTCCGATGAATTCCCCATTGAAACCCTGCTAGAAATCGATGAGAACCTCTCATGGCGGCGAGACGGGATCGGGACCGAGGTATTGCGCGACTTACGCCGAGGTCGGTGGGTGCTCCAGGATGAACTCGACCTGCATCGCTTGCGCACCGACGAGGCGCGGGAGGCTCTGGTGACGTTTCTGGCAAGCTGCGCCCGGCGCAGTATCCGGTGCGTGCGCGTCGTGCATGGCAAGGGCCACGGATCCGCTGGACGCGAGCCCGTTCTCAAACACAAAGTGCCGAGATGGTTAGCCCAGCGCCCGGAGGTGGCCGCCTTTTGCCAACCCCGAGAAATCGATGGCGGCGCGGGCGCGCTGATTGTCCTGCTGGTGCCCGCGCAGAAATAGCTGCCGGGCTTAGAGTTCGTCGATCCAGGCTTGCTGAATCGCCTCGAGAATCCGTTCGCCGCACCGCTCGGGGGCGTCATCGAACTGGGGCAATTCGAGGACCCAGCGTTGGAGATCGGTAAACCGCACCGATACAGGGTCGATATCCGGATGCTGATCGATCAGAGCAATGGCGATTTCAATGGTGTCTGTCCACTTCATGGTCAGCCTTCCCGGGCGTGATTAATGGTGTACTTTGGAATTTCGATCGTGAGGTCCTCATCGTTGAGGACAGCCTGGCAGGACAGCCGAGACTGCGCGGTCAAACCCCACGCCTTGTCCAGCATGTCATCCTCCGCGTCGGTCGCGGCCGCAAGCGAGGCCGCTCCGGCACGCACGATGACATGGCAGGTCGTGCAGGCACAAGACAGCTCACAGGCATGTTCGATCGCAATCCCATGGTCCAGCAACTGCCGGCAGAGGTTGACACCCACCACGCCCTCAAACACCAACCCATCGGGGCATAGCGCAGCATGCGGCAACACGTTGATTCTTGGCATCAGAATTTCTCGACAATCGTTCTGTAATGTTGGCAGATCATGGCGAACATCAATACTCGGTCCCTGCAATGTTCGACGTTATCAATGTTCGAGATCATCAATGCTCGAGGTCATCAATACGCCGGCCCGCCAGCGCCTGACGGACTGCATTGTCCATGCGCTGCGCGGCAAACCCTTCGGTGGCGGCCGAGAGAGCTGCGAGACTGGCCCGCAGCGCATCGGCATCGTCCAGGGCCTGTCGTAGCGCCGACAGCGCCGTCATGCGCGATTCGATCAGATCGCGATCCGCTGGCAGCAACAAGCCACCGTCCTGAGCCAGGGCCGTCTGCGTAGCCTCGAGCAGGCGATCCGCGTCGACCCCCAGCTCGCGCAGGCTACGCAGTCGTGCGTCTTCGTCCGCATGGCCAAAGGCGTCGCTCAGCATCTGCGCAATGGCGTCATCGCCCAGTCCGTATGAGGGCTTGACCGTCACCGACGCCTGCACACCGGAGCTCGCTTCGCGAGCGGACACGGACAACAATCCATCAGCGTCGACCTGAAACGACACCTGAATCCGCGGTGCGCCGGCCACCATCGGTGGAATGCCACGTAACTCGAAGCGCGCCAGCGACCGACAGTCCGCCACCAGTTCGCGTTCGCCCTGAACCACATGCAGAGCCATCGCCGTCTGGCCATCCCGAAAGGTCGTGAACTCCTGTGCGCGTGCGGCAGGGATCGTGGTGTTGCGGGCAATGATGCGTTCGACAAGGCCGCCCATGGTTTCCAGCCCCAGGGATAAGGGGATGACATCGAGCAGCAACCAGTCATCGCCGGGAGCCCGATTGCCGGCGAGCAGGTTCGCCTGCATCGCAGCGCCAAGCGCGACGACCTGATCCGGATCCAGGTTGGTCAACGGCTCACGACCGAACAACTCCGCCACGGCCCTGTGCACCGCCGGCATCCGGGTCGCCCCTCCGACCAGAACCACCCCATCGGCCTCGCTGGCCTGCATCCCCGCATCACGCAGCGCACGCCGCGTACTGATCAGGGTTCGCGCAAGAAGCGTAGCGGTCAGCTGTTCGAACTGGGCCACCGACACTGTCCCGTCGACCGACGTACCCGACGGCAATCGGCACTGCACATCCACCTGTGCGTGGCTCGATAGCTCCTCCTTGACGCGTCGTGACGCCACGCGCAGCGCACTGGCATCGGCATCACTGAGTTCGGCCAGACCGGCTAACGTCACCAGGTGATCGAATAGCGCCCGATCAAAGTCATCGCCCCCAAGCGCGGTATCGCCCCCGGTGGCCAGCACCTCAAACACACCGCGACTGAGCTGAAGAATCGACACGTCGAACGTGCCACCCCCCAGGTCGTACACGACAAATCGCCCCTGCGCCCGCTGATCCAGACCGTAGGCGATGGCAGCTGCTGTCGGTTCATTGAGCAGACGCAACACCGGGATGCCGGCCAGACGCGCCGCATCCTTGGTCGCCTGCCGCTGAGCATCATCGAAGTGCGCAGGCACCGTAATGACCGCCCCTAGGATTTCCTGATGTCGGTGCCCAAAGGCATCGGGCGCCGCACCCAAGGCCTGTTCCGCCCGCTCCCGCAGCGCAACCAGAATGTCGGCCGAAATCTGAACTGGGTTACGTTCACCCGCCGCGGTCTCCAACGCAATGGACGACTCAGGCAAAAACCGGTAGGGCAAGGAACCGGAGCGATCCAGGTCGGTCAGACTACGGCCCATCCAACGCTTAACCGACACCACCACGTTCGCGGGATCCCGCGACTGCTGCTCGAGCGCAGCCGCACCCACCGCCGGGCGGCTGTCGGCCCGATACCAGACTGCGGAGGGCAACAGCGCCCCTCCTGTCTCATCCAAAATCACTTCGGGAAGGCCCGAACGCACGGTGGCGACGAGGGAGTTGGTCGTACCGAGATCGATACCGATCGCGAGCCGATGCTCGTGAGGCGCGCTCGACTGACCCGGTTCAGCGATTTGAAGGAGTGCCATGGATCAACCGAGCGCAAATTCTGCAGTGTCGACGTCTTCAGCAAAGCGCTCAACAAACATCCACTCACGAACAGCGGCGACAGCGGTGGGCCAGTCGCCCTGCTGGTCGATCGCTAGCTCCACGCGATGCGAAAGCGCTTTGCGCGTTTGTTCAAGACTGGCGCGCAAGGCCTCGAGCGCAGCTGGATCGGCTGCATCGCGAGCCTCATCGAGCGCCTCGCGCCAGGCCATCTGCTGACGCAGGAAGGCAGCAGGCATTGCGGTATTGGATTCAGCACGGATCGCATGGCCGTGTCGCTCGCAGAGCGCAGCCGCGCGTTTGACCGGGTCACGAAGGATCCGCACCGCTTCGTTCGCAGCAGTCGCCCACTGCACGGCGACCCTGCGGTCAGATTCCGAAGCGGTCGCGAAACGATCCGGATGGACGATGCCCTGCACGCCTCGATAAGCCGACTCGAGCGCAGCACGATCGAGCGCATACCGAACCGGCAAGTCAAAGAGGGCAAATGGATCATTCAAATTCGTCGCATCAAGACCAACCGGCCCCTGCTGCGAAGTCTTCAAAGGCGAATCAAGGCCGGCGGCACGAACGCCGCCTGGCAAGGGCTGAGTCACAACAATCTCTCAGACGTTAAATGATTCGCCGCAGCCGCACTCGCTCTTGACGTTGGGGTTCTGAAAACGGAATCCCTCGTTAAGACCTTCACGGACAAAATCCAGCTCGGTCCCGTCCAGATAGGGCAAGCTTTTCGGATCAATCAGGACGCGCACACCGTGACTCTCGAACTCAAGATCCCCATCGGTTGGCGCGTCTGCGAATTCGAGTTTGTAGGCCATCCCGGAGCACCCCGTGGTGCGAACACCCAGGCGCAACCCAATTCCCTTTCCACGATTTTCGAGATAACGCGTCACATGACGGGCCGCGCTCTCGCTGAGGGTGACAGCCATATAAAGTCCTTAGGCAGGCTGCGCCACAGCGTGAGCTGCCGGCTGCGCCGAGGCGGTTTCCTGGGAAGCATGGGCTGACTGACGATGGCGGTAGTCCTCGACCGCCGCTTTGATCGCATCCTCGGCCAGGATCGAGCAGTGGATCTTGACGGGCGGAAGCGCGAGTTCCTGAGCGATTTCAGTATTTCGAATGGTCATGGCCTCGTCAAGGGTCTTGCCTTTGACCCATTCGGTCACCAACGAACTCGACGCAATCGCCGAACCGCAACCATAGGTCTTGAACCGAGCATCCGTGATGACACCGCTCTCGTCGACTTTGATCTGAAGCTTCATCACGTCACCGCACGCGGGGGCACCCACCATGCCTGTGCCGACCCCGGCTTCATCGCGCCCGAAGGCGCCGACATTGCGGGGGTTTTCGTAGTGATCGATTACTTTGTCGCTATAAGCCATGGAACTATTCCTTGATAAATCGGAGCAGCGCTGAATGCGTCGCGATCAGTGCGCAGCCCACTGCACGGTGTTGAGGTCGATCCCGTCCTGAAACATCTCCCACAGAGGGGACATTTCGCGCAGTCGGCCGACCTTATCCTTGAGCAGCTGAACCGTAAAGTCCACGTCGGCCTCTGTCGTGAACCGACCCAACGAAAACCGGATTGAACTGTGGGCAAGTTCATCGCTACGCCCCAGGGCGCGCAACACATACGACGGTTCAAGACTCGCGGAGGTGCAGGCGGAACCCGAGGACACCGCAATGTCCTTGATCGCCATGATGAGCGATTCGCCTTCGACAAAGGCGAAGCTGACATTCAGGTTGTGCGGAACCCGATTGTCCAGATGCCCATTGAGAAAAACTTCATCCATGGTGGACAAACCCGTCCACAAGCGATCCCGCAACATCCGGATGCGGTCATTTTCGACCGCCATTTCAAGACGCGCGAGCCGGAACGCCTCGCCCATGCCAACGATCTGGTGCGTGGCGAGTGTGCCAGAGCGAAATCCCCGCTCATGTCCACCACCGTGAATCTGTGCCTCGATACGCACCCGAGGTTTGCGCCGTACAAACAGGGCACCCATGCCTTTAGGGCCATACGTCTTGTGCGCTGAAAAACTCATTAGATCGACCGGCAGATTAGCCAGATCAATACTGACTTTGCCAGTCGACTGCGCCGCATCCACATGGAAAACAATGCCGCGCTCGCGGCAGAGGTTTCCGATGGCGACGATGTCCTGAATGACGCCAATCTCGTTATTGACGTGCATGACCGACACGACGGTGGTGTCCGGGCGCAAACTGTCGCGCAGGCGATCGAGATCGACCAGACCGTCCTCGAGTACATCCAGATAGGTCACTTCGAAGCCGACCCGCTCGAGTTCACGCAAGGTATCGAGCGTGGCCTTGTGCTCCGTACGCAGCGAAACCAGATGGCGCCCGCGCTCACGGTTGAACTGGGCCGCCCCTTTGAGGGCGAGATTGATGGATTCCGTCGCACCGGACGTCCAGACGATCTCACGTGAATCCGCGCCAACCAGAGCCGCCACATCGATCCGCGCAGCCTCGACCGCCTCTTCGGCGCGCCACCCATAGGCGTGACTGCGCGAGGCGGGGTTACCAAAGTCCTCGCGCAAAAACGGGAGCATGGCATCCACCACTCGGGGGTCGACCGGGGTGGTGGCGGAGTAATCGAGATAGATCGGCTGTTTCATGATGGTGCTCAATCGGACAAAACGTTCAATTCGCGAGGCTGGTTCGCAAACCATTCAAATCGATGGGCTGTAGCGTGGAGGTCGGCAATTCGAGGGCCGCGCGATGCTCCCGAAGGATTGACACTGGCGCGGGGCGCACGGTGGTCGCCCGACTGCGCTGCTGGTCGACCAGATCGGCCAGACTCACGGAATTCAGATACTCGAGCATCTTGACATTCAGATTCGACCACAACTCGTGGGTCATGCAGGGACCGTCGTCGTGACAATCCTCGCGCCCGCCACAGTGCGTCGCATCGAGCGGCTCGTCGACGGCGAAGATGACTTCGGCAACCGAGATCAGCTGCGGTCCACGACCGAGGGTATAGCCACCGCCCGGCCCCCGGGTACTCTCGACGAGTTCGTGACGGCGCAGCCGCCCGAACAACTGTTCGAGATACGAGAGTGAAATTTTCTGACGCTGGCTGATACCCGCCAACGTGACCGGCCCGTGTTGCTGGCGCATCGCCAGATCAATCATCGCCGTCACTGCAAACCGACCCTTGGTGGTCAAACGCACTGCATTGCCTCCTCGGCTGGAATGCCCCGGAAATCCCCAGCATTTCAGTCAAGTATAGCAAAGACCCAGCGTTTTAGTCAACCATTAAAGCGCGATGTGCCGAGCGCCGCGGGCTCGGCCGCCCGTGCTGACCGAACCCGCCGCCCCACATCGGATCAGGCGGCCGCTACCTGCGTGGCACGACGCTTTGCAACCTCAAGCAGGCCCGTGCAGGCGTCCTGAATGTAATCATAGGTTGTGTCAAAACCCTGAGTCCCGCCGTAATAAGGATCCGGGATGGTCGCGCTCTCGTGATCGCTCGCGAAGCGCATCAGCAACTGCAGCTTGTGATGAAACTTCTTGGGCGCCTGTTGCTGAAGCAAGGACAGGTTGTCCCAGTCCATCGCGAGGATGAGGTCGAAGTTTTCGTAATCCACCTCTTCAATTCGACGGGCGCGCATCTGCGAGATGTCGATTCCTCGCTTGCTCGCGACCGAAATGGCGCGCTTGTCTGGTGCCTCGCCCACATGGAAGGCGTGGGTACCGGCAGACGCCACCGTCACAACCTCCTCCAATCCTGCCTGCCGGATCAGGGATCGGAAAATCCCTTCGGCGATCGGGGATCGACAGATGTTGCCCATACAGACAAACAGAACACGGGTGGTCATGGCGAGGGTGGTGGGTTCTTTCTTGGCCATTTCAGCTCGGTCGCGTGTTGGTTTCACGAGGGTTGGGTCTGAATCAATGAACGATCAATGAAGTTTCACTGAGTCGCTGCATCCTTCCAGAGATATCAAATAAAAATTGAAACGAAATGTGACTGAAAATCTTGAGCGGGCGATGCGTCATGGTCTGCCGGCCCTCAGGCCGCCCGCTCGGACGGAAAAGGAAGGACCGAAGCATTTGAGCCGCTCGCGCCAAACGCTTGTTGCTTGAGTCGTCCCAATTGGTCCCGAACTTTCGCGGCGGATTCAAATTCGAGATTCCGGGCGTGCTCCAGCATGAGTTTCTCCAGCCTGCGGATTTCGCGTGACACGTCCCGCTCACCCATGGCCTCGTAACGCGCCTGCTCCTCAGCCGCCTTGCGCTCGATATTGGCCGAATCCGGGTCGTAAACCCCGTCAATCAGGTCGCGGATCTGCTTGGTCACCCCTCTGGGAATAATCCCGTTGGCGGCATTGAACGCAATCTGCCGGCCCCGGCGGCGCTCGGTCTCATCGATGGCACGGCGCATTGAATCCGTCACCCGGTCCGCGTAGAGAATGGCGGTGCCTTCCAGATTGCGGGCGGCACGGCCAATCGTCTGAATCAGGCTGCGTTCGCTGCGCAAAAAACCTTCCTTGTCCGCGTCCAGGATGGCCACCAACGAAACCTCGGGCAAATCCAGGCCCTCGCGCAGCAAATTGATGCCGACCAGAACATCGAAGGTTCCCAAGCGCAGATCCCTCAGAATTTCGACCCGCTCGACCGTGTCAATGTCAGAGTGGAGATAACGGACCTTCACGCCGTGATCCGAGAGAAAATCCGTCAGGTCCTCGGACATGCGCTTGGTCAGCGTCGTCACCAGCACCCGTGCGCCGGTCGCGACCCGTAAATGGATCTCTGAAAGCAAATCATCGACCTGCGTGCTTGCAGGGCGCACCTGAATGATGGGATCAACAAGACCCGTGGGCCGAACGACCTGCTCGACGATCGTTCCGGCCGACCGCTGGAGCTCGTAGGCCGCCGGCGTTGCCGAAACAAACGTCATCTGGCGCATGCGTTCCTCGAACTCATGGAACTGCAACGGGCGGTTGTCCATGGCGGACGGCAGGCGGAACCCGAAATTCACCAGGGTTTCCTTGCGGGACCGATCCCCGCGGTACATACCGCCGAGTTGGCCTACTGTGACGTGACTCTCATCGATGATCATCAGAGCATCGGCCGGCAAATAATCCACCAGAGTCGGTGGCGGATCGCCAGGGGCGGCACCCGACAGATGCCGGCTGTAGTTCTCGATGCCCTTGCAAAAACCGAGCTCCTGAAGCATTTCCAGATCGAAGCGCGTGCGCTGTTCGATGCGCTGGGCCTCGACGAATTTGCCCTGCTCGTTGAAAAAACGGACCCGCTCGACGAGTTCGGCCTTGATATTGTCAATCGCCCGCATGACCGTCTCACGCGGGGTGACATAGTGGCTCCCGGGGTACAAGGTGAAGCGCGGAATCTTCTGACGCATCCGTCCCGTCAACGGATCGAAGAGCGACAGTGAAGCCACCTCGTCATCGACGAGTTCAATCCGAACGGCCAGTTCCGCGTGCTCGGCCGGGAACACATCGATCGTGTCGCCGCGGACCCGAAACGTCCCGCGGCCAAAATCGGTGTCATTGCGCTTGTACTGCATCGAGACGAGGCGTCGCAGCAAGTCGCGCTGAGACATCGGGTCCCGTACCCGCAGGCTGGCAACCATCGCGTGGTAGTCGGACGGGTTCCCGATCCCGTAGATGCAACTGACCGTCCCGACGATGATCGTGTCTCGGCGCTCGAGCAGGCTCTTGGTCGCCGACAGGCGCATCTGCTCAATATGCTCGTTGATCGACGAATCTTTCTCGATAAACAGGTCGCGCTGAGGGACGTAGGCCTCTGGCTGGTAATAGTCGTAATAGGAAACGAAGTACTCGACCGCATTTTCCGGGAAAAACTCCCGCATCTCCGAATAGAGCTGGGCGGCGAGGGTTTTGTTGGGCGCGAGAATCAGGGCCGGCCGACCGCACTGGGCGATGACGTTGGCCATGGTGAAGGTTTTGCCCGATCCCGTGACACCCAGCAAGGTCTGAAATGCTAGGCCGTCGCCAATCCCTTCCACCAGACGAGCGATCGCCTCCGGCTGATCCCCGGCGGGCGGAAACGGCTGATGAAGACGAAACGGACTACCCGGAAAGGTGAGCATCGAGACGATGAGGAAAGTTGGGAAAACGAACCGGGTGGCCTGAAGAACCACCCATTGCCTCTTCCGCGCCGCCAGAACGCCGACCAGCCCCAAAATGGGGCCGTGTTAGAATTCGAGGCTCGGTCAATAGCACGCCGAACGTTGAATTATCGCTCCGACGCGCAGAAAAAGCCATAGTGAAGTGCACCGGTTTGATGCTTTCGCCGGCGGCGAATTCCTCCTTTCATCCTTCCCTCGTGATTTGAGCCATGCGAACCCCGTTTGCCGAAGTTCCACTTGCACCGCGCGATCCCATCCTCGGCCTGACTGAAGCCTTTCAGGCTGACACCCGATCCACCAAGGTCAATCTCGGTGTGGGTGTGTACACCGACGAATCGGGAAAACTGCCCCTGTTAGGCGCGGTTCGTGAAGCCGAGCGCCAGCGAGTGGAGCAAATGCCCGCGCGGGGTTATTTGCCCATCGATGGCCTAGCCACCTACGACCGGGCCGTCCAGTCGCTCCTGTTTGGGGCCGACTCCGACCTGATCACGCAAGGGCGGGTCTGCACGGCCCAGGCCATCGGGGGCACCGGGGCTTTGCGCATCGGCGCAGACTTGCTCAAGCGCTTCGTGCCGGACGCCGAGGTCTGGATCAGCGACCCGAGCTGGGAGAACCATCGGGCCCTGTTCGAGGCGGCCGGTTTCAAGGTCAATACCTATCCTTACCACGATGAACAGACCGACGGGGTCGCATTCGACGCGATGAAGGCGTGCCTGAGCGCCCTGCCCGCCCGCTCGATCGTCGTCCTCCACGCCTGCTGCCACAACCCCACGGGCGCCGACCTCAGCCCGGCCCAGTGGCGCGAAGTCGTCGCGCTTTGCAAAGACGCCGACCTGGTGCCTTTCCTCGACATGGCCTATCAAGGGTTTGCGGACGGCATCGCAGAGGACGGCTTGGCCGTCCGACTCTTCGCGGAAAGCGGCCTGGATTTTCTGGTGTCGAGTTCTTTTTCAAAATCATTCTCGCTCTATGGCGAACGGGTTGGCGCCCTCTCCGTCGTTTGCACCGACAAGGACGAGTCCACCCGCCTCGTGAGCCAACTCAAGCGCGTCATTCGGACGAACTACTCCAGCCCGCCCACCCACGGTAGCGCCATCGTCGCAGCGATCCTGACGACACCGGATTTGCGCCAGCAGTGGGAGGAAGAACTCGGCCACATGCGCGACCGCATCCGAACCATGCGCCAGCACTTCGTGGCGAAACTCGCCGAGCATGCGCCAGAGCACGACTTCTCATTCATCGCCGCGCAGCGTGGCATGTTCAGTTATTCGGGTCTTTCCAGCACCCAGGTTGACCGCTTGCGCGAAGAATTTGGCATCTATGCCCTGTCGACCGGTCGAATCTGCGTCGCGGCACTCAATGACCGCAACATCGACTACGTCGTGGAAGCCGTCGCGAAGGTGGTCTGAGATGGTTGTCTGAGAAGATCGTCTGAGAAGGTCTTCTAAGAAAGGCCTTCAATCGTCATCCGGCGCCCCCGCACGATCAGGGGTGCGCCCGAAGGAACGCGAGCACCTCATCCGCGACCCGGCCCGGTGCTTCGCGTTGCGGGAAGTGCCCAACGCCAGGCAACAGGCGCCGAACGTAAGGCCCTGAAAAGAAAGCCTCCTTGTTGGCCGACGTGGCGAGTGAACTGACTCCGTCCGCTTCGCCGTGCAGCATCAGGGTTGGAACCAACAGCACCGGGGCAGGATTCAGCGCCAGTTCATCGGCCGCATAGGCGGGATCACCCAGCGCATGGCCCCAGCGATGGCGGTAGGAGTGCAGGACAATATCGGGCCAGTCGTCATTGTCAAAAGCATCAGCGGTTGCCTCAAATTCGGCGGGCTCATACCAGCCGCTTGGCGCCCACAGGTCCCACATCATGCGTGAGAAGTTGCGACGATCCTGACGAACAAACGAGTCGCCACGCGGAGTTGCCATCAGCCAGTGATACCAGTAACGATGCGCCTGCTCGAGCGAAATGACCTGATCTGGAAGGTTCGTGCCATATCCCACCGAGAGCATGACCAAATGACTAGCAATTCCCGGCATCAGGCCACAGGCGATCGCAACCGCTCTTGCGCCCCAGTCGTGCCCAACCAGCGCCGGCCGAGAGAGGCCCAGCGCGTCCACAAATTCGATCAGATCCCGCCCGAGCGAGGCCAACTGGCCAGTCCGGGGCGTATCGGTGCGCAGAAACGTTGTTGGTGAATAGCCACGCAGCGCCGGAACAATGACCCGATAACCAGCCTGCGCCAGGCGGGGCGCAACGGCATTCCAGCAGCGTGGGCTATCCGGCCAGCCGTGGACAAGAATGACGGAGGCAGATCCCTGAGGATTCCACTCCTCATAGGCCACCCGCAGCAGCGAGGTGTCGACAAAGTTCATGGATAGGACTCCTTACAATTCCCATCATGCCAGCAAACCAGCCACCGATTTTCTGTTAGACTCCGCGGCTGTTCCTCGATAGCTCAGTCGGTAGAGCACCGGACTGTTAATCCGTAGGTCGTTGGTTCGAGCCCAACTCGAGGAGCCAGAGAAAACCT
>JBBAOE010000036.1:0-22458 GCA_040401595.1 Burkholderiaceae bacterium
GGTTCCAGCACTTCAAGCGCGGCCTCGTTGTGGCCATCGAAGTCGAGTAGGCGCGCAAGCGTCAGCGCCGCCGAACATTGCTCGGGCAACTGGACCAGCGTGAGGTCTGTGGCGAGGATCAGCTCGCGGGCCGCGTCGAGCTCATGCAAGTTCCAGCGCAGGGCGGCTTCGAGAATGTTCAGGCGCTGCTCCAGAATCGAATCCTGGGCAACCATTCGCGCCATGTGCAGGACCTGCAGGCCGAGCTCGGCTTGACCGATATTGCACAGGAACTCGCCAAAGCTGAGTAAGACCGGGGCACGGTCGGCAAAGCGCACGAGGCTGTTGGCGACCAGTTCGAGGGCGGCGCGTCGATCCCCGCGCAGAGCAAAGTAGCGGCGCGCCAGGAGCACCACGGCCGGTGAGCCCGGGTGCCGTTGGAGCAGCGTTGGCACCATGTGGTCGAGCGCGCGGACGCCTTCGCTGCGCAGACGCAGCGACAAGAGCACGATGCCGGAGCGAACGGAGCGCGCTTGCTGGTCAACTTGGCGGGCGGCTGGAAGACCAGCGGCCGCGTTGCCGCTGCGGGCCGCTTGCAACGCGCGGCGCAGCGTTTGGCGCAGCGCCCTCGGGCCCAGGGTTTTCACGCCAACGCGGCGCGCACCGCTTGCACCACGGTTGCGAGGTCGGCGTCGCTCAGGCTGGGGTGCAGGGGCAGGCTGATGGCGCGTTCGTAATAGCGCTCGGCAACCGGAAACTGACCTTCGCGAAATCCACGGGCGCGCCAGAAGGGCTGCAAGTGGATCGGGATGTAATGCACATTGACGCCAAGGCCGGCTGCGCGCAGCGCGTCAAACACCTGTCGCCGTCGTCGGGGGTGGGCGGGGGCCGCGGGCGCAGGGTCAAGCACCTGAATTGGATAGAGGTGCAACGCTGATTGATCACCCTCGGCATCCGCAGCTGGCAGGATCAGTTTGCCTTCGTCGGCTTCTGGCGCGAACTGCTGGTCGTAGTAAGCGCTGATTTCGCGACGGCGCTTGGCAAAGGCCTCGATGCGTCGCAACTGGCTTGTGCCGAGGGCCGCTTGCAAGTCGGTCATGCGGTAGTTAAAGCCCAAGGCGTGCTGCTCGTACCACCAGGGGCCGTGCGCGGCGAAGGTTTCGGGCGGAAGATCGCGCGTGATGCCGTGGCTACGCAACAAGCGCAGCGTACGCGACAAATTGTCGCAGTGAGTCAGCAGCGCACCCCCTTCGGCGGTGGTCACGATCTTCACCGGGTGAAAACTGAATACGGTGATGTCGGCCGCCGCTTGCGCGCCGAGGGGTGCCTTCTGTCGTATCGCGCCCACAGCATGCGAGGCGTCTTCGATTAAAAAGAAGCCGTATTGATCGGCCAGCTGGCGGTAGGCGCCCAGTTCGGAGGGCCGTCCGGCAAAATCTACCGGGATGACCACCTTGGGGAGTTGTCCGCTTGATGCTGCCAGGGCTAGCTTGTGGGCGAGCGCTTGCGGGCACAGATTGAGGGTGCGGGGGTCAATGTCGACAAAGTCGACCTCCGCACCACAGTAGAGCGCGCAGTTGGCCGAGGCGACAAAACTATTGGGGCTGGTCCAAACGCGGTCGCCGGGGCCCACCCCGAGCGCCAGACAGGCCAAGTGCAGGGCGGCGGTTGCGCTGCTGACGACAATGGCGTGGGGGGCGCCGGTGAGAGCGCTTAAGGCTGTTTCAAACGCGGGGACTGCTGGGCCCTGGGTGAGAAGGTCCGATTGCAGGACGGCGATGACGGCGTCGATATCGTCCTGCGAGATCGCCTGGCGGCCGTATGGAATCAACCGGCCCATGGGATTTCCTGCTGGACCAAGGTTTGCAACTCGGCCAAGCTCAAAAAGTGGTCGTTACCATCGCTTGAATAGGCAAAGCCTTCGGGTGGGCGCACGCCGGGTTGCAGGCCGGCTTGGGTTCGGAAGGCTTCGACCTTAAAGTCGGGCATCGAGGGCAGGATCACAAAGTAATCGCCAAAATCCAAGGTGCTGATCGCGTCCGTCGGCGTGATCATTTCTTCGTGCAGCTTTTCGCCAGGCCGAATCCCAACCACTTCAATCTTGCACTCAGGCGCGACCGCCGCTGCGACGTCGAGGATGCGGTAAGAGGGAATTTTGGGCACAAAGAGCTCGCCACCCCACATGCGCGCCAGACAGTCGATGACGAAGTCGACCCCTTGCTGCAGCGTGATGTTAAAGCGCGTCATGCGCGGGTCTGTCACGGGCAACACGCCACTCGCGCGCCGCGATAAGAAGAACGGGATGACGGAGCCTCGGCTGCCCATCACGTTGCCGTAGCGCACAACAGCCAAGCGCAAGTCGCGCGAGCCTTTGAAGTTGTTGGCCGCAATAAAGAGCTTGTCCGAGCAGAGTTTGGTGGCGCCGTAGAGATTGATGGGGGCGGCGGCCTTGTCGGTGCTGAGCGCCACGACGCGGCTCACGCCCGCATCCATGCACGCTTCGATCACGTTTTGGGCACCCATCACGTTGGTCTTAATGGCCTCAAAGGGGTTGTACTCGGCCGCCGGTACTTGTTTGAGCGCGGCCGCGTGTACCACGATATCGACGCCTTCCATCGCGCGCCGCAGCCGATCGGCGTCGCGCACGTCGCCCAAAAAAAACCGCAGCGTGCGCGCGTGCGGTGCCAGCTGCGGCAAATTGGCCATCTCGTACTGCTTTAATTCATCGCGGCTAAAGACGATGAGCTTTTGCGGCTGGTGGCGCGCGAGTACCGTTTCCACTAGGCGGCGGCCAAACGATCCGGTGCCCCCGGTGATCAGAAGCGTTTTCCCAGCAATTGGATCCGTTGTCATGCCAGGCGAGCTCCTTGGGTTGGCTGATTCGATATCAAGGCACAATTATCGCTTAAAGCCCAAAACATTGGGGCCGAATGGTGGGCGCTTGGCGATAGCCGCTGTGGGTGCAGGAAATCTTTGCCGCTTTTAAAGGGGATTGAGAGCAGGCGATGGCGCGTCGCAGGGGCTAATCGGGGCAGACTAAACGAAGTGCCTTACTCGGCCGTTTTGACGAATGGGCGGGCAGGTTTTTTGGTAGCCCGGCGGGGATTACAGCGGGATGAAAAGTGATCAGACACTGGATCATATGAATTGGTTTGGGATAAACTGTTTGAGGATCTAAAGGGTCGGGCGTAGTGGCGTCTTGTGCGCTCAGCCCTTTCAACAACGTGGTGCATCTGCTTTTTGTAAGCGCAGGGCGCCGTCAAGGAATGTAAAAGCGAGGTTTTATGTCTATCGCAGCAGGTTTAAGCACCGATCAGGTTCGGGCACTTTCATCCGAAGCCCTTAGTACGGCGACGACGACCGAAATCCAGGCTCTCAGTGCAGTCCAGGTGGGTGTTCTACAGTCGGATCAGGTGCCGTTCCTGACGACGACCAGCATCGTTGCGCTGACGGCTTCGCAATTTGGTGGGCTGACGTCAGATCAGACCATCAGCTTGACCACGTCGCAGGCGCGCTCGATTGAGGCCGGCGACCTTTCTTCGGTTCCGACCGACGCCATTGTGGCGATGAAAACGTCGTCGATTGCGTCGCTCTACACCATCGACAACCTTTCGGTTTCGCAAGTCCGTGCGCTGACCACTGACCAGGTGGCCGGTATCGGTTCCTTCCAGCTCGGTCTGTTGACGCCGCAGCAGGTTGGCGGAACGGGAATCCTGACCGACCAGATCGTGGCGATCAACACCCGCGACATTGCGACGCTGACGAACCTGCCCTCGTTGGGCACAGATGCGTTGATCGCGCTGACCTCGGACCAGTTCAACAATCTGGCGCTGACGCAGATCAGCGGCATGACGATCGATCAGTTCGCTGCGATCACCAGCGATGGTGTGGCGGCGATCACGTCCTATCAGATCGGCTCGATCGAGACACGCGATGCGGTGGCGATTGGCGCCGACGATATCGTGGCACTCAAAGAATTCCAGTTGTTCCCGAACGCCAATGTGACGGCGCTGACGACTGACCAGGTGAAGGCGCTGACGACCAAGCAGGTTGACTCCATGGTGGCGGCCCAGTTTGGCGCGCTCACCGGATCGCAGGTCGCTGTGTTTGGCGCAACGAATAGCGACCAGGTCAAGGTACTCACCAGTGCCGACGTCGCTGCGTTTGACGTCGACATCGCGTCGATGCGCACCGACATGATCCAGGTGATCGGCTCCAAGGGCGTCGCTGGTATGGCCGCCGCCCAAGTGACGGCGCTGCGCACCGATCAGGTAGGCGCGTTTGTAAGCGACCAGATCAAGGTACTGAATGCCGCCCAGGTGATCGCGTTGACCTCGGGACAGGTCGCCGCGTTGGCAGCGGCAGAACAGATCGCGGCGATTTCGACGCTCGCGGCATCGTCGTTTGAGGCGGCGGATTTCGCAGGGTTCCGGACCGATTCGATCCAGAGTCTCTCGACGACGAACCTGTCGTTGGTGTCGACGGCGGCAATTCAAGCGTTGAATACGCTCCAGTTCCGTTCGCTCACCACCGACCAGTACGTCGGCTTGACGGCATCTGAGTTTGGGGTGATTTCTTCTGCGCAGATCGCGGCGATCCAGACCGACGACCTGCGGGCCATTCAGACGCAAGACATTGCATCGCTGCAAACGTTCAACGCGCTGGCCGACGCTTCTTTGCAGGCGTTAAAGTCCGACCAAGCGGGTGCACTGACGTCGGTGCAACTCAACGCGCTCTCGACGCTCCAGTTCCAGGTCCTGACTTCCGATCAGTTTGTTGGCTTGACGCCGACCTTGGTGGCCGGCTTGGCAACCAATTCGGCGCGCAGCATCGGCAGCGAAATCGCTTTCCTGGCCAACATTGATTCGCTCTCGCTGTCGTCGACGATCGCCCTCACGACCGTGCAGGTGGGTGTGCTGACGACCGACCAAGTGCGTTTGCTCACGACCGCACAGCACGACGCGCTCACGACTGCTCAACTCTCGGCCATGGGGACCGATCAGTTTGCTGCCGTGCAGAGCAACGATGTGCAGGGCATTGGCCTTGATATCGTGGTGTTGACCACCGATCGGTTCGCGGCGCTGAAGACCGACGCGATCGGCGCGATCAATGCGGCCCAGGTTAGTGTGGTGACGGTCACTCAGCTCAACGCGCTGAATACCGATCAAGTCGCCGCGATGTCGACCCAGCAGTTCGCAGCGCTCTCAACCTTGCAAGTCAAGGGTCTTACGAGCGACCAGGTTGGTGCAATTGAGTCGCGTGATTCCCAGGTCATCACCGCAACAGCGCTTTCGGCGATCCAGACCGACCGTATCTCGAGCCTGACGTCCAACGCGCTGAAGGCATTGCCGACGGCAACTGTGGCCAGCATGGCAGCGGCGCAGATTGCTGCCATGACGACCGACCAGTGGAGTCAGATCACCACGACGCAGATCCGGGCGCTCTCGACCACGCAGGCGGGTTCGCTCCAGTCGGACGACCTGCAGGCGATTGCGTTTAACAAGATCCCTGCCTTGGTGTCCGTTGCGGGCCTCGCCACTGACTCCGTTGCCGCCTTGACGACTGATCAGATCGCGAACAACGGCTTGTCGCCAACGCAGATCGTAGACCTCACGACGGCTCAGTTTGCGGCGCTTACGTCGGATCAGTTTAAGGTCATGACACAGCCGCAGGTGGCGGCGATCGAGACCAGCGATGCGCGGGCGATCAGCTTCGGTGCGAGCAGTGACGACATCCGCTCGCTGACGAACCTGGTCTTCCTTGCCAATGGCTTGCCAGGCTTGTCGACCGATTCGATCCGCGCGCTGACGTCGGATCAGCTGGCCTCAATGACCACGCCGCAGTATGTGGCGCTCACCTCGGCGCAAGCTCCGGGCTTTACATCGGACCAGGTCCTTGGCCTGTCGAGCCAGAACTTGCGCGCACTCGGTGCTGATGTGGTCGGTTTGACGGCGACGGCGGTGCAAAATCTCAGCACCTACAACCTCCTGACGCTGACCCCAGACCAAATCGGTTCTCTGGTCGGTACGCAGATTCAGGCGCTGAGCACGGATAACTACCTCGCTCTGACCTCGACACAGATTGCCGCGTTCTCCACCGCGGGCGTCGTGGCGATGACGAGCGACAAGTTGTTCGCGATCGGCACTGCCGACATCAAGGTGCTGCCGTCGATCGCGGTGCTGACGACCGACACCATTGGGGCATTGGCAACCGATACCGTCCAGGGCTTGACGGCGACCCAAGTGTCGGCGCTCACGACGCTGCAGTTCTCTCAAGCGAGCAACGCGCAAATCGCGGCACTGCGTTCGAACCAGATCGGTTCCTTCGAGACCTCTGACATCGTCGTGCTCAATACCGACCAGGTGCGTTCGCTGGCGGTGTCGTCCATTCACGCCTTGTCCGATGCCGCTGTGACCGGGATGACCTCCACGCAGGCCGCAGCGCTGAAGACCGACCAAATGCGTGCCTTTACCGGTGCTCAGTTTGTGGCGTTGACCTCGGGGCAGTTCAATGCGATGTCGACCGACCAGATTCGTTCGATTGCCACCGACGACATTCAGTCGATTGGCGGGGTTGATCTGGGCGTGCTGAAAATCGATAACCTGCGGGCCATCGCGACCGATTCGACCGCGAGCTTGACGTCGGCTGAACTGGCGGGTCTGACCATCACTCAGGTGACGGCGCTCTTGTCGGACCAGTTTGTCGCGCTCACCAGCGACCAGTTCCCGGCCTTTAGCGCCAAACAGGTGGCTGCGATCGAGACAACGGACCTGGTGGCGATTGGGTCAGGCGATATCTCGAGCTTGAAGAGCTTCTCTGGCTTGGTTGGCGTGCAGATTCAGGCGCTCACAACCGACCAGATCAAGGGTCTGTCGACTACGCAAGTGGATGGTCTGACGGCGGCTCAGCTGGTGGCCTTGACCTCGGTCCAGGTCGGCGCGTTGACGACAACCCAGACGGGCGTTTTGACGGCAACCGATCTGACCTCGATCGGTCCTGATCTGGCCGGAATTAACGCAATCGGCCAGCTGCCCGACAAAGCCTTCCTGACGCTGAAGACGAGCAATATCGCTGGGCTTCGGACCGATCAGGTGCAGGGTTTGTCGACGCGCCAGTTCGAATTGATGTCGCAGTCTCAGATTGGGGTTCTGAAATCCGATCAGGTCGCGGCGATTGAATCGCGGGATGTGCGGGCGATGGGCATCGACATCAAGGCCTTGAAGTTCATCAGCAATGTCTCGACCGACGGTGTCGTTGCGCTGACGACCACGCAGGTCAAGTCGCTGCTGACGGGCCAGATCAACGCGCTGACGTCCGATCAGTTCACGGCCTTCACGCCAGACCAGTTTGCCGCGCTACAGGCGACGCAGTACGCTGCATTGACAACGAATGCGACCAGGGTGTTGACGACGAACGACGTCATCAGCCTGATCGGCACGGGGGTTGCCAAGCTGTCGCTTACTTCGATTGCTGCCCTGACCACGCTGAGCGTTAACGTTCTAACCACCGCCAACGTCAAGGCCATGGGCGCTCTGCAGTTCGGCGCCCTGGGGACGGATCAGATCAGTGCCTTCTCGCGGGATCAGATTGCGGCGATTGACAAGCTCGACGTCCAGGGGCTGGGGCTCGACATCACTGGCATCAAGAAGGAGAACTTCGACGCCTTCACGAGGATCAACGTCGGTGGCTTGTCGGCGACACAGCTCTCGGTCAGCTTGACGAGTGACCAGATTGTTGCGCTCGATCAGATCCCGGGCATCAACACGATCCTGCAGAACCAGCAGAAGATTCAGCTGCGCCAAAATGCGAACTACTCGTTGGTGAGTAAAGACCTGCAGAGTGGCTTGACTCCGCTTGCCCTCGATCTGGATGGCAACGGTGTCCGGACGGTCTCTTCGGTGGCGGGAGCGGTGTTCGACGTCAACGCCGACGGCAAGGCTGAGTCGGTGGGTTGGTTGTCTTCGGGTGACGGTTGGTTGGCGCTCGATCGCAACCAGAGCGGCACGATCGAGAACGGTGGCGAGCTGTTCGGCAGCGGCACCACGATGGCCGACGGCAGCAAAGCGATCGATGGCTTCGCAGCGCTGCGTGCTCTGGACAGCAACAAGGACGGCGTGATCAACGCAGCGGATGCTCAGTTCAGCAAGCTCTCGGTTTGGGTGGACGCTAATGGCAACACCCGCACCGATCAGGGTGAACTGAAGTCGGTTGCTGAGGTCGGCGTGCAGTCTCTGTCTCTGGTGGCCAAGCCAACCGCGATCGTTGATCAGGGCAACCTGATTGGCCTGATGGGTAGCTACACCACGGCGGATGGCCGCAGTCACGAGCTGGCGGACGTCTGGTTGACCGCAGATGCACTGGGTGCTCGCGTCGTGGATCTGGGTGCACTGGATCACAGCGCTGGTAATGCCGGAACCTTGGCTCGCGTCACCTTCTCTGGCAACGGGGCGGGCGACACGATGAAGGTCAGCCTGAACGACGTGCTGAGCTTTGGTGACACCGAGGTCATCCCAGGGCTGGGTGCTTCGGGTTCCAAGCAGATGGTTGTCAGCGGTGAGGCGCAAGACACCGTTCAGCTGGCCGATGCTGCATCGTGGGCTCTGGCCGGTCACACTTCGATCGGTGATGCGTCCTACCGAGTGTTGGTGCAAGGCTCGGCACAGCTGCTGATCGAGGACAAGGTCAAGATCGTAACGGTCTAACTCAGTAAGGGCACTCTGCCTTACGACCCTCGCTCTCGCAGCTGGGGGCCGGACTCTTCGGAGCCGGCCCCTTTTTCCATCCCGGCGCAGATCAGGTAGTCGAATGTTTTTTGGTTGAATGGATTTGATTTTGAGTGCTGTCCTCGCTCTGTCCTCGCTCTGTCCTCGTTAGGCCTGAATGAACGTTCATGATCTGCCACAGGGCGCCAATGCGCTTGGTGCAAATGCCGACCCCCTGCGTAACGATCCGTTGCTCGAGGCCCTGCTCTACGTGTGCCGGCACTATGGTGCGGCGCGATCGGCGCTGTCGCTCATCGATGGCCTGCCCTACGACGGGCGCTTAAGCCCCGAGAACGCGCTGCGCGCGTTAGCGCAAAACGGCTTTGTGGCGCGAATGGTCGAGCGCTCGATGCACGACCTCTACACGGGCTTGTTCCCCGTGGTGTTGCTGCGCCACGAGGGCCGCGCGAGCGTGGTGCTCGAGCGTCTGCCGGTGCTTGATCCTAAAGGCGAGGCGCGGTTTCGGGTTGCTGCGTTCGATGCCACCGGCGCTGAGCGCGTGGTGAGCGAGTCCGAATTGGTGAAGGACTACACGGGTTTTTGTTTTCTCATCAAGCAAGAGCCGAAGTTCGAGAAGCGCACCGACTTTGTGGATGCAGAGCCCAAGTCACAGTGGCTCTGGAGTACGGTTTGGCGATATCGGCGCTATTTCCGTGACGCGCTGATCGCATCCGTCTTGGTGAATGTGCTGACCACCTGGATTGGGCTGTTCTCGATCCACATCTACGACCGGGTGATCCCAACCGAGTCGTATTCGACCTTATGGTCGCTCTCGGTGGGCGTGCTGGTCGGGATTTTGTTTGTGCTGGCGGCAAGCCAGATCCGCACGTATTTGCTCGACCTTGCCGGACGCAAAGCCGATATCACACTCGCGTCGATTTTATTTCGGCGCGCGATGGGTTTGCGCATGGAGTACATGCCGCGCTCGGCCGGGACGTTCTCGCACCAACTGCGCGCGTTTGAGTCGGTGCGCGAGTTTGGTACCTCGGCCAGCATGTCGTGCATTACCGATCTGCCGTTTATTTTCCTGTTTTTGTATATGACCTGGCAGGTCGGCGGCCCGCTGGTGCTGATTCCGGCGGTGGTGAGCGTGGTGGTGATATCGGTCAGTCTGTTAGTGCAGATACCGCTCAATAAGCTCATGCGCTCGTATTTTCAGGATTCGGCGCAGATGTACGGCGTACTGGTGGAATCCATCGAGGGCATGGAGACCTTGCGGGTGACGGGCTCGGCCGGCTTCATGACCAAGAAGTACGAGGACTACAACGCGCGCACGGCGCTCTCGGGCATGCGCTTTCGGCTGCTGTCGGGCATGTTGAATAACTTCATCGCGCTGATTCAGCAGCTCGAGACGGTGACGATGTTGATCTGGGGGGTCTACCTGATTCACGACGGTACCATTTCGGCCGGCGCGCTGATTGGCGCGACGATGTTTGCCAACCGCGCGTTGGCGCCGCTGGGGACCTTTATCGGTTTGTCGACTGCATATGGGCAGGCGAAAGCCGCGATGGAGGCCTTGAATGGCCTGATGGCGACGCCGACCGAACGCGACCCGGGCCGCAACTACGTACAAAAGAGCCGCCTTTCGGGTTCGATTGGGCTGGACGATGTGTCGTTTTCTTACCCCGCGCCGCCCGAGCAAAAAGCGCCCTTGGCGGTGCAGAACATTAGCTTGCAGATCGCACCCGGCGAACGGGTGGCGATCATCGGCAAGATTGGCAGCGGTAAGTCCACCATGCTGCGTTTGATTTCTGGCTTGTACCAGCCTACGGACGGTCAGGTACAGGTAGATGGCATCGATATCCGCCAGATCGACCCAGCGGAATTCCGTGCGCAAGTGGGTTTTGTGACCCAGGAGCTGCGCTTGATCCACGGCACCTTGCATGAAAACGTCATGCTCGGGCGCCCGGGGGTCGATTGGGATACTTTTTTGGCGGTGTCCAAGCTCACTGGCATCGACCGCATTGCAGCCGCACACCCCATGGGATACGACTTGCCGATCAGTGAGATGGGTAACGGATTGTCGGGTGGGCAGCGCCAACTGGTGGCGCTCGCACGCGCGCTGGTGACGCGTCCGCGGATTCTGTTAATGGACGAGCCGACCTCGGCGATGGATATGCAGACCGAAGCGCAGTTTGTGCAAAGACTGCAGACGATTATTGAGAACCGAACCGTGATCGTGGTCACCCATCGGCCTTCCTTGTTGGCCCTGGTTGATCGGGTGATTGTGGTCGATCAGCACCGCATCGTTGCGGATGGGCCGAAAGAAGAGGTGCTCGAGCGCTTGCGTGGCGGCACGCCGGGCGCGGCGGCAAGCGTTGCGGGTGGCCCCCCGGGGGGAATGCCAACGCCGCCGACGCCGATCGAAGCCGAGGTCAATCATGTCTGATGGGCGCCTGCAGGATCGGATGTGGATGGCTTCGCTCCAGGGCCGACGGCTCACGCGTCGCACCCTGCAGCGGCTTAACCCCACGCCAGGGCCTATTCGGGACATGTTGGCGGCCCTGCGTCCGCCCAAAGATTTGCCGGTGCCGGTTGCGAAGGCGGGCGAAGGAAAGATCCAGCGCGAAGACCTGGCCTACATGCGCGACTTGAGCGAAGCACTCGAGGCGCAGGCCACACCTGGCTCAACGGCTGCGCTGCAGTTGATGGTGTTATTGACAGTGGCGGCGGTGATTTGGGCGGCGGTGGCGCGGGTGGATGAGGTCACCAAGGCCGAGGCGCGCGTTGTACCGTCTAGCCGCGAACAGATCATCACCAGCCTTGAAGGTGGGGTGTTGGGCGAAGTGTTGGTGGCCGAGGGCGACCACGTGGAAAAGGGCCAGCCCCTGTTGCGGCTCGACCCGAAGCGTACACGCTCAACCTTAAATGAGTCGCTCACCCGCAGTGTGATCTTGGAGGGCTCGATCGCCCGGCTGCGCGCCGAAGCCACGGGCAAACCGCTGGCATTTCCCAAAAACGTCTTGCGCGACGCCGAGACGGTGCAGCGCGAGACCGAGGCCTATCGTTCGCGGCGGCGCACCTTGGACGAAAGTGTGGCGGGATTGCGGCGCAGCCTTTCGATGTTGCAGACCGAGATCGACACGTCTGAGCGATTGACCGAAAAGGGTTTGTTCTCGGCGGTGGAATTGTCGCGGCTCAAGCGCCAGGCCAATGAGCTCGAGCAGCAGGTGAGCGAGCGGCAAAATCGCTTTCGGGCCGACGCCAACGCAGAGCTCTTACGCTATGAAGGCGATCTGGCGCAACTGCGCGAGGGGATGGAGGTGCGTCGCGATTCCGTGGAGCGCACCACCTTGCGTGCGCCGCTCGATGGGATCGTGAAGAACCTGAAGGCCAACACCCTGGGCAGTGCAGTCACGCCGGGTGCGCCGTTGCTGGAATTGGTTCCCGTGAACGACGAGCTGTTGTTCGAGGCCAAGCTGTCGCCGAAAGAAATTGCCTATATCCACCCGGGGCTGCCAGCGACGATCAAGCTGTCGTCGTTTGATTCGCAGATCTTTGGTGATCTAAAGGGAACGGTCGAGCGCATCAGTCCCGATACGTTTCGCGAGGAGTACCGGACTTCGCTCAACGCAGATGCCGTTTACTACCGCCTGATCGTACGCTCGACGCAGAGTGAATTTGTCACCCGTACCCGCAAGTGGCCGATCGTGCCCGGGATGACAGGTTCGGTGGAGATTCGGACAGGCGATAAGACGGTTCTGGAATACATGACGAAGCCTTTGCTGAAGGCTCGTGAATCGTTTCGGGAGCGGTGATGGTGCTGGGCTTGCGGGGGCTAGGGCCTGGTTTGCTGGGCAGATTAGGGTCGTGTGGGCTGTTGGTGCTGCTCAGCGCCAGCGCTAGCGCTTGGGCCGCGCGCCCACCAGGGTCGAAGGCCGCACCGGCGGTGCCTCTTGAGACGCCCGCTACGCAAACACCGCAAGCGCCTCAAGCGCCGAAATCCGCGCAAACACCGAAAACCCCGCCTGGGGGCGCAGACGCCGCGTTTTTTGCCCCGCTCGAAGGGGGCCGTGGGGTTCCGGCGACGAGTTTTTTGCGTCGTGTGGGTGATGTGCCCGAGCCGATTCGGCCTGCGAGCGCCGCGCAAATGGTCGACGCAACGGAGCGTTTGCGTTTGCTGGCGGTGGCGGCGCTTGAGCGTAGCCCCACCGTACGCGACATTGCGGCCGGCGTGCGGGCTTTGCAACAAGACGTGCGCGAAGTCGAGGCGCTGGGTAAGCCGCAGGTGAATCTATCGGTGTCGTCGCGCTTTACCGAGCCACCGTCAAATTCCACGGCGACGCCTCTGCGAGGGGTTCCCTACTACGTCGTGAGCGCGACCCAACTGCTGTGGGACTTTGGTCGGCTCGAGTCGCAGGTACAAAGCCGGCGCACGGTGGTCACCGGTCAGCAAGAGCGGCTGCGCTTGGCGTACGAAGCCATTGCGGGTGAAACCTTGAGCGCGGCGGCGGAGCTGAGCCGCTACCGTGCGCAACTCGCCGCGACCGATTTGTATCTCTCGCGCATGGAGCAGCTCTCGCGCATGATCGCTGAGTTGGTGCGCGAAGACCGTGGCCGCTCGGCCGAACTTCTGCAGGTGCAGTCGCGCTTGATGCAAGCCAAAACCGCGCGCGCGCTGATCGAAGTGAAAGTGCGCGAGAACGAAATTGTCTTGGCGCGCTTGGTGGGCGACGACGCGCCCGCGCGGGCCTTGATCGACGCCGTGTGCGATCAGGCCACCGTTGCTGCCCTCTTGGTGCTGCCCTCGATTGATGGTTTCCTGGCGGGCTTGCCGAATCATCCGGCCTTAAAGCAGCTCGAGGCTGAGGCAGCGGGGCAAACCCAGGTCGCGCAGGCAGCGGCCAATTCGCGCTTGCCGGTCATCAGTGCGGTGGCCGGAAGGACCCCAACCACGCCCGGAGTGACGACGCAGTATTTGCACTATGCGGGCGTAGACCTCACGGTGCCTTTGTATCGCGGTGGCGCCGATCGTGCGCAAGAGCGCAGCGCGCTCGATCGCTCGGAGGCGGCGCGCGAGCGACGCGAACAAACCGAGCGCGAGCTCACCAGCCGCGTGCGGGTGCTGCATCAGACGGCGCGCTCGCAACTCGAGCGTGTCGATGAGCATCTGGCGCTACTCAAAATTTCCGACCGTGTGCGCCAGGATATTTACGATCAGTGGAGTTTGTTGGGGCGGCGCTCACTTTACGAATTGTTGGGCGCCGAGGCCGAGCACCACTCGCTGCGCATGGGCTGGTTGGGTGCGATCCACGACTCGTGGGCGGCGCAGTTGCGTTTGCGTACCGAATCGGCCGCCCTGGGAGATTGGTTTGGAGTCCCTTCGAAGGAGAGCTCAAGATGAATCAGCGCTACGTTCCGCCACCCCTGCTGATGCCCACCACCCCGGGTGCTGGATTTTTGGCCGCACCGATGGGTCTGCCCCAGTTTTCGGCACCGGCTAAGGTCGAAGAATCGCTCGATTCGGTACTGGGCCGAATGGATTTGAACGCGCTGCTGGCCCAGGTGGATCAGTTGCGCTCCAGTGGCCAGGGCGGCACGGTCGTGCCGCTGTATCGGCGTTGGCTCGCCAGCTCGAACCGCCCCGATCGTTATGTTGCCTGGTTTAATCTGGGCGTCGAATTGTCCGCCAAAGGGGACCCGGCGGGGGCAGCACAAGCCTACCGTGAGGCGCTGGCGCTCAACCCGACGTTGATTGAAGCGCAACTCAATCTGGGCAATTCGCTCGAGACGCTGGGCCACGTTGACGATGCCTTGGCGTGCTGGCAGCGCGCGCTCGATTGGTTGTTGGCGCAGCCGATTGCACGGCTGCCGCTGATTGTGGTGGCGCTCAATAATCTGGGGCGCGCCAACGAAGACGTCGAGCGTTATGAGCAGGCCGAAGCGTTCCTGCTGCGCAGCTTGCAGGTGCAGCCGGCGCAGCCCGATGTGCTGCAGCATTGGTTTCATTTGCGCCAGAAGCAGTGCCGCTGGCCGGTGGAGGTGCTGCCCCCGGGGGTGACGGCGCATGCGTTGCGGATGGCGGTCTCGCCCTTGGCGGTGTTGGCGGCATATGACGACCCGGCGATGCAGATGCTGACGTCGCGCAATTTTGTGGCGCGTAAGTTTGGCAAGTTGCCCAGCGGCAATCTGGGCGCTAAGCGCCTGCGCGGGGCGAATCAGCGTTTGCGCATTGGCTACCTGTCGGGTGATTTTTGTACGCACGCGGTGGGTTTGTTGTTGCCCGATTTTTTAGAGTCGCACGACAAATCTCGGGTCGAGACGTTTGGCTTTTGCTGGAGCCCGGAGGATGGTAGCCAACTGCGCCAGCGCATGAAGGCGTCGTTCGAACATTTTGAGCGCATCGATGGTCTGGATGATGCCGCCGCGGCCGCGCGTATTGCAGCTGCCGGGATCGATGTGTTGGTGGACTTGCATGGCCTGAGCTCAGGGGTGCGGCCCGGGATTTTGGCGCTGCGCCCAGCGCCCGCGCAGGTCGAGTGGCTGGGCTATATGGGCCCGAGCGCGATGCCGTGGATCGATTACTGGATGGGCGATCGCTTCGTCTTGCCGCCCGCGATTGACGCGTTTTATCACGAGCGCTTGATTCGGCTCGATTATTCCTTCCTGCCGGGCGATCGCAAGCGCCAGATTGGCCGTACGCCAAGCCGCACCGAGTGCGGGTTGCCCGAGCACGGCTTTGTGTTCGCGAGCTTTAATAATGCGTACAAGCTCAACCCGGTGCAGTGGGATTGCTGGATGCGGATCATGCGCCGGGTCTCGGACAGCGTGTTTTGGTTGGTGGACGATAACGTCTGGGCGACGGCGAATTTGCGCGCCGCCGCAAGCGCGGCTGGCATTGATCCCGCGCGGCTGATTTTCGCGCCGCGCGCGACCCACGCAGATTATCTGGCCCGCCTGCCGCTGGCGGACTTGTTCCTGGACAACCATCCCTACAACGCCGGCAGTACCGCCAACGACGCGCTTTGGATGGGTTTGCCGCTACTGACGCTCAGCGGGAGAACACCGTCGAGCCGGATGGGCGGCAGCTTGTTGTCGGCGATCGGGGTGCCGGAGCTCATTACCTATAACCTGAGCGATTATGAGTCGAAGGCGATTGCCTTGGCGCAGGATCGCGAGGGCCTGCGGCGCTTGCGCGAGCGCATCGCGCGGGCGCGTCACGAGAGCGAAGCCTTTGATATGCAGCGTATGGCGCGCCAGGTGGAGGACTTGTTCAACCACATCGCGCGGCCCATCGTGGGTGTGGCGCAAAAGGCATAAAGGGCATAAGCAGGCGTGCATCAGGTTTTGGGCGATGGGGGACTGGCCAATCGGCTGAATACCCTTCTAACTGCGTTGGCGATCAAGGCCGACACGCGCTCAGCGTGGGCCTTGGCGTGGCCGGTGAATAACTGGTGCGGTGCGCCCTTCGAGGATTTGTTCGAACCGATGATCCCGGTTAATCAGCAAAGCCTGTTGGACTTCAAGCGCCAGCAAGATCGGTATTGGCACTTGTTTCATGAAAACCAGATTGGTTTTGCCGAGGACCGCATCGCGTACAACCGTAGCTTTGCGAGTTGGGACGCGCTGTGCGCTGAAGTCAAACGCCACCGACGGGTGCTGTACTTTCACCATGCGATGCCACCGTTTTTAGACGATGCGCGCCTCGCCGCGGTGTTGCCGAGCCTGCGGCCGAGCGCGCGGGTGGCCGAGGCCGTGCGTTCGATGGCGGCCATGCACCGCATTGATGCCGATACGATCGGGGTGCACATTCGCAAGACCGATTTTGGTCCGACGATCGATGAAGGGGCTTTGTTCCAGCAAATCGCGCGTGCGGCGGGGCGCTTCTTTATTTGCTCGGATTCCAACGAGGTGCTCGAGCGCTTTGCCCAGCTGCCGCATTGCGTGGCGCTGGCCAAACCTGCGATGCCCAAAAAACTGAGCGCGGCGGGGGACTGGAATAGTCTGATTACCGATGCCGAGGGGCGTACCTACCCCTTTAATGTCGACCGCGACCGGGAGTCGGTGTTCTGGGGTTTGGTGGATTTGCTCCTACTTGCGCGCACGAAAATCGTGATCACGAGCCATTCTTCTTTCCTGGCCCTGGCGCAGCGCCTGGGCCGGCTGCAGTACGCGGTGTAAGGGAGCGAGCGCCTGCGATGTTGAACAAAGTGATCTCGGTTTGTGCGATCAAAGATCTCGAGGCGTGGGCGGTGGCGGCGCCGCAGATGTTGCGTTTTATACGTGCGCGCCACTACGAAGTGATCGTGCCCGATGATCAGGTGGAGTCTTTTGCTAAGCGCACGCCGTCGGCGATCAAGGTGGTGGCTGAATCGTTCTACCTCGGCGCGTTCAATTTGGCGTGGTGCAAGTCGCAGATGCCGGTGTGGGCGCATTCGCGCGCAGGATGGTATCTGCAGCAGATCATCAAGATCAGCGCACTCGGGGCCGGGCGCCCTGGGCAGACCGCGCTGATTTGGGACGCTGATACGGTGCCCTTGCGGCCCTTGCACTTTTTTAACGACAGCGGTTGTTTACAGTACTACCGCGGGCGCGATAAGCCTGAGTTTTGGACGCCGTACTTCGAGACCCTACAGAGCCTGGTCGGGTTTGATCGCTGCGCGCCGCACAGCTTTATTTCGCAGAGTTTTCCGGTGCGGGTGGAATGGGTGCAGGCGTTTCAGGTTCATGTCGAGCAGCGCCATGGGGTGCCCTGGCCGCAGGCGATCATGGCGACGCTCGACCATACGAAGGGCGGTTGTTGTTTTAGCGAATACGAGACGCTGGGCAATTTTTTCTATCAGCACTGGCCCGATTCGATGGTGTTTTCCCCGCGCACCCATTTTCGCGAAGGTACGCGCCTGATTGGGCGCGCGATCGATGTTCACAACCCCGAGTGGTCGCGCTTGCCGGAGTGGATTGATTATATTGCGTTTGAAGAATATCAAACGGGTCGTTACCGTGGCCTTAATTTGGGCTGTGGTAATGACGTGAAAGAGAAGACCTTTCGCGGGAATTATTTTATCAATTCAGACCTGGATTTTTCGCCGTGGTCGGATTTTGAGTTTGACATTACAAAGCCCTGGCCATTTCCCGACGGGTATTTTGAGCACCTGATGGCGATGAATGTCCTGGAACATGTCGACGATTTGGTCGGCGTGCTGCGCGAGGCCGACCGCTGCCTCGAGGTGGGTGGTTTGCTGCAGTTTGAGGTGCCGTATATTGGCTCACACAATCATGGCACCGACGTAACGCATAAGCGGGGTTTTACCTTCGAATCCTTTCAGTTTTTGATGAAAGAAGACGAAGAAAAGCGCAAGAATTATTTGTTCCGTAATCCGGCGGAACGTCCGTTTGACTACAAGCTGATGCAATTCTTTGGCGAAGTGATTGACGCGGGTGAGCTCAGGCGCGAAGTGATGACCGCGATACCCGAGCGCCTGAGCTATGGGCCGTGGATTGACCACATGCGCTCGACTGCGATCCCGGGCACGTTTGGCATGGTGATGCAGAAAGTTTCCTGATGATTTACGTCGTCAATCACTCTGGTTGGGGCAACCGGATCAAGAATATCGTGTCGGCCCTGCGCACCGGGCATTTGACGAATGACATGATCGAGATCCGTTTCGAGTATCTCGATCTGTTTCTGGTGGCGCAGTGCATTGCCGAGCCGCGCACCGATTACACCGAAGTGATGTCGACTTGGGGGCTCTTATTATTGCCCGACGAGCACGAGCGCAAGATTCTGCGCGAGCCGCTACGTATCATGGAATATCACGACCGTAACCAGATTGGCTATCTGGAAAATCGGCTTGATTATCAGTACTTTAATATCGAGCCTGAGCTCGTTGCGGAATATTTACGTTATTTTGCCTTGATTCGATTCCGGCCCGAGGTGTTGGCGGCGGTCGATGCGTGGTCGAACGCGTGGTCGATCGGGGATCAGATTGGGGTCCATGTGCGGACCTGGTTTGACGCGCCCGATCGGTTTCGCACCCTGTACGACATTGAAGACTACTTTGCGGTGTTGGACACCTATGCCGACACGCGCCAGTTTGTGGTGTGTGTGGACCATGACATCGCACGCAGTGCCTTGATTGCCCGCTACGGCAGGGCACGGATTTTGGAGCCAGCCAACCGCGCGATTGGCCATATTGCGATCGACCCCAGCCGGCGGGTGGCGTTTGATTCCCTGGTCGACATGCTGTTGTTGGCGCGTTGCCATTCCATCGTGGGCACCTATCAAAGCACCTTTACCGAATGTGCCTGGTGGCTGGGCGGCGCGCGTCAGGCGGTGCAGATTCCGGTGCCGAAAGCCATTACCGCGTTGATTGCGGAGTTTGAGCGCGCGGGTAAGGGTGGTGTGATGGCGGGGGTGGCTTGATGGTGGGGGTGACTTAATGGCGGGGGTGACTTAATGGCCCTTGCCGACGAAGACCTCGTGCGCCTGGCTGGCCATATGAAGGACATGTTGTTGTCGTCGACGCCATGTTGGGGCGACCCCAAGCGGGTGGCCATCGGACACCACGTGGGCTTGTCGAACACGCTCTTTAACACCGTGGGCGGGACGATTTCGGTGGGAGATTATTCTTTTTTTGGGCATAACGTGGTGCTTTTGACGGGTTCGCACGAGATCCGTAAGCGCCGCCAGGGGCGCCGCTATCCGGTGCAAACCTCGGGGTGCGATATCGTGATTGGCAAAGGCGTCTGGATTGCGTCGAACGCCACCGTGATTGGGCCTTGTACGATTGGCGACGATGCGGTGGTGGCGGCGGGCTCGGTTGTGTTGGGCGGAGACCTAGAAGCCGGTTGCGTGTACGCCGGCGCGCCGGCGCGCTGGGTCAAGAAGATCGACTTTTTGCCGGACGACGAACAGGAGCTTGAGGTTCCGGTGGTGGTATTGCCATGAGGCGCCTGGTGTACGGCAGCCCGGCCTCGGACGAGCCCAGTGGGGGCGTGAAGGTCTTTCATCGCCATGTTGAGGTCTTGCGCGCCATGGGGCACGAGGCGGCCATCTGGCACCCGGGCAGCGTTGGCTTTCGTTGCTCGTGGTTTGAGCACGAGGCGCCTGTGGTGGAGACGCCGGATTTGCATCCGGCCAACGACTTTATTGTTTTGCCCGAGATCTGGGCTACGGGCTATGTGCCGATGCTCAAGAGCCAGGGCTTTAAGGTCGGCATTTTTGTGCAAAACGCGTATCTCACGCACGTGAATTTCAACACCGGTAACCCCAACGGCATTCGCGATGCCTATGCACAGGCGGATTTGGTATTGTCGATCTCGAGTGATTCAAGCCGCTATCTGGAAGAAATCCATGGGGTGCCGGCGGGCAAGATTCAGCCGCAGCGCTACACGGTGGATCGTCGGCTGTTTCACCCGGCAGAAAAAGCGCGCTTGATTACCTTTATGCCGCGCAAGCTCGCCGAGCATGGCGCGCGGGTGGTGAGCGCCTTGCGGCCCCTGTTGCCGGCGGGCTGGGAAATTGTGCCGCTGGATAATCTCGCTGAGCGACAGGTGGCGTTTGCGCTTTCAAAGTCGGCTATTTTTCTGGCGTTCTCGGAGTTTGAAGGCTTGCCAGTACCGCCGGTCGAGGCGGCATTGGCCGGCAACGTGGTGATTGGCTATCATGGTCAGGGCGGGCGTGAGTATTGGCACGCGCCGAATTTTATTGAAGTCGATCAGGGCGATTTTCAGCAGTTTGTGTTCGAAGTGCGCGAGACCTTGATTGAAATCGGGTCGGGGCAGCTCGATGTTGAAGCGCTGAATGCCGGTATCGATCGGTTGGCGGCGGCATTTTCGCCGGCCACCGAGCGCGAGCTGCTGGGAGCCCTGGTGTCGCGGGTGCGGGCGCTGGACGCGGGGCCGTCGGCACAAGTCATTTGGAGTGGGCAATGAGTGCAGTTCTCGAAGCGCCGGCGCAGGCGCCGGACCAATCGGCGCTGCTGGCTTCGGTCGACGATGTCTTGCGCAACATGCCAGTGGCGCAATTGTTGGGGCAGGCCGAATGGCTGCGCCAGAATGGCCAGTTGCCGGCCATTGTTCCGCTTTATCGGCGCTGGATTGGGGTGAACACGACGCCCGAGCGCCAGGTGGCTTTTTTCAATCTTGGGGTTGAGCTCTCCAACGCGGGCGATCGGGCGGCGAGCGAGCAGGCGTATCGGCAGGCGCTTGCGATCAATCCCGACTTGATTGAAGCGTTGGTGAACCTAGGCAACTCGCTCGAGGGGCAGGGCCGGGTGGAAGAGGCGCTCGACTGTTGGCGCCAAGCCAATGAGCGGTTGCGCGGGCGGCCCGAGCAGGATCGACCGGCGGATCTGGTGACGACGGTGCTGAATCAGCTGGGGCGGGTGCTCGAGATGCAAAAGCAGTTCGAGGCGGCCGAGGAATATCTGCGCTTGAGTCTGGTCGTGCGCCCCGAGCAGCCCGACGTGATCCAGCATTGGATCCATTTGCGCCAAAAACAATGTAAATGGCCGGCAGAGAAGCCATCGGGAAAGCTGAGTGCCGAGACCTTGCGTGACTCGATCTCTCCGCTCGCCATTTTGGCGGCGGTGGATGACCCGGCTGAACACCATCGGGTGGCCAATACGTTCGTTGCGCGCAAGTTTTTAAGCCTGCCGCAGGGCAATCTGGCGGCCGAGCGGCGAGCGCGCCTGAAGGCGCATGGCTTGTTGCCAGAGTCTGGCCGGCGGCCTGGGCGTTTGCGGGTGGGTTATTTGTCGGGCGATCTGTGTACCCACGCGGTGGGATTGTTGATGCCGGATTTTCTGGAGTGCCACGACCGCAGCCAGGTGGAGTTGTTTGCGTATTGTTATAGCCCTGAGGACGGCTCGATGGTGCGCCAGCGCTTGGTTGCGGCGTTCGATCACTTCACGCGCGTGGCGGGGGTCGACGATTCGGCGGTGGCCGCCAAAATTGCCGAAGACGATCTGGACGTGCTGTTTGATATGCATGCGCTGAGCGCAGGCGTGCGGCCGGGGGTTTTGGCCTTGCGGCCGGCGCCGGTCCAGGTGACGTGGTTGGGCTATATCGGCCCGAGCGCGATGCCGTGGATTGATTATGTGTTTGCGGACTCGGTTGCTTTCCCGCCCGAGTTAGAGCCGTCTTATCACGAGAAGGTGCTGCGGGTGGGGGGCTGCTTTCTGCCCGGCGACCGTAAGCGTTCGGTTGGGCCCACGCCCACGCGCGCTGAGATGGGGTTGCCCGAAGACGCGTTTGTGTTCGCGACCTTTAATAATTCCTACAAGCTCAATCCAGCGATGTGGGCTACCTGGATGCGGATCCTCAAGCGTGTGCCCAACAGCGTGCTGTGGGGGGTGGACGATAACCCTTGGGCGACGCCGAACTTAAAGGCGGCGGTGAAAGCGGCGGGGGTGAATCCCAAGCGTTTGATCTTGAGTTCGCGTAGCTCGCACGCGCATTTTCTGGGGCGGATGCCCTTGGCGGATTTGTTCCTGGACAACCACCCCTATAACGCTGGGAGCACGGCCAACGACGCCGTCTGGATGGGCTTGCCAATGTTGACGCTGGCGGGTCAATCGTTTGTGTCGCGCATGGGGACGAGCTTGCTGACCACTTGCGGGGTGACCGAGCTGATTGCGCATAGCGCGGCGGAATATGAAGACAAGGCGGTTGCGCTGGCGCAATCGCCCGAGCGGCTGGCGGAATTGCGTGCGCGGTTGCAGCGGGCCCGGTCGGAGACGGATGTCTTCAATATGGATCGCTTGGCGCGCGATGT
>JBBAOE010000037.1:0-17959 GCA_040401595.1 Burkholderiaceae bacterium
ACAAGCGTATCAACCACCCAAGCGAAGTCATCAACATTGGTGACACCGTTAAGGTACAGATCGTTCGTATCAATAAGGACACACAGCGTATCAGCCTTGGCATGAAGCAGCTTGAAAGCGATCCTTGGGATGCCGCCGTTGCCAAATATCCCGTCGGCACCAAGCTGAAGGGCGCAGTCACGAACATAACCGAATATGGTGCGTTCATCGAACTCGAAGCCGGCATCGAAGGTCTGGTCCACGTTTCGGAAATGTCATGGACGAAAAAGAACGTGCACCCAGGCAAAATCGTTTCGACATCGCAAGAAGTCGACGTTGTCGTACTCGATATCGACATGGAAAAACGCCGCATTTCGCTTGGCCTCAAGCAAGCGCACGACAATCCATGGGCATCGTTCGCCGACAAGTTCCCAGTGGGTTCAACCGTTGAAGGCGAAGTCAAGAATGCGACCGAATTTGGTCTGTTCATTGGTCTCGACGGCGACGTTGACGGTATGGTCCACATGTCCGACATCGCATGGGGCATCACGGGCGAAGAAGCCCTTCACCTTCACCGCAAGGGCGAAACCGTCAAGGCAATCGTTCTTGACATCGACGCCGATAAAGAGCGCATTTCGCTTGGTATCAAGCAGCTTGAAAAGGGTGCTCCAACGGCAGCCGGCGCTGCCTCAGCAAGCGGCTTGAAGAAGGGTGGCACCACTACCGTGACCGTTCTTGAAGTGCGTGATGGCGGACTTGAAGTGCAAGCGGGTGAAGATGGCGCGACTGGCTTCATCAAGCGCGCCGACCTTGGCCGCGACCGTGACGAGCAACGTCCAGACCGCTTCCAGGTTGGTCAGAAGTTTGACGCCATGGTCACTGGTTTCGACCGCTCGAAAAAGCCGAACTTCTCAGTCAAGGCGCTTCAGCTCGCTGAAGAAAAGCAAGCCGTTGAGCAATATGGTTCGTCCGATTCCGGCGCATCGCTTGGCGACATCTTGGGTGAAGCGCTTAAGGGCGTGAAGAAGTAAGCTTCGGCTAAAAACGACATCCTAAATGTCGTAATGGAAACCCGCTTCTTGAATGAGGAGCGGGTTTTTTTATGCCTTTGGCACAAAACTTTTGGAAGACCGTTGTAATGATAAAAAATTTCTGCCAGCGTGGCGACATTGTTGTAAAGCATTGTAACACGACGTTTGATAAGCGCGCCGCGTCCAATTAGATAACCGCAAGAGAGGGACATTATATGATCCGTTCCGAGTTGATCAAAAAGCTGGAAGCCGAGAATCTGGAACTCAAAACAGAGGAAATCGAAAAGATCGTCGATCTGTTTTTTGACCAGATCATTCAACGCCTTTCCGATGGCGGGCGCGTTGAATTGCGCGGCTTTGGTGCTTTTTCGACCCGCGACCGCAGCCCACGCAAGGGCCGCAACCCGCGCACCGGTGCATCGGTCGAAGTGCCATCGAAGCGCGTGCCCTATTTCAAACCGGGCAAAGAAGTCCGCGAAGGCCTCAACAAATAACCCATTTGTGCGAAGGCACTTGACCCTGCGGGCGTAATGCTGTCTGCGCATGGCTAAGCGGATGTGGCGGAATGGTAGACGCTACAGACTTAAAATTTGTTGTCCGTAAGGGCGTGCGGGTTCGAGTCCCGCCATCCGCACCAATTGGCCCTAGGGGCCCTTTGAATGACTTTATCATCAATGCCATGCGCGCGCCATGTGGATGCTCAGTTGCGTGGCGGTTGTCGTCGGTAGCTCAGCGCCTCAGCAATGTGAATACGCCCAATGTCTGTGATATTAGCCAAATCGGCGATCGTCCGGGCAACGCGCAATATGCGTGTGTAACCGCGCGCCGATAGGCGGATCGCTTCTGCCGCTTGGGCCAGCAACTTCTGCCCCGCTGCATCCGGCGTGGCGAAAGCCACAAGTGTTTCGCCATCAAGATCCGCATTGGTCCGCAAGCCAGTGCCTTGCAGCCGCGCACTTTGCAGGAAACGTGCGGCATGCACTCTAATGGCTACCTCAGCCGATCCTTCGGCAGGGGGCGGAAGGACCAAGTCTGACGCGCGCACGGCCTGCACATCGACATGCAAGTCGATGCGGTCCAGCAATGGCCCCGATATCTTCGCCTGATAGTCCGCAGCGCAACGCGGTGCCCGGCTACATGCCAAAGCCGCGTCACCAAGATGCCCGCAGCGGCACGGGTTCATCGCAGCGACCAGTTGGACGTTGGCGGGGAAGGTCACATGGCTGTTGGCCCGTGCGACGGTGACTTCGCCAGTTTCCAACGGCTGCCGCAAACTGTCTAGCACACCGCGTTGGAACTCCGGCAGTTCGTCGAGGAACAGGACACCGAGATGCGCCAGGCTGACTTCGCCCGGACGGATACGCAGACCGCCCCCGACCAAGGCTGGCATGGACGCACTATGGTGCGGTGCACGGAACGGACGTGTGCGCAATAAGCGGCCACCGTCCAAAGATCCGGCGACGGATGCAATCATGGACACTTCCAATGCCTCAGCAGGCGAAAGCTCCGGCAAAATACCCGGCATGCACGAGGCCAATAGCGACTTACCCGCACCCGGTGGACCAACCATCGCCAAATTGTGACCGCCAGCAGCGGCAATCTCCAGTGCGCGCTTTGCGGTCTCCTGTCCCTTTACCATTTTCAGATCGGGACCCGTTTGGCGCGGCGCGGCGACCCCTGGCTCAGGCGGGCGCAGCAAGGATTGCCCTTTCAGATGGTTAAGTAAGCCCAGTAAGTCGGGTGCGGCCACGACTTCGATTTCGCCAGCCCAAGCCGCTTCTGACCCTTGCATCGCCGGACATATCAACCCGAGCCCGCGTGACGAGGCATGCAGCGCCGCCAAAAGTACACCAGGTGATGCTGCTACCCTGCCATCCAAACCTAGTTCACCGACTACGATGAATTGCGCCAGCGCTTCTGCATCCACCAACCCCATTGCACCGAGTAATGCCAAAGCAATTGGCAAGTCATAATGCGAACCCTCTTTGGGTAGATCAGCGGGTGAAAGATTGATGGTGATCCGCTTAGGCGGCAATGCCAGACCTAGCGCAGAGATTGCGGCGCGAACCCTCTCACGGCTTTCAGCGACTGCCTTATCTGGAAGACCCACAACCGCGAAGCCTACCATCCCTGGTGCGACTTGACATTGGACTTCTACGCTGCGGGCTTCCAAGCCGAGATACGCGACGGTGGAAACAATCGACACCATATACTGTCCCCAAGGATGGACCTCCGCTGCGTTGGGATGACGTTACAGCGGAGGCCCGGTCGATCGGTCCAGTGATCGACGTGGACAACTGCGCCGCGAATTGCACCCGTGGCAACCGCTGCCGGTTCGTATACCAACGGTTGGTATATCCAATTCAATGTTATCAATAGCCAAAGCGGGAAGGAAATTGGGCAGAAATCAGACGTTTTCAGGGCTTAGAAATCGACCTGTTCATAATGCTTGGGTGGCGCGATGACTTCCATCCGTTCGGACAGTAAGGGCCTAAAACTCGGTCGTGATTTAAACATGGCGTACCAAGCCTTGGTCTGTTCATGCCCGTTCCAATCGATGCCGCCAAGATAGTCTGCCACCGAAATCTGGGCCGCGGCAGCCAAATCAGCCATCGTCATCGTTGAACCCGCGAGCCACGCACGGTGGTCGATGAGATAGTCGATATAATCGAGATGGCCGTTCGCCAACTTCATCGCTTCGCGTAGTATTTTGGCTTCGGGCGGCTGACGATCAATCAGTCGCTTCTTCATGCGTTCATGCAAAAGCGGCTGCGTGACGTCGCCATAAAATTGTTCGTCAAACCAAGACACGAGGCGGCGAATTTCGGCGCGATACTGCGCGGTGCCGCTGATCATAGGGTTGGTGGGGACAGTTTCGTCCAAATATTCTGAAATCGCCACCGAATCGGACAAGGTAATGTTACGTTCGGAATCGCGCATTACGGGCGTTCGTCCCGCAGGGTTCATTTGCACAAATTCGTCGCGCTGCTCCCACGGATTCTCACGCACCAAGCTGTATGGCACGCCTTTTTCGCCAAGCAGCAGACGTACTTTACGCGAAAAGGGGCAGAGTGGATATTGATGGAGTTGCCACATTTGTATCTGTTAGGACCGGTTACACAGAAAGTGAAGGGGGCGTCGTCCCAAAAGCAAGGGCATTAATCCGAATTGCCATTTTCAATAGGCTCGCGCTTGGCTTCTTTTTCCATTTCAGCATCAATTTTTGCTTCGGTCGCTTTCACCTTGCGTTCCGTCTCCGCATATTGCGCGTTAAAGTCCGGCTGACATCCCGCCGCCAGCGAAGAAGCGACTGTCAGACTAAGTAAACATAGGACACGGCGCATCAATAATCCTTTTTATACCGAATATTGATGTTCGATGTTCCGCTGGTGCCAATCTGGCTTAGCACGGACAGCGCGCGGGTCAGACTGATTTCCAATTGCGTTGCGGTATAGCCACGGGCGTCCGTTACGATTTCAACATAGACATCATTGGTTATATACTGGCCAAAGGCTACCGCCATTTCACGCCCATTATTCGCATCCGCATTCAGCAGGCGCAAACGGTCAAGACCCGTCGCCGATTGCAGCACACCCAACGGATTTAGCCCGCCCGACCCACCGCGCAAGCTGTTCAGTGACCCCGCAAGCTGGACCGCCTGAATGGCAGACAATTCGGCGATGGAGTTTCCGAACAATATCCGCGCCATGATTTCATCCTGCGGCATGGCAGGGATTGAACTAAAGCTAATCGCAGGATTTTGTCCGGTGCCCGCAATATTGACGCGCACTGTTGTTCCGTCAACCTCACTTGCGGCCGTCACCCGGATCGATGGATTGCTGGCAGGCCCGCCGCTGAATGAAATGCGCCCAGTTTCCAAAGCAAAGGATCGGCCTGCAAAGCCCAGCGTCCCGCGCACAAGTTGCATATCGCCCGAAATCAATGGCGCATCGCTAGTCCCTGTGATCCGCAAATTCGCGCCCCATTCGGACTCCAGTCCCATGCCACTCACATATAATTCATCCGGGGCCTCCAGTCGGATGTCGAGTTTCCAATTGCTTGGAAGACTGCTGATCGCATCGGCATCGCCGGACACACGCACTCGGCTCGTGGGTGCTTTACGGCGGACGCCGGTTAAGGTTGCGACCTTGGCCGCGCCTTGCCGAATAATCTTGAACCGCGTTTCTGGCAGACGCAATGTACCGCTGACTAAAGCTTCACCGTCGGGCGTTTTGGTGACGCTGACCTGGCCGGTCGCGGTTGTCGAAATCAATTCGCTGCGGGCAACGCGGGCACGGTCGAGGTCAAGGCTAAGCTGCACTGGAAAGCCCTTGGCTGCACTCAAGCTGACGATACCTTTGCCCGTCACTGCGCCATTGCCTGCCTTGGCGCTCAGCTCCGTGACTTCCAACTGATCATTTGTAAATACGCCCCGCACACGCAGATCGGTCAATCGCGTGCCATAGCTGTCATTTTCATACACAAGGTCATTCGCGCGGACGACGCCAGTCAATATCGGGGTCTGCGCTCTGCCCGTAAAATCGGCGGCAACGCCGATATTGCCGGTCAGGCTTTGGTCCGCAAGCCCGGCCAAGGAGAACAATGTATCGGCAGGTCCATTATAGCGAACGCCACCGGATAAGGGCGCCGCGAGCAACCGTTCGGTCCAGCGTGCATTTCCGGGAGGCAGGGGCGTCAAGTTAATCTGGAGTCGTCCCACCGCGGCTCCCCGTCGCCGTATAATGGCACGTGCGTTACCGCCTGTGGGCAACAATCTCCCGACCATGCTGATGTCGACCGGCTGTGAGCGTGACCCCAAATTTACGCGCACAAAGCGATTGATCTCCAGCCGTACATCCGCATTTGGGAAAGCAGACAACGACGCCTGTGACCAATCCAGACTGCCGCTTGCCCGCCCGCCAAGTCCAAGGCCAGGCAGGAAGGGATCGAGCACTGCGATATCGACCTTGTCGATGCGTGATTGAAGGACAAGGGCGTCGCCATAACTGCCTGCGATGCGCAAGGTACCATCCGCGACGTTGATATCGCTCGGCAAAATGTCATAGCTGCTCCTGCGTGGGACAATGCGCATAGCGTTATTGGTCGCAAAATTGACGCCATTGGCGCGACCCTTCGCGGCTATCCGCCACAGTTGGGGCGTGAAATCGGCATTGGCGGCAAAGCGAAAAGGAACTTCGCTACGTCCCTCGGCCAATATCTGTGCTGTGCCCGAACCTGCCCTGTAATTCACCTTCGTCCGCGCTGCGGCAATCGCAATGTCGTTCATTACAGCATTTTCAACTTGCACATCGGCAATGACCTGCGGGCTATCAAACAGGATGATGTCGGCGTTCATCATACCCCGCCCGATCGCGATTTTTTGTACGCCGGAAAGCGTAGCATTAAATGCCGTAGCATCGATGATAGCGCGCTGAAAGGCGCCTTGCGCCGACAAAGCGATGGTTCCGTCAAAGCCCGAACCTGCGGCCGTTAATGTCCCCACAAATGGTCCCGATGCGACCTGCCGGATCCGGCCTGTTACATCGATGCCGGCAAAATTGCCGCGCAAAATATCCATGGTCAGCGTGCCATCGCCCGCCAGCACATCGACATCGCCGCTAATCGGCCCATAATCGGTCGAACCTGTCATCGCGACGGCATAGCCACGCGGACTGCGCGTTACGACGCCGACAACATTGGACATACCGATACCGAAGCCGGGATTGGTTGCCGTAATGCGATATTCTGGACGGTCAAATGTCCCCGTCATGCCGACGAGCATAGGGCCATATTGATTGGAATAGCCTTGGCCATTGAACACGATGCGACCCCCTTGGGTCACAAAAGTGCCGCTACCGCTGCTGAGCCGGAACAAGGGCGACACCAAACTGGCGCGCGTGATCTGCAATGTACCATTTTTGCCATAACGGATGCCCGCATTGACGAACATCTGGCCGCCAAGGAATTTTTGGAAACCCTCGCTGAACAGCCGAGTTGAACGCGCCTTGACGGTGCCGACCAAAGCATAGCCACCGCTCCGCTTTGTTTCGATATCAACATCGGCAACCACATTGAACAGGCCGACCGAGTTGACCTGAAATCCATCCAGCTTTCCGTTTAACGCCGTGGTGTAAACGCCTTTATCAACGTCCCCGACCAGCAAAGCCTTGGCATTGATCCGGTCGGAACGAATTTTCAAATTGTCGGAAAGCAACCGCCCATCAGCGATAGCGATATCGCCATTCACGCGCAATTTGGTCAGCAAGCCGCCGGCGATCTGGTTGATGCCCGTGACGCGGCGCACCGAGGCGTTAACCGGGATGACAAAGCGATCCGCCCTCCCTTGCATTTCGCCAGTGACGGTCACATCCTCAAATGCAGTGGTATCAAATGCCAACCGACCAGCGCTAGCTGTGTAAGCAACCGTGGGGCCAGCAAACGCACCATTGAATAATGCCTTGCCGCGTATATCTGTGCCGCTGACATTCGACCCAATGATACTGGGACGAAGAATGCGGAAATCCAGCGCGAGGTCATCAAAGCCGCCTTCGCCCAAATCGGCGACGCCAGCGGCATCAACCTCTGCTGCGGCAGAACGGATGCTCCCACGAATTTTCGCAACGCGGTTGGCGAAAGTTGCCGCCATATCCACCGCGGCAACCGGCGATAACGCCCGCATCAGCAAGCTGTCGGCTAAGATTTTGGAAGGCGCGGCAGTGCCCTTCAACGCAAACGTCCCTTCACGCCCCGTCAGCGCAAGATCCGCAATCTTCTCAGACGCCAATTGCGCTGTCAACGCGCCATCCCATTTACGCCAGTCACCGCGACCGCTTAAATTAGCCTTCATCGAAACTTCACGGCCCGCCAGTCCAGCTAATAGGCCCTTGGCAGGTGCGTGCAACTTCACATCGACATCAAAGCGATTGTTTTCGGGCACTGCATCGAGTTTCAAAACGATGCGGTCACCGCTTAAGCTGCCTGCGGTCGCGTCGATAATCGCGCGCCTGTCGGCAATCTGCACTTTGCCAGACAATGAGGCGACTTGTTCCTCACCCGTAACGGCCTTGGCAAAGAAGATGCGATCTATCTGCAGCCGTTCGATGTGCATATCGATGTCAGGAAGCAGCGGGTCGCCACGGTCGGGAACCGCCCGAAACGCCGGCAACCGCGATATGTTCAGCTCATGCGCCGTCAGGGCGTGGATTGCAATACCCCGGTAAAAATAGGACAAAGGGTTCCAGTCCAGTCGGATTTCGGGCACGCGCGCAAATTCGCCCTTGGGGTCACGAAAGCGGACATCGGACAGCGTCGCGTCGCCATAAATCGACCCGTCAATTTTCCCGATGCGGATATTCAGGCCATTTTCAAATTCAAAAGCCGCAATCTGCCTTGCGGCAAAATTCCGTCCGGAGGAGCTGTCGAGCCAAACCATACTGCCCACCAATAGGACCAGCAGCAGCGCCGTGACGGCCGCTACACCAATGGCAATCCGACGCCACGCCATTAAAATGCCTGCCCAATGGACACGTACACACTAAAACGGGAGTCACCAGGACGTCGGTTCAACGGCGTTGCGAGGTCAAGCCGGATGGGACCAAAATTGGTGTAGAAGCGGCCACCAATGCCAACGCCCACGCGCCAGTCATCAAATTTGGGGATGCTAGATTCATAAGCTTGCCCCGCATCGACAAAGCCGACAACGCCGAAATTGCCAAAGCGATAGCGCCCCTCCAGCGCAATTTCGTTCACACTTCGGCCACCGATGGGATCATACTTCGGGTCCAAGGGGCCGAGCCGTTGATACCCAAAACCCCGGACAGAGCCGCCACCACCGCCGTAGAATCGGCGCGACGGTGCGAGATTATCCCGCGATATGCCCGCTATGGTTCCTACGCGCGCGCGAGCCGCCACCACGATATTGTCCTGCACTGGATAATAATAAGATCCATCCAATATGGCGCGTGCATAAATCTGTTTGCCCGTACCTAAAGATGCCTCAGGCGAGACCCGCAAATTGACGCGATAACCCCGCACGGGATCAAGCAGATCATTCGATCGGTCAAAACCGACCTGAACTGGCAAAGCGCCGACATAATAAACACGCCGGTCGCGCGCACCCCGCGCCAATTCAAACGCATCCTCAGACGTCCCCAGGATTTCGGCACCCATCGACCACGTGAACTTCTTTTGCCAGATTGGGGTCGAGACCAACGCCATCGTCATTGCTAGCCGTCCGGTATACGCCTCAAACGCATCAAAATTGCTGTGCAGTGCCGACAAGGATATCTCAATATTGCGGTCACGCCGTCCGGCATTGGCGCGGTCAAAGGCGATGCTAGCTGCCTGCTCTTTCGTGCCAAGCAATGCTGCCACCCGTAATGCGCCTTCGGGGGGAAACAGGTTGCGGTGCGTCCAACTGCCCTCTGCGCGAAAGCCTTGCCCCGTCCCATAGCCCGCACTTGCCGCCAAGCTGCGCGGCGGTGCGGCCTCTTGGCGGACCCGCAAATCGGCATAAGGCGTTCCGTCCGGTGCCACGCCTTCGCCCGGAACAGCTTCGACCGAAACAGTAGACAGCAATCCTGTGGCGATTAAGGCGGCGCGCAGGTCATCCACTTTGCGGCTGTCGTAGAGATCGCCCGTCTTAAAGCGCCGCAATATTGCGACATGGCTCGCGTCAAATGTTGCGGTGCCTTCGGTGCGCAATTGCCCGAAATAGCTGCGTGCGCCTGGGTCAACAGGCAAAGTATAATCGCCCATTCCCGTGCCGCTATCCAACAAAATGTCGCGCTGGCCGACATTGGCGAAAGGATAGCCATTTTGCGGTAATTGGACGGAAAGCTTAGCTTCGGCAGCCAATATCACATCGGCAACGATTGCTTCACCCGTTTTAGGTGCAAAGTAACCGCTGATAAGATCCGCCGGCTGCACCGCGGGGGCTGCAAATGCGATCTGCCCCAGATAATAACGGCGGCCAGGCAGAACCGTCAGGACGACATTGACCGGCCCACCTTGCGTTGCCGATGTTTCGATCTTCACCTGAACATCGGCATCAAAAAAGCCTTGCCCGTTCAAAATGTCTAGCAACAATTGCCGATCGGCACGCGCACGTTGGCCAATCTCGGCGCGGCTATCTGCGCGGCCGCCTTTCTCCTTTAGCGACGAAAGATCATAGAAGCGCGACCGGACATCATTCCAGGCCGCCGCCTCAACCGCAATGCCATCGGCGTCTTTGGCCAGTTCTGCCGTTGCGGCCGCATCCAAGCCGTCCATGCGCAGGATGTAGCGCACGGCGCCCACCTCACGTTCAGCGGCCTGCGTGGGTTCAGGCGGGGGTTCGGTATCAAAATTTTCGATCGGCGGCAAAGGATCGTCCAACTGCAGGTCGGTCACCGGCGGATCGGGCAGTAATTTCACCGCATCATTATCTTGCACCGTTGATATCGCCGGGTCGGCAGGGTTCTGCCCCGTCCGCTGTGCAACAGAGCCATCTGCTGCACGATTTTCCTGATCGGCCTGCCAAGCTTCGATGCTTTCCAATGGGGCATCGTCGAGCGACGGAATGGCCCCGTTAAACTCCGTGTCCGTTATGACAGGCGCACGCGGACCCGTTGCAGGCGGCTCAACCGCCGGATTTTGGGCAAGCAACGGCGCCGCTGCGCTACTCAAGTATAAAATGGCAATTGTTTGGATCAAACAGACATCCCCCGGCCCCAACGACCCCTTATGCAAAAAGGTTCCGCGTGGCCCGGGAACATGCGATAGTGCGAAAGGCAAATGTTGCAAACAAGAACGCAACGCCGGTTAGAAAAGTGGTGCCCGGAAGAGGACTCGAACCTCCACGCCGTTGCCAGCGCCAGCACCTGAAGCTGGTGCGTCTACCAATTCCGCCATCCGGGCACGAGACACGCAGGTTTTTCCGCATATCGGGTAGGCGCGCTCCTTTAAGCGATCAGGTGATATTGTCAACGTCTGTGCCAGACGCGTGGCGGATTAAATGTGGCTGCCGGGCGCGCCAAGCGCAGGTCGGCCTTGAAAGCTGCCTAGCGGTGGTGCAAAGCGCGCGCAGGGTTTCTCGCTGGCTGACGGAGCATGTATGCAAGGCAAGTTGATAACGGTTTTTGGTGGCGGCGGATTTTTGGGCCGCTACGTCGCGCAGGCGCTGCTTGGTCAAGGCGCGCGGCTGCGTATTGCGTGCCGGAACGCCAATAGCGCCAACCATATCAAGCCGCTGGGCAATTTGGGGCAAGTGCAATTGTTGGAGGCCGACATCCGCAAGCCCGCCAGCGTAAAGCGCGCGGTGATGGATGCTGATGCTGTGGTCAATCTCGTCGGCAGCTTTGCCGATATGGATGCCGTTCAGAATATTGGCGCTGGCATCGTAGCACAGGCCGCTGCAGATGCTGGTGCTGGCGCGTTGGTCCACATCTCCGCGATTGGCGCGGACGCGCAGAGCGACGCGCAATATGGCCAAAGCAAAGCAGGCGGTGAGGCGGCGGTTCGTGCTGCGTTTCCATCGGCTGTTATCTTGCGTCCGTCGATTGTGTTTGGCCGAGAAGACCAATTTATCAACCGCTTTGCAGGACTGATCCGCATGCTGCCGGTCGTTCCGATTATTGGTGCGGCCACGAAGTTCCAGCCTGTATTTACTGGTGACGTTGCCCGGGCTGTTGCTGCTGCTTTGGTGCATCAGGATGGCCGCGTGCTTGAGCTTGGCGGGCCGGAGATATTCTCGATGATGGAACTGAACCGCTGGATCGCCAAAGCGATTGGCCGGGACCCCCTGTTTATTGAAGTTCCTGATATTGCCGCAAAGATGCTCGCCAAGGGCACAGGCTGGATGCCCGGTGCGCCGATTACCGCTGACCAGTTTAAGATGCTTGGCCGTGACAATGTGGTGACGGGTACCGACGGGTTGGCGGCCTATGGCATTGTGCCGACGCCATTGGATGTCATTGCCGCCGATTGGTTGCACATTTACCGCAAGCATGGCCGCTTTGGCAGCAGTCCCAAAGCATGAGCGATACGATGATCGCTTTGCTCCTCGGCTTTATTGAGGGGCTAACAGAATTTTTGCCGGTATCATCGACGGGGCATCTTATCTTGGCGGGCGAGCTTGTCGGCTTTACCGACAATAGCTCAGTCGCCTTTAAAATTGCCATTCAGCTCGGCGCGATTTTAGCGGTTTTATTGGTATATTGGCGGCCATTTTGGGCGGTTGGCACGGGGTTGCTGCAGCGGAAGGCTGGCCCCGTCGCGTTCACGCGCAATATCCTATTGGGCTTTGCCCCTGCTTTGGTGATTGGTGTCGTGGCATATGATGCCATTCGCGCCGCAATGCAGACACCGGAGATTGTTGCCATCGCGCTTATTGTTGGCGGCATCGTCATATTGTTGTTGGAGCGCGTGGTGAAGACCGTGCGTTTCCATGCGGTTGAGGAAATTCCCTTTGGCACGGCTTTGGCGATTGGCCTTGTCCAATGCACGGCGATGTTGCCGGGCGTGAGCCGTTCCGGCGCGACGATCATGGGCGGACTGATGATGGGCGTGGAGCGCAAGACGGCGGCGGAGTTTTCCTTCTTCTTGGCGGTGCCCACGATGATGGCGGCCACGGCATATGCTTTATGGAAAGACCGGGCGCTTTTGAACGCGGATGATTTGGGGATGATCGCGATTGGCTTCACTATGGCGTTTCTGGTGGCGGTTGTTGTCGTGAAAGCCTTTGTCGCCATTGTCGGCAAATATGGTTTTGCCCCTTTTGCTTATTACCGAATCATCGCGGGATCAGCGGCGTTGATATGGCTTTATCTGCGATAAGTTACGATTCGGACCTTTTAATGTGAAATTATATTGCGCAACCTTAAACTATAGTCTCAAAAAAACTAATTTAGTCAATAAAGCTGCCCTATTATAGGATTTCTGCGTGACAGCATGTGTTTGCCACGTTACGCGCAGCGCTTCTGAAGGAGCGTGTTGTGGCAAAAGATCCAATGCTAAAATTTATCTCAAAGCCGCAGGCTTATCCGCATAAGCGGGAAGCCGAACTGCGCGCGGAGGATTTTGCCGAAATCGCGGATCGTTACGCGCCGGCCGCAGCAGCGGATCAGGCGTCGCGTTGTTCGCAATGCGGCGTGCCCTATTGTTCGGTCCATTGCCCGTTGCACAATCATATTCCCGATTGGTTGCGCCTTACCGCCGAAGGGCGTTTGCGCGAAGCCTATGAGATGTCCAACCTGACCAGCACCATGCCCGAGATCTGCGGCCGTATTTGCCCGCAGGATCGTTTGTGCGAGGGCAATTGCGTTATTGAATTTTCGGGTCATGACGCCGTCACCATTGGCTCGGTGGAAAAATATATCACCGATACTGCATGGGAGCAGGGCTGGGTTGAACCCGTCGAGGTCGGCCCATCGCGCGGCCAGTCGGTGGGCATCATCGGCGGCGGCCCCGGCGGACTGACAACAGCAGAATATCTCCGCGTCGCGGGTTATGACGTCCATGTTTACGACCGCTATGACCGCATGGGCGGATTGCTGACCTATGGCATCCCGGGTTTCAAGTTGGAAAAAGACATTGTCATGCGCCGTATCAAACGGCTTGAGGATGCGGGCATCCATTTTCACGCCAATTTCGAAGTAGGCCGCGATGCATCGCTGGATGATTTGCGCGCCAAGCATGACGCGGTGTTGATCGCCACGGGCGTGTATAAAGCGCGCGAAATTACGACGCCGGGCATCGGGCTGGAGGGCATAATCCCGGCGTTGGATTATCTCACCACATCCAACCGCAAGGGCTTTGGCGATGCGGTGCCCGCATTTGAAAACGGCGCGATGAATGCGCATGGCAAGGATGTCGTCGTGATAGGCGGCGGCGATACCGCGATGGATTGTGTCCGCACCGCCATTCGCCAAGGCGCAAAATCCGTGAAGTGCCTCTACCGCCGAGACCGCGAGAATATGCCGGGTTCGCAACGCGAAGTGACCAATGCGGAAGAAGAAGGTGTCGAGTTCGTCTGGCTATCCGGTCCCAAGGGCTTTGACGGCGATAGCAAAGTCGAACGCGTCCATGTCGCAAAAATGCGGCTTGCCGCCCCTGATGCCTCTGGCCGCCGTACACCGGAAAATGACCCCGAGGGCGACTTCACGCTGAACGCCGACATGGTGATTACGGCACTCGGCTTCGAAGCCGAAGACCTGCCCGTTTTGTTCAACGCACCTGACCTTAACGTCACCCGCTGGGGTACCGTACGTGTTGATCACACGACGCAGATGACGAACCTCGACGGGGTGTTCGCTATTGGCGACATCGTGCGTGGCGCAAGCCTTGTCGTCTGGGCAATCCGCGACGGGCGGGATGTCACGCAGCATATGCACACTTATCTAAAATCGAAAGCACGCCGCGAAAAGGTTGCAGCATGACCATATTTTTCCCCACTCCCGAACATGAACGCCTTGCCCGCGAAGGCATGTATCATCCTGAGTCCGAAGGCGATGCCTGCGGCGTTGGTTTGATTGCGGCGACCGATGGCAAGCCATCGCGCCGTGTTGTGGCGGCGGGGATTGAGGCGCTGAAGGCCGTCTGGCATCGCGGCGCAGTCGATGCCGATGGCAAGACCGGCGATGGCGCAGGCTTGCATATCGATTTACCCGTCCGCTTTTTCGACGATGCTATTGCAGACAGCGGCCACCGGCCAATGCCCAACCGGCTTGCGGTCGGCATGGTATTTTTGCCGCGCACGGACCTTAGCGCGCAAGAGAATTGCCGCACAATTGTCGAGGCGGAGATTATCGACGCTGGCTACACCATTTATGGCTGGCGTCAGGTGCCTGTCGATGTGTCCGTGATCGGTGACAAGGCGCAAGCCACGCGGCCTGAGATTGAGCAGATCATGATTGCTGGTCCGATGCCCGAAGAGTTGGACGCGACCGAGTTTGAAAAGAATCTCTACCTCGTCCGCCGCCGAATCGAAAAGAAGATCATCGCTGCGCAAATTCGCGATTTCTATATCTGCTCGCTGTCGTGCCGGTCGATTATCTATAAGGGCCTGTTCCTTGCAGAGTCGCTGTCGGTATTTTACCCCGACCTGCAAGATGACCGTTTTGAAAGTCGCGTGGCGATTTTCCATCAGCGTTATTCGACCAACACATTCCCGCAATGGTGGTTGGCGCAGCCCTTCCGCGGCCTTGCACATAATGGTGAAATTAACACCATTCGTGGCAACCAAAATTGGATGAAGAGCCATGAGATTAAGATGGCGAGCATCGCCTTTGGCGCGCAGTCGGATGACATCAAACCTGTCATTCCAGCCGGGTCATCGGACACCGCCGCATTGGACGCCGTGTTCGAAACCTTGGTCCGTTCGGGCAAGGAAGCGCCGACAGCAAAGCTGATGCTCATCCCCGAAGCATGGCAGTCGAACCCCAATTTGCCCGCGAACCACCGCGCCATGTATGAATATATGGCTAGCGTCATGGAGCCATGGGATGGCCCTGCCGCTTTGGCGATGACCGATGGCCAATGGGCTGTGGCTGGCGTTGACCGCAACGCGCTGCGTCCGTTGCGCTACAGCCGGACGTCGGACAATTTGCTGGTGATCGGTTCGGAAACCGGAATGGTGGTCCTGCCCGAAACAACGATATTGGAAAAAGGCCGCCTTGGCCCTGGACAAATGATTGCCGTCAATTTGGACGAAGGCAAATTATACCGCGATGGCGAGTTGAAGGACCGCATTTCGGCAGAGCAGGATTATGGCGCATTGGTCGGCGGCTTCCGCCGCATCACAGACTTGCCCGAAGTTGGTGAAGACAGCGCACCCGCATGGTCACGCGCGGAGCTCACCAAGCGCCAGATCGCAGCTGGCATGACGTTGGAAGATGTCGAAATGATTCTCGCGCCGATGATCGAAGATGGCAAGGAAGCCATTGGGTCCATGGGCGACGATACGCCGTTGGCCGTCATCAGCGATAAGCCGCGCCTCATCAGCCAGTTCTTCCGCCAGAATTTCAGCCAAGTCACCAACCCGCCCATCGACAGCTTGCGCGAACGGCATGTGATGAGCCTGAAAACGCGCTTTTCCAACCTCGCCAATATTCTGGAAGAAAAGAGCCAGAATGCGGATGTCTTAGTGCTCGACAGCCCAGTCCTAACGGCGCATGATTGGCGCCGGCTGAAGGCTGCGTTCGGCCCACTGGGTGCAGAGATTGACTGCACCTACGACATCTCCACCGGACAAGAGGGCCTACGTGCCGCCATCACGCGTATCCGCGAAGAAGCCGTGGCCGCCGTGCGTATGGGCAAATCCGAATTGTTCTTGACCGACGAAAACATCGGCGCCGACCGCGTCGGTATCGCGATGATCCTCGCGGCAGCGGCGGTGCACACGCATTTGGTCCGCAATGGCCTGCGCAGCTATTCGTCGATCAATGTCCGTTCCGCCGAATGCTTGGACACGCATTATTTCGCCGTACTCATCGGCGTTGGCGCAACCACAGTGAACGCCTATCTTGCCGAAGCGGTGATTGCCGACCGGCAGGGACGCGGCCTGCTCGACGGCTACAGCTTGGAGCAAGCGGTCGAAAATTACCGCACCGCGATCAACGAAGGTCTGCTGAAGATCATGTCCAAAATGGGCATTGCAGTTATCTCCAGCTACCGTGGCGGTTATAATTTTGAGGCGGTTGGCCTGTCGCGGGCATTGGTCAACGACTTCTTCCCCGGGATGCCGAACAAGATTTCGGGCGAAGGGTATCATTCATTATATGTCAACGCGCGCGACCGGCATGATGACGCGTTCGATGCGGCCGTTGCGCGCCTGCCCGTTGGCGGATTTTACAAGCAACGTAACGGCGGTGAAGAACATGCCTATTCTGCTGGCCTGATGCATTTGCTGCAAAGCGCGGTCGCGAATGACAGCTATTCGACCTACACGCAATTTGCGCAAGGCGTGAAGGAACTGCCACCGATTTACTTGCGTGATTTGCTGGAATTCAACTTCGCTAAAGAACCCGTTGCGATTGACGAGGTTGAGGCGATCACCGAAATCCGCAAGCGCTTTGTCACGCCCGGAATGTCGCTTGGCGCTCTGTCGCCAGAGGCGCATGAGACATTGGCGATTGCCATGAACCGCATCGGCGCAAAGGCCGTTTCGGGTGAAGGCGGCGAAGACAGCAAGCGTTTCAAGCCTTATGAGAATGGCGACAATGCGAATAGCGTCATCAAGCAGATCGCCAGTGGCCGCTTTGGGGTGACTGCCGAGTATCTGGGCGCGTGCGAGGAAATCGAAATCAAGGTCGCGCAGGGCGCAAAGCCGGGCGAAGGTGGGCAATTGCCGGGTTTCAAGGTGACCGAAATGATCGCGCGTCTGCGGCATTCGACGCCGGGCGTGACGCTGATTTCACCGCCACCGCATCACGACATTTACTCGATCGAAGATCTGGCGCAGTTGATTTACGACCTCAAGCAGATCAACCCACGCGCGCGGGTCTGTGTGAAGCTTGTCAGTGCGGCAGGCATCGGCACCATCGCGGCAGGCGTGGCCAAGGCGCATGCCGATGTCATCCTGGTCTCCGGCAATGTCGGCGGCACGGGTGCAAGCCCGCAAACCAGCATCAAATATGCGGGCACGCCATGGGAAATGGGCCTGTCCGAGGCGAACCAAGTGCTCACGCTCAACGGCCTTCGCCACCGCGTGAAGTTGCGCACTGATGGCGGTTTGAAAACCGGACGCGACATCGTCATCGCCGCGATTTTGGGTGCTGAGGAATTTGGCATCGGCACGCTCAGCCTTGTTGCCATGGGCTGTATCATGGTGCGGCAATGCCATTCAAACACTTGCCCTGTTGGCGTGTGCGTTCAGGATGAGGCCTTGCGCAAGAAATTCACGGGCACGCCGGAGAAAGTCATCAACCTGATGACCTTCATTGCCGAGGAAGTGCGCGAGATTTTGGCCAAGC
>JBBAOE010000038.1:0-16297 GCA_040401595.1 Burkholderiaceae bacterium
TCGGTCGATGTTATCACGGGCGTCATCAAGGCCAACCTGCCCACCCGCATTTCCTTCCATGTGACGTCAAAAATCGACAGTCGGACCATTCTGGGGGAACAAGGCGCAGAACAGCTTCTGGGCAAGGGCGATATGCTCTATATGGCAGGTGGTCGTGGATTGACGCGTATTCACGGACCTTTTGTTTCTGACGATGAAGTGCGCCGCGTTGCCGACCATTGGCGTGGCCAAGGGCAGCCGGAATACATCCAAGCGGTGACTGAAGAACCCGAAGATGGCGGTTTCGATTTTGGTGGCATGGGCGGCGACGACAGCGAAGAAGATTCGCAGTATCGCAAAGCGTGCCAGATCGTTTTCGAAAGCCAGAAGGCCTCGACAAGTTGGATTCAACGGCAATTGCGCATCGGTTACAACAGCGCGGCACGGTTGATTGACCGGATGGAGGAGGACGGCTTCATCAGCGCGCCGAACCATATTGGCCGCCGTGAAGTGCTGCGCGACCGCAACGGCGAGCCGGTTTAGCGGTTAAGACGGGGTTCAAGGCAGTCTTGATAACGACTGAAGAAATCCATCCCGAGGAAACAAAGATGACTTTTTCAAAATATGCCATTTTGTTTGCGCCGATTGCGCTCGTGACAACGACGCCTAGCCCTGCGCAGTCTTCGTCCGAGCAGATGGCGCGGGTGGTGCAGCATATGAAAGCCGTGGGCACTATGTCAGCCACTTTTGCGCAGACAGACCGGAGCGGCGGGACGCTGACCGGCAAGTTGCTGTTGAAGCGGCCGGGACAAGTGCGTTTTGAGTATCAGAAGGATGTGCCCCTGTTGATTGTCGCCGATGGTCGTGCGCTGACGATGGTGGATTATGAGGTAAAGCAAGTGCAGCGTTGGCCGATTCGTAACAGCCCACTGGCCGCCCTCCTTGACCCCGGTCAGGATCTCGCGCGTTTTGGCAAGATACTTCCAACGTCTACTAATGATGTTGTCAGTGTCGAAGTCCGTGATCCAAAGCGCCCCGAATATGGCACCATCACGATGATATTCGTGGACAAGCCCGGCGCGCCCGGCGGATTGACGTTGAATGGTTGGGTCGCTCTGGATTCCAAAAACAACCGAACCACCATTCGACTCAACAATATCACCTACAATGGCGCCATCGCGAAAAACGCGTTCACATGGAAAGATCCGCGGCCCGTCAGACGAAAATCGTAACATCAGGCGATGAACGGAAGCGCACCACCGACAAGTTGCGGTTGACGCTAGTGTTGTTCATCTGAACGACAGGAAAGTCTCAGTATAGATGTCCGATCAGCGACCGAACGTCCGTGTGGATTTCCCCCTGTTGCCCACGACTTAATCATCGCTGATATCCGCGTGACGAACGCAAGCTTAGCCCTCATCCCAAATGCCCCCGGGATGAGGGCTTTGCTTTTTTGACGCAAATGTCTTCACTGGCTTGCTCCTGACGCTTCAGGCATCTAGGGCTTTTGTCTTATGTCCCAGACCATTCGCATCGCCTCGTGGAATATAAACTCAGTCCGCGCCCGTATTGACATTGTCGAACGCTATTTGAAGGAAGAAGCGCCAGACGTTTTATGCCTTCAGGAAACCAAAGTCATCGACAGCCTGTTTCCGGAAGGGTTGTTCCGGCAATTGGGTTATCGCCATTTTGTCGTTAACGGCATGCCCATGCATCACGGCGTCGCAATCGTCAGCAAACTGCCGTTGATCAACCGCCGGGTTGAGGATTGGCAGGCCAATGGTGAGGCGCGCCATGTTGGCGCAGAGTTAAACATCGACGCAGCCAAGGGCTTGCGGATCGACAATGTATATATTCCCGCTGGGGGCGAAGTTCCCGACAGCGAGGTTAACTCTAAATTCGGCCAGAAGCTAGCTTTCCTAAAGCGTATGGCAGAATGGTCGCGTAACGTTACCCAACCGACTATCCTCACAGGTGACTTCAACGTTGCCCCGCTTGAGCAAGATGTTTGGAGCCACAAACAATTGGTCAATGTCGTCAGCCATACAAAAATTGAAATTGAGCATCTGGCGGAAATTCAGGCTGCAGCAGACTGGGTCGATGTTGCCCGGCACTTTGTCGATCCGTCTAAGAAATTATATACATGGTGGAGCTATCGCGCGCAGGATTGGGAGACGTCCGACCGCGGACGTAGACTAGATCATATGTGGATCACCCCTGATCTGAAAGAAAAGGCAAAGGCGCATATCGTCCACAAGCATGTGCGCGGCTGGGGCAAGCCATCCGACCATGCGCCCATAGTAACGGAATTCACCTTTTGATCGGGGCGGGCGCCGCGTTGGGAGACTCACGCCGCGCAGCAATGGCGATTGATGCCCTGCGTCGTGGCTGGCCAGTTACGGTCGGGTATTTGGACAAAGCGCTGACTGTCCTTGCGGTCGAAACGGCGCAGGATATTTTCGGCGCGAATGCGATATTGCTCTCGGCAGGCCGTGCGGCAACGCTGAAACTAACCAACCAACGTGCTGCGGCCGATGGCGACCTTCCGGTGCTCATTAAGGCGCCCGTCGATCTCGATTTGCGGCTCGCGTTGGCCTTAGCTGACCCAAGCCTTGACCTTGCCTATCCGATGAAGGGACCTTTTGCCGCGCTGCCATTGGATGACGGGCCATCGGCGACGGCCGCTATCGAACTCGCGCGATTGGCTGGCTTGCTTCCAGCCTTTCTGGTGTTGGCTGATGCAGGCGAGAACGCCGTTTACGTTAGCCCGCAAGATGTCGCCGCCTTTGATGACAGCGGCGCCTTGCACATAGCCGCGCGTGCCAAGCTTCCCGTTGCCGCCAATGCCCATGCCGAAATGGTCGCATTCCGGACAGCCGTAGATGCGTCCGATCATGTGGCGTTGCTGATGGGTAAGCGCGATTCCTCCCCGCCAGTCGTTCGGTTGCACAGTGAATGTCTGACGGGTGATGTTCTTGGCAGCCTGAAATGCGACTGCGGACCGCAATTGCACGAAGCGTTGCAACAGATTTCGGACGCAAATTGGGGTATATTGTTATATTTGCGACAAGAGGGACGCGGCATTGGTTTGATCAACAAACTACGCGCTTATGCGCTTCAGGATCAGGGGTTTGATACTGTCGATGCCAATACCAGATTGGGTTTTGCCATTGATGCGCGCGACTTTTCAGTCGCGGCACGGATGCTGGAATTGCTCGGTGTGGAACAGGTGCGCCTGTTGACCAATAATCCTGAAAAGGTGGACGGCTTGCAAAAGGCGGGCATCATGGTCGCGGAGCGGCTACCGCTTAAGATCGCCGCCAATCCACACAATGCCCATTATCTTGAAACCAAGAAAAGCCGGACTGGCCACGCATTGTAAGTTTTTGCGGGACGAAACTGTGAACGCGGATCGCCATGCGCTTTTTCTGGCGTTAGTTACTGATCGCGCCGACCATTTAAGGCCCTTTCGATAAAGGCATCATCCAGTGGCTCTGGCGCAGGCTCCGGCGCGACATTGGGGTCTTCCATTGCGGGGCCACCTTCAATCGGCATGCCATTTTCATCGAAAAGCAGCATTTCTTCTCCGCCCAGCAACGACTCCTCACCTTCAAGGGCCTCTGGGAACGTCACCTCAGTTGCGAATTTCTCAACGGGACGTCCGGCAACAGCGACGCGCATATAGGCCGCCCAGGCTTGCGCAGGGGCGCGTCCGCCTTCAAGGCCTCCAATCCGCCTAGCGTCGTCGCGACCCATCCAAACGGCCGTTGTAAGGCCGCTGGAGAAGCCCAGGAACCATCCGTCCTTGTTGCTTGACGTTGTCCCCGTTTTGCCCGCGACGGGCCGACCAATATTTGCGGCCCGCCCAGTGCCCGTGGCGACCGCGCTTTGCAACAAATCGGTCATTGCGCCTGCAACCCAATCATCAACCAACTGGACCGAGCTTGCTTGCTTCGCGGCATATAGAAGTTCACCGTCAATCGTCGTGACCTTTGTAATGCCATAAGGGGTGACACTGCGCCCACCGGCTGCGACTGCCGCGAACGCCTGGGTCATATCGATAACGCGCGTATCTGATGTGCCCAGAACCATTGATGGCTGCGTGTTGACAGGGGTGGTGATCCCGAACCTGCGGGCCATATCAGCGATGCTGCTGGTGCCGACGTCTTGCCCGATTTGGGCAGCGACTGTGTTTTTGGAATAGGCAAAAGCGGTACGCAGCGAAATCGGGCCAGCAAAATTGCCGCCGCTATTTTTAGGCTGCCAGCCTTCGATTTCGACGGGCTTGTCTTCCACCATGTCTTCGGGGCGGTAGCCTGCTTCCAGTGCGGTGAGATAAACGAACAACTTCCAGGCAGAGCCCGGTTGGCGAACCGCGGTTACCGCGCGGTTATAATTGCTGGAAACATAATCGGTACCGCCCACCATCGCCTTCACCGCGCCGTCGCGGTCAATTGAAACCAACGCGCCTTGGGCACCGCTGGGGGCATTCGCCGCAATCGCTGCCGTTGCGGCGCGCTGCATTTTAAGGTCCAGCGTCGTCCAGATATCGATGGGCTTTTCAGTTTCATCAATCAGGCCGTCCAACTGCGGCAAAACCCAATCTGTGAAATATCGCACGCTGTCTTGAGGTGTTTCAGCGGCCAAGCGCACTCCGGACAGTTCGACGCCAGCGGCTTCAGCTGGGGTAATCATTCCTGCATCCTGCATCACTTCAACCACCACCTTCGCCCGGTCCAAGGCGGCCTGCGCATCGGCCGTGGGGGCATAGCGTGAGGGTGCCTTCACAAGACCTGCTATAATCGCGGCCTCGGCAAGACTGATATCTTCGGCGCCATGGTCAAAGAAGCGGCGACTTGCGGCATCGACCCCATAAGCGCCGCCACCGAAATATACTTTATTCAGATAGAGTTCGAGGATCTGGTCTTTCGAGAATTTGGTTTCCATGGCCAACGCAAGGATAACCTCGCGAATTTTACGGCCAAACTCCTTGTTGCTGTTCAGATATATGTTACGCGCCAATTGTTGCGTGATGGTCGAACCACCTTGCGTCCAGCGACCTTCAACGGTCCGCACATATACGGACCGTGTAATGCCGATGGGGTCGACACCGGGGTGCATATAATATCGGCGATCTTCGACGGCGACCATCGCGTCTTTCATTTCCGACGGCAATTGGTCGATGGTCAGCCAGCGTCCGAAACTCGGTCCAAGCGATTGAATGACAGTGCCGTCCGCGGCACGTATGCGGATCATCTGCCCGTTGGGGGAGGATTTCAGATCTTCAAAACTATCAATTTCGCCACGTGCAATCGCGACAAAAATGCCCAGAACCATGACACCCAGCAACGCGGCAATGCTTCCTGCTTTGACGAGGCGGAGTATCCATGTTCCCATTGGGCCACGTTCTTTCGAAATCTTGCCTGCGCCTGCCATGATAGGGTGTTACCCAGTCCCGTGATCGCCGACAAGCGCGTTGTTATTCAGGATCGAATGCCAGCGCGGCGCTGTTGATGCAGTAACGTAGGCCTGTCGGCCCGGGCCCATCAGGGAAGACATGGCCCAAATGCCCCTCGCATGCGGCACAGCGCACTTCAATACGGACCATGCCGTGCGATGTATCGCGATGTTCTTCGACGGCATCATTATCTGCAGGTGCGGTAAAACTTGGCCAACCCGAGCCGCTGTCAAATTTCGTGTCTGAAGCAAACAAGGCAGTTCCACAGCCAGCGCAGCTAAATTCGCCTGCGCGTTTTTCATCGGTCAGTTTGCCCGCAAAAGCACGTTCCGTGCCAGCCTCGCGCAGAACATGATATTGAACGGGGTCCAATTCTGCCCGCCATTCTGCATCTGACTTGATAATTTTTTCCATGAAAAGGCACCTTTCGTGAGAATGATGTGGGGACAGTAGCAAAGTGGTTCAAGGTGCTCGCGCACGGTGCTTAGCCTCGGCGCGCTGCGGCACGGGCAATGCGGACAAGCTCTTCTTCCAATATGTTCACGGCAAGCCCGTCGCGGACGTGCATCAACTTTGACTCCACCTCAAGCAAATGGCTGTTTAGTCCTGCAAGCCGAACTGATGGCCAGCGCATCAGCTGCTGTGCGTAGCTGTCGGCATCTTTCCAGAATATCGAACGCGTTGTCTTAACCACTGCGCCGGGATTGGCGCCACTGTCGACTTTTGTCCGCATCGCTGCGAGCATTGTCGCGCGGCGCTGCATGGCGCGGATGATGCGAATGGCATCCACACCCATGTCGCGTGCAGCGGCTAGCTCGCGGCCCGTGCCGCGCAAGTCACCGCCCATCACGACATGGACGAGGCCGTTGATGTTTTCCTCACCCGTTTCCGCCGATAAAGCTTCGAATACAGCAATTTCTACCGTGGCGGGCCGCTGCGGTGACGCATCATAAAATAAAGACAGCTTTTCGATTTCGGCCTGCGCCAGCTTACGGTCTTGACCTGTGTAGCGCGCAATACGGGCGGCAAGTGGCCGATCGATCTTCAACCCCATTGTGGCGGCAAAGGCTATGACTGCCGCTGCGGCGTCGCCCTCCTCGGGTAGATAGCAAATGTGGGCCATGGCGCGCGGATGCGCCTCCAGCAATTTCCGTAACTTGCTAGCCTTGGTCAGATTCCCAGCGGTTGCGATAACTGGGCTTATGTCGCCGTCAAGCGCCAGCAAATTCTCGACTGCGGCTAAGCCCTCTTCGCGGCGGAAACTAAGGCGGATATGTCTTTTGTCGCCGAACAGCGATAGGGCAGATGCCTCATCTGCCAATAAGGCAGGGTCATTGCGGATACGGTCGCTGTCGATATCAATGCGTTCCGAGCCTGCTAACTGCGCCGACATTTGTCCGGCAATATCGGTTACAGCCGATTCATCCTGCCCGAATATGAAAAACAGCCGAACATCAGAACGGGCACTGATGGCATTGATAAAGCTACGTTCTTTTGCGTTGCTCATTCGCCGCGCGCGTAAATGGAAAGCCGCGTGACAATCTGATCTGCAACCTTTTGCGTCAGGTTCTCAAGTGCACTGTTTTCGCCAGCGATCGTTGCATATTCTGAGCTAACGACGTCAATGCCCGCGTCCGAACCGGCTGTCGTATCCAGAACAATTTCACCCGTCGCGACCGAAACCAGCTGATAGCGCGCACGCAATGTCCGGCGTTCACGCGTGACCGTATCATCCGCACGCACCCCGAAACCTTCAATTTGGTCATCCAAAACAACAACCAAGCGGAACTGAGCAGAATTGCCGTCTTGAGCGCCAAGCCGGTCGGTCAATGCATTGCGCATCAGCCAACCATTTTTGCCCTCGATTGGCGCAACGCTAATGGTTCCCAATGTATGCGCCACCACCCCTTTTGACCCGCCGCTATACAATGGCTGCAAGCTGCATGCTGGCAGAAGGAAAGCGAGCATCACGGAGGCAAAGAAACGGTTCATAAGACGATGTTGACCAGCCTGTTGGGAACGACGATGATTTTCTTTATATCGCCGCCGTCAATGGCAACCTGAACCTTTTCGCTGGCCAGCGCAAGCGCCTCCAACTCGGATTGCGGCAAGCCCTTAGCAACCGTGAGCGTGTCACGCAATTTGCCCCTGACTTGGATGGCGATGGTAACCTCGTCCTCTTCCAGCAGGGCCGGATCAACCGCTGGCCATGCCGCGTCCGCAATCAAGCCGCCGTCCAGTTCCGCGCCAAGCTGCGTCCAGGCCTCTTCGGCCAAATGTGGCACCATAGGTGATGACAGCAATAGGATCGTGCGGATGGCAGCATCGCGGCTAGCCGAAGGCGCTGCTTTCTCAATGGCGTTGGCCAGATCGTAAATCTTGGCCACGGCCTTGTTAAAGGCAAGTGCCTCAATATCAGCGCCGACGCCAGCGATTATCTGATGGGTTTTGCGGTCTAGGGCTTTTTCTACGCCATCCGCGCCGCTGACCTGCGAAGTCAGGCGCCACAGACGCTGTACAAAGCGCCAACAGCCTTCAATACCCGCTTCCGACCATTCCAGATCGCGTTCGGGCGGGCTGTCGGACAGCATAAACCAGCGCACGGCATCTGCGCCATATTGATCCACAATGTCATCGGGATCGACGACATTCTTTTTGGACTTGGACATTTTCTCGATCCGGCCAGCAACCGCAGGCGCGCCACTATCGATGATGGTCCAGATGTCGCCTTCGCGTCGCACTTGATCGGGGCTCAACCAACTGCCCTTTTCGTCTTGATAGGTTTGGTGCGTGACCATGCCTTGCGTGAACAAAGACGCAAATGGCTCCTTCACGTCGATCAAGCCAATATGGCTCAATGCGCGCGTCCAGAAACGGGCATAGAGCAAGTGCAAAATGGCATGTTCCACGCCGCCAATATATTGGTCCACCGGAAGCCATTTTTCCGCAACCGTGCGGTCAAATGGCTTGTCATGCGGCTGGCTAGCAAAGCGGATGAAATACCAGCTTGAATCGACAAAAGTATCGAGCGTGTCTGTTTCGCGCCGTGCAGGCTGTCCGCAGCTTGGGCAATCGACTTTGCTCCAGCTCGGGTGCCGATCCAGCGGGTTGCCGGGAATGTCGAAACTGACATCTTCGGGTAAGGTTACCGGCAATTGGTCATCGGGCACGGGTACCGCGCCACAGCTCTGGCAATGGATGATCGGAATGGGCGTGCCCCAATAACGCTGACGCGAAACGCCCCAGTCGCGCAGGCGATATTGCGTCTGGCCTATACCCCAGCCTTCGAACTGCGCGCGTGCAATGACATCGGCCTTGGCCTGATCAATCGTCATGCCATTCATCCAATGGGAATTCACAATATTGCCGGGACCGGTAAATGCGACGTCGCCTGCGAATGCACTGTCGGTCAAATCACCATCGGCGACAACGCGGGTGACGGGCAAATCATATTTGCGGGCAAAATCAAGGTCGCGCTGGTCATGTGCGGGGCAGCCAAAGACGGCGCCCGTGCCATAGTCCATGAGTACGAAATTCGCGACATAGACTGGCAAATGCCAGCTTGCATCGAGCGGATGCTCGACGGTCAGGCCCGCATGAAACCCACGTTTTTCGGCGGTTTCGATGTCGGCGGCGGTGGTGCCGCCCTTGCGGCATTCCTCGATAAACGCCTGCAATTCGGGCGCATTGGCGGCCAGTTTTTGCGCGACGGGGTGGTCGGCTGCAATGGCGACAAAGCTTGCACCAAACATGGTATCGGGCCGTGTTGTAAACACGTCAATGCCGCCATCGCCGCCTGGGAAACGGAAGGTGCATTTCAAGCCCTGCGATTTGCCGATCCAGTTTTCCTGCATCAACCGCACCTTGTCCGGCCATTGGTCAAGCGAACCAAGGCCCGTCAGCAATTCATCGGCAAAGTCGGTGATTTTTAGGAACCACTGGCTCAGCTTGCGGCGCTCGACGGGCGCGCCCGAGCGCCAGCCTTTGCCATCGATGACTTGCTCATTGGCAAGTACGGTCATGTCGACTGGGTCCCAGTTTACGGCAGATTCCTTGCGATAAACCAGGCCAGCGGCGTATAGCTTCAGGAACAGCGCCTGTTCATGTCCATAATATTCGGGCTCGCAGGTCGCCAACTCGCGCGTCCAGTCAATCGCGAAACCAAGTCGTTTAAGTTGTGCCTTCATGTTTGCGATATTGTCGCGCGTCCAACCACCGGGGTGAACATTCTTTTCCATCGCCGCATTTTCGGCGGGCATACCAAAGGCATCCCAGCCCATGGGATGCAACACCTCATGCCCCGTCATCCGCTTGTAGCGCGCCAGAACGTCGCCCATCGTGTAATTGCGGACATGACCAATATGGATGCGGCCCGACGGATAGGGAAACATCTCGAGCACATAAGCGCGGGGCTTGGGCGAATTGTCATCCGCGACAAAGCTGTGGCGTTCTTCCCAAATATTCTGCCACCGCGCGTCGGCGACGTGCGGGTTAAAACGCTCTACATTGGACATAGAATTTACCCAGTGATTGCAGACCGACGAAGGTCGCGCGCCTTAGTGAGAATCACCGCTTCCAGCTTTTGCACTGTAGCTGCGCGCAATGGTGCCGCGACCCACTGGCCATTTTGCGAGACTTCGCGGCTGCCGGCCACGCGTAAAGCGTCGGCGCGCAGGTCTTGGTCAAGGATCGAAATTGTCAATTTTACGCGCTCGCTAGGGCTTTGCGGATTTACATACCAATCGGTGACGATGACGCCGCCCGATGAGTCGGTTTGCAGCAATGGCATGAACGACAAGGCATCAAGCGATGCGCGCCATAAATAGCTGTTGACGCCAATATTGGTGACCTGGCTGGCCGCGAGGTCCGCCTTTGGACGCTCCCTGCCGCCGCAGCCGGAAAGCAGGCCTAAACTTAATAAGCTGCCGGTCGCAACGATGAGTGCCAGGCGAGTGGTGCGCATAAAATGTCCTTGAACAATGGAATATCGGAAACCTCTATCGTGGCTTGCTGCCGGGGGCAAGCTTTCTGGCGGCTGAACGGCGCGGAATTAATGCTGCAGTCAGGTTCCATGCGCTATGCGATTGTGGACATCATGCAACAACTGGACGCAAAACGTGTTATCGGCGTGATTTTGAAAATACACCTCTTTTGAATCCCTGAAATGAGGCGTAAGGTTGATGTAACGAAAAAGAATCGCTCGATAAAAGGCAATGAACGTGAAGCGTGTAGAGAAAGGAAAATATGCGACCTTTGCGGCAGTGATGCTGGCGACGGCGTCGTTTGCCCTTTCGCCGATGATTGTCCCTGCCTTTGCCGCAAAGACATCCGGTCCGGAACAACTGGTCGCGCCGTCTTGGGTCGCGATGTTCACGCCTGCTGGCGGTGACAGCGTTCTTGCCCAAAAATTCTCCGCCACGCAAATCGCGCCCACTGCGCGTTTCCCTTTCACGCCTGCGAGCGCCGGTGAAGGCCGCAACCGCACCATTACCGTTGCAGCGCGGGCGAACTCGCGTTTGACCGCTGGCGCCGTATCCATACGCAATGTCATCGCACCCAGCGAAGTGGGCGCGGGCAAGGGGCTTCGCTTAGCCGCTGTCGACTATCGTTTGACGGCGTCCAAGGGTTGGCAAGATTTTGCTTTGCCTAAGGCGCATGTGCGCGCGGCAAAGGCGCCCCTAAGCGATGTTGGCAAGGGCAGCTTCCGGCTTGATCAATCGGCACAGAAGCCAAGCAAGTTCAGCACCAATATTAAACTCGACCAGAATAAAGAAATGGCTCCGCCTGCGCGCGGTAGCGCGGCTTCGGGCGATTATAAGTTGGATGTTGGCGGCAGCTTCTCGATCAGCCGCAAGATCGACGTTACCGCAGGTGTCCGTTACGCCAGTGAGAATGACCGCGTCATTCCCTTGGCGGACAATCGCAAGGACAGCGAAGCTGTCTATGTCGGCACCAAAATCCGCTTCTAAGCGGGCTTTTTCCTGAAAGCATCAATCGCCGCCCAGCCATGCATCGTCCGTGGCCCGAGCATATGTGCGCTCTGACGGGTCATGCCACCTAAGGCGATGACGCGCCTTGGCTCGGCCAATTTTGCAAGCCGCTGAAACATTAAGGGACCTAGCGGACGTGCGCCGGGGTGGCTGCTGGTATCGAAAAGCGGGGAGAGGAATAAGAGGTCGGCGCTGCATCGCTTTACCTCTGCGATTTCGCGCGCATTGTGAACAGGCGCGCTGTGTAGCAAGCCTGTGTGGCCACGACTGCGTTGATGAAAGCCGTCGGCATGCCAGCGCAAAGCGGTCCGTTCATCGCCCGCCAACAGCAATAAATGCCCGCGCCGCCGGCAAATCCGCAGCACTTTAGCGAACAATGCGCGACGTTGTTGAGTAGCGAAATGATAATGGCGGAAAACCACGCCTGAACGCGCGGGCAGCTGTTGAATAGCGCGCAGTTGGTCATCACCAAAACGTGCATCGGTCATGAGCCAGATTTTCGGCAAGGGGTGGCTTCGCGGCATACAACTGCCTATAGCGACGCGTTATGCAGGAAGCGACACCAGAAACATCCGCCGACCGTTTGACGGCCATCCGTGCGCGCATGAACGCCGCCGCCAAATTGGCGCGACGCCCGGGGGAGGATATCCACCTTATCGCTGTGTCAAAAACGCGGTCGGCGCAAGACATTGAACCGCTCATCATGGAAGGCCAAAGGCTGTTCGGGGAAAACCGTGTGCAGGAGGCTGCGAGCAAATGGCCCGCACTGAAGGAGCAGCATCCGGAGGTTGAATTGCACCTCATTGGCCAGTTGCAATCCAACAAAGCCGAAGAGGCGGTTGCGTTGTTTGATATGATCCATTCGGTTGATCGGCTGTCGCTCGTGACGGCATTGGGCAAGGCGATGGAGAAGTTGGGGCGTGCAGTGCCTTGCTTCCTGCAAGTCAATATTGGCGCTGAAGAGCAAAAGGGCGGCTGCTCGGTGACGGAGCTTCCCGACCTGTTGAAGGCTGCGCAGGATGCGGGCCTTCCGGTGGCTGGCCTCATGTGCATTCCGCCCGCTGAGGTCGAAGCGGCGCCCTTCTTTGCGCTTTTGGCCGAACTGTCCGCGCGGCATGGTCTGGCACAATTGAGTATGGGCATGTCCGATGACTTTGAAACTGCCATCATGCTGGGCGCGACTTATGTCCGCGTCGGCACCGCCTTATTTGGTGAGCGTCCCAGCGTAGTTTAACGCAAAACGCGCATAGCCGCTTTTTGTGGCGACTAAGGCCTCAACCCCTTCGCCAGCGCTGAGGTCGCACGCCTTTATGATTGCAGCATCCTGCACATCTAGTCCGCCGGTCAGCGCGCCAAAGGCGGGCATGATCATCTTGCGCGGGGTTTTTACAAAACAACGCCGTTTCACCATCCGCCCGCGCAGCACCTGCCGGAACTTGGGATGAAAATGGCCGGAGATTTCGGGAAAGGGGTCGCCTGCCTTCGCCTCATGGCGAAGCGTGATGCCCGACAATGTCAATTCGTCCAATGCCTCGCCGCCCCAGATGCCCGACACCGCCCGGTCATGGTTTCCGGTGATCCAAATCCATTCGGTGGCGCGGGCCAAATCGACCAATAATGCCGCAGCGTCCTCGGCTAGTCGGTGTTCACCATCATCGTCATGGAAATTGTCACCCAGTGATATGATACTGGCAGGGCTATATTTGCTGCAAAGCGCCGCAATATCCTGCAGCGTCGATACGCTGTCATAAGGCGGCAGCATCTGGCCAAATAAAGCAAAGGCGCTGGCCTTTTCGAGATGCAGGTCAGACACCAATAACGCATCTTGCGCGCGCCAATATAAGGCCGCCTCGCCAGCTATCTCAAATGTCTGCCCGCCAAATTCGAAATCATGTGCCATCGCCGCAGGCTATGCGGATTGTGGTGCGCGACTGCAAGCGGATGTGCGCAGTTCCCTCTGGCCCCATCTCTATGCGCTTAAGGTGTCATCGCCACGCTGGCCAAGCTCTCTGCCTCCATCAACAAAGCGTCATCCACCGAACCCTGCGCCACACTTTCGCGACCAATCATCACCAGCAACGGCACCGCCAGCGGGCTGACGCGCTGCAGGTCGACGTGCAGCATCGTATCGGCGGCGCGGTCTAATAAATCGCCAAGTCGCCCGACATCGGTCAATCGCGTCCGCGCGTCGGCCCATGCCGCCTCCAGCAGCAGATGGTCGGGTTCATATTTGCGCAGCACATCGTAAATCAGGTCGGTGGAAAAGGTCACCTGCCTGCCCGTCTTGCGCTTGCCGGAATGTTGCCGTTCGACAAGGCCGCTGATCACAGCCACTTCGCGAAAGGCCCGTTTGAGCAAGTAGCTTGATTCCACCCAGTCGACAAATTCATCGGCCAATATGTCTGCAGAAAATAAGGGCCGTGGGTCTGTGATGGGTTTGAGGCTCCATACGCCCAAGGCATAATCGCTGGCGACAAAGCCCATGGGCATGAGGCCACGGCTCTCCATCCGCCGCGTGATGAGCATGCCCAGCGACTGGTGCGCGTTCCACCCCTCGAACGGATAGGCCACCATATAATGGCGTTTGTCGTGCGGGAAGGTTTCGACCAGCAACTGCCCCGCCTTTGGCATTTGACTGCGATAGGCCTGCATTTCCAACCATTCGCGCACTTCGTCGGGAAAGCGTGCCCAGCCCGGCCTGTCGGTCAGCATCTGCCGCACACGCTCAGCCAGATGTGTGGTGAGGGGCAAGCGCGCACCCATATAGCTAGGGATATTGGTCGCAGGCTTGGTCGCGGCGCGGACGATGAGGTCGAGGTCCTTGATCGATTCAACCTCAAGCGCCATGCCGGCAAAGGTGAAGCAGTTGCCGGGGCTTAAGGTGGCGGCGAAAGCTTCCTCCACCTTGCCCAATTTGCGACCATTGCGGAACCGGATTTCCAGCATCGGCGCATCGACAATGATGCCCGCGTTAAATCTATGCTGCGCAGCAAATTGCGGGTGCGATAGGCGCCACCGGCCATCGGGGTCTTTGACCAATTTCTTGAAGCGGTCATAGGCTTTGAGTGCATATCCGCCCGTTGCGATAAAGGCGATGACGCGCGCAAAGGTTGCAGCATCGATAGCGGAATAGGGTAATGCCGATTGGACCTCGGCCAGTAACGCCGCTTCGTCAAAGGGTCCGGCGCAGGCGATCCCCATGACATGCTGTGCGAGCACATCATAGCTGCCTGGTCGGAAGGTTTCACCGTCGCGGACGCCCTCTGCCACCGCGTCAAAGGCGGCTTCAGCCTCCAGATATTCAAAACGATTACCGGGGACAAGGATAGCCTTGCTGGGTTCGTCCATGCGGTGGTTGGACCGGCCAATGCGCTGCAGCAGGCGTGACGATCCCTTGGGCGCACCCATTTGGATGACGCAGTCGACATTTCCCCAGTCGACACCCAAATCGAGGCTGGCGGTGCAGACCAAGGCGCGCAATCTGCCCTCGGCCATTGCGCCCTCAACCTTGCGCCGCGCCTCTACCGACAACGACCCATGATGAATGCCGATGGGAAATTTTGCTTCATTCGCGTCCCATAATTTCTGGAAGATAAATTCGGCAAGGAAGCGTGTGTTGCAGAAAATCAGCGTGATTTTGTTGCGGCCAATTTCGTCGATGAGCTGCGGTATCGCATGCTGCCCGCTATGCCCCGCCCATGGCACGCGGCCATCTGGTAACAGGATTGTCAGGTCAGGCTCCGCCGCTGCCTCCCCTTCAACCAAGCTGACCTGATCCATGTCGCCATAAGGCGCGAGCCATGCGCGATAGTCATCGGGATCGGCCACCGTCGCAGACAGGGCAACACGTTGCATGTCCGGTGCCAATGTCTGCAGCCGCGCGAGAGATAGGCTGAGCAGATCACCGCGTTTGCCATTGGCGAAGGCGTGGACCTCATCGACAATGACGCGTTTCAGCGTGGCGAACATGTGCACGCTGTCTTCATGGCTGAGCAGCAGCGACAAAGATTCAGGTGTGGTCAACAATATATGCGGCGGTTTGACCCGCTGCCGCGCCTTGCGGTCGGACGGTGTGTCGCCCGTCCGCGCCTCAACGCGGATCGGCAGGCCCATTTCCTCGATCGGGATTAGAAGATTGCGGCGCACATCAGTGGCCAATGCCTTCAGCGGGGAGATATAGAGTGTGTGTAAGCCGTCGGAGGGGGCGTCAATCAAATCCTTGAGGCTCGGCAAAAATCCGGCCAGCGTCTTGCCCGCACCCGTCGCGGCCACCAATAGGGCATGCCGTCCCTCGACTGCGGCGTCGAGCATCTCCAACTGATGCCGTCGCGGCTGCCACCCGCGCGTGGCGAACCAATTGAGAATGATGGGCGGTAAACTCACGGCGAGCTTAATGCCCGACAGTTTCCCCGCGTTCCAGCCCTGATGCCGCCAATTGCGCATCAATTTGCGCCATCAGCCGTTCGAGACCTTCTTCGGAAGATGCCTCGGCGCGGGCGACGAGCACGTCTTGCGTGTTCGATGCGCGCAATAGCCACCAGCCATCGGGCGTATTGACGCGCGCGCCGTCGGTGTTGTTCACATCCGCGCCGTCTGCCGACAATCGTGCCAACACTTCGTCGATCACGGCGAATTTGCGGCTCTCGTCGACTTGGAAACGCATTTCGGGGGTGTTGATCATCTCCGGCATTTCGCTGCGCAACTCGGTCACGCTTTTGCCGAGCTTGGCCGACGCGGACATCAGTCGCACGGCGGCATAGATCGCGTCGTCAAAGCCATAATATGCATGCTTGAAGAAGATGTGCCCGCTCATTTCCCCCGCGAGCGGCGATCCGGTTTCCTTCATTTTGGACTTAATCAGGCTGTGGCC
>JBBAOE010000039.1:0-15976 GCA_040401595.1 Burkholderiaceae bacterium
CGTCCCCACGTTCACGTGGGGCTTCGTACGCTCAAACTTGCCTTTTGCCATGACGCGCTCCTGCTTACAAATATCAGAAAGTTCTGGAATCGAGTTTGTTCGCGATCACTTGGTACGCGAGGTGATAATCGCTTCGGCGACGTTCTTGGGCGCCTCCGAGTAATGCTTGAATTCCATCGTGTAGGTGGCCCGGCCCTGGGTCAAAGAGCGCAGGGTGGTCGAGTATCCGAACATCTCCGAGAGCGGCACCTCGGCCTTGATCGCCTTGCCGCCACCCACCATGTCGTCCATGCCCTGAACCATGCCCCGGCGCGACGACAGATCGCCCATGACCGTGCCCGCATAGTCCTCGGGGGTCTCGACCTCGACCGCCATCATCGGCTCAAGCAGGACCGGTTTGGACTGCCGTAATCCCTCCTTGAAGCCCATCGAACCGGCCATCTTGAACGCGTTTTCGTTCGAGTCGACGTCGTGATACGAGCCGAAATGCAGCGTCACCTTGACGTCCACGACCGGGAAGCCGGCGAGCACGCCCGAAGGCAGCGTGTCTTCCACGCCCTTCTGCACGGCCGGAATGTATTCGCGTGGCACCACACCGCCCTTGATCGCATCGACGAATTCGAAACCCTTGCCCTGCTCATTGGGTTCAACCTTCAGAACGACGTGGCCGTATTGACCGCGACCGCCGGACTGACGTACGAACTTGCCTTCGGCGTTGTCGCAATGCCCCCGGATCGTTTCGCGATACGCCACCTGGGGCTTGCCGACTGTCGCCTCGACACCAAACTCGCGCTTCATCCGGTCGACGAGAATTTCGAGGTGCAGCTCGCCCATCCCGGAAATGATGGTCTGGCCGGACTCCTCATCGGTGCGCACCCGAAACGAAGGGTCTTCGCGGGCAAGACGCTGCAGCGCGATCCCCATCTTTTCCTGGTCTGCCTTGGTTTTGGGCTCAACCGCCTGCGAGATGACGGGCTCGGGGAACACCATCCGCTCGAGAATCACTTCATGATCGGGGTCGCAAAGCGTTTCGCCCGTGGTCACTTCCTTGAGTCCGACGCAGGCGGCGATGTCGCCCGCGCGCACTTCGGAAATCTCTTCGCGCTGGTTCGCGTGCATCTGCAGCAGTCGGCCAATACGTTCTTTCTTGCCCTTGATCGGGTTATAGACCGTATCGCCCGAGCTCAGAACGCCGGAGTAGACGCGAATAAAGGTCAACTGCCCGACAAATGGGTCGGTCATCAGCTTGAACGCCAGCGCCGCGAATTTCTCGCCGTCGTCGGCCTTGCGGCGCACTTCGTTTTCGCGATCATCAAGCCCTTTGACCGGCGGGATATCGATCGGGCTGGGCAGATAATCCAGAACCGCGTCGAGCATCGCTTGCACGCCCTTGTTCTTGAACGCGGTGCCGCACAGCATGGGGACGATCTCGCCGGCAATCGTGCGCTGGCGCAACGCAACCCGCAGGTCCGCCTCGGACAAGTCGCCCTCTTCGAGATACTTGTTCATGAGCTCTTCGTTGGCCTCAGCCGCCGACTCGACCATCTTTTCGCGCCATTCGACACAAGTGTCCATCAGCTCGGCCGGGATTTCGGCAAGCTCGAACTTCATGCCCTGGGACGCTTCGTCCCAGAAAATCGCTTTCATGCGAACCAGATCGACCACGCCCTTGAAGTGTTCTTCCGCGCCGATCGGCACCTGGATCGGAATCGGGTTGGCCTTGAGGCGCAGGCGCATCTGATCATGCACCTTGAAAAAGTTCGCACCGGTCCGATCCATCTTGTTAACGAACGCCAGCCGGGGCACACCATACTTGTTGGCTTGGCGCCAGACGGTCTCGGACTGCGGCTGCACCCCACCGACCGCGCAATAGACCATGCAGGCGCCATCGAGCACCCGCATCGAGCGCTCAACTTCAATCGTGAAGTCGACGTGTCCCGGCGTGTCGATGATGTTGATCCGGTGCTCGGGGCGCGTCGTGTCCATGCCCTTCCAGAAGCAGGTCGTGGCGGCCGAGGTGATCGTGATCCCGCGCTCCTGTTCCTGCTCCATCCAGTCCATGGTGGCAGCGCCATCATGGACTTCGCCGATCTTGTGATTTACACCGGTGTAAAACAGGATGCGTTCGGTGGTCGTGGTCTTGCCGGCGTCGATATGCGCCGAAATGCCGATGTTGCGGTAGCGCTCGATCGGAGTCTTGCGGGCCATGGTTCGAATTCCCTAGTAGCGGTTAAGTGCAATCAGTTGCGGAGCAACCCGATGCCGAGGGTCCCAGTGCGATCCAGACGCGCTGCGAGCCCTCGAGGTCGAGAGGATCGCTGGCTCAGATTGCACCAGTGCGACTGCGGGAACGGCATCTTTCGCCCACCGACGCCCTGCGGCGTCCGGCAGGCCAAGGTCACCCCCCCGACCGGTCGCTGGGGGCGCTCCACTGCAGAAGCAGCGCTTGCGCCCACCTCGACGTTAGAAACGGAAGTGGGAGAACGCCTTGTTCGCTTCGGCCATCCGGTGGACTTCATCGCGTTTTTTGACCGCGGAGCCCCGGTTTTCGAATGCTTCCAGCAGCTCGTTGGCAAGACGCTGACCCATGGACTTTTCGCCACGCTTCTTGGCCGCTTCGCGCAACCAACGCATCGCGAGCGCCATCCGGCGCACCGGGCGCACCTCGACCGGGACCTGGTAGTTGGCGCCGCCAACGCGACGGCTCTTGACTTCCACCATCGGGCGACAGTTCGACAGGGCGACAGAAAACACTTCGAGCGGATCTTTGCCGGACTTGGTGTGAATCTGCTCGAACGCCCGATATACGATCTGTTCGGCGACGGCTTTCTTGCCCGACAGCATCAGGACATTGACGAACTTGGTGACATCCACGCTACCGAACTTGGGGTCGGGGAGGATGTCCCGTTTGGGGACTTCGCGACGACGCGGCATAACAACACTCCTAAGGCTTCAGCTGGGCCCGCAACCGGTTCGGGATGAACCGGGCACAGGCCTCATGGCTCCGACAGAGCCCCTGACTTCGACTCGGAAGGCAGAAGTTCGGCGGGGCCGCTTACTGGTGGGTCAAACCCACCGGGTGAGGCATGCGGGCGCGAAACGCCCAACATGCCGAAAAACATTCCTGGTCCGCTCTGGAGACCGAAGGCCCGGCGATCGCAACCCGCCCGGGCCCCTGACCCTTACTTCTTGGGACGCTTGGCACCGTACTTCGATCGGGACTGCTTACGGTTCTTGACGCCCTGTAGATCGAGCGAGCCACGGACAATGTGGTAGCGCACACCGGGCAGGTCCTTGACGCGACCGCCGCGAATCAGGACGACCGAGTGCTCCTGAAGGTTGTGGCCCTCGCCGCCGATGTAGCTGATCACCTCAAACCCGTTGGTCAGGCGCACCTTGGCGACTTTACGCAGCGCCGAGTTGGGCTTTTTCGGGGTCGTGGTATACACCCGCGTACAGACACCGCGGCGCTGCGGGCAGTCTTGCAGGGCGGGGCTTTTGCTTTTGATGACAGCCGATTCACGCGGCTTGCGCACCAATTGGTTGATGGTCGGCATTTTTTAATAGAGACGCAAGATGCGCCAAATACGGAAAGCCGGCGAGTGTAAAACGCGCCGGGCGGGCCGTCAACTACCGGGCGGGTCGGTATGGAATCGATCCGCCCAGCCGCTGACGGAATGAACTCACATCTGCGTGTCTGGAACCGCCGTCGTCACCGCCAGAGCCTGGTCCTCGGCCGGGGCCTCGAACAAGGCCTCAGCAGCGGCTGCGGCTTCGCGTGACTCGGACGCTTCCTTGTCGCGGCGTGCCCGATGGAACGCCAGCCCGGTCCCCGCCGGGATGAGGCGGCCCACGATCACGTTTTCCTTCAATCCGCGCAGATCGTCGCGCTTGCCCATGATGGCGGCTTCGGTCAGGACCCGCGTGGTCTCCTGGAACGAGGCTGCCGAGATGAACGAGTCCGTCGACAGGGATGCCTTGGTAATACCCAGCAGAAGATTCAGGAAGGTCGCAGGAATGCCATCGCGCGCATTGACTTTGTCGTTCTCGTCAAAGAGCTCGCTGCGTTCGACCTGCTCACCCGGGATGAACTCGGTATCGCCCGGATTCTCGATCTGAACGCGTCGCAGCATCTGGCGAACAATCACCTCGATGTGCTTGTCGTTGATCTTCACACCCTGCAATCGATAGACGTCCTGCACTTCATCAACGATGTAGCGCGCCAGAGCCTCGACCCCAAGGAGTCGGAGGATATCGTGCGGATCGGCCGGACCGTCGACAATCAGTTCGCCCACGTTGACGACCTGACCATCGTGCACCAGCACGTTCTTTTCCTTGGGAATCAGGAATTCGTGTGGATCGCCATCGGTATCGGTGATGACCAGTCGCTGCTTGCCCTTGGTGTCCTTACCGAACGACACCGTTCCGGTGACTTCGGCCAACATACCGGCATCTTTGGGCGAACGGGCTTCGAAGAGTTCGGCCACGCGCGGCAAGCCGCCCGTGATGTCGCGAGTTTTCTGCGATTCCTGGGGGATCCGCGCCAGCACTTCGCCTGGGCCGACTTCCTGGCCATCGCGCACCGTGATCAGGGCACCGACCGGGAATCCGATGGTTACCGAATGCTCGGTGTTGGCAATCTTGACTTCGTTACCCTGCGCATCGAGCAACCGAACCTGCGGACGCACGGTCTTGATCGTGCCCCGGCGCTTCGCGTCGATCACCACCAGCGTCGACAGTCCGGTGACTTCGTCGACCTGTTTGGCCACGGTGGCGCCTTCCTCCACATTCTCAAACCGGATTCGACCCGCGTACTCGGTGATGATCGGTCGCGTCAGCGGATCCCAGGTCGCGATGGTAGCGCCCGCCTTGATCGGACGACCCGCTTCGACCGCCAGGATGGCACCGTAAGGCACCTTGTGGCGCTCACGCTCGCGCCCGGCATCGTCCACGATCAGGACTTCACCAGATCGCCCGATCACGACCTGCTCGCCTTTGGCGTTGTGCACCAGGCGGAACTGCTCGGTCAGTCGGACATTGCCGTTCGATTTGGCTTCGACCGCATTGGCGACCGCTGCACGCGATGCAGCGCCACCAATGTGGAAGGTCCGCATGGTGAGCTGGGTACCGGGTTCACCGATCGATTGCGCCGCAATCACACCCACCGCTTCGCCAGAATTCACCAAGACGCCTCGGCCCAGATCGCGGCCGTAGCACTTGGCACACAGCCCATAACGGGTGTCGCAGGTGAGTGGCGTGCGCACGCGCACTTCGTCAATGCCCTTGGCATCAATCAGTTCGACCGAATCCTCGTCGAGCAACGTACCGTTCTCAAACACGGTTTCCTGCGTCTCGGGATCGACCACATCAGCGGCCGTCACGCGGCCCAGGATCCGGTCGCGCAAGGCTTCGATCACCTCACCGCCCTCGATCAGAGCCCGCATCGTGACCCCGTTGGGGGTCCCGCAATCGTCCACAATGACAACGAGATCCTGCGTCACATCGACCAGGCGACGCGTCAGATAGCCAGAGTTCGCGGTCTTCAGCGCGGTATCCGCAAGGCCTTTTCGGGCCCCGTGGGTCGAGATGAAGTACTGCAGCACGTTCAAGCCTTCACGGAAGTTCGCCGTGATGGGGGTCTCGATGATCGAGCCATCGGGCTTGGCCATCAGACCCCGCATCCCGGCAAGCTGGCGAATCTGTGCGGCGGAGCCGCGCGCACCCGAGTCGGCCATCATGTAAATCGCGTTGAAGGACTCCTGCTGCTCGATCTTGCCTTCGCGGTTTTGCACCGGCTCGCGCTGGAGTTGCTCCATCATGGCCTTGCCGACGTCATCGCCCGCCTTGCCCCAGATGTCGACCACCTTGTTGTAGCGCTCGCCCTGGGTCACGAGACCCGAGACATATTGCTGTTCGATCTCTTTGACCTGGGCTTCGGCCTCGGCAAGGATGCCAACTTTGCGCGAAGGGATCAGCATGTCGTCGATGGCAATCGAGATGCCCCCGCGGGTGGCGAGGCGAAACCCCGTCTGCATCAAGCGGTCAACGAAGATGACGGTCTCGCGCAAGCCGCACTTGCGAAACGACGCGTTGATGAGACGCGCAATTTCCTTCTTCTTGAGCGCCTTGTTGATGTGATCGAACGAGAGCCCTGCCGGCAGGATCTCCGACATCAGCGCGCGACCCACGGTCGTCGCTTCCACAAATCGACGACGTGGAGTCTTGACGCCGGTTTCGCGATCGAGGTCATGCTCGATCAGGCGCACCGAAATCCGCGTACCCAGTTCGACCGCTCCGTTCAGGTAAGCGCGTTCGACTTCGGGAACATCGGCGAAGATCATCCCTTCGCCCTTGCCGTTGACCTTGTCGCGCGTCGTGTAATACAGACCCAACACGATGTCTTGCGACGGCACGATCGACGGCTCCCCGTTGGAGGGGAACAGAACGTTGTTCGAGGCAAGCATGAGCGTACGCGCTTCGAGCTGCGCTTCGAGCGACAGCGGCACGTGCACGGCCATCTGGTCGCCGTCAAAGTCCGCGTTGAAGGCGGCGCAAACCAAGGGGTGCAGCTGGATCGCCTTGCCTTCGACCAGTTGCGGCTCGAACGCCTGAATCCCCAGGCGGTGCAGGGTCGGCGCCCGGTTAAGCAGAATTGGATGCTCGCGAATCACGTCCTCGAGAATGTCCCAGACGACGGGCTCCTGATTTTCGACGAATTTCTTCGCTGCCTTGATCGTCGTCGCGATCCCCATCGTCTCCAGTTTGTTGAAGATGAAGGGCTTAAAGAGTTCCAGCGCCATGAGCTTGGGCAGACCGCACTGGTGCAGCTTGAGCTGCGGTCCCACCACAATGACCGACCGACCAGAATAGTCAACGCGCTTGCCCAGCAGGTTCTGGCGGAAGCGGCCACCCTTGCCCTTGATCATGTCGGCAAGCGATTTGAGCGGACGCTTGTTGGCGCCGGTCATGGCCTTGCCGCGGCGACCGTTGTCAAGCAGCGAATCAACCGACTCCTGCAGCATGCGCTTCTCGTTGCGCACGATGATCTCGGGCGCCTTGAGTTCGAGCAGGCGCTTTAGACGGTTGTTTCGATTGATGACGCGCCGGTACAGATCGTTCAAGTCCGAGGTGGCAAACCGGCCACCATCGAGCGGCACCAGCGGGCGCAGCTCGGGGGGCAGCACGGGCAGGACTTCCAGCACCATCCAGTCGGGCTTGATTCCGGAGCGCTGGAAGCCCTCGAGGACTTTCAGGCGCTTGGCGTATTTCTTGGTCTTCGCATCCGAGCGCGATTCTTTCAAATCGGTGCGCAGCTGTTCGACTTCACGGTCGACATCGATCGCGCGCAGCAGCTCGCGCACCGCTTCCGCACCCATCTGGGCCTTGAATTCGTCGCCGAACTCTTCGGTCTTGGCCAGATAGTCGTCCTCGGTCATGAGCTGCCCGCGCTTGAGCGGGGTCATGCCGGGCTCGACCACGACGAAGGCCTCGAAGTACAGGACGCGCTCGATATCACGCAGCGCCATGTCAAGGACCATCCCCAGACGCGAGGGCAGGGACTTCAGAAACCAGATGTGGGCTGTCGGGCTGGCGAGCTCAATGTGCCCCATGCGCTCACGACGCACTTTGGCCAGGGTGACTTCAACGCCGCACTTCTCGCAGATGACCCCGCGATGCTTGAGGCGCTTGTACTTGCCGCACAAACATTCGTAATCCTTGATCGGCCCGAAGATCTTGGCGCAAAACAGGCCATCACGCTCAGGCTTGAAGGTGCGGTAGTTGATCGTCTCGGGCTTCTTGACTTCACCATAAGACCAAGAACGAATCTTGTCGGGCGAAGCGAGGCCAATCCGGATCGCATCGAAATGCTCTTCCTGTTGTACCTGCTTGAACAGATCCAGCAATGCACGCATGGGGGTTCTCCTGTCCGTTGCGAGCGCGCTACTTAAGCGCGCTCGAGGTCGATGTCGATGCCGAGCGAGCGAATTTCCTTCACCAGCACATTGAACGATTCCGGCATGCCGGCATCGATCGTGTGGTCGCCCTTGACCAAGTTCTCGTAGACCTTGGTACGGCCGGTGACGTCATCCGATTTGACCGTCAGCATTTCCTGAAGCACGTAGGCGGCTCCGTACGCCTCGAGCGCCCAGACTTCCATCTCGCCAAAGCGCTGCCCGCCAAACTGCGCCTTGCCGCCCAGCGGTTGCTGCGTAACCAGCGAGTAAGGACCCGTTGAGCGCGCATGCATCTTGTCGTCCACCAAGTGGTGAAGCTTGAGCATGTGCATATAGCCAACTGTCACCTTGCGATCGAACGCGTCGCCCGTGCGTCCGTCGTAGAGCGTCACCTGGGTCTTGCTCTCGCGAAACCCGAGCTTGGCCGTGCGCGGATCGCTCTCAGGGAACGCGAGGTTGAGCATGCGACCGATATCGGACTCGGCCGCACCGTCGAACACCGGGCTCGCAAACGGCACCCCGTTGGTCAGGTTGGACGCGAGTTCGAGGACATCCTCGTCCGCCATGGCCATCACGCCTTCGCGCTGCGTGCCGTCATAGAGTTGACCGAGGAATTCGCGCATCTCGGCAGCACGCGCATGCTTGCGCAGCATCTCGTCGATGCGCCGCCCGACGCCCTTGGCCGCCCAGCCCAGGTGGGTCTCGAGGATCTGGCCGATGTTCATCCGGCTGGGAACCCCAAGCGGGTTCAGCACGATATCGACCGGAGTCCCGTCGGCCATGTAGGGCATCTCTTCGATCGGAGTGATCTTGGAGACAACGCCTTTGTTGCCATGGCGACCCGCCATCTTGTCACCCGGCTGCAGGCGGCGTTTGACCGCCACATAGACCTTGACCATCTTCAGCACGCCCGGGGGCAACTCGTCGCCTTGGGTGAGCTTCTTGCGCTTCTCTTCGAACGCCAGATCGAACTGATGACGCCGCTGCTCGATCGACTCGCGCATCTGCTCGAGCTGAGTCGCCGCCGCCTCATCGGCCAACCGCACTTCGAACCAGTGATAACGATCCAGGTCGCTCAAGTACGCCTCGTCGACCATGGCACCCTTGGCGATGCGCTTGGGGCCGCCGTTCACGGGCTTACCGATCAGGAACCGACGCACCCGCGAGAACATGTCGTTCTCGACAATACGCAGCTGATCGTTCAAATCCTGACGATAGCGCTTTAATTCATCATCAATGATGGATTGGGCGCGTTTGTCGCGCACGATCCCTTCACGGGTGAAGACCTGGACATCGATGACCGTCCCGGCCATCCCCGAGGGCACCCGCAGACTCGTGTCTTTGACGTCGCTCGCCTTTTCACCAAAGATCGCCCGCAGGAGTTTTTCCTCCGGCGTCAGCTGGGTCTCGCCTTTGGGCGTGACTTTACCAACCAGGGTATCGCCCGCGGCCACCTCGGCACCGATGTATACGATCCCCGCATCATCAAGGCGCCCAAGCTGAGACTCGCTCAGGTTGCTGATGTCCTTGGTGATCTCTTCCGGTCCGAGTTTGGTGTCGCGGGCCAGCACATTGAGCTCTTCGATATGGATCGACGTGAAGCGGTCGTCGGCAACGACCTTTTCGCTGATCAGAATCGAGTCCTCAAAGTTATAACCATTCCACGGCATGAACGCGACCAGCATGTTCTGACCCAAGGCCAGCTCGCCCAAATCGGTCGAGGCGCCGTCAGCGATAACGTCGCCGCGAACGATGCTGTCGCCTTGACGCACGATCGGGCGCTGGTTGATGTTGGTGTTCTGGTTGCTGCGCGTGTACTTGATGAGGTTATAAATGTCGACACCGGTCTGACCGTCTGCCGCCTCCGCATCATTGACCCGAACCACGATACGGTCGGAGTCAACGTAATCCACCAGGCCGCCACGCAGTGCCGTAACGACCGTCCCGGAGTCGACCGCACAGGTGCGCTCGATACCGGTGCCCACCAAGGGTTTTTCCGGTCGCAGGCACGGCACGGCTTGGCGCTGCATGTTGGAGCCCATGAGCGCGCGGTTCGCATCATCGTGCTCGAGAAACGGAATCAGCGACGCCGCCACCGAGACGATCTGACTGGGTGCGACGTCGATGTAATCGACCCGGCTCGCAGCCGAGAGTTGGGTCTCGCCGTTGACGCGAACACTCACCAGGTCGCCCGTCAGACGACCTTTCTCGTCCAGATCGGCATTGGCCTGGGCGATGACGAATCGCCCCTCTTCGATGGCCGACAGATAGTCGACGCGGTCGGTCAGGTGGCCCTGATCGACTTTGCGATACGGCGTCTCGAGGAAGCCGAATTCGTTCAGACGGGCAAACAGCGCGAGTGAATTGATCAGGCCGATATTCGGACCTTCCGGCGTCTCGATCGGACAAACGCGGCCATAGTGGGTCGGATGGACGTCACGAACCTCGAAACCGGCGCGCTCGCGGGTCAAGCCACCGGGTCCGAGGGCGGAGACACGACGCTTGTGGGTGATCTCAGACAGCGGATTGGTCTGGTCCATGAACTGGCTGAGCTGACTCGAACCAAAGAACTCACGGATCGCCGCACTGATCGGCTTCGAATTGATCAGGTCATGCGGCATGAGATTTTCGGTCTCGGCCTGACCCAAACGCTCTTTGACGGCCCGTTCAACCCGGACAAGACCGGCCCGGAATTGATTCTCGGCCAGTTCGCCGACACAGCGAACACGACGATTCCCCAGGTGATCGATGTCGTCGATCTCGCCCTGACCGTTACGCAGTTCGACCAGAATCTTGATCACCGACAGGATGTCTTCGTTGCCCAGCGTCATCTTGCCGGTCGTCTCTTCGCGGCCGACCCGGCGGTTAAACTTCATCCGGCCAACGCGCGACAGATCGTAGGCATCTTCGCTGTAGAACAGGCGGTAAAAGAGCGCCTCGACCGCATCCTCGGTCGGCGGTTCGCCCGGACGCATCATGCGGTAGATCGCAATCTTGGCCGCATTCTGGTCGGCGGTTTCATCGACACGCAGCGTGCTGGAGATGTAGGCCCCGTGGTCCAGATCGTTGGTATACAAGGTCCCGAAATCCTGAACACCTGCGGTGCGCAGCTTCTTGAGCGTATCGAGCGTGATTTCCTCATTGGCCAGCGCGACCACTTCGCCGGTCTCCGGATCCACCACGTGACGCGCGATCGTGCGCCCCAGCAGGTAGTCATCGGGCACGGCGATCGAATCCAGGCCGCCCACCGTCATTTCGCGGATGTGCTTGGCGTTGACCCGCTTGTCGCGGGCGACAATCAGGGTGCCATCCGGCGCAGAGATATCGAAACGAGCGATCTCACCTTTGAGACGCTCAGGCACCAACTGCAAACGCGCACCTTCGTTCATCAGACGCAGATGGTCGAATTCGAAGAAGTGCGCAAGGATGGCCTCGGAATTCAGGCCGATGGCTTTGAGCAAAATCGTGACCGGCATCTTGCGACGACGGTCGACGCGGAAATACAGAATGTCCTTCGCGTCGAACTCAAAGTCCAGCCAGGATCCGCGGTAAGGGATGATCCGGGCCGAAAACAGGAGCTTGCCGGAGCTGTGGGTTTTGCCCCGATCATGCTCAAAGAAGACACCAGGCGAACGGTGCAGCTGACTGACAATGACGCGTTCGGTCCCATTGATGACGAAGGAGCCATTGACCGTCATGAGCGGCAATTCGCCCATATAGACTTCCTGCTCCTTGACTTCTTTGACGGTCGGCTTGGCAGCCTCGCGGTCCATGATGACCAGGCGAAGCCGGGCGCGCAGGGGCGAACAAAAGGTCAGACCCCGTTGCTGACACTCGACCACATCAAACGCGGGCGTCCCCAGCAGGTAGCTCACAAACTCGAGGCGGGCCATCTCGTTGTGCGAGACGATCGGGAAGATCGAGGTGAAAGCGGCCTGCAGTCCATCATTCTGACGCTCGGTCCCCAGGCGGTCGGCCTGGAGAAAGTGTCGATAAGACTCCAGCTGAGTCGCCAACAGATACGGCACCTCTTGGACGATGGTGCGTTTGGCGAAGCTCTTGCGGATGCGCTTCTTCTCGGTGAAAGAATACGTTTGGGCCATGGGCGCTCCGTGGTGCGTGTTCGGCAGAGATTGCCGGCTGAAGGCTCTGAAGTCCTGGAACCCTCAGCCGGCAAGCCCCGAAATAAAGGGGGGGACCAGCTCAATACGTCGCGTGAACCGTGATGCGGAAACGGGGACCAGTCGCAACGCGACCGATCCCCTCGGGTCTTACTTGATCTCGACCTTTGCGCCAGCCTCTTCGAGCTGCTTCTTGAGCGCCTCGGCGTCGGCCTTGGAGATGCCTTCCTTGACGGGCTTCGGTGCGGCGTCAACCAGATCCTTCGCCTCTTTAAGGCCCAGGCCAGTCGCTGCGCGCACAACCTTGATGACTTCAACCTTCTTCTCGCCAAACGCGGCCAGCATGACGGTGAATTCGGTTTGCTCTTCGACCGCAGCCGCAGCCGGGCCGGCAGCGGCTGGACCGGCGGCGACTGCCACGGCAGCAGCTGCGGAGACGCCAAATTTCTCTTCCATGGCCTTGATCAGCTCGGAGAGCTGCAGCACGGTCATCCCGGCGATTGCGTCGAGAATTTCTTCTTTACTGTGAGACATGTTCAATTCCTAAAATGCTTCGGTTTTAAGGCCATCGCTACCCGCAGGCAACTTCGGCCGGTAAGTGGTCCGGTCAGGTGGGGTCAGGCGGCGGCGCCTTCGCGCTGATCGCGCAGCGCTGCGAGCGTGCGGACAAATTTGCCCGGAACCTCGTTGAGCGTCTGCACGAACTTCGTCACTGGCGCCTGCATCGTGCCCATCAGTTTCGCCAACAGCTCCTCACGGCTCGGCATCGTCGCGAGCGCCTTGACCCCGTTGGCGTCAAAGACGCTTCCAGGCAGCGCACCCGATTTGATGACGAGCTTGTCGTTGCTCTTGGCAAATTCGACGAGCACTTTCGCAGCCTGCACCGGATCGACGGAAATCCCATAGATCAGCGGGCCAACCATCTGGTCAGCCAGCTGCTCGTAGGGCGTTCCGGCAACGGCACGCCGCGCCAGCGTGTTCTTCAGAACCCGCAGGTAAACGCCTTTCTCACGCGCCTGCTTGCGCAGAACGGTGATTTTTCCCACTTCCAGACCACGGTATTCAGCGAGGACCATCGAGCCCGCCTCAGCGACACGCGCCGTGACTTCCTCGATGACAACCGCCTTCTCCTGTCGATTCAGACCCATGGTCAAACTCCACGAAAATGACAGCCTGGCAACGCGCCACCCGACTGGGTGGTGGGCGACACCAGGACGCCGACTCGGCGACCGAGGTCGAGTCTTCGAAGCGGGCGGGTCGCTGAAGGCCCAATCTGAGGCATCCAACAAACCGATTGCAACGCGAAACTCTCTTCGGGGACGCCATCTGCGCAGGGCACGTTCACCGCGTCTCGCTTCCGCTCGAGAGCAGAGCCGGGATCTGGCGCGCGCAATTGAGGGTCTCCACCCCCCTGCGGTCTTTGATAACCCACTGCCTCAATCCCGGCCCATCGCGCCCGAAGGCGCTCCGGACCCGTGCCGAGGCAGCGGCCCAAAGTGCTGTGATTACGCTTAGGCCGACGCAGTCGAGAGCGTCTGGGTGTCGACGCGAACGCCCACTCCCATCGTGCTCGACAGCGCAACCCTGCGCAGGTAAACCCCCTTGGCATTGGTTGGGCGCGCACGGTTGAGCGCCTCAATCAAAGCCAACAAATTCGATTGCAGGGCGGCCGGTTCAAAGGAAGCGCGGCCGATGGTTGCGTGGATGATGCCGCCCTTGTCGGTACGGTATTGCACCTGACCGGCTTTGGCGTTCTTCACAGCCGTCACCACGTCGGGCGTGACCGTGCCGACCTTCGGATTGGGCATGAGCCCGCGCGGCCCAAGGATCTGGCCCAACGCACCGACGACCCGCATGGCATCCGGGGACGCAATGACGATGTCAAAATCGATCTGGCCGCCCTTGATGCGTTCGGCCAGATCTTCCATGCCGACGATATCGGCACCCGCATTGCGTGCATCATCGGCCTTGGCGCCCTGCGTGAAGACCGCCACCCGAACCGATTTGCCCGTTCCAGCCGGTAGCACGACCGAACCCCGGACGACCTGATCGGATTTTTTGGAATCCACGCCCAACTGCACGGCCACGTCGACCGACTCGTCGAACTTGGCGCGCGCGGTCTGCTTGACGAGGCTCAGCGCCTCCGTCACCGGGTAGAGCTTTTGTCGGTCAACAAGACCCCGCAGCACCTTCATGCGCTTGGTTGAATCAGCCGCCATGTCAGAAACCCTCCACGTTGATGCCCATGCTGCGGGCACTGCCGGCAATGGTACGTACTGCAGCTTCGAGATCGGACGCGGTCAGATCGGGAAGCTTCTGGGTAGCGATCGCTTCGGCCTGCGCCCGCGTGATCCGCCCAACTTTTTCGGCGTGCGGCTTGGCCGAACCACGCTGAATTCCGGCGGCCTTCTTGATCAGGATCGAAGCCGGTGGGGTCTTGAGAATGAAGGTGAAACTTTTGTCCGCGTAGGCCGTGATCACGACCGGGAGCGGCAGACCGGGTTCAACGCCCTGGGTCTGGGCGTTGAACGCCTTGCAGAACTCCATGATGTTGAGTCCGCGCTGACCCAGCGCTGGACCGATCGGGGGCGACGGATTGGCTTTGCCAGCCGGCACCTGCAACTTGATAAAACCGACAATCTTCTTTGCCATGAGTGGCGCTCTCCAGGTTGAGTACGAACGCTGGGTTCACTGCCGTCGGGCAGAAACCCAGCTCCTCGGTGGGGTCAGAGTTTTTCGACTTGACCGAATTCAAGTTCGACCGGGGTGGCACGACCAAAAATGGTCACCGACACCCGCAGACGACTTTTCTCGTAATTGACTTCCTCAACGTTGCCATTGAAATCGGTGAAGGGGCCTTCGCGCACGCGCACCATTTCGCCAATCTCAAAGAGGGTCTTGGGCCGCGGCTTTTCAACGCCCTCCTGCATCTGATCCATGATCTTCTGGACTTCCTTGTCGGAAATCGGCGCGGGCCTTGACCCGGAACCACCCAGAAAACCGGTTACTTTAGCCGTATTCTTGACCAAATGCCAGGTCTCGTCGGCCATGTCCATCTCGACCAAGACGTAGCCGGGGAAGAATCGGCGTTCGGAGATGGTGCGTTGCCCGCCCTTCATCTCGACCACTTCCTCGGTCGGCACCAGGATCTTCCCGAAGCGCTCCTGCATCCCCGCCCGGTCGATGCGCTCCTGAAGCGCTCTGGCGACGCTCTTTTCCATACCCGAATAAGCGTGAACGACGTACCAGCGTTTCGACATTATTTTTTCCACCCAAGAAGCAGGTCGTAAAGCACCCACTCCAGAGATTTATCGACGATCCACAAAAAAATCGCCATCGCGACGACAAATCCAAACACCACCAGGGTGACCTGGGTGGTTTCCTTGCGAGTCGGCCACACGACCCGGCGCGTCTCCGCCCACGAATCCCGCCCGAAGGCGATCAGTCGCTGGCCGGGTCCGCTCAGGCAGCCGACAGCGACACCGCCCGCCAAGCTCACCAGCAAGATCCCAACCCGCGCAGCCATCGGTTGCTTGGTCAAGACATAAAACGCCACCAGCCCACCGACCACCAGGAGGATCGCGGCCGCCAGCTTGGCGCGGTCTGCCGTGGAGGCAACGACTTCGACGTTTTGACTAGTAGCCATCGTACGAGAGAGATTCCAAAAGGCGGCGGGTGGCAGGGGCAGAGGGAATCGAACCCCCAACCTTCGGTTTTGGAGACCGACGCTCTGCCAATTGAGCTATGCCCCTACTGCCTTGCAAACGGCCCGGATTTCCGGGTTCAACACCACACGATCCGATTCGGGGCGAGCCCACGGGAGCCCCACCCCAACACCGAACCCAACCAGAGTTAGGCGTGGATCTTGGCCACCACACCTGCACCCACGGTACGACCACC
>JBBAOE010000040.1:0-15945 GCA_040401595.1 Burkholderiaceae bacterium
GCGCGACCGTTAAGGGCAACACGGCCACGCTGACCGTTGAACCCGCTGCGGGCGGCGCTAGCGAAACAATCGAGTCAGATTGCGTCCTTGTCGCCATTGGCCGCCGTGCGAACACCGGCGGCCTCGCGCTGGAGAAGGCAGGGCTCACTGTCAACGCGCGTGGACAAATTGAGATTGGCCATGATTTCCAGACCAGCGTTCCTGGTATTTATGCCGTGGGCGACGTCTGTCCTGGCCCGATGCTTGCGCACAAGGCCGAGGATGAAGGTATTGCAGCTGCAGAATTTGTCGCTGGCCGGACCGGAATCGTCAATCATGATGTCATACCTGGCGTGGTTTATACCTATCCTGAAATCGCTAGCGTTGGCCTGACCGAAGAAGAAGCCAAGGAAAAAGCGGCGGCGGCGGGCGGAGAGATCAAGGTCGGCAAATTCCCCATGATGGCGAATAGCCGGGCAAAGACCAACCGCGACACCGACGGTTTTGTGAAGGTGATTGCGGACGCAAAAACCGATCGCGTCCTTGGGGTGCATATTATTGCGTCGATTGCTGGTAGCATGATCGCCGAAGCGTGCACTGCGATGGAATTTGGCGCAACATCGGAAGATATTGCTTATACCTGCCACGCGCACCCGACACACGCCGAAGCGTTGAAGGAAGCGGCTATGGCCGTAACCGGCAAGCCGATCCACATGTAATGGTCACGCAAGCGGTCCAGATGGCATGCGCAATAGCCATTTGGAAGGGCTGGGCCACCCCGGTCTCTCGCGGATAGCTAACGCACGCGGCTTGCGAATAGCCGGTTAAGATTGACGATTTTTGGCTTATCCCATTGAACAATATAGGGATGGCGTGGGTTCTTCGCCATAAAATCCTGATGATAGGTTTCCGCAGGAAAGAAGCTGAAGGGCTCAATCTTCGTCACAATCGGCTTCTTCCAATACGCCGCCTTGTCCAATTGCGCGATATAGGCGCTTGCGGCATTTCGCTGTGCGGCATTGGCGGGAAAAATGGCTGTGCGATATTGCGCGCCCCGGTCCGGCCCTTGGCGATTTAACTGCGTCGGATCATGCGCCACCGAAAAGAATATGTGCAGCAAATCATTATAGCTCACGCGCGCCGGGTCATAATAAACACGCACGGACTCCGCGTGTTTCGTCTGCCCTGCACTGACGAGATCGTAATTCGCCTTCGCTTTGGTGTCGCCTGAATAACCAGACTCGACGCGGGTTACGCCTTTCACACGTTCAAATACTGCTTCCACACCCCAAAAGCAGCCTCCCGCGAATATAGCGACCTGCTGTGTTTTTGGCTCGACAATGCGGGTGGCGGGCGCAACTATGCGAAGCCCCTCAGTGGCATGCGCGCTGCCAATTGGACCTTCAACGTCGGATCCACATGCAGTCATAAGGCCAAGCAGTAGGGCGACATTCAGGTTGCGAATTAGGCCTTTAGCAGCGCTGTGCCGACTTTTCATGATGGGCTTAGGTTAGGGCGGCGCAGGCTGCTTGAATACGCAGGCACGCTTCCTTCAAAATGTCGGCTGATGTTGCATAAGAAATCCGGAAACCGGGTGACAAACCAAAGGCCCCACCATGCACCGCCGCAACGCGATATTCGTCGAGAAAATAATCGATGAGGTCAGCATCAGTTTGAATGATTTTACCCTGCGGCGTTGTCTTACCCATCACGCCAGTCGCGTCTGGATAAACGTAAAAGGCACCTTCAGGGGTAGGGCAGCTGAGCCCTGGCGCATCGTTCAACATCGCCACCACAAGGTCCCTACGCTCACGGAAGGCCATGTTACGTTCGCGCAAGAAATCTTGCGGACCATTCAGCGCCGCCAAAACTGCATATTGGCTAATCGAGCAAGGGTTGCTCGTCGACTGCGACTGCAAATCGGCCATGGCCTTAATGAGCCACGCTGGGCCCCCTGCATAACCAATTCGCCACCCCGTCATCGCATAGGATTTGGATGCGCCATTCATGGTCAGCGTCCGGTTATACAAGGCTGGACAGACTTGAAGCATCGTCGCAAAAGGCTTGGGCGCATACCAGATATGCTCATACATATCGTCCGACAGCAGCATCACATGTGGATGCTTCAATAGCACCTCGCCCAACGCTTGGAGTTCCTCCGCATCATAAGCCGCACCGGTCGGGTTTGATGGCGAATTCAAAATGAGCCACCGCGTCTTTGCCGTGATGGCCGCATCAAGCTGCTCCGGCGTTATCTTATAATCTTGCGCCGCAGTAGCCATGATGATGACCGGTGTGCCGCCCGCAAATTGCACAATGTCGGGATAGCTAACCCAATAAGGTGCGGGGATAATGACCTCATCGCCAGCGTCGATCGTAGCAACAAGCGCGTTGAATAAAGTGTGCTTTCCGCCCGAATTGACGGTGATTTGCTTCGGCGAATAATTGATATTGTTATCGCGCTTGAACTTGGCAATGATCGCTTGCTTTAGCGGCGCGATACCGTCAACGGCCGTATACTTCGTCATTCCGTCGCGGATCGCCTGAATGGCGGCGTCTTTGACGAAGTCTGGTGTGTCAAAATCCGGCTCTCCGGCGGACAGGCCGATGACATCAATGCCTTGCGATTTCAGGTCAATTACGCGGCCCGACATGGCAAGCGTCGCAGAAGGAGCAATCCGCCCGAGGGCAGCCGACAGATGGTCAATCATCATCATACTTTCGCGGAATCTTTGAACTGAAATTGCGTGTCTGCCCCTAATGGTTCACCAAAAATTACGCAACCCTGTTGGCCCGTATCAATCCCCGCAGGCTATTGCCGACCCAAAATCCATCAGACAAATCCTCTATCCGCAGGTCGGCTTCTTTCGCTTTGCCCGCTTCAATCAGTTCACGCCGCAATATGGAGGGCAGCAACCCGGTTTCCAATCGCGGGGTCAAAAACTGGCCATCGCATTCCACAAACAAAGCGGTGATGCTGCCCTCGGTAAGCAAACCGTCGCGGCCGACAAACACCACTTCATCGCAATCTGGTCGCCCCCTGCGTGCGTCGTCGTAAAAGGCGCGGTCGGAAATTTTATGCCGCAACCGGAAATCACCTGCGTCGACGGGCAACGGCACGACACCAACCCGCCATTCGGTTACATCTTCCAACGGCCAAATCTCAATTGCTTGCGCGCCATGTTGCGATACCATCAGGCGGATTCTGGAGAGGCGCTTAAGGTTGCAAATGCTTGCCTGCAAGCGGTTGTGCAATTCGTGCCAGTCAAATTCGAAGCCAAAGTACGCCGCGCTCGATTTCATCCGCTCAAGATGTTTGTCCAATCGCAAGATCCCAGTCGCGGGTTCGAACCGAATCGTTTCGATCAAGTCAAAACCCGGATTTTTCAGTTTAGCGAAATCCCCTTTGGCCAAACACTCGGCCCATTCATCACCCTCAACGGAATCGGCCACCACGCCAGACCCTAAACCCAGCGAGAGGGACTGTGTTACTTCACACGCCGTAAATGTACGAATAGCAACGTTGAACGCCGCATCGCCATTGTTGTCTATCCGGCCGATGGAACCACAATATAGACCACGTGGCGTAGCCTCGACCTCATCCACCACTTGCATGGCGCGGATCTTCGGTGCCCCGGTGATGGAGCCACAAGGAAACAACGCCTGTATGACGTCAATGGCATCATGCGCATCGGCCAGCACGCCGGTGACCGTAGAGGTCATCTGGTGCACCGTGGGATAACTTTCAACATGGAAAAGTTCTGGTACCTTTACGCTACCCGCGATGCAGACGCGCGATAAGTCATTGCGCAACAGATCAACAATCATCAGGTTTTCGGCCCGTTGCTTAGGGTCCATTCTCAAATGTTCCGCGGCTTGTGCATCTTCGACAGGATCAGTCAGCCGCGGCGCTGTCCCCTTCATGGGTTTTGTTGTGATCCTTTGGTCTTTCAACGCAAAAAATAGCTCAGGAGAAAAAGACAGATAATATGTCTGTCCGGTCCAGATCACTCCACCATAGCCAGCGCGGGCGCGACCGCGCAACGCGGCGTATAAAGCCAATGGATCGCCTGAATAATCCGCTGTCAGCGGGAATGTCAGATTGGCCTGATAGATATCCCCCGCGCGGATATATTCCTGCACTCTCGCAAAGGCCTGGCTATAGTCGTCGCGCGATATGCCCGGACGCAATTCAGACATCCAAACACCTGCAGGGTCGGGTAACAATGATGTCACAGAGCCTGCATCTATAGTACTGAAATTATTGAATAATCCAAACCATGCCCGCAATCCGGATGGCGCGGGTGTCAGGCCAGGCAAGAGATGCGCGCCAGCCTCATAGCCGAAAAATCCGGCTGCATGCAGGCCGTCCTGTCGCGCCTGCCGAAGCGAAACGAGGAGCGCGCTTAACTCATCACCATCATGGGCCGTCAGAACTTCTACCGGATTTTTGTAAAGCCGTGCAGGCGATGCACCGTGCGTCCGCGCATCATCGAGCAGAACGAAAGGCCCCTCTGTGGGGATCATAAGGTGAGGACTGGAGCGGGTGAGGGGAATCGAACCCCCGTATTCAGCTTGGGAAACTGCTGCTCTGCCATTGAGCTACACCCGCGCGACATTCCGCATTTTATCCTGTCGGATAGGATTTTGCCAATGCCCAAAATCCTAGCCTTTCAAGCGGTCAGCATGCCAAGTAAGATGATCGCCCATGAAGGTCGAGATGAAATAGTAACTGTGGTCATAACCCGGCTGCATGCGGATGGTCGCCGGCTGACCTACGGCAGCGCACTGCTCGGTTAGCAAATGTGTTTTAAGCTGTGCCTCCAAGAAATTGTCGGCACTGCCTTGGTCAACCAAAAGGTCAGGCAAACGCGCGCCATCAGCAATCAAGGCAACGCTGTCATATGCGCGCCACTGGGCCCGGTCTTGCCCGATATAGCCGCCCAGCGCCTTTTCACCCCAGGGGCAGTTCAGCGGCGACACAATAGGCGAAAACGCGGATGTGGAACGGAACCGACCAGGGTTTCGCAGACTGATGGTCAATGCGCCATGCCCGCCCATCGAATGCCCCATGATCGCTTGCCGCTGCATATCGGCGGGAAAATGTGCTGCAATGATAGCTGGCAGTTCATTTTCGATATAATCTTGCATCCGGTAATGCTGGTCGAATGGCGCTTGCGTCGCGTTGACGTAAAAGCCTGCGCCAAGACCGAAGTCATAAGCGGCTTCGGCATCGTCAGGAACGCCCTCTCCACGCGGGCTGGTGTCGGGCGCGATAAAGATCAAACCGAGTTCGGCACAGGCACGGCGAAATTCGCCCTTCTCGGTCACATTGGCATGGGTGCAAGTGAGGCCTGACAGAAACCAGACGACGGGCAACAACGCGCCCTCTTCATGGGGCGGCACGTAGACCGAAAAGGTCATGTCGGTGCCGGTGGCCGCCGATGCGTGGCGATACACACCTTGAACGCCGCCAAAGGCAATGTTGGTGGACACAGTTTCTATGGTCATGCTGGCTCCAATATCGGGATAGATTTGATCAAGGGTGGGTGGCACCAAAAGGTCAGCGCCCGAACAAGGTCATCGGGTGCAAGGCCAAGGGTCGCGCTGTTGCGCAGCGGGTGGCAATTGACAAGTTCCGCATCCATCAACGATGCATCCAAGACAAAGCGCACTTGACCAGCCGTGTCATTTATCGCAGCCAAAGCTGTGACGGAACCAGGCGTGATACCCAGCAAGCGCTCCATATCCTCGGCTTTGCCAAAGCTGACACGGCCGCACCCAATTGCAGCGGGCAGCGCCTTTAAGTCGACGCGCGCGTCTGCCGGAACAGTGACTAGATAATAGTCCCCCGCTTTGTCCTTCAGGAACAAGTTCTTGGTATGCGCCCCAGGAATAGCATCATTATGGGCGCTACTTTCGGCCACCGTAAACACCGCGGGATGTTCATAGACTTTATAGGCGACGCCGAGCGCAGCAAGGTCATCATAAAGCTGCGCTTCGGCATCGGTCATAGCTTGGCTCTTATCAGTCCGTGACGCGGTGCAAGGCGCACAGCTTGTTCCCGTCCGGATCGCGCAGATAAGCGAGGTACATTTTCATGCCGCCGCCTTCGCGAATGCCGGGCGCATCTTCAATTGCGACGCCGCCATTGTCGACGCCAGCCTGATGCCATGCATTGGCTTGGTCCGGCGTCATAGCAAAACCGACGGTGCAGCCATTGCCATGCGTTGCCGGGTTGCCATCGATTGGTGGTGTTACGATAAATATTGATCCATTATGCATATACATCAAGCGTCCCTTGGGATCCTGAATCCCTGGCTTTCCGCCCATAGCGATAAAGGTTGCATCGTAGAATTTCTTTGAACGGGCAATGTCATTGCTGCCGACCATCATGTGACTAAACATCTTCGTTTCTCCCTTGAGTCAAATACCATAATTCCCAAGGGCTTTTCCATTAACAGCGCGGCCGCGCAAGCCTAGATTCCGGCGTACCATTCATAATCACCGACATCTTCCCAATATCCGCCCTTTCCGTCATGGAATTTGGACAAATCATCGGTCGCCTCAATACGCATGACATATTTGGCGTGCTTATATCCCAACTGTCGTTCGACCCGTAACCGGACGGGGGCGCCATATTTTATGGGCAGGGTTTCACCGTTCATGCCCCATGCCAATATGGTCTGCGGATGAAAGGCATCGATCAGGTCAATCGATTCATAATAAGGACGTGCGCCGTAACTGTCCGCGCAGTGAAAAACGATAAATTTGGCGCGTGGCGACAATTGAGCTTGCTGCAGCAAAAGGCGCAGTGGTGTGCCTTGCCATTGCGCAATGGCGCTCCACCCCTCCACACAATCATGTCGCGTAATTTGGGTCCGCGCGGGCATCGCTCTTAAAGCCTCTAATCCAATGTCGATTGGATTGGCCACCATGCCTTCAATACGCAACCGCCAGTCCGCAAAGTTGTTTTGAAGATGCGCCAAATACTCAGTCGACGTCCCCGTCAGCGACCCATTGGTTTTGAACACGGGCGAGATGTCCGACAGGGCGAATTCGGGTGCCAAGGTTGCGCGGTCAGCTAAAGTGCGATGCGTTACCTGATTGAGCTTTTCCGCCACACGCAGTGCGGACCGAAAAGTTGCATTTTCATTCATAGCGTCACAGCCGCTGAGTAGAAGCCCGCTGCCGCCCAAAGTCGCACCGCGCAGCAAGTCCCGGCGTCGGAGCAATTTGCGGCCCTCGGTCATGCCAGCTCCCCCGTTTTTTCAGGTTTCGACGACGCCACATGTCGCCCCGTAATCATCGACCATATGCCGTTAACCGGACCGGACAGCAGTACCATGATCAGATGCACGACCACGAACAGCGTTAGCAAGGTGGCAGCGATAAAATGCAGCGACCGTGCCGACTGCCGCCCACCGAATAGGTCCAGCAACCACGGCCAGGCAGCGTTCATCGCAGGAGACATGGTAATACCGGTCAGAATTAGCAGCGGCAGCAGTATGAATATCACGCCGATATAGCTAAATTTTTGCATTATATTATAATGCCTTGAGTGAATTCCGCTGTCGAAACGCAGTCGCGCGTGATCTTTAATGTCGCTCCACAAGGCCGCCAAACTCCACTCGGCACGGCGGACATGTAGGTCCTTGCGGATATGGCCGTTGAACAGGGATATCAACATGAAGGCAGTCAACCCCAACGCGAAAATCCAAGCAAAGGCGAAATGCCAACGCCGCGCGGCGGCCAGATCATACCCTGTAGGTATGGTCGCCCAACCCGGAAAGGCGACGCGGCGAACATTCTCATTCGCGTCCAAAGAAAGACCCAGCACGCCTGTTGTTTCAACGGTAGCGCCGCCGATTCTTACAAAACCCGTGGTGCGCGTATCGTCAATTTGTAGCCAAGCATAATCTTCTCGAGATCCAAAATCGCCCCAATATAGCAAAGGATGCGCGTTAAAGATCATGAGCCCGCTCATTAGCAATATCGTCGCGACCAATGCATTCGCCCAGTGCCAGATTCGCGTGGCAAGGCGGTGCCGCTTGACCACTTGCTGTGCTATTTCAGGCGCTGCTTCCATAAAAGACTCCTGACGATAGCTTATGCGGCGCTGCGCTTTTCAGCAACCGGGCTCGTGCCAGCATAGCTAACCAAATTATCGGCAGTGTAACATGCACTACAACACTATAGTTATCAGAAGCTTAATGCAGCAGTGCAAAGGGCATCCATGCAAAAGCTATCATTGCTACACAATTAAAACTTCTCGCCCGTGAGCCGCTGACACAGCATGTCCAACTGGTCCAAGCTGCCATATTCGAACGTCACTGCGCCAGCGCCCGTTGCATTTTTTTGCGCTATCCGAACCTTTAGCCCCAAAAGATCGCTAAGATGCGATTCAACCGCGCGAATGTCGGTATCTTCCGGGATGTTTGTACCAACAGCCTTGCGATTTTTCGGTTTTGGCGCACGCTCCTGCTGCACAAGCGCTTCCGTCGCCCGCACAGAAAGACCGTTTTTAATGACCAACATCGCAAGCTGGACGGCATTCTCACTGCCCAGCAACGCACGCGCATGCCCCATGCTGAGCTTTTCTTGCGTCACAAGGTCACGCAGCGTCTGCGGCAAATCTAACAAGCGCATCATATTGGCAACATGGCTGCGCGACTTGTGCACCAGATCAGCTAATTCAGCCGCGCTGTGCCCAAAGAGCTCGGTCAGCTTTTTATAGGCTTCCGCCTCTTCAATAGGATTCAGGTCCTGCCGTTGAATATTTTCAAGCAGTGCGATCTCGACAGTTTCCGTATCGTCAAAATTTCGCACGATTGCGGGTAAATCGTGGAGTTGCGCACGCTGGGCGGCGCGCCAACGGCGTTCGCCAGCTACAATTTGATATCCGCCCTGAAAGGGCCGGACGACGATGGGCTGAATAATCCCGTGCCGCGCAATACTTGCGGCCAGCTCATCCAGTTTCTCATCAGAAAAATGCCGCCGTGGTTGATTGGGGTTGGGGCGAATGTCGATCACCGACAAGGTTGTCACGCCTTGGCCACGCACGTCCCGATCTGCGGAAGAGTTTCCGGAAACACTGTCTCCCCGCAAGGCTTCCCCTAACAAGGCATCCAAGCCCCGGCCAAGACCCATTTTCTTCTTCAGGGGCGATTTTTCGGACGGATTGTCATTGCTCACGCTGCTAACTCCCGGACCGGCAGGCGGCCGATCAATTCTCGTGCAAGTTTCATATAGGCTTCGGATCCCGCGCAGCGATGGTCATAGACCAACGCAGGAAGCCCGTGGCTGGGGGCTTCTGATAATCGGACATTGCGAGGAATTACGGTATCAAACACAAGGTCGCCCAAACAACTGCGCACATCATCGGCCACTTGTTCGGTCAACCGGTTGCGCTTGTCATACATGGTGAGCGCGACGCCCAAAATCGACAGCGCCGGATTAAAACCGCCCTTTATGCGCTCCACCGTCTGCAGCAGCTGACTCAAACCCTCAAGCGCAAAAAATTCGCATTGTAGCGGGACGAGAAGCGAGTCGACGGCGACCAACGCATTGACGGTGATCAGGCCAAGCGAGGGGGGGCAGTCGATAAGGCAAATGTCCCAATGCGCGTCGGATTTGTCAAAGGCGGCCTTCAATCGCCCGGTGCGATTTTCATGTTCCACAAGTTCGATTTCAGCGCCCGACAAATCAACAGTTGCTGGTACCACATCAAGATTCGGAATCAGCGTGGGAATGGCTGCATCCTTTAAGGATGCATCGCCGAGCAACAAATCATAGCTGCTATGCACCCGCTGCGCCTGCTGAAGACCAAGGCCGGTGGACGCATTTCCTTGCGGGTCAAGATCGACCAACACACAGCGCCAACCACTGGCGGCGAGCGCCGTGGCAAGATTGATGGCGGTGGTCGTTTTGCCGACCCCACCCTTCTGATTGGCTACAGCTATTCGGATCATTGCTCTTGCCCCTGTGTTTCAGAGATGGCACGCGCTTTGCGTTTCCCGGATAATGTACCCACGAGAATGCCCGCCTCTTGGTCTGTTACACTGTCCATGATGCGGAAACCTCCGTCCCATACTGCTTGCGCGCTGTCCCACTCTGCTTTTGCATTACGCCCCTTTGGCAATAGCCACAAAGTGTTATTTGTGGAGAAACGCGCGGCAAGATCAAACAATTTCGGCAAGGGCGCAAAAGCACGGGCGCTAATGAACGCAAAAGGTACGGTTTCAAGGCGCTCCAATGTGATGCCGGCCACGTTTACGCGGTGCGTTAAGTCAAGCATGTCGACTGCTCTTTGCAGATAATCAACTCTGCGCGCACGCGATTCGACTAATGTCACATGATAATTGGTGAGCAACGCAATGACCAAGCCCGGAAAGCCGGCACCAGATCCAAGATCGAGCCAATTATTCTGTGCCGCGGATGCATCGGTAAACAGCAGCAACTGGGCACTATCGACGATGTGACGCGACCAAATATGATCTAAGGTTGAAGCAGATATCAAATTCTGGCTTTCGGCCTCCCGCTTCAGAAATGCCACAAATGTCTCGAGGGCGTCCAATGTTTCACGTGAAACATTTAGGCTGCTCTTCAACCAAGCGATGGCTTCGCTTTCGGTCATGCCGCTTCTGCTACCGCAACTTTGGCGCGTTTGGCGTGCACGAGAATAGCGGCCAGCGCCGCGGGTGTAATCCCCCTAATCCGAGATGCGGCGGCCAAATTTTCAGGCCGCGCCGCCTCCAGCCGTTCGACCATTTCATGCGACAGTCCGGATATGGCGCCATAGTCGATCAACGCTGACAGTTGGATTTGCTCATTGGCAGCCATGTCGTGAATCTCTGCCTCTTGGCGCGCCAAATAGGGTGCGTATCGGCCATCTTGCTCCAATTCCATGATCAAATCCTGTGACCAGGCCACTTCATCCAGCGCCAACAATTGGGCAATCGATACCTGCGGAAAGCGCAGCCAATCAAACAAGGACATTTTTCCTGCGTCTTGCTTCACAGAAATGCCTTGTTTGATAAGGACATCAGCGCTCGCTGTTTCCTGCAGCCTGCTTTGAAGCGCACTTTGCTGCAAAAGCCTTTCCTGAAATGCGGCTGCGCGTTCGCCAGCCACAGCACCGGCCGAAATAGCCAGCGGTGTAAGTCGCGAGCCAGCATTGTCAGAGCGCAGGCGCAGGCGATATTCCGCGCGCGCCGTCAACATGCGGTAGGGCTCAGTCACGCCTTGCAGGGTTAGATCGTCGATCATCACCGCGATGTAGCTATTGGTTCGGTCAATAGGCGGCATAGGTTGCGCCAAAATCTTCGACGCAGCCCCCATGCCAGCTAATAAGCCTTGCGCCGCCGCTTCCTCATAGCCTGTGGTACCGTTAATCTGCCCAGCGCAATATAGCCCTTCAAATCCGCGCACCGCGAGGTTGGAGTCCAAGCAGCGCGGGTCGATATAGTCATACTCCACCGCATAGCCCGGCACGACAATCTCGCATTGCGCGAGGCCAGTCATGGATCGGACCATGGCCGCCTGAATATCCGTTGGCAGCGATGTTGAAATGCCATTGGGATAGATCAAATGGCTGTCCAGGCCTTCTGGCTCAAGAAATACCTGATGCCCCTCGCGGTCGCCGAACCGGAAAATCTTGTCTTCAATAGACGGGCAATATCGCGGCCCCCTGCCCTCAATATCGCCCGCAAATAGTGGCGACCGATGAAGGCCTGAACGGATGATGTCATGCGTTTGGGCGTTGGTGCGCGACATTGCACAAAATAATTGCGGCACAGTTCGGCGCTGGCGCATCGATGACATCGTCCAATCATCGTCATCAGAGGGCTGCATCTCCAATTGCGACCATTCAATCGTGCGCCCATCGAGACGCGGCGGCGTGCCCGTTTTCAGCCGCGCGATGGGCAGGTCGGCGCCGCGCAATTGCTGCGCCAACAACATCGCCGACGCTTCGCCCACGCGGCCACCGTCGAGCCGTTCTTCACCGCGGAACAACTTGCCACCCAGAAACGTCCCTGTGGCCAAAACCACTGCAGCCGAGGTGATGATAGAATCGTCGCCCAAAACCAAGCCCGCAACGCGCGTGGGGGCATTTGGCAGAAAATGCAGGGCAGCCGCTTCGCCCTCAATAATGTGTAAGTTCGCCAAACCTGCAAGCTGCTTCTGAATCGACGCCTTGAATAATCTCCGATCGGCCTGAATCCGGGGGCCTTGCACTGCCGCACCTTTTGATGCGTTGAGCATGCGGTAATGCACAGCAGCGTCATCAGCGGCACGGCCGATAAGGCCATCAAAGGCGTCAACTTCCCGTACCAAATGCCCCTTGCCCAAGCCGCCAATGGCAGGGTTGCAGGACATCGCGCCAATCATGTCCTTGTCAAAGCTCACCAGTGCGACCCGCAAACCCATGCGCGCGGCAACTGCCGCAGCCTCGGTGCCCGCGTGGCCGCCACCTACAACAATGATGTCGAAATCGGTCGTCATGCGTCGCGCATATACGAACTATGTCCGATGGTCAAAAAAGAGTGCCCATCTGTTTCACGTGAAACAGACTATTTGCCCACGCAGAATTTTCCAAAGACAGTGTCGAGCAGATCTTCAGTATGCGCCCGGCCCGTGAGGGCGTCGAGCGCGAGTCGCGCTTGCCGGAGATTTTCCGCTATAATCAACCAGTCTTCGGATTCGCTGCACGCTGCAAGCGCAGCCGCGGCGTCAGCCAAAAATGCACGTTGCCGCGCATTGATGGCAAACTGATCTGGCGGCGGCAGAAGCGTCTTAGCCCGTGTTGCCACAAAGTGGAGAAGTGCGCTTATGCCCGCACCCGTCTGAGCGGACACAGAAATAGCGCCCGCAGACTTTGCCATACTGTTCGTAACGTCACTTTTTGCTGATATTTCAATGAGATTCGCGTGAATGGGTCCCGCACCTTCCGGACCAAGCCATAACAATATATCTGCCTGCTGCATCGCGGCATGGCTACGGTCGATGCCGATGCGTTCGATGACGTCGGCGCTATCATCGCGGAGCCCAGCGGTGTCCGTGAACAGCAGAGCTACCCCTTCGACCGACACAGGCACTTCAATCATATCGCGCGTTGTTCCGGCTATATCGGAAACAATGGCCGCCTCGCGCCCGACCAACGCATTCAACAACGTCGATTTACCGCTATTGGGCGGGCCTGCCAAGACGACGCGCAGCCCATCCTTTAATTTTTCGGCGGGTGGACTGGCGAGCAATTGCGCTATTTTTTGCTGCATATCTTCGCAACCATTTGTAATTAATTTATTATTTTGAGAATCCACATCGCCTTCATCCGAAAAATCTAGCTCCGCTTCGGTGAGCGCAGACAATCGGAGCACCTCTTGTCGATATTCTTCGATCGCCGCGCTAAAGGCTCCGCCAAACATCTTGGCGGCAGCGCGGCGTTGCCATTCGGTTTCGGCGGACAACAGATCCGCCAATCCTTCGGCTTCGTTCAAATCCATTCGGCCATTGGCAAAGGCACGGCGGGTAAATTCTCCAGCCTCCGCCCGCCGAGCTCCGGAGAAGTTGGCGATAGCATTTTCAACGGCGCGCACCACGGCGCGACCGCCATGGAGATGGAGTTCAACCAGATCTTCGCCCGTGGCCGTATCTGGGCCACGAAAGACGAGCACCAGTGCTTGATCTAATATCTCCTGAGTCTCTGGCGAACGCAGGCTACACAAAGACGCCCTTCTTGGTGGCGGGATTCGTCCTGCCAGACCGCGCAATATGTCAAAAGCCTTAGGCCCACTGATCCGCATGATGGCAATAGCAGCCGGCGGCGCACCGCTCGACAGCGCGAAAATGGTGTCAGCGGTTGGCATCACTAAACTATTTTTTGTCGTTCGTGTTCAGGCCAGACATTGCGGCCTTTGCACCTGTTTCAATAAGTTGTTGGAACAATTGCAGCCCCATTTGGCCCATAGGCGCAATTTGCTTTCCCAGCTCCTGCAATTGGTCAATGCCGCCCGCGCCGTTCATAAGGTTGGTGACCTTCTCGACATAAGCCTCATTTGCTTTGGTAACATCGGGAAGGCCAAGCAACGCGCGAGCCTCTTCAGGGGAACAATCGATTTCAATGCTCATCTTCATGGGCCGTGCCCTCCTAATTGCCGATAAGATCATTATAAAGGTTCAGTCAAATCACGCAATTGCGGAGAATATCCGCCGAGGAGCAGATTATGGGTGAATATGTGAAGATTGATGCGCTGGGCGAGGACGCGTTGTTTCCTGCGTATCTGGCGGCGCCATCAGGCCAAGCGCGCGCCGCGATTATCGTCATTCCCGAGATATTTGGGGTAAATGCAGGTATTCGTCAGAAATGCGACCTGTTTGCCGCGGCGGGATATTTGGCGGTCGCGCCCGACATCTTCTGGCGCTTTGCACCGGGGGTTGAGCTCAATCCCGATATTGAGGCGGAGCTTCAAGAAGCGTTCGGCTATTTCGGGCAATATGATGCCGATGATGGTGTGCGCGATATTGAAGCCGTGATTCACGCCATCCGCTCTGGCCTGTCGAACCAAGCGCCGGTCGAAAAGGTGGGCACTGTGGGATATTGTTTGGGCGGACGGCTTGCGTACATGGCGGCGGCGCGGACTGACATCAGCGCGTCTGTCGGCTATTATGGTGTAATGATCGACCAAATGTTGGACGAAAGCCACGCCATCGCCAACCCGTTGATGCTGCATATTCCAACGGCGGACCATTTTGTCGGGCCAGAAGCGCAGGCTGCGATTCATGCCGGGCTCGGTAATCACCCCAAGGTGACACTGCATGACTATGACGGCCTAGATCATGGCTTCGCAGCCGAAATGGGCAATCGCCGGGACGAGAAAGGCGCAGAGATGGCGGACGGACGGACAGCCGCATTTTTCGCAGAGCATCTAAGCTAAAACTATAAGGGCTCCCACATAGGGAGCCCTTAGGCATTACAAGCCAGCAAAGCTCATGGCGTAAGGCTGCACTTCGATCCAGCCTTCGACTATCATCTTGCCCGCAACATAGACGATCACCACCAGGCCTACCCAAGCGATCCAGCGATACCGTTCAATATATTGAGCAATGATATTCGCAGCGATACCCATCAGCGCGACCGCAAAAATAAGCCCGACGATAAGGATCCCAGGATGTTCGCGCGCCGCACCCGCAACCGCCAGAACATTGTCGAGGCTCATCGACACGTCGGCGACTGCAACGCCCCATGCGGCGCCCGCAAAGGTCTTGGACGACTTTACGCCGGAATGTTCGTCACCCACGATTTCAGGTGACCCGGGAGATTCACCGGCATGGCCCTTAATGTCGCGATACATGCGCCAGGCGACCCACAGCAGCAACAAACCGCCAGCCAGCACAAGGCCAACAATGCCCAGCAACCATGTCACCATTAGCGCAAAGATGATGCGCAGCACCAAGGCCGCGAGGACACCGATGAGGATGACCTTCTTGCGTTGGTCCGCTGGTAAGCCAGCCGCCAAAGCGCCTACAACAATGGCATTGTCACCAGCCAGCACGAGATCGATCAACAAAACCTGAATAAACGCTGCAAAAGCAGCAGGTTCAGTAATGTTCGAGAAATCCTTGACGATGGCAGCCCAGATATCGCCGGGCCCGCCCAGGCTGGTGACGGTCGAAGCGACCAAGAGAAAATCAATCACAATGTTACTCCGGAATATCTGGCTTACTGGTTCATTGAGTCAAAAAAGTCTTCGTTGGTTTTCGAATCCTTCATTTTGTCGAGCAAGAACTCCATCGCGTCGATGGTGCCCATTTGCATGAGGATTCGGCGAAGCACCCACATTTTCTTAAGCTTGCTTTCCTCGACCAGCAATTCTTCCTTACGCGTGCCGGATTTACCGACATCCAATGCTGGGAAGATGCGCTTGTCAGCGACCTTGCGATCCAGCACGATTTCGGAGTTACCCG
>JBBAOE010000041.1:0-15814 GCA_040401595.1 Burkholderiaceae bacterium
GGGGAATCCGTGGTGGCCAAGGGCGGAATCGAACCACCGACACGCGGATTTTCAATCCGCTGCTCTACCGACTGAGCTACTTGGCCGCTCTAGCGGGATATTCTTCCGCCGGAACCCGTAATCGTAGCAGAGCTTGAGTGAATTCGCCGATTTTGCACACTGCATTCCTCGCTATGGCGACTCTGATCATCGGGATTTCGGGTCGGACGCTCCTGGATATGGTGCTCTCTCACGGAAGTGGTCCGGCGACGATCGCGCTTTGGGCGCAGCTCAGTAGCGTCGTTGATTTGACCTCCGCCATTGCCTGCGCGGGTCTCAGTCCCGGCGTGACGGTGTTGGTGGCTCGGTCGCGCGACTCGGGTACCCAGGACGACATTCTGCGGACCGCGGTCATGCTGGGTCTCGCCTGTTCGGCCGCAACTCTGATCGTACTGGTCGGCATTCAGGCCCTTGGCGGTCGGCTGCAGGTCCTGGAAGAGCCCGGGTTGCGTTGGGTCGTTCTTGCCGTGGGGCTCTTTGCCGCAACGCCTGCCCTGGCAACTCAGGCATGGCAATCGCAGGGCCATCCGGCGCGAAGTCTGCTGTTGACGGCATCGACCGCGTCGCTGGCACTGATCGCGGCGTCAATGGCACCGATGCTCTTCAAGGCGCCGGGAATAGCGCTTGGCATTCTGGCGCCCCTGATGGTCTTGAGTGCCGCCCTGATGCTGTCTCTGCCCTTGACCGGGTGGTATTGCAGAAAGCTTCTTGCCAACGAACGTGGCCTAGCGCCCCGCGCCGCTGTCTGGGCGCATGTCAGGCCGCTTTTCACCTACCTGCCGGCGGGTCTGTCGATTGGACTGCTGAGCCCGCTCTCATTGATCATCGCCCGGGAAATCATGGCGCAGGCTCTGGGCTGGGACACGGTAGCCAGTGTTCAGGCCATCTGGCGCTCGGCCGACTGGGTGGCAGCATTGGTCTCCGGGATGTTGTCGCTCGTGTTCCTGCCGCGCATGTCGCGCGCAATTTCCGCTCGCGAGCCTTCGCGCGCGCTGACGCGCGAACTGTGGGCCGCAGTGCGCTGGTTATGGATCCCTGCGGCGTTCGTACTGGGCATCATGATCTGGGCGGGTCCTCAGTGGTTGGTTGGGCTGTTCGGTTTGTCCGTGGTGCCAGAGTCAACAGCTTTCGCGTTGTTTCTGGCGGGCGAATGGGTACGGATGGGGTCCTGGATCCTGCTGTATGGGCTGTTTGCCACCGGCGCGCAGCGCGCTATCGCCGTGGGTGAACTGTGTTCGCTGCCTTTGTTCGCGGGCCTGCTTTGGCTGATCGGGCCAGAACTGTCGATGCACAGTGCTGCGATGGCGTACTTTGGCGCTTATATGACCTATCTGGCGTTCAATCTCTGGGTCATCCAGATCAGCGTTGGCAGGATGCCAAGCCAGCGGGACTCCGATCCGTCTCCGCGCCGCCTATAATCAATTCTATGAAAGCCCAGCCACAGCGCATGTTGGATGTCGTGATCGCGGGCCGAGGGCCCGTGGGTTTGGCGTTGGCGATCGCGCTCGATCGCGCCGGGCTGGCGGTTGCCATCGCGGGGCCGCCTTCAGGCGCGCCGTCTTCCGTTGGCGCTCATGACTGGGATCCGAGGGTCTACGCGCTCTCCAGTTCAACAAGAGCCTTTCTAGAGGCGCTCCATGTCTGGGATCTGGTTGATTCCGCTCGCGTGGCTCCAGTCTATGACATGAAGGTCTATGCGGATGCGAAGGCAGATGCCGCGAGTTTGGACTTCAGCGCCTATTCGGCCGGCCTCGATGCCTTAGCCTGGATTATCGAGCATCGCAATTTGACCCATGCGCTCGAACGGGCGCTCCGATTCCGGGATATTCCGATGATGGATGCAGGTGTCGGCGCCATCACGGTATCTTCCGGTCATGTCGAAGTGCGTGCTGAGTCCGGAGCCACTTCGCCGGTCCGTGCCCGCCTTCTGGTGGGTGCCGATGGCGCACGCTCGATGGTCCGGACGGCCATGGCACTCGATGGTATCCAGCGCGAGTACGATCAGACGGCGGTCGTTGCGAATTTTCTTGGCGAGCATTCCCATCTGGACACGGCGCGCCAATGGTTTGGCGAAGATGGCGTGCTTGCGCTTCTGCCCTTGCCACTGGATGAGGAGCGGCGCGGTCGTTTCAGCCTCGTTTGGTCGGTTGCGCGTTCCCGTGCTGATGAGCTCATGGCGCTGACGCCGGAGGGCTTGGCGGCCTGCGTGGCGAATGCGGTTCACGGGCAGCTGGGTCGCTTGCAGCCCCTGAGTTCAGCCCAATCCCTGCCCTTGATGCGGCTTTCGGCGCGCGCGCTGGTGGCTCCGAGGGTGGTGCTGGTGGGCGACGCTGGCCATGTCGTTCATCCCATGGCTGGTCAGGGCATGAATCTTGGGTTCGGCGATGTGGCGACCCTGGTCGAGGTCTTGCGTCAGCGCGAGGCGGAGCGCGATTGTGGCGAACTCGCGCTGCTGCGTCGCTTTGCTCGGGCTCGGGCAGAACCCCTGCTCGCCATGACGCTTGCGACCGAAGGCTTGTATCAGCTGTTTTATCGGGCACCGGCTCAGATTGCGTCCTTGCGTAGCCTCGGGTTTCAGGCGCTGAACCGGATCCCTGTTGCTAAGCGATGGATGGTCGAGCGTGCGTCGGGGTAGGGGCTTGAGTGCCATGTCGCGCCCGTTGTGTTGAATTTTTTGACGAAAGGTTCTGTGATGTCTCTTCGAGTGTTCTCTCGCATTTGCTCTTCCGTGTTGACGGCGTTACTGCTGGCGGGGTCCGGGCCCGTGTTTGCCAACAGCGATGTGGTGCGCTCGGCAGTGGAGTCCTGGTTAAAAGGGATGAAGGTTGCCGTTGCCGTGGAGGGCGTTCAAAAAACCCCCATCGCCGGACTGTTTGAAGTGCGGCTGGGTACCGAGCTGATCTATGTGGATGAGAAGGGGCGTTACGGCCTGGTCGATGGTCGCCTGATCGACCTGAAGTCGAACCGCAACATCACCCAGGAGCGCCTTGATGAACTGATGCGGATCAACTTTTCAGAACTGCCACTTGATCTGGCGCTCAAACAAGTCAATGGAACGGGTAAGCGAGTCCTGGCCGTGTTTGAAGACCCCCGCTGCCCGCATTGCCGCAATCTGCGCCGCGAGCTGCTCAAGCTCGAAAATGCAACTATCTATACCTTTCCCTACCCGATCCTTTCACAGGAATCCGAAGACAAGAGTCGTGCTGTCTGGTGCTCTGCTGCCGGTGATCGGATGAAAGCCTGGAATGACCTGGTCATGGATGGCAAGAACCCCGAGGAACCCAAAGCGTCGTGCGACGCTCCGGTGGCTCGCCAACTGGAACTCGGCCGCAAGTACAAGATCTCGGGCACCCCCACCATTTTCTTCAGCAACGGGCGCCGCGTACCCGGTGGCTTGTCCGGGGAGAAACTGCGTCAAATGGTCGATGAAAATTCGACGAAGGGCTGAGGTTTGGGGCGGCCGCGAGTGACTTTTCCAACCCTGCAGAAAACAGGGCTTCGAACGCTAGTACGCTGGGGGTGACTCGCCGCGTGGCCACAAGAGCCACAGACGTCCCAGTGAACGCATTCTTCCGGCCAGATCTGCTGCCGATTGTTCGCCCACGGCATCAAAGCCCCAGAAAAAATCGGCTCGCACAGGGCCTCGGATAGCGCCGCCCGTGTCCTGGGCAACGACCATGCGTTCAAGTTTTCCTTCGCGCCCCGGATGGGCCGTGCTGACATAAAGCATTGTTCCCAGCGGGAGTGCTTTCGGATCGACGGCAACCGATCGGGTCGGCGTCAGCGCAACACCTAGTGCGCCCGGAGGGCCCTCATCGGCCTCACGGGGCGCCGGCAGTTCGCGAAAGAAAACGACACTCGGATTGGTTGCCATCACGGATTGCGCGTCCTGGGGATTGGTACGCAACCACTCCCGGATCGCAGGGGCTGTCGTTGCGCTGGCCGCTAGAACGCCACGCCGGATCAGTTCGCGGCCGATCGGACGGTAGGGATGACCGTTCTGATCAGCATATCCGATCCTCAAAATCGAACCATCCTCGAAGCGGATCCTGCCTGAGCCCTGAATCTCCAGGAAGAATGCGTCGACCGGATCATCAACCCATGCCAGCGCATTGACGGGAACCTGCGTCCCGAGTTCGGTCCGATCCCCGTACGGAACGACGCGTGGCACACCATTCGCCGGCGTAACGATTCGGCCCCGTAGCCTCAAATTTCGGGTCTCCGGATAAACCGATCCAAGATCCAGCACGAGAAGATCGTCGGGCCGGGTCCGGATCGGCGTCAGGAATGGTGGGTTACGCAACCGCGAGCCGCGCAACAGCGGTTCGTAGTAGCCTGTGATCAGCCCCTCGAAGCTCGTTTGGGCTGGGACGGGTGTCGACGTTGAACTGCTGATACCCGTTATGCCGGCCCCGTCCGTGGCATCGATGGCCTCGATCGCCCAGGGCATGAACTGGGCTTCCAGCCAGGTGCGTAATGCGGCTGGTTCTTGGGGCAGGGAAGTGGCCAGCCGGCAGGTGACTTGAAGCCCAGACGGGCTTGGGCTCGCCTGGGTGGGCTGCGGGGCGGTGCTTGCTGCGCTCTGGCGCTGGCCAGCCGCAGCCGGATTGCTGGCACATTGCCGTTGCAAGGCCTGAGTCAGACCGGACAGATCGTCATCGACCCAGCCGGGCAGATCGCTGAAGGTGGCTGGCGCAAACCGGGCCTTACGCGCAACCGTTGCGACCGTTGGGGCCACCGGCGACGCGCCGGGCGGGAGGGACCTGCCGGGCGGGAGCGGTGTGTAGCAACCTGCCAGGAGGATGGCGATGAGGCCGACGGCCCACCGGTACCGGTTCCATCCCACGGGTCTCTGCGCAACCGCCTGCATCGAATCGCTGCCCCGGCTACACTGCAGGGATATGTGGGTCATCTATCTCGAAGCCTTCGCGGCCGTTGCAATCATGGGGTTTTTTGTCTGGTGGACTATGCGCGGCAAAAAATAAGAGCCCCTGGGCGGGACCATCCGCGTCAGACTCGCCCTTAGTGCAGTGAGCCCGGGGTGCGCAGCGCGAACTCGGCGATCGGCGCTTCAAAGCGCTCGCCGTCTTCCGCAACGAAGAAAAAGCTGCCCTGCATCGAACCAGTTTTGGTGGGTAGGGGACACCCACTCGTGTACTCAAACTTCTCGCCGGGGCGCAGAAGCGGCTGGTGACCAACGACGCCCAAGCCTTTGACTTCTTCGCGTCGCCCCATGGCGTCATCGATCAACCAGTGCCTCGAGATGAGTTGCACGGGCACGGCTCCCTCGTTGGTGATCCGCACCGTGTAGGCGAAGGCATAGACCCCGTCATCGGGGCTGGATTGATCGGCCAGATACTGGGGTGTGACCTCAATCTCCACGGCGTACTTGCTCATAGGACCTATATCTTGTTCGCGACTGGCTAGAATCGACGATCCTGCAGCGGACTGCAAGCCTCACCCGAGATCTTGCCTGAGCTTTCCGCAGACTTCTTCAATCCTCTAATGCTCAATGAAGGGATCGACACATGAGTGCCCAATCAATCGGATCATTCCGGATCGCCCCCAGCATTCTTTCGGCCGACTTCGCGCGCCTGGGCGAGGAGGTCCGGGCGATCGAGGCGGCTGGTGCCGATCTGGTGCATTTCGACGTGATGGACAATCACTACGTGCCTAATCTCACCATGGGCCCGATGGTTTGCGCGGCGCTGCGGCCTCTGGTTCAGATTCCCATCGATGTGCATTTGATGGTTTCGCCAGTCGATCGGCTGATTGTGGATTTCGCCAAAGCAGGGGCCAATCTGATTACGTTTCATCCCGAGGCTTCCGATCATGTGGACCGCAGCCTTCAGCTGATCCGCGACCACGGATGTCGCGCCGGTCTCGTGTTCAACCCCGCGACGCCCTTGCCCTGGCTTGATCATGTGATGGATCGGCTCGACATCATTTTGTTGATGTCCGTTAACCCGGGTTTTGGTGGTCAGTCCCTGATTGCGTCGACGCTACCCAAAATTACCCAGGTACGAGCGCGCATCGCGGCGCATCGGGCTGCCGGCGGGCAGCCCATCTGGCTCGAAGTCGACGGGGGAATCAAGGTCGACAATATTGCAGCCGTGGCCGCTGCTGGGGCCGATACCTTCGTCGCCGGCAGTGCCATCTTTGGTGCGCCAGATTCTCAGGGCGGGTACCAGGGCGTCTTGCAGGCGTTTCGGGGTGCGCTCGCGTCAGCGGGCTCTGGATCGCACAGCGCCCATGCGGGAGCGGTTGCGGGGAGCCCGGCGCCATGAATGAAGTCGAGTTCCAGGCCCTTGCGGCCCAGGGGTATAACCGGATTCCCTTGTTGGCCGAAGCCTTCGCCGACCTCGATACGCCCTTGTCGCTCTACCTGAAGCTTACCCAGGGCGGGTTCGAACAGGCGACAGCCGCGGCAGCTTCGCAGAGGCACGAGAGCGTCGCTGGACCCGGTGCCTCGGTAAGTGCCGGCAGTTTTTTACTGGAGTCGGTGGTCGGAGGCGAGCGGTTTGGACGCTATTCCTTCATCGGACTCCCGGCCCGAACCTGGATCCGCACCGTTGCGGATTCGGCGAGCGCGAGTGGCGTACGCACCGAAGTCGTCACCGATGGCCAGATCGTGCAGACCGACGTTGGCGACCCGCTCGAATTTGTACGCCAGTGGAATACCCGGTATCGAGCTGCCCTGCGTCCTGGTCTGCCCCGATTTTGCGGCGGGCTGGCGGGCTACTTTGGCTATGACATTGTTCGTCATATCGAGCCCCGCCTCGCCAGGGGCCGTAAACCTGATCCGATGGGGATGCCGGAGATTCTGCTGCTGCAAGTCGATGAGCTGGCAATCGTGGATAACGTCGCGGGACGCATCTATCTCATGGTCTATGCCGATCCTGGCCAAGCGGACGCGTATGCCAGGGCCTCGAGTCGACTGCAGGCACTGCGGGAGCGGTTGCGCCATACACCGGTCGCCCCTCTGGATCCGCCGGTCGCCGAGCGTTCCGTCCAACGGGATTTCGCGCGAGAGGATTTTTTGACCGCGGTATCCCGGGCCCGGGAATACATCGCCGCGGGTGATGCGATGCAGATTGTGCTCGCACAGTGTCTGAAAAAACCGTTCGCGCAGCATCCGCTCTCCCTGTACCGGGCACTGCGCTCGATCAATCCATCCCCGTATATGTATTACTACGATTTTGGTGATAGCCATGTCGTCGGTGCCTCGCCCGAAATCCTCGTCCGTCAGGAGCGCATCACAGAAGGGCCAGACGCCGGAGGTACCCGGGTCATCATCCGGCCGATTGCGGGCACCCGCAGACGCGGTGCTACGCCTTCTGAAGACGATGCGCTGGCGCAGGATCTTCTTGCAGATCAGAAGGAGCGGGCGGAGCACCTCATGCTGATCGATCTCGCCCGTAATGACGTCGGCCGGATCGCTCGTATTGGATCGGTCAAAGTGACCGAGACGATGGCGATCGAGAAGTACTCGCATGTCATGCATATTGTCTCCAACGTCGAAGGTGTTCTGCGCGAAGAGTTGGACAATATCGATGTGTTGCGGGCTGCGTTCCCGGCGGGGACGCTCAGCGGTGCGCCCAAGGTCAGGGCAATGGAGCTCATCGATGAGCTTGAACCCGTTGGCCGTGGCGTTTACGGCGGCGCCTGCGGCTATATGAGTTACAGCGGTGAAATGGATCTGGCGATTGCGATCCGAACTGGCATTCTCAGGGATGGTGTTCTGCATGCTCAGGCGGGCGCAGGCGTTGTCTTCGATTCGATTCCAGAATCCGAGTGGCAGGAGACGGAGACCAAGGCGCGCGCATTGATTCGTGCGGCCGAGCTTGTTGAGCAGGGTCTGACTTGAATTATTCACGCCTCGCTCTTACCCTGGCTTGGCTATCGCCACTGGCCAGTTTTCTGATCGGCCTCGGAGATTCGCCGCTGACCGACGTCGATGAAGGCGCTTTTGCTCAAGCCACTCGTGAACTGATCGCCTCGGATGACTGGCTGTCAACTACGCTGCTGGGCCAGCCTCGCTGGGACAAACCTATTCTGATTTACTGGCTCCAGGCCTTGTCGGTGCAAGCGTTTGGAGCGACGCCATTTGCCTTTCGCCTGCCCTCGGCGTTGGCCGGCATTGTCTGGGCCTGGTTGGTGGGGGCATTCGTTGCCCGGGTCTCGGACCAACGTCGCGGCGCCTTGGCCGTTTTGACGCTCGCGTGTGCTCTGGGTCCGCATGTGATCAGTCGGGTTTCGACGGCCGATGCGTTGCTCAATGCCTTGCTGGCCGGTGCCACCTTGCATGCCTACCTCTTCGTAGAGGATCGCGATCGGCGCGCCTTGCGGATTGCAGCGGCCTGTGTGGGTCTCGGCCTTTTGGCGAAAGGACCGATCGCGCTCTTGATCCCGGGTGCTGCAGTATTGCTGCATGTTGGGTTGCAGCGTCGCTGGCTGGCCCTGAAGGCGATGCTGGCTGACCCCGTGGCCTGGGCGATTCTCATTGGGATCGCCGCCCCATGGTACGGCTGGCAGCTCGTGCAGCATGGTCAGGCGTTCATCGATGGTTTTATTCTGAAGCACAATGTGGGTCGCTTCACGCAAACCATGCATGGGTTTTCTGCCGGCCCGCTTTACTACCCGGCCTGGACGCTGATCGCGCTGCTGCCCTCAGTCTGGCTTCTGGGCCCGATGCTTCATCAACTCATCCGTGGCCCTCGGCCAGCCGCATTCAGCTTCGGTCTGGCCTGGTTCGCATTTGTGATTCTGTTTTTTACCGCTTCTGCGACCAAGTTGCCGCACTACGGCTTCTATGGCCTGACAGGCCTTGTGATCGCGATGGCAATTGGGCGACCCGAGCGAATCCCGCGTCTGGCGTTTGCGTTCCCGGTAGCGATTCTTGTCCTGGCAGCCCTGTGGCCCACGGTGCTGGCCATGCTTGCCCCGCGCGTAAATGATCCGTTCTACGCGGCGGCGATCCCAGAGGCGATCAGCCGCTTCGATGATGTCTGGGTGCTGAGCTGTGCCCTCGGGGCCCTCGCACTTGCGCTCATTGGATGGGTCGCAGCCAGCCGCCGGCGTCCCATCGCCAACGGCGAGTTCGCCTGGGCTGTGGCATCCATCGCATGCATGGTCGTTATTGGTCCAGGTCTGGTCGGTGGCACCGTTCAAGCGATCCAACGCCCCGTTGTCGAGGCCGCGGAGCGCGCTGCGACCCGTCGGCTCGACGTGGTGATGTGGGGTATCGACATCCCCAGTTTCGCCGTCCTCGCGGCGACCCGGGTCGAGCGGCGAGATCCCCGCCCGGGCGAAATCGTGTTGACTAAAACCAGGCGTCGCGCGGATTTGGCCAAGATCGCCCCCGTCGATGAGGTGATCTACGAACGCGCGGATGTGTCGCTGCTGAAATTGGGGAAGGCCACCGAGTGAAGGTGCCGAGTGATGGAGCTCTCACGGTTGCGACGGCACGCCTTCGAAACCCCTGGCTAGCCCTTCCCGCCGCCATTGCACTGGCACTTGCACTGGCACTCTGGCTGAGTCCGGAGACCAATCGATGGCTGTTTGGCAGCCTCAACAGTTTGGCTCGCGGCCCCTCAGCTCCGTTATGGCTTTTTGCCACCTTGGCCGGAGACACTTCGGTCGTGTTGGCCCTGTTGACGGCCCTGCATTGGCGGCGTCCGCTGGCGGTCAGCGCAGTGCCCGCGACCCTGCTGGTGGTCGCTTTGTTCGTTCATATTCCGAAACCACTCATCAGTGCGCCGCGCCCCCTGGCCGTCCTTGGGAGCGACCTCGTGATCGTCCTTGGGCCGGCCTTGACGACCCAGTCCTTCCCCTCGGGCCATGCGGCCACCGCTTTTGCTGGTGCAGCTCTGGTGACCTTCGCTGGGGCCTCGGTCGCGAGCTCGGCACTTGCCCTGGTTGCGGCAACTCTGATCGCCTGTTCAAGATCCGTTGTCGGTGCGCATTGGCCGCTCGATGTCGCCATGGGAGCCGCGTTGGGATGGGTGGGTGCCTGGATCGCTATCGCCTGGACCCGGCAGGTCGGCGAGATATCCGCGCGTTGGCTGCATCGGTTTGGTCTGGTGATTGCCGTACTCTGCTGGCTTGGCATCGTCACGCAGCGGATCGTGTTGCTCAAAGTTTGAGACCATGGTTCGAAGCGCGGATGGGATCATGCAATTGGTTTGAGCGGTGTTTCTGGTCCTTGGGGTCTTCAAGGATCGCCCGTCGCGTTTAGCCATCAAAAACACCGAGATAGTGCACTCATGCTGCTGATGATCGATAACTATGACTCGTTTACCTGGAATCTGGTTCAGTACCTGGGTGAGCTTGGCGAACAGGTCCATACCGTTCGCAATGACACGTTGAGCGTGGCCCAGCTCATCGAGCTTCGAGCAACGCGTCTGGTGGTATCACCGGGGCCTCGCACTCCGGACGAGGCAGGGATTTCCGTCGAAAGTATCCGAACGATGGCAGGTCAGATTCCGATACTTGGGGTCTGTCTTGGCCATCAAGCCATCGGACGTGCCTTTGGTGGTCGCGTCCTCCGGGCGCAGACCGTCATGCACGGAAAAACTTCGATCATTCATCACGATCAGCGTGGTGTGTTCCAGGGGCTTCCGGCCCAGTTCCAGGTCATGCGTTACCACTCGCTCGCGATTGAGCGCGCAACCTTGCCCGAATGTCTCGAAATCAGTGCCTGGACCGATGACGGTGAGATCATGGGGGTCCGTCATCGCGAGTTCCCAATCGAGGGTGTGCAGTTCCATCCCGAATCGCTGGCGTCCGAACATGGTCATGCCATGTTGCGTAACTTTCTCAAGTTCACCTCCTCGACAAAATGACTTCGATTACCCCTCAAGAAGCGCTTGCCCGTACGATCGACCATCGTGAGATTTTTCAGGACGAGATGCTGCACCTCATGCGGCAGATCATGCTGGGCGAGATATCACCCGTCATGACCGCAGCCATACTGACCGGACTGCGTGTCAAAAAAGAAACCGTCGGCGAAATCGCCGCGGCGGCGATGGTGATGCGCGAATTCGCCATCCCGGTCGCTGTCGCTCCCGGCGCCCCCTTTGTGGATATCGTTGGTACCGGGGGGGATGGTGCCCATACCTTCAACATCTCCACCGCAGCCATGTTTGTAGCGGCTGCCGCCGGTGCACGTGTCGCCAAGCATGGCAATCGGAGCGTCTCGTCCAAATCTGGGGCGGCCGACGTTCTGGAGTCTCTGGGCGCTACCATTACGCTAGATGCCGCGCAGGTCGCTCAATGCCTCGCACAAACCGGCATTGGCTTCATGTTTGCACCCAATCATCATCCTGCGATGAAGAACGTTGCCCCAGTACGTCGCGAGATGGGTGTTCGTACGATCTTCAATATTCTCGGACCCCTCACGAACCCGGCTTCTGCACCAAACACATTGATGGGCGTGTTCCATCCCGATCTGGTCGGCATTCAGGTCCGGGTGATGGAACGCCTTGGCGCCCAGCGCGTTCTCGTCGTGCACGGCCAGGACGGTATGGATGAAATTTCCTTGGGAGCGGCCACCCTGGTGGGGGAACTGCGTGATGGTGTGATTCGTGAATACGTGATTCACCCGGAAGACTTTGGGATGGCAATGGCATCGAACCGTTCGATGCGGGTTGCCAACGCCGAGGAGTCCAAGGGCTTGCTGCTCGAGGCCCTCGACGATATTCCCGGAACCGCGCGCGAGATCGTCGCACTCAACGCGGGTGCTGCGCTCTACGTCACCGGGATCGCAGCGTCCATCGGGGATGGTATCGATCGCGCGCGGGCCGCTATTGCGTCCGGTGAGGCGCGTCGCCGGCTCGATCTGTTTGTCGAGACCACCCGCAGCCTGGCGCAAGAGGGGCGCGCCGGTGAGTGACATCCTGCAGAAAATTCTTTCGGTCAAACGCGAAGAAATTGCCTCGGGCCGGGCGCTGCGCAGCCTAGCCAGTCTGTTGCGCGAGGCCCAGGACCAGCGCACCGAGCGTCGTGGTTTTGCCCAGGCCATTCTTTCGCGAGTCAAGAATGCCCGGACTGCGGTGATCGCGGAGTGCAAGCGGGCAAGCCCTTCCAAGGGGTTGTTGCGCGATCCTTTTGAGCCCGCCGTGATTGCCGCTTCTTATGAACAGGGGGGGGCTGCTTGTCTCTCGGTGCTGACCGATCAGCAGTTCTTCCAGGGCAGAACCGAGGATCTCATCGCCGCGCGCGCAGCTTGCGCACTGCCTGTCATCCGCAAAGACTTCGTGATCGATCCCTGGCAAGTCGCGCAATCTGGCGCGATGGGGGCAGATGCGATCCTGCTCATCGTCGCTGCCCTCGGTAACGCGCAATTGAACGAACTCGAAGCGGCAGCGCTTGAGCTTGGGTTGGACGTGTTAGTGGAAGTGCACGATGGTCACGAACTCGAACGGGCGCTGCGACTGCAAACGCCACTGATCGGTATCAACAACCGTAACCTGCGCACGTTTGAGGTTTCGCTGGATGTGTCAATCGGTTTGCTACGGGAGATACCCCCCGATCGAGCCCTGATTACCGAGAGCGGAATTCTGGCTCGGGAAGACGTCGAGCGCATGCGGGGGCACGGCGTCTATGGCTATCTGGTGGGCGAGGCCTTCATGCGCGCGCCAGACCCGGGAAGAGCACTCCAAGCGCTCTTCGCTGACTGAACCTTCTCCGTCGAGCCGTCTGGTGTGCGCGGTTGGCGGAGCCTGGGTTTGTTCTCGAAGTCAGCGCCGCACTTCGAATTCAGCTTGCCTCGGTCGTCATGTTGCCGAGCCAGGCCATTCGCCGAACCAGGCCATCCGCCTCGCTCCCCTGGGCTGTGGTTCCTGATCTTAGAACCTCCAGCTTGAAGACCTCCTGGCGTGGCGATTCAAGCTCGATGTCGAACGTCAGCAGTTCGTCTCGGCGAAATGCATGGACGGTTACCTGATCGCCCGGGCTTCGGCGGGATAGCCGACTCTTCCATGACGACTCGCTGACACGTAGGCCGTCGAGTGCCAAGAGTACATCGCCCGCCGAGAGTCCGGCGCGCATCGCAGGACCGCCGTCGAGGACCGTCCTGGCGACCAGATCGTTGCCGCGCATCACGGTCCACAGTCCCAGCGATGGCGGTTCATCCTTGGCGGCTTCCTGGTGCAGTCGAATTCCGAAGGGCGTCAGAAGGTCCGTCAGCGGCAGGTCTGCAGTACCGTTGACCCAAAGCGAAAGTTCTGGACGTAAATCCAGACCGGTCGCGTCTTCAATTACTTGTGCGAATCCCTCTTCGCCGAGCCCCAAGGATTGCTCTGATTTTCCGAACCGGTTCCACAGCAGACGCATGACATCATCGAGCGAGCGCTCACCGCCGGTACGCAGACGCAGCGTCAGATCGATTGCGAGCGCGACCAGCGACCCTTTCGTGTAGTAGCTAACGATTGCATTGGGCGAGTTCTCATCCTGACGGTAATACTTGATCCACGCATCAAAGCTGGATTCGGCCACACTCTGGCGCAGGCGCCCTGGCGCTTTCAGGACCGCGGAACAGGTTTCCCCAAGGATGCTCAGATACGGTTCATGCGCAATCAATCCGGCCCTGACGAGGGTCAGGTCATCGTAATAAGATGTGAATCCTTCAAAAATCCAGAGCAGTCGTGTGTAGGCCTCGGCGCTAGGATTGGCATTGACCAGCGCCTGTGGTCGGATCCGTTTGACGTGCCATGAATGAAAGTACTCATGGCTCGCCAGGCCCAAAAACTGCCTATAGGGCTTGGGAAGTCCGATCATTCCGGCGTAGGGCAGAGCGTCGCGCGAGCAAAGAAGTGCTGTCGAAGCGCGGTGCTCCAGACCGCCGTAGCCATCCCCGGTTGCATGGATCAGAAAGAGATAGTGCTCGAACGGTGCAGCGCCAGAATCGGGTTCGAAGAGTCTCGCCTGGGTTGAGCAGATCTGTGTCAGGTCGTGTGAGAGGCGGTCGAGATCGGTGTCGTGCTGTCCTGCAATGACCGCGACGTGAAGCCGACCTGCTGCCTGGAACCGGACCACATCGAAGCGACCGAACTCAATCGGATGGTCAGCCAGAGTTTCATAGTCCTGGGCAAAAAAGTCCCCAAACCCCCCGACAGGATCTGGCTCTTGCGCGCCTGCTGCTGCGACGCGTTGCATGCATGTTGCCACCTGCCAATCCACCAGACGTGGATCGACTGGCGTGATGAGGCGCAGGGCTAATGGCCCATCGGGCTGTCCGAGTGCCTGCATGAGGACAGCCGAGCCAGTGAGAAAGCCACGTCTCGAATCGAGATAGGCGGCTCGTACCGACGTGTCGTAGGCGTAGACCCGATAAGTCAGAACCAGCGGCCCCGAACAGGGCGCGGTTTGCCAGGTGTGCTTGTCGGTTTTCGCCAGTGTGATGGCCCCAAGCGGGTCGCGGGCCGATATGGCCACAACATGCCGAGCAAATTCGCGGATCATGTAGCTGCCCGGGGTCCAGGCCGGCAGTGCAAACCGCTGCCCTAATGGATCCGGAGAAGTGACTATCAGCGTGACTTCAAACAGGTGGGCATCGACATCCGCAAGACGCACTTCGTACTGAACCGGCACGGTGGTTGGTGGCGCCGCAGGCGCGATCGTGGCTGGGTTGGTGTGCGGGTTGGTGGCTGGGTGGGCCACGGCTGGAACGTTCGCTGCGTCAGACATTGTGGTTTGGGGGCTCGATTGGCGATCAACGACTCATCTTATGGCGCTGTCATGCCCCTAGCAAACTGTCCTCCGGGTTCTTCTGGCCCTGAGGGGTTCCGATGCGTGACCTGAAAACACCAGAGCTTGCGCCCAGCGATATCCTAGAACCTCTAAATATCCTAGAACCTCAGAGTTACCCGAAAACCCACATCAACCCCTCAGACCTACCCAGGTAATACACGCCATGCAGTACCAGAACATCCTGATCGAACACCGTGACCGCGTCGGTCTCATCACCTTGAATCGACCGCAGGCGCTCAATGCGCTCAATGATGACCTGATGGATGAATTGGGCCACGCCTTGCTGGCTTTCGATGCCGACACGACGATTGGCGCCATCGTTCTGACCGGGAATTCAAAAGCCTTCGCTGCAGGTGCCGACATTAGCCGGATGCGGGATCTGACCTTCGCATCCGCTTTCCAGTCGAACTTCGTGACCCGCAACTGGGAAACGATTCGCCAGATCCGCAAGCCCGTGATCGCTGCCGTGGCGGGATACGCACTGGGCGGGGGCTGTGAACTCGCCATGATGTGTGACATCGTCATTGCCGCCGATACGGCCAGGTTCGGCCAGCCCGAAATCAAGCTGGGCGTGATGCCGGGGGCAGGTGGTACCCAGCGCCTCTCGCTGGCGGTGTCCAAAGCCAAGGCGATGGACCTCTGTCTGACAGCGCGGATGATGGACGCTGCCGAGGCCGAGCGAGCCGGTCTCGTTTCCCGGGTCGTTGCGCCGGAACGCCTGATGGAAGAGGCCATTGCCGCCGCCAATATCATTGCCGGATACCCATTGCTGGCGGTGATGGCCATCAAGGAGGCGGTCAATCAGGCCTTCGAGGTACCGCTCTCTGAAGGAGTGCGTTTCGAGCGTCGGTTATTCCACGCTTTGTTCGCAACGGCGGACCAAAAGGAAGGGATGACTGCGTTCCTGGAGAAGCGCGCCGCTCATTTTTCCAACGAATAGGATGGATTGATAAAAATGTTTCAACACCGCGCTTGCGTTGTCTTAGGAAGTGGGATATAGTTTTCGACTCGCTGCTTCACACCG
>JBBAOE010000042.1:0-15562 GCA_040401595.1 Burkholderiaceae bacterium
TGTACCCGAGCCTGCCTGTTGCGTCAGGCTGGCTGCCGTAAATGCCGCGTTGATGTCAACATTCGTCGCCGAAACCAGCGTCACAGCGCCAAGCGCGCCCGTGTTAGAACCGGTATAAGCTGCGCCACCCACAATGCCAGCAAAGCTCACATCGCCCGTACCCGCCGTAATCGTCAAGGTCGCAGGGGTCGCCACAAGACCTACAGCCGAGTTCAACGTACTGGTGCTGGTGAAGCCAACATTCGAATCGATCGTGACCAACGTTGTACTTACGCCAAGTGTCACCGCATCGGCATAAGTCTGCGCGCCACTGGTCCTTACAGCGCCGCCGTTAAACAGCGCCGTTCCGCCGCCATCAACCGTCAGCGAAGCAAGCGCCTTTGTGCTGCCGATCGCGCCGGTAAACCTCGTCGCGCCACTGCCGGTCACCGTCAGGCCGCCAGCCGTAACGCCGCCATCGATTGTCTGGTCGAAGGAAATATCCGTGCCGGTCAGTATTGTGGAGGCACCCACGGTTACGACATCGGCATAGCTCTGCGCCCCACTCGTCGTCACAGCGCCGGCGTTCAGAAGCGTTGTACCGCCGCCATTGACCGTCAGCGAAGCAAGCGCCGTTGTACCGCCAACAGCGCCGCCAAAGGTCGTCACGCCGCTGCCAGTTACCGTCAGGGCACGCTTCGTCGCCGTCGCATCGCTGTTAACAGCGTTGGCAAGCGTAATGTCCGTGCCGGTGAGAAGGATGTTGTCTGCGGTCAGAACAACGGCGTCGTTGAATACCTGCGTCGTAGTCGTATCGACGTTGCCACCGAGACGCACAAGGCTCTGCAGTCGCACGACGGTGTTGGAGTTGGTCAGCAGTGATGCGGCCTTCACCGTCGATCCCAGGGTTATCGTGCCGGTGCTTAGGAGTTCGATGTCCCCAAGGCGGGGGGTTTCGCCAACGGCTCCAGCGACCGAAATATTGCCCGATCCCGTCGAAATCTTGAGGTTCTTGGTACCGTCGATCGTGCTTCCGAAGGAAATCGTTCCATTGTTTGTCGTCGACAATGTCGTCGCGTTCCCCAGCGTGGCGGCGCCGGTATAGGTCTGGTTGCCGCTTGACTCGACGATACTTGTGTTGATGCGTGTAGTTCCGGAAACGGACAACGTCTTCAGGCCGGTGATCTTGTCACTAGCATCCGCCGCATTACCCAAAACCGCGTTGCCGCTAACCGTAAGCGCGAACTGGCCTGCCCCGTTCACCGCACCGCCAGTTGTCACCGCGGTGCCCGCAAGCGTGATATCAGCGGCCAAATTGAGGGCGGCGTTATATTCCTGTGTACCCGTTGCGGTCGTCACATTGCCTGACAAGGAAAGTGAACCAGACGGGGCCAAAAGGCCCGCGTTCATAACCACACTGCCCGCATCAATAGTATTGCTTGCCGTCACAAGGCCGCTGCTCGTCAGCGAAAGGGCGCCAAGCGGTGCCACGGAGCCAACCTTCTTCGCAAAGGAGACGTTACCCGAACCCGAATTCAGCGAGAGGCTTGCAGCCGATCCGTCACCGTCGACGAGTTCGGCAAAATTGATGTTGCCGTTGGCCGAAGACATGCTGAGGTTACCAGCCACGACCACGGCCTTAGCAAAGCTGATGTTCGCAGCGGTCGTCGAGATATCCCCCGACAGCAGGTTCGCACCTGCGCCCGTCTGGGCAAAGCCACCATTGGCGGTGATATCACCAGCAGCGGCCGTCGTGAATTGACCGGTATTGCCGACTGTCATGACGCCGCCGGCGTTAATCGCACCGTTTACGGTTAGTGCGCTACCAGTAAAGGAAAGCGCGCCTGTCAGCGTTGTGGCGCCACCAATTGTGGTTGTACCCGAGCCGGCCTGCTGCGTCAGGCTTGCCGCCCTCAGATTGCCAGTTACCGTCACATCCTGAGCGGAAACTATGGTTACGGAGCCGAGTGCCACCGACGCCCCGACATTGCTGGTGAAGGTGACGCTGCCCGTGCCCGCCGTTAGGGAGAGGGCGCGCGCCGCGCCTTCACTGTTCACGGTGTTGCTAAACGAGATCGAGCCTGCGCCTATGCCAGTGGTTATGGCACGGTCATTGGTCAGAACGACAGGTCCAGTAAGGCTTACAGTACCGCCCGAAATCGCAACATTGTCTACGGCGAGGCCTGCGTTAATGTCGCCAGCCATGCGGATGAGCGCGCCTTGCAGCGATATATTGCCCGCTGCAGCGCCTGACCCCTGACTGGTCAGCGCGCCCGAAGTAAGGGTGCCTCCAGCGACCAGAGAGATGGCGCCGCCTGTCGCACTGGTGGAACCTGCATCTCCGGCTGCAGAGACGGCGCCCGTCGTCAGGGCGCCTGTTGTAGTAATCGAAATCGCGCCACCTGACCTGTAAGCACCTACCGCGTAGTTCACATCGCCCGCCGTTGAAACATTCGCCGACGAGGCATCGAAGCTGGCCAGATTGGCCGCAGTGAGACTGCCGCCGCGGGTTGTTATGTTTTCCAGCGCCGTCGCGGCTCCGGTTGCCAGGATCGTAATGTTGCCGCCGCTCGTCGCGAGGCCGGTCCAGCCCAGATTTGCATCCGTACCGCCATTGATGGCGAACGCGTTTGAGCTGGCAAACTTAAACTCCTCGCCGGTACCTGAAACTCGGGCTGACAGGCGGCTAATGTTATTGCCTGTATCAAGGAGAGTGACAGCGAGCACCGCGTCGACCAGAAGACCGCCAGCATTAATGGCGTTGGTGCCTGATCCATTGGCTTGGAGCACCTGGCCAGCCGAGGCGATCAGCTTGACTGTCCCGTCAATGCCCGCAGCGCCAGAGCCGGCTGCCGCGCCTGCGCGCGCACTAATCGCGCCCGAAACTGTCAGGGAGCTTCCGGATGCCGTGAGCGTAATGTTGCCAGCATTGCCGCCCTGCCCGTTACCGCTCGCAGCCGCGCCAGTCGTAATGATACTACCCACGGCAAGGTTGCCCGCGCTTCCGGTGCCGGTGGTGGTCAGCGTAACAACGCCGGATGTAACTACGTTGGACGCACTTCGGGTGTCGATCGTAGTGCTGCTGGCGTCAATGCTTGGCGAGGTAATGGTAATGGCCGCGCCACCCGTAGTGATGCCGGTCAGGTTTACCGTCCCAATCGTAAGGGCAGTGTTGGTCGTCAGCACGACCGCACCCGCTGCCGAGGAGGCAAAGGTTGAGATCTGGTTCAGCGGTGCGCTCTGCGCGTTGGCCAAGTTTAGCGTAAAGCTGCCAGCCCCCGATAGGCCAAGCTTTGAAACAATGATCGCGCCGGTCTGCGTGACGGCATCGCCAGCCGACAGGATCGCGGACGCGTCCGTCTGTAATGAGCCAACAACAAAGCCGTTTACGTCGCTAACCCGAACAGCCCCGCCAGCACCTGTCGTCGTGTTTTCAGTGGCTGTGCTGCCTGCGGCGGCGGTATCGGCTGCGTTGCGTACCGACACATTGAGCGTGCCTATATCATTGCTAGCATTCGTTAGGATAACGCCCGCACCAGTATTGGAGAGCGTCTTGACCGTCAGATTGGTTGCTTGGACCAAACCGCTGCCGAGTACATTTGCGGCGTCAGTATCAATCACGCCACCCGACGTGAGCGTCACAGTGCCCACCGACTGGATCTGGCTGACAGACATCCCGTTGGTGTCATAATAGCTGATTGCGCCGCTGCCGGCCGCTGTGTCGGCCGCATTACGCGACAAGAGCTTAACATACGCCGCGTTATTCGACACGTTCGCGAGCGAAATGGAGCCGTTGTTGCGCGTAGTAACGCTGAGGGCGTTGACGGAGATGGAGGATCCGAGGCCAACCTGTTGGACCTGGCCAACCGCGCTGACGGTCAAAACGCCGGAGCTGGTCATGTTGGAGAGGTCAACCGTGCCGCCCGATGTGACGTTTATCGCACCCGTGCCGGCCTCATAATAGAAGTACTGACCCATCACGAGACCGCCGGTCCCACTGGCTGTGACATTGATGCTGCCCGCAGAGCCAGTCCGCAGGTAGAGGATGTCATTGAGTGAGCCCGTGGAGTGCGTGACCGTCGCGCCGGAAATAGTCATGTTGCCGCTTGTGGAAAGCACGCTCTTCGACAGGATTACTTCCTTGTCGGCAGAAACTGTAACCGCGCCCGAGCCGGTGGTGATGGTCTGGTTGACCTGAACCGTCCCGTTGGAGCCGGTGACGAAATTGCCTATAAGCGTGACGTTGCCCGTTGTTGTGGTCAGCGTCCCCGGCGTCGTCAGGTTGCCGTCCTTGGACTGGAAGTAAATATTACCGGAGGTCGTTGTCAGGTTTTCCGGCGTCAGCACGAGTTGCGTCCCCGCAATCGCGGTTATAGACGTGGTGACAGCGAGCTTTCCGGTCAAAGAGTTCAGGCTCAGGCCGTTAATGTCACCGATCGATGCGGCTGCGCCCGACGCCGTGAGCGTCACCTGGCCCGTGAAATCGTTGAGCGTGCTTGACAGGTCGATGCTGCCCGCTCCGGCCGTAATTTGCGCAGTCGTGGCAAAGACTTTGGATGCCGAGGTCTGGCTTACGCCAATGCCCTTCAGGACCAGGTCAACCCCCGCGGCATTCACCGTGGTTCCGACCAGACGCAGTTCGCCATCGGTCGTTTCGATCTGCGAGCCGGCACCGGCCGTCACGTTACCTGTAAAGGTAAGGCCGGCCGCCGCGCCGCCCGCGCCGCCGCTGTCCGTAATGGTCAGCGCGCCTGTCGTGGTGAAGGCGCCCAGATTGTCGATACGGGTGTTGGTGGCAGTGACACTGCCCGCATTGCCGTAAATCGTGGCCGCGGAGATTATGCCCGTGGACGCACTCTGCGTCACCGCGCCAGAAAGCGCTCCTCCGCTTACGCCCAACGACACGCCGCCAGCCACGGCGCTGACTATGTTGAGCGTCGCGTTGGCCGCGCTACGCAAGACGATTGCAGTCTCTGAATTGCTGTCCGTCGTGATCGTGCCGCCAAGCGTAATGGAATTGGTTCCGTCGCCGCCGCTGACTGTGATCGTGCCGCCCATGGAAGAGGCGCCGCTGCCATCGGCATTGATGCTTGATCCGGAGGATTGGCTAATCGTTTCCCCCCCGAGAGAGATGTCGCCGCTTGCCGTTATGTTGTTCGCGCCGATGACAAGGGTGCCCACAGCGCCGGTGCTCTTCGCGGTTGCGATGCGAATGCCGCCCGTGCTCGTCTGTGCACCTGCAATGGTGAGGCCGCCCGTCGTGTCATTGATGTCGAGGTCATATTGCGTGCCGTCGACATTGGTGACGTTTGATAGGTTCAGGGTGTCGATCTTGTTCAGGTTCGCCAGCACGACCGACCCGCCGACGGCAGTGGTCGCCGTCCCGATGTTGAGCGATCCGGCTTGAATGACCGAATTCTGGGCCTGAGTGATATTGCCGGTGATCGCAAAGCTGTTATCGCCGAGGATAAAGCCGCCCGCAGTGGTTACATTAGGCAACGTAAGCGCGGTCGTCCCGCGTATTGTGATCGCGGCCGATGTTGTGTTGGCCGTTGCCAACGCACCAGACAGCGTGATTGCGCTAGCCGCAGAGCCGTCATTACCCGTCAGCAGGATGGTGCCACCGTTGGTGCCATTGCTCGGCGTCGTCCCGTTGAGGGAGCCGGTTGCACTGATGGTGCCGCCGCTCTGCGTGATGCCACGGCCGGACAGGACAATGTTGCTGCCCGCCGTCGCAAGTTCACCCGCCGAAACCCCGAAGCCGGCGAGGTTAAGTGCGCCGTTGACAGCCGTCAGCGTGATGGCGCCGTCAGACGTCTTGATGTCACCCGACAGCAGAAGGCCAGCCACATTGCGGAAGGTGAAGGTTGCAGGCGTGGCTGCGATGCCGGTCGCGACATAGAAGGGGCCAACCGAGGCGACGTTGTTGTTGTTATTGAAAGTAACCGACGCGCGCGCGGCAGGAGCTGTGGCGGAGCCGCCCGCCGAGCCGGCGGCGCTTTGGCCGGAAACGGCGCCCGTTGACGTCAGCACCGACGTGCCCGATTGCGTTATGGCCTTGCTTGCATGGAACTGGATGCCGCCCGTACCCGACGTGACATTGCCACTCAGCGTAACGTCATACGTAGTGCTCGCGGCGGCAAGGCTAACGCCCTTGCCAGCGGTGATCACAACGCCGCCTTGCGCGCCGGAAGCATTAATAACACCGGCAGCGTTATTGGAGAAGGCGCCCCCCGCATTCAACGTGATCGTTCCAGCGGTCGCGGTCGACGTGACCGCCCCATTGACGTTCATCGCCTGGCCGCCGAACGCTGTCGAAGAGGAATAATACAGGCCGCTGGTCAGCGAGATGTTGCCGCCCGAGGTCATTGCGCCCGTCAGCGTAAGCGCGCCATATGCGGTGCCAGTAATGGCGCCGCCCGCGGTGATGGCTGCACCCAGGTTCATGGTGCGATAGTTGGTCGATGTCGACGTCGACTGGTTCTTTCCACTTTCCAGCGTCACGGCCCCGGTTGCGGTGACCGTCCCGAGGCCTGAGTTATCAAGGTAGCCCCAACTCTGAACAAAGGCATTCCCTCCAGCGGAAATTGATCCCTGAACACTCAGCGTCTGGTTGATATCCCCCTCCGCCGCCTGTAAAGTTACGTCGCGGGAGGCGGCAGAGGTCGTTACCGTGCCGGTGCTGGCGACAGTGAGGCTAGAGCTAGCCTTTGTGAAGACCGTACCGGTTGTCGACGTAACCGCACCGGCAATCGACATGCTGCCGAACGACGACGTCATCGAGACGTTGCCCGCCGCGGTCACCGACCCTGTAGAAGCGACCGTCTGAGTATGATAATTTGTAATGGTCACGGCGCCAGTGGTCGAGGCTATGGCCCCGGAAATGGTCAAGTTATTGTCCGTCTGAAGGGAGATCGCGCCGCCCGCGGTCAGACCTGTAACGCTGCTGAAACTGTTATTCGTGCGGGTCAGCGTAATCGACCCGCCAACCTTACCAGTAAGCGCCGTCAAATCGATATCATTCTGCTGCGTGACGTTACCGGTAACACTTTCTGTCGCCCAGCCTACGGCCACGGAAGAGCTACCCCCAGCGCCGGCGGAAACTGCGGTCACAGTCGCAAAATATTTGCTGCCCGATGCCGCAGCCGCATTCGCGCCCGTGATCGTTTCGGTCAAGGCGCGGCCAAACATGTCGGTGCCGGTCACGGTAAAGGTACGCGCGCTGTCATCCGCGGCGCTCGTGATCACAATGCGGCGGCCTCTGGATGATGTCGCTACGCTGCTTGCGGCCGCGCTGCCATTGATGGTGACCGCACCACCTTGAGCCGTGACGGACTGACTTGCAGATACCGATGCCGTAACCGCATCCTCACCGAACTGAAGTTTGGCAAAATTGTTCTCTATGTAACCGAGCTGAACATCACTAGCGTTCTGAATGTAAAAGCTCTGTGCCGATGAGTTGGACCGCTGTGTCCCTGACAGCGTCACGCTCCCGCCGTTTGGACGCAGTATTAAGTCGCCAACCCCCGACCAGATATCCGCGCTGCTTGTAATTGATTTGCCAGCAAGTACAACGCCGTAACCATGAATTTGAATACCATCAACTGTCAGGTTTCCAAGGGTTTCAACCTTAATAGCATGCTGATTACTGCCTTCAGAAATATGACTATTGATCTGCAGGGCATTGCCTTCAGTATCGGCATCAAAGATTGAGACCGGACCGTAATGCAGGATGCGATTTATAACCTTAAACTCATTAGTCGCATTGGTCAGGTTAATCGTGCCGGAGCCGGCAGATGCATCGCGTGCTCTGGTATAGAGTTGGCCGGCCTTGATTGTCGTCCCGACATTTTGCGAAATAGCGCCTGTGAACCAGGTAAAATAATCGCAGCTGTTGGACACACAATAATAGTTATCGTCTCCAATGACTAGGCCGCCACGTGACGCAAGTGTGCCAGCGGTAATGTTCCCAAGGATGGCATTCTTAAAGCCGTGTACCATTACCGAGTTGGTGGATGTGTTGCCCGCAACTATGTTACCCTTTAAATCCATATCACCGCGGTTGTAGCCGTTGTTATAATCATATCCGTAAAGAAAGACCTGGTCGGATGCGGTAACGGCCGATGCAGAACTCTGCGTAATGCCTAAGCCAGTAAGGGTCACGTCGCCCGCGGTGGCGGTAATATTGAAATTACCTAAAATGAGGGCGCCATTACCCGTCGCGATATCGACCGACGTCGCCGTCACATTGCCCGTCAGCGCCATACCCGCCGTGTGGCCCACGGCTTTCACGGTCAGGCTGCTGCCCACATCGAAGTTGCCAAGCGTGTCAATTTTATTGACCGACGAGGTGATGGAAATAGAACTCGCCGAGGACACGGTTAAGTTGGCGATGTCTATCTTATCTGTCTGATCGAAGACATCGACCTGGGATAGCCCGCCTGAAATTGTGTCGGAGGCGGCAAGCCCGACAGAGACGTTCGCCGCTGTCGCGTTTGTGGCTACAACGCTGGTGATCGTCTTGTAGCTCTTGGTGGATGTGACGCTGGTGGCCGATGTACCGGAGACTGTCTCGGACTGCACATTGCCGCTGGCATCGGTGCCGGTGATGACAAAGCTATTGCTCGTCTCATTACCTGCGAATTTGAGTTTCAGGGCCTGGGCCGTGCGCAGGCGCAGTCCGCTGTGCAGCAAGGTTAAAGACCCGCCGGCGCCAACGCTTTGCGCGGGGGCGACGGCAGTGTCAGAGACGACAATGCCGACCTGAAGGGTGCCGAGGCCCAAAGTGCCGTCGTTTATGTTAACCGTAGAGAGGTTGACCGCGCTCGCATCGGTGATGAGAATGGCGGGCGTGCCGTTTGTATCGGCATTGGTCGTCGACACCAGCGCATATTGCGTGATGGTATTGCCGCCGCCGAACATCCGGATCTTACCTGACCCGGCATTGTAAACGCTGGTCGACGAACGGGACTGATTGTCAATGCCGCCCAGGCCAGTCAGCGTAATGGCGCCGCCGGTTGTCAGGATGCTGCTGTTATTCTGAGTGGCCTGCAACAGGCCCTTGGTTGAAATCGTCACAGCGCCGGCGGCGGTCGTCGTTGTGCCGCTGATCGTCAGTTGCGTAGTGGCGCCCGTTGCCGACACCGATACCGGCGCGCCGCTCTCCGTGAGCGTCACGTTCATGTTGACGGACAGGGCCGAGCCAGAACTTGACGAGAGTTGGTAGCCGCTTGCGCCGCTGTAAAATTGGACTGCGCCGCTGTTTGTAGAAAGCGTCATTGATCCGGTGCCGCCCAGCGACACCAGGCTCTTGGCTGAAATGCTGCCGGCGAAACTCAGGTTGCTGACGCTGGAGAGGGAAATGTCGCCAAGTGCAGTCGTATTACTCAGCGTGCCGCCACCGATTGTACTGACGACCGTCACGGCGCCGCCCGAGCCGCTGGCTGTGTTGAACGTCAGGTTGTTATATTCGCCCGCCGTGCTGAAGAGCGTCGAATTCAGGTAGACCTGACCCGTGCCGCGCGTGAACGTGACGGGCGCACGCAATTCCGTGGCAATCGTCGTGAAGACGCTGTCGTTCAGGGTGAACACGCCGTTGCCGCCGCTGGTGTCGATAACGACAGCGGTATTGTCCGCCTGCGTCGTTGCATTACCAATGTTCAGCTTGGACGACGTGGCGATGCGTACGCCGGTTGTCTTGCCGCTGATATTGGTGCTGCCATCTGTCTTGAGGCTGGCAAAAATGTCAGTGGTAAACGCAGAAGTCACATCCAGCGAGTAGAGCGCCGCAGTCTGGCCAACAGTGCCGCCGAGGCGCACGCTACCCGCACCCGCCCGAAGGGTCAGGGCCTTCAGCGCCGAACTGGTTTCTGAGTCCACTGTCCCGAGCAGGAAAATATACCCCGTGGTGGCGCCCGTATCGATCGTGATGTGGTCGCTCAGCGTGACCTTGCCATTCGCCGTGATGTTGCCGCCGAGGCCCTGCGCCGCGACGCTGGTGCCACTAAATTCGCCGCCGATGGCGGTCAGGTTGCCGCGCAGGATGGTCCGGTTAGTCCCAGTCGTGGTCAACGTAATCGAGGCAGAGTTACCGCCGTTGTCGAGCCCAGTGCCACCGGCGCCAGGCGTGTCGTCGCGCTGCGGCTGGCCGCCCGATGTCGTAATGGCGCCGACCGAGACGTTGCCACCCGTGGAGCTGATGTTCACTGTCGCCGCGTTACTGCCATCGGCCACGTCGTTCGCCGCGCCGGTCGTCGTGACGTTGTTCAGCGTAACCCCGCCCGCACCGGCGACAGTGACCGACCCCGAAGTCGTGCCCGTGTTCACAATCGCCGTAGTGGTGATATTCGCGCCAGTGGACGCAGTGACGGCTCCGCTGGTTGACGTAATGCTTACATTTCCGCCCTGCGTGACGATCGACGTCGCAATAGTCACGGCAGTGGCCGAAATCGTTACCAGGCCGCTGGCCTGGCCGGCGTCGCCGCCCTGCCCAGTGATTGCTTGCGCGCTCACGCCGAGCGTGATGGCGTTCGCCGCGCTGGTCAGCGTGATGGCGCCGCCGCCCGTGACCGTATTGAATACCGTGTCGCGGGTGATGTTGTTGATCCGGATGGAGCCGGGCTTGTCAGCTGAGAGCGTCACGTTGCCGGCGACCGAGAAGGCGCCCGTCAAGTCAATGTTGCCGTCCGAGCCAGTAGAGCTGGCAATCGACGCCGCGCCTAGCGAAGTAAATGTCGAACTGCTGGTTACGCTGCCCGCCACTTCGATAGTGGCGCCACCCGTTCCGGCACTGATCGCCTTTAACTCGGTATTGCCAGTGCCCTTTAGGTTTATCGATCCGGTGCCCCCAGAAGTCGCGGTGACCCCTGCAGAGAAGATATTGGACGCATTTGAGGCGTCCACGTTGCTGGCCGCGGCGGATGTCGTCAGGGTGGCAAGCGTCTTGGATTCCACATAGCCGCTCAGGGCAATGCCACTGACCGCGCTGACGGTAAGCCCCTTGGAAAGCAGCCGAATATTATTGGCCGCGTTGAGCGACACCGTGCCCGAAGACGTTGCGCTTGCGCCGTCCGCCGTTCGGCCAGCTTCCAGTGTGAGGCCGCCAGATAGGGCCAAAATATTGGCATTTATGGTAACATTATTTGCGGCGCGGAGCGTCAGGTCGTTCGAGCTGACCCAGCTAATATCGCTCGCTACCGTGATGTTGCCGTCTTCTCCGCCGGTTGAGCCCGTAGTCACCACGACATTGCTGGTTCCAAGCAGGTTACTGATCGTCGAAACAGTGAGGATAGATCCAGTGGCAGACGCATTTGTTCCCGTTACGCCCGTGTCCGAACCAGACGCCTGAATGGTTAGATTGTAGGGATCGAGCAGCAGCGTGCCCGTCTTGCCAGCAGCCGCACGCAGGTCAACAGACCCAGTGAAGTCGAGCAACTGCTTGCCCGACACTTCGACAAAGCCACCGTCACCGGCACCTGCGCCGCCACGTGCAGAAATACCGCCCGCAAACTGGGTTGTCTCGTCCGACCATATAACGACATTGCCGCCGTCTCCGGCGGTCAGGGCGTCAGCCTTAATCGAGGCGCCCGCCTCAATTGTGGTGGTGCGGGCATTCAGGAGGTCTGGCGACGCCCCCTGGAAGCCGCCGCCGATGTCCACCGCACCGCCGCCCGCGCTGCCCGATGCGTCAACCGACGCGCCGCCGCCCACGAACACATCGCCGCCGGTTATCGCGATCTTTCCGCCAATGCCTGAGAGATTTTGCGAAGAAATCGTGCCCGTCGCCTCGACGCGGCCGGTCACGCCGCCCTCAATCGCAATCGAGCCGCCCTCGATCTTTCCGCCGGCAACAATCCGGCTCGTTACGCCGTCACCGCCGTCAAAGATAGCCTGCGCCTGCTGCACGTTGGAGGCAACGGCGCCATCCGTCAGCCGCCGCTCTCCGACAACAATCCGGCTCGTTACGCCGTCACCGGCGTCAACAATGGCCTGCGCCTGCTGCACGTTGGAGGCAACGGCGCCATCCATCAGCCGCCGCTCTGACGACAGGGTCATGATCACGCGACCGTCCCGAGCCGCGATTAGGCCGTGGTTTTCGATCAACTGGTCAACCAGTGCCGGATTTACCTGCACGGAGACAAGGTTGTTGCCCGTAACGTCGAGCGTGATTTGTTGCCCGCCAGCCAAGGCGACGGAGCCCATCTGGGAGAAAATGATGCCCTCGTTGCGAACCGTCGTGGCGAGTAACGCCGCGTAGCCGTTTACGACAATTTCGCCTTGATTGACGACCGCGCCCTTGAGGCCATTGTTTTTGAAGTTGTAGCGGCCAGCCTGAAAATCTTCGTCGGAGAGCGATAGCGTGCTTGCAACAATACCGGCGGCATTGACCCGGCTACCCACACCGAACACGATGCCGTGGGGGTTAAGTAGAAAAATTTGGCCGTTCGATGTCAGCGAGCCAAAAATTTTACTCACGTCGTCGCCGGTGACCCTGTTGAGCGTGATCGATGCGCTGTCTGGCACCACATAGTTGACGCTCGCACCCGAGGCTATGTTGAATGTCTTCCAGTTGATGACCGCCTTCTTGGTCGACTGGCTGATCACCATGTTCGAACCTGTCTGCGAGACCGAGGCGTCGCCCGCGGCAACAGACGCACCCGTCGGCAGCTCTTCGGCGTTGGCTGGGCAGCCCAAGACCAGTGTGAGCGCACTGCCGGCGAAGAAAAGTCGCCTCAGCCTCGAGGGAGCGGCTCGCTTTAGGTTAAGTGTGGAGGATATTTGCAATGTAATGACCTCTAACTTTAAAAGCTCAGCCGGGCGCTGATCCACGTTTTTACAGAGTTATCGAATGCGTCCGGCGCGCTGATTGGCCGCCCCACGGAGGCGTCGATAGTCAGCCCCGCGATCGGCCGCCAAGACGCGCCCAATCCCACACCGCGCAGGCTGGTCGGGCGATTGGCGGGCGCGCCGTAAACTTTGCCAAAGTCATAAAAGACAGACGCACTGAGCGCGGGCGCGAAGCTGTGCTCAAAAGTCGCGCGCCCATTTACGCCAGAGCGGCCGGAGACATCTTCATCGTTGGTAAATGCGGCGACCCCGTTCGTCCCGTTGATCATGAACAACTGCGACGGGTCCAGACTTTCCGACGCCACCTGCCCAGTTACCCGAAAAATAATCGCGTCTCTTTTGGTGAAGTTTTGGCGGCGGTTTATGTACCCCAACACCCGAACGTGGCTGCGCTGCTCGGCCGTACGCCCCGCGAGGACGTTAATACCGAACGCCGAATTGCCGCCCGCCAGCAGATTGTCGGCGGCCGTCACGTCGATTGACGCGGAGCCATAAATCAGTGACCGCTTGGTCGTCAAAGTCACCACGCTATCCGAAAATGTCCTGTAGCCACCCTCAAAGCTCAGCGTCACTACGTGATCAAACTGGAGCACGGCGGGGTAACGCAATCCGAAAATTGCGGCCGCGCTGTGGCCCTTCAGCTTGATGGGCGTATTCAGTAGACTGTATCGGAGCCCCGACAGCGCCAGGCTTGCCGAAAGCCCGTCACTTCCAATTGGCAGGCTGTACTCGGTGCGGCCATATTGGACGCCCCGCGAGGCCAGGGCCGTCAGCGTAAGTTCGTCCCCGAACATCGCGACTGGATAGGCGCTGCCACTGAGTATTACACGCTCCTGACCCGCGCGCGAGGATCCCGCGCGGTCAATCAAGACGCTCACAGACTGCGTGGGGTCAAAGTCGGGTACGACCACAACCGACGACGTGCCGTCGGACGATCCTGCGCGCAGCACCGCCTTGTAATCGGTCCCAGGCAATTGATTTAGAAGCAGCGTTCCGCGCTCAATGCGGCGCAAGTTGAGATTGTCGCCAGATTTCAAACCGGCGCGCACGAAGTCTTGTATGCGTTCACTGTCGGCGCCACCGGCCGAGCCGTCAATTTCGACTTGATCGAGGCGGCTCTCGACAATTTGAATGCGCACAACGCCGCCGGCGACATCCTGCTCGGGCACCACGACCCGCGCGACATAGTTCTGATCCTGATAGTATTTGCCGACTAAGTCGGCGGCGTATTGGAGCTCCGCCAAAGTCAGCCCCTGGCCCACGAAACGTTGCACAACCGGCGCGAGGGTGTCTGCCTTGAAAAGGCTGTTGCCGTCGAACGAGAAGCCCGCGACGAGGATGGTCGGGCCCTGCGCCTCAGTCGGCTCGACGACGGTAACTTCTGGGCGCACCTTTACGGACTGCTGGGGGACCGCCTGCGGCTCTGTCTGTCGCAGTATTAGGGCGCCGGCATTGTCGGGCTGGGACTGCGCCTGCGCCGCGGACACGCTAGCCAAGGCGAGCAAAAGCGCGACCGACGTGGCAGTGATGTCTCTTGCAACTCTATTCATTGGCGGCCCCTCGGCGCAAATTTCTTATAGATTTGACGCACGCGTCGTCACGCCGCCCTGGATTGCAGGGTGTAGATGTCGGAAACCACGCCCAGCGAGGCTTGGTGGAGGTGAATTAGACGCAGGGCGCCGTTCTTTTGGAGTGTGGCCAGCGCCTTGGCTGAGAGCGCGTTTAACTTTTCGTCCGTCACCATCTTAAAGCCGCGGTAGGTAGACGGCGGCGCGTCGCCGTCCGGCTGAATGGTGAACTCTCCCTCGGTGAGTAAGTCATGCTCCACCAGCAGGTCGACGAATGCCGTGGTCTGCAGCGCGGCGATTTCAAACTGCTCGCAGAAGTTCAAGATAGACTTGCAGCGCTCCGATGGCTCGGTGCCGTCGAACAGGGGCTCGCCGTCATCGAACGCACCGACGAGATCTGACGTGGGGTCTAGGCACAGCGAGAGGGTGTCCTCGCCGGGCTGTAGGCGGGCCAACAGGAACGGGTAGCGCCGCGCGTAGGCTGGGACATACATTTCCGAGTTAAACGCGCCGTCGTCAGCCACATATACATTGGCCCCCTCATTGAGCCCCATCAGCGCCAGTGGCACCGGCGTGTCGGCAGATGAGAATATAATCGGGAAGAAGCGCTGGGCCTTTATGAATTCCTCAGTTGTAAGTGGAACGGCGTGCTGGTTCGCCATCCACGAGGCCTTGTCCGTCGTCTTGGTCCGCCACGCCTGATGCGCGCCCGAATTTAGGGGCGTCAGCTCATTGTAAAATAGAGGTAAAATCTGTTTATCTTGCGCGGCGCTCATGTCAAAATCCCTGGATATGAATTGAGTAAAATTATTTCTTTGCTGCGACAAAAAATCTTATGGCAGCTGTCATGCCAAAACATATTCACACATATTAGTCAATTCTTTTAGCTGTTGGGCAATATTTGACAACCCATAATGATTTATATGTTGCAAAAATGTCATCCAATATGCTTTGAAAAACCAATTTTTCTATAAACCGATATTATTATTGTATAAATGTGGCGGAGCCGTTGGCGCTATATCCAGAGAATGGGGCGTATTTGGCGCCAAAATTGCACTATCAATGCCGAATGCTTCTACGCGCGGCATTTCCCAGTTTCCGGGCATTAACAGGGAATTTTTATAAAGTGGGGTGTTTGACGGCTCTGGTGCGCCCGTAATACCAACCTG
>JBBAOE010000043.1:0-15426 GCA_040401595.1 Burkholderiaceae bacterium
TCATAAGGCTGGTGCGAATTGGAAATCAGCCATGTCTTGCCATCGGCCATGCGCTTTGGCGCAATGGCGAAGGCGTTCGAGCCGTTCATTTCCGGATCGCGCCCAATGGGGGTCATCGGCGCAGCACTTTCTTTTGGCAACGGCTTGCCTTCGGTCAACGCGCCAATGGCGGCATCCAGACCATAAAAGAACGGCGCACGCAGCACGAAACCCGTGACAATATCCTGTCCAGTTACGGGAAACAGCTTCGACAGGCGGACTTCTTCGGGATGTTTTGACGCATAATGGTTCACGCCCGCGGCATAAGCCTCTGCCACCGCGCGGACTTCGGGCGACAATTCCATATAGCGCGTCTCGGCAGTCTCCCGTGCACCCAAAAGATGCATCACATAATCAACCTTAGCTCCATCAGAGCCGGCAAGCGCGCCATAGCGCCCACGTGTCATGGCAACGACATCCTGTATCGTCGAAAAATCATCTTCTGAATGGGCAAAGGCGAGGCCGTAAGCGGTGTCGGCATCGGTCTTGCCGTTAATGTGTGGCACGCCAAATTCATCGCGCACAATTTCCACATCATAGCTGCGCTTTGGCATTTCATATCCGGTGGCCGCCAACGGCTCCCACAACGCGCCTGCACCCGCAACAACACCGACAAGCGCCAAGGACGCCCACAAAAATTTCCGCATAAAACTCCCCCCTTGCAATGAGACCTTGTCACATCGGTTCATTTGCTTACATAACTGGCATAACCAAGATTTACGGAAAGGAAAGTCCCTCTATGTTTCGCAGCTTCTTAGCCCTTGCACTGGCAAGCGCCGCAATTACTCCCGCATTTGCGCAAGCCGATGTCATTGGATCGGGGGTCGTACCGTCGACAGCTGCGCATTCACAGACCCGGCCAATCAATTTCGCAGCGACAGCGCCAACGTCCGGCGCTTTGGTTATATTGATACGCAATGCGACGCTGCCAGCCAAACTGGTTGACGCGGCAACGGCGCAAGCATTGAACGCAGCCATCGCTTCAGCAAAATTTGAAGGCAAAGAGGGCAGCTCCTTGTCGCTTCGCGGCATTGGTAACTATGCGCGCATCATATTGAGCGGCGTTGGCGAGGAAGGTGACCGCGTTTCCCATGTCCGCAACGCATCGGGCAAAGCCGCACAAGATTTGCGCGATGAGGCCCATCCTATCACCATCGCGGGCGAGCTCAGCCAAGACGAAGCCGCGGCAGCCGCTCTGGGCTACGCTATGGGTCAATATCGGTTCGACCGCTACAAAACCGTCGACCGCAAAACGCCGCCCACAAACCCCGTGACCATCGTGAGCAGCGAAGCAGGTAGCGCCGAAACTTTGTGGAAGTCGCGCCATGCGGCCTTGGCCGAAGGCGTGGCCTTGTCGCGCGATCTGGCTGCTGAGCCTGCTAATGTGATTTACCCCGAAACCTTTGTGGAGCGCGTGCGCGCCGCATTTGGCAACACCGCAAACGTCAAAATTGAAGTGCTGGACGAACCCATGATGCGCAAATTGGGCATGGGAACGATTCTTGGCGTGGGCCAAGGGTCGCGCCGTCCATCGCGGATGATGATCGTCGAGTATCGCGGCGCAGGTGATGGCGCGCCATTGGCCATGGTCGGCAAAGGCATTACCTTTGACTCCGGCGGCACATCGCTCAAGCCCGGTGCGGGCATGTGGGAGATGAAGGCCGACATGTCTGGCGCGGCCAGCATCATGGGCGCTGTGTTATCGCTCGCAAAGTCAAAGGCACAGGTGAACGTCATCGGCGTTGCCGCGCTGTCCGAAAATATGCCCGGCGGCAATGCGCAGCGTCCGGGTGACGTGGTCCGCACGATGAGCGGCAAGACCATTGAGATCCTCAACACCGACGCCGAAGGCCGCTTGGTAATGGCAGACGCCAATGAATATGTAATCGCCAATAAAAAACCCGGCGCTTTGGTGAACATGGCGACGTTGACAGGCTCAATCGTTGGCGCCCTGAACGACGAATATGCCGGCCTATTCAGCCGTGACGACAAATTGGCAGCAGCGGTTACCGCCGCGGGCACTGCAACGGGCGAAGATGTGTGGCGGATGCCGCTGCACAAAAATTATCTCGATGATATGAAATCGGACATTGCCGACATTAAAAACGTCGTTGAGGGCGGCGGCCCCGGCGCAGGTCTTGGCGCCACCTTTGTTGGCTTCTTCGTCGATAAAAACATCCCTTGGGCGCATCTTGATATTGCAGGCGTCAACTGGGCGGACAGGTCCGGCCCAGTGACGCCCAAAGGCGCATCGGGCTGGGGCGTGCAATTATTGGATATGCTTGCCCGCAATTGGAAGTAATTGGGGCGGCGTCATATTTCCGTTGAATGGGCGTCGCTCTTGTGTAGCGAACATGCCGCACTACATTCTGAATAGGCATGGAGCCTTTGTCCCCAAAGGCTCCATCGGCAATTTAGGAAATAGCGCATGAACCTCGAAAAATTCACGGACCGCGCCAAGGGTTTTCTGCAAAGCGCGCAGACCGTCGCCATTCGCATGAGCCATCAGCGGATCGGGCCTGAGCATCTCCTGAAAGCTTTGCTCGAAGATGAGCAGGGCATGGCCTCGGGCCTGATCAAGGCCGCTGGCGGCGATGCGGCGACTGCGTTGCGTGAGACGGACGCGGCGCTGGCGAAGGTACCTGCCATATCGGGTGGCGGCGCGCAGCAGACCCCCGGCCTCGACAATGACGCGGTACGCGTGCTCGATGCCGCCGAACAGGTCGCGCAAAAAGCCGGCGACAGCTATGTCACCGTTGAGCGCCTGTTGCTCGCGCTGGCGCTGGCTAAGACCAGCACAGCAGGCAAGGCGCTGGCCGCCGCAGCTGTCACCGCCGATGGTCTGAACGCCGCAATCAACGAACTTCGGGGTGGTCGCTCCGCTGACACCGCGGGCGCCGAAGACCGCTATGACGCGCTCAAGAAGTTTGCCCGCGACCTGACCGAAGTCGCGCGCGCCGGAAAGTTGGACCCCGTAATCGGCCGCGACGAAGAAATCCGCCGCACGATCCAAATCCTTGCGCGCCGTACAAAGAATAACCCCGTGCTGATTGGCGAACCCGGTGTTGGCAAAACCGCCATTGCCGAGGGGCTGGCGTTGCGCATTGCCAATGGCGACGTCCCCGATAGCCTGAAGCATCGCAAATTGCTCTCGCTCGACATGGGTGCGTTGATCGCGGGGGCAAAATATCGCGGCGAATTTGAAGAGCGGTTGAAAGGCGTGCTGGATGAGGTCAAGCAGGCCGAAGGTGACATTATCTTGTTCATCGACGAAATGCATACGCTTGTCGGCGCGGGCAAAGGCGAAGGCGCGATGGACGCCGCCAACCTGATCAAACCTGCTTTGTCGCGTGGTGAGCTGCACTGCATTGGCGCAACCACGCTCGATGAATATCAGAAACATGTCGAAAAAGACCCCGCGCTACAACGCCGGTTTCAGCCGATTTTTGTAGGCGAACCTACGGTCGAGGATACAATCTCCATCCTGCGTGGACTGAAGGAAAAATACGAGCTGCACCATGGCGTGCGGATTACCGACGGCGCGTTGGTGAGCGCCGCCACGCTGTCGCACCGGTATATTTCCGACCGTTTCCTACCGGACAAAGCCATCGACCTGATGGACGAGGCCGCGTCGCGTCTGCGGATGGAGGTTGAATCCAAGCCCGAAGAGATTGAAACGCTCGACCGCCGGATCATCCAATTAAAGATTGAACGTGAAGCCTTGGGTAAGGAAAGCGATGCGGCGTCCAAAGACCGCCTGGCCAATTTGGAGGGCGAGCTTGCCAATCTGGAGCAGCAATCGCTGGAACTGACGCAGCGGTGGCAGGCCGAAAAAGACAAGATTTCTGCCGAAGCCAAAATCAAAGAGCTTCTGGATGGCGCGCGTATCGAATTGGAGCAGGCGCAGCGGTCCGGCGACCTCGCCAAGGCAGGTGAGCTGCAATATGGCACGATCCCGGGCCTCGAAAAGCAACTGGAAGTTGCCGAAGCCGCCGCCGGCAACGCCATGCTGCGTGAGGAAGTGACCGCGCAGGACATCGCCAGCGTCGTCAGCCGCTGGACCGGCATCCCCGTCGATAAAATGCTGGAGGGCGAACGCGATAAGTTGCTCAATATGGAGCAGCTTATCGGTGCGCGCGTCATTGGCCAGAAGGACGCGGTGGAGGCCGTGTCCAAGGCAGTGCGCCGATCGCGCGCTGGCCTTCAGGACCCGAACCGCCCGCTTGGATCTTTCCTGTTCCTTGGGCCAACGGGTGTCGGCAAGACCGAGCTGACAAAAGCGCTCGCATCATTCCTGTTCGACGACGACAATGCGATGGTCCGCATCGACATGTCCGAATATATGGAAAAGCACAGCGTCGCACGGCTCGTCGGCGCGCCTCCGGGCTATGTCGGTTATGAAGAAGGCGGCGTGCTGACCGAGGCCGTCCGCCGCCGGCCCTATCAGGTTGTCTTGTTTGACGAGGTCGAGAAAGCCCATTCGGACGTGTTCAATATCCTGCTGCAGGTATTGGATGACGGTCGCTTGACCGATGGCCAAGGCCGCACCGTGGACTTCTCCAACACGCTTATCATTCTCACATCCAATCTGGGTAGCCAGCATCTGGCTGCGCTGGAGGATGGACAGGATGTGAAAGACGTGGAACCGCAGGTCATGGAAATCGTGCGTGCCTATTTCCGGCCCGAATTCCTGAACCGCTTGGACGAGGTCATATTGTTCCATCGCTTGGGCGCCGATCACATGGCGCCGATCGTCGATATTCAGGTGCAGCGCGTGCAAAATCTGCTCAAGGATCGCAAGATCACTTTGTCCTTATCAGGCGAGGCCAAAGCTTGGCTGGGTCGCGTCGGCTATGACCCTGTATATGGTGCACGCCCGCTCAAACGCGCCATCCAACGCTATTTGCAGGACCCGCTGGCAGACATGCTCCTGCGCGGCGGCATCCCCGATGGCGCCACGGTGCAGGTGGAAGAGGGCGATGGCGGACTCAAACTATCGACTGGGTGAGGAGCCACGCTGAGCTATCGCGACGGCATCATTTTGACATTTACAAATGTCAGTCCGGTTGTTCATGGGCCCTCAGCCAGCCAGTAATCGCGTAACGACGATAGGCTGCGGCTTGCGTTACTTCACTAACGCTATGCAATTGAGGCACTTTGAATAGATTAAGGGTGTTGAATGTCGGTACCCATCCGCAATCAACATGACCGTCTGACCCGTGAAACAGAAGCAATCCGCCCCATTCCAGCCGCCAGACAGGCGTTAGACCAAACACATAAGCCGCCCGCCGGAATTTTCCTTCAACGGCGTCGTCATGACCAGTTAGAAAGTCACCGGGCGCATATGCCGTTGCCTGGGCGTCTGCATATTCTATCTCTGCAGAGCCGGTAATCGTGCGCAGGAAATCTCGCACACTGTCGGTCGACATGAAGTTGGCAAAGGAAAAGATGATATCCGTGCCTGCTGCCCGTTCGCTTGCGCTATCGGGGACACGGACCGTTTCGAAGCGATACTGAAACCCATAGCGTGCCTGCCCATAAACTGCGTTATTGAGCGCTTTGACTTGTTCATCATCCAATTGTGCGCGCGTCGGCCGATCAAGCTCAACAGCATCGTTCGTCGTCGCCAACACTTGTACCCAGTCGTTGCGGTAGCGCAGCCTTTCGTAGAGAGCCTTGGCGTCTTCGGCATGCAGGAATTCGGGAATATGCACGCGCCCATTTTCATCAAAGCTTTTGGCCAGCGCCGATACGTCCAGTGTCGGATTCATCCTCATCATTGCCGTTTCCATCACAGCCTCAGGTTTAGGGCTCCTTCTATAGGCAGATGGGTGTGTGTAAAGTAAGCGCTGATTTCGATCTTCCAGTCCGATCGCTAAAGGCCAAGGCACCAAGCATCATCATGACAGCGCCTGAGGCCACAAACCGAATAGCTATTAAATCGATGTGAAGATGATGATAACTAACTCGACGCCAATTACCTGCGGTGCTAACGATTTTCCAAAGCCGCACGAAGACCACGCCTCTAATGATCAAGTGATTGAAGAAGATGAAAAGCTTGTTTGAAATCAACCAAGGCATTAACCGGCCAGAGCTCGCCCGCCGCTTTTTGCAAAATGGCAGGGTTCAAGTACGCAACGTTCTAACGCCGCAAACAGCGCAGGAACTTTTGTCGATCTTAAAGCAGCAGACGCGCTGGAGCATGGCGATATTCAGCGACGAAAATGCAGTCGCTGAAGCAAAGAGTTTTAAATCTGATGACATCAAGAGAGCCGGAGGGGCCGAGCGTGTCAATCGCGCAGCTGCATCCGCAGAGGCTCTCTCTGCTGAAGGGCGGTATGCATTTCGCTATGCGCATTACCCGATTGTTGATGCTCTCAATGAACGTTGGGACCCCAATGGCCCCCATGAAATACTCCTAGAACATCTAAATGCGCCTGAATTTCTTAATCTCGCCCGCGAAGTTACCGGTATCAAGGAACTGATCCGCGCAGATGCTCAAGCAACATTATTTGCCGCAAACCATTATTTGGGCCATCATACCGACAGCCATGTCGCACAGGGCTGGCGGATAGCATATGTCCTGAACCTTGCGCCAGATAACTGGCATCCCGACTGGGGCGGCTATCTTCTCTTTTTGGATGATGAGGGAGATGTGGTTGAGGGTTTTCGGCCCCGCTTCAACGCACTTAATCTGTTTCTTGTGCCACAAAATCACCTAGTGAGCTACGTTCCGCCATTCGCTCCAAACAGTCGGTTTGCTATTACCGGTTGGCTTTCCGACCGGTGATGAACTCTGCCACTATTGCGCAGGAAGCCGCAGCTCTGGCAAGCCAGGGGAATAATGAAGGGGCCGATATACTCTACAGCAAAGGACTAGCGCTCTTTCCCAATGATGCACGTCTTGCCAATAGTGTTGGCAATTTTTATGCACGCGCTGGCCGAAACGAGGAAGCCCTCGACCTTTTTACCCGCGCCCTGCAACTTGATACAAGCTTGGAAGAGGCCGCCTTTAACAAAGTGATCCTCCTACTTCGGATTGGCCGCCCGCAAGAGGCTGTTCGGCTTTTGACCGACGGTTGGACAGGCAGCACGAATGCGAAATACTGGGCCCTCCGCGGAAATGCAGAGCGGCTTTCGGATGACTTCTCGGCAGCCAGCAGCAGCTATATGCGATCCTTGACGATCGATCCAATCGACGCGCGCGCGCTGGCCGGACGCGCGCGGCTGGCTTTGGAATGTGGCGATGAAAAAGCAGTTGTTTTTTATGAAGAGGCTCTTGCCCACTCACCCGGTAATCCTAAACTTTTTCTAGATTACACGCAGGCCTTAGTCGCCGCTGGGCGGCAAGGTGAAGCATTGGAATGTGCAACCGCTCTGGTTGAGCAGCTGCCGGCCTGGGTAGAAGGGCATAGTCTTTATGCGGAAATGCTGTGGTCATCAGGCAATGAGACGCAATTTGGTTCCAGATTTGAGAAGGCGCTTTTGGCACATCCGAGCCCTGACTTGTTTCTGGGTTGGGCGCATATACTTTCCGGCGTCGATCGCTTTGCTGAAGCAGCAGGCGTGTTGCGGCGGGCGCATCAGAAGTGGCCTCATAATCCGACGATCTTGCTGCATTTATGCATCGCTTTGGGTGAAGCTGGCATGGGATCAGATGCGGAGCGTCTCTTCTCGCAGTTCGACCAGCACGGATCGCCCGAGTGGGACATTGCACGGTGTCGCAACCTGATCCGCATTGGCTTGGTAGATCAGGCAGAAAGCCGCCTTTTCGATCTTACGAAGACTGAGATGGCAGATGTTTCAGCTTGGTCGCTGCTTGACATATGCTGGCGCCTGAAGGGCGATGCGCGACATGAATGGCTGCATGGGCAAGCTGGGCTAGTTCGACAAATTGCTCTACCATTTGGTTTCGATGAACTCGCTGCTGTTCAGCAATGTTTATTCAAAGTTCACGAAACATCTGCGCCGCCGGTGGGCCAGTCGGTTAAATCTGGTAGCCAAACAAAGGGCGCTCTGTTTGCACGGCGCGAACCAGAGCTGACACGTTTAAAAACTGCGCTCTTAGACATTCTTGAAGAATATAGGGCAGGGCTCCCAAAGCAAGATCCTTTACATCCCCTGCTCTCAATGCGCGAAGCCACTTGGGGGATTACGAGCAGTTGGTCAATTCGCCTATGCGGGCGCGGCAATCATGCGCCCCATATCCATCCAAAGGGTTTGATTTCGTCTGCCTGTTATTTTGAGGTGCCTGCTGAAGTGTCTCAACAGGGTGGGCCTGGCTGGCTAGATCTTGGCGCTCCACCGACCAACCTTGAAACTGGCCTTCCTGCCTTGTTTTCATTCCAACCGACAGTTGGAGACTGCATCTTGTTTCCGAGCACCATGTTTCATGGAACGCGACCCATATCGCAGGGAAACCGAATGACTGTCGCCTTTGACGTCACCGCTGCGCGCTAGGCAGTGGGTTCCAAGAAGAGTGCAGCCGATGCTGCACAAACAAAAAAGGCGGCTGACCTTTCGGTCAACCGCCCCCTTTTCTATGTCAGGCGTTCCTTAGAATTTAAAGCGCGCTGAAACAAAGTAATCACGACCCAAAACATCATAGAAGCTAGGAAGCGTGTTGGCCTGTTCCGCAGCCGATCCGAGGATACGTGGCTTTGTGTTGAAGGCGTTGTTAACACCCGCGTTAAGCGAGAAGTTCTCATTCACGTCAACGCCAACGCTCAGATCGATATAGTTGGTTGCCCCAACATAAGGCTTCGGTAGCAAAGCAGGGTCTGTACCAATGCGCTGCGTTCCGTTGAACACGTTCTGAATACGGCTGTCTTGCGTACCGTCTTCATAACGCCAGCGAACCGAGAACAGGGCTGGGCCCTCATTATAGGTCACGCGGACATTGTGACGATACTTCGGCTGACCATGGATACCTTCAACGATGTTTTCACGCTCTGGGATCGAAGAGATCGGCGTGTTGCGATACGTGTCAAGCAAAGTGCCCAGATAGAAGAAGCTCAGATTGCCGTTCATCACTGGCAGCGAATAATCAACCTGTACGTCGATGCCGCTAGTTTCCAGGTTGCCGACGTTCGCCGACCGGAACTGCGGGTTCTTACCACCTGAGGTCTGACCGAGAGCGCCGTTCGCAGGATTACGCATACCAACGAAAACCGAACAGATCGGGTTGTTCAGGTCCTGAATGGTGTTGTAGCACAGCGACAGAGCAGAGTTGACACCGCCAGCGAGAACACCGATCGTGTTATCAACCGAGATGTTGAAATAGTCTACCGTAATGTTCAGGCGCGGGACGAAGCTCGGACGGAAGACGACACCAGCTGTGAAAGTATCAGACGTTTCTTCTTCAACGGTCGGGCTGCCACCGAAATCGGCCTGAATCTGCGCATTTGGCTGCACCGCACGGGTGAAGACTGTCGCGGCCGGAACACCGGATGCGACACAGAACGCACGCAAGGCATCCGTGCGTGAGGCCGCGGTGCCGCGGTCAGAACAAGGATCGGTTACGCCGGGGAACCCAGTTGAATTGCCCGCAAAAAGATCCTGCACATTCGGTGCGCGAACAGCGCGCGAATATTGCGCACGGAACGTGACATCCTCAATCGGTGCAATGTCAATGCCACCCGAATAGGTCCAGCTACCGCCAACAGCCGAAAGCGAATAGTCCGAATAACGGGCTGCAGCATTCAGGCCCACACGATGGATGAACTGGTCTTCAAGGACAGGAACATTCAATTCGCCGAAGATTTCCTTCACATCGTAAGAACCGCTGGTTGGCCTGCCGGCGTTGAAGCCAAGCACGTCACCTGACGCCAAAAACTCATCAGGAATATAACGCGACGCCATCTTGCGATATTCAGTACCGAACGCGAAAGCGACATCATCGGCACCCATGCCGAGGTTGAACAAAGAGCCAGAAACCGAAGCAACAGCATTGGTCAACTCAGACTGTTCTAGGTTCGTTGACTGAACGCGGACATACTTGACCGCCTCTTCACTGGCGAGACCGCTACCGAAAACGTTGATTGGCACACAGCCTGCAGCGCGTGCAGAGGCATCCCTACAACGAAGAGCGGTCGTGCTTCCAGGCACAAATTCAACAGACAACGCGTTTACGTAACGGCTGCTCGAAACGTTACCCTGCTGGATCTGCGTATTGCTGGTCCGGGCGTACGAATAGAACATGTCGAACTTCAAATTATCGGTTATGTCGCCACGGAAACCACCCAGCAAGCGGAATGCCTGGCGCGTCTGTTCGGAGTTGCGCGAGCCAGCCGACAGGAAGCGATATGAAACCGACGTCTGGGCATAGCCATCACCGCGGGTTCCGGCAGTCAGAGCTTCTGCGGCATCATTGGCGGTCAGCAAAGCGCGTGTGCCGGCGTCGAAGAAAGGGCTGGCAATTAAGAGCGGTGCCGACACACCGGTTGGTGTCGGGGCGAGCTCCTGTGCAACGCGGTTGTTAACAAAACTCAGTTCTGAATAGAACTCGATACCATCCATCACTTCATAACTACCATAGGCACCCAGAAGATAGCGCTCTTGCGGCAGCTGCAGATAGTTGGCTGGAGCGAAGTTATAGAGATCGCCTGGATCGGTGAAGACACGCGAGCCGCCGCCAGTGGGGTTAAAGATGTAGGTGCTGGTGCCCGAACCAAAGGTTCCGATAGGACCAGTGGCAGAACCCTGCGGCACGAAGCCGACTTGGCCACCGCGAGCTCCGCAGGTGGAGACCGTAATGCCGGACGGAAAAGGCGTGCCAATTTCAGTAACAGAATTCGTGCTGCCTGGAACGATGCAGCCGTCGCCAGCTGCTGTCGCGGAGAAAGCGCGGGCGCCTTGGAAAATTGGCTTACGGCGGGTGTAGTTGGCAAACATAGTCACGTTGCCGCGACCATCATCCAAGCTCGCACCAATTGCGACGTTGGCTGAATAACGCTCGCCATCGCCCTCATCGGTTAACGAATAGGTAGTGCCTGCTTCGATACCCTGCAGATCACGCAAGCGGAAGTTAACCACGCCGGAAACGGCATCCGAACCGTAAACCGCAGATGTACCGCCAGTTACGACATCTACACCAGAGATGAGAAACTGCGGAATCGTGTTGAGGTCAACGATTTGGTTGGTATCATAAAACATCCAGCGACGGCCGTTGACAAGAACAAGTGTTCGTGTCGAGCCTATGCCGCGCAAGTTTAAGGTAACCGCTCCGCTACCTGGATTGTTTGAGAAGCTCGTTGTGCCCGGCAAGACCTGCGGCAGGGTGTTAATCACCTGCTCAACGTTGATGGCGCCCGCAAGCTTAAATTCTTCGGCGGTAACAACTGCTACCGGATTGGTGCCGGTCAGGTCCTTTCGCTCAATACGCGAACCCGTCACAATGATGGCTTCTGCCGTTTCTGCTGCGGGAGCCGCGTCTTGTGCGAATGATGGCGTCGAAATCAATGCGACACCGAGCGCGAGTGGCGCTGCGGCATATTTCAAATTGCTGATACGTGTGTTCTTCACGGTATTGCCCCTTCATTAATGCCATGGTTTAGCAGCATACCCGCCGATCCATTGGCCGTTAAACTCCCCAGCTTTTTCGTCCACCACTGCGCGCGCTTTTAACACGCAAAGCGCGGTGGGGTCCCTCCGGGTTGCTGATACTTTGACGGAAAACCAGTATTTGCGCAACAAATTGGGCATAAATTTCAATATTATTGCAATGGTGTAACATTTACGCAACAGTGCCTTGCGGGCCGTCGTCTACAGGAGCAGGCCTTGCGTCGCAGTCACAAAAATCGTTCATGACAGCGACAGCGTGGTTCGTTACAGAGGCCTCATCCGGTTTTCAGAGGCACTTCATACATGTCCGTACGTTCTTTAGTTTCGAAGCTCCTATTACTCTTGTCCGGCATTCTTGCCTTTGCTGTGTCACCAGCCTTTGCGCAGACCGCGGCGCCCGCGCCAGACCTTGAAAACATGCTGGTGTTGGATCTTTCCACGGGCGGGCGCGTTACAATTCAAATGTATCCGACCGACGCCCCTGCCCATGTCGAGCGCATCAAGACACTGACGCGGCAAGGCTTTTACAATGGCATCATCTTTCACCGCGTGATTGACGGATTCATGGCGCAGACGGGGGATCCTACGGGCACAGGCCAAGGTGGATCCGAGCTTCCCGACCTCAAGGCCGAATTTAGCAGAATCCCGCATTTGCGCGGCACGGTATCGATGGCGCGTACGAACGAGCCGGATACCGCGAACAGCCAATTTTTCATCTGCTTTCAACCGCGCTTTAACCTGGATAATAAATATACGGTCTTTGGCCGTGTGACATCGGGCATGCAGTTTGTTGACGCCATTGAACGTGGCGAGCCGCCGTTGAACCCGAGCAAAGTGCTTCAAGCATCCATCGCTGCCGACAATGTGCCGCCCCCTGCGTTCACGCCGCCACCTGCCGAAGCGCCCATCACCGTTAACCAGTTAAACGGTTAACAAACGCAAAACGTCCCCCATGCGCGTTGATCTATTTGATTTCGAGCTTCCGCCCGAGCGGATTGCATTGCGTCCCGTCTCACCGCGGGATTCTGCGCGTATGTTATGCGTAAGCGGCGATGCTGCTCTGGCGGACCGCGCGGTACGCGACCTGCCGCAGATGCTGCGCAAGGGCGATTGCCTGATCTTCAATGATACACGGGTCATTCCGGCGCAGCTTCAGGGGAAGCGCGGCGATGCGTCCATCGGCGCGACCTTGCACAAAAGGATCGACCTGCGCCGTTGGCAGGCGTTTATCCGCAACGCCAAACGCCTGCATCCCGGCGATGCGATTGATTTTGGCGAAGGTGTCATGGCCATGGCCGAAGAACGCCATGACGACGGCAGCTTCACTTTGTTTTTCGAAGGGGATGAACCCGTCGAAATCCTGCTACACCGCGCAGGCACCATGCCCCTGCCGCCTTATATCGCGGGCAAACGCCCCACCGACGAACGCGATGCGCAGGATTATCAAACCATGTTCGCGCAGAAGGATGGCGCGGTGGCAGCGCCAACCGCATCGTTGCACTTTACGCCAGAATTGATGGACGCGGTGCACGCAGCCGGCATCGAAACGGCGACCCTGACGCTCCATGTTGGTGCGGGCACATTTCTGCCGGTCAAGGCCGATGACACGACCGAACACCGCATGCACAGCGAATGGGGCAGCATCGACGCCGCAACCGCGCAGCGCCTCAACAGCATCCGCAAAGCAGGCGGTCGGTTGATTGCGGTCGGCACAACGTCGCTACGCCTTGTTGAAAGCGCGGCGGACGAAGTTGGCATCGTACACCCGTTTGAAGGTGACACCGATATCTTCATCACGCCCGGCTATCGTTTCAAGGCGATTGGCGGCCTGATGACCAATTTCCATCTGCCCAAATCGACCTTGTTCATGCTCGTCAGCGCGCTGATGGGGCGCGAGACAATGCAGGCGGCTTATGCACATGCCATCGCCCTTGAATATCGTTTCTACAGCTATGGCGACAGCAGTCTGCTTCTGCCCTGACCCTAATGCCCCTTCAACTCGTCACCCGTAAGGCGGACGATATGCAGCACATTGGTTGACCCCGGCGTCCCGAAAGGCACGCCTGCCATGATGATGATCCGGCCGCCGGCAACGCCCAAATGGTATCGCAGCGCCATGCGCTTGCCCTTGGCGACCATTTCTTCGAACGAACCAATGTCCTTCGTCCGCACGGCAAAGGCGCCCCATAATAGCCCCAAGCGACGCGCGGTTATCTGGCTTGCAGTAAGCACCAACAAGGGCACCGCAGGGCGTTCGCGCGAAATCCGGCGCGCGGTAGACCCTGATGATGTGAAGCAGACGATCGCGCTGGTTTCCACGGTATCGACAATACGCCCGCTCGCCTCCGCCAAGGCGTCGGCGGTCGTCCCGTCTGCCGGGGTTTCGGTAAAATGGATACGTTTGAAGAAATCCGGGTCGCCCTCCACCTGTTGCGCGATGCGGTCCATGATCGACACCGCTTCAATCGGCCAAGCACCCGCCGCCGTTTCCGCCGATAACATCACGGCGTCCGCGCCATCGTAAATGGCCGTCGCCACATCCGAAACCTCGGCCCGTGTCGGTGAGGGCGAAACGATCATCGACTCCAGCATTTGCGTTGCCACCACGACGGGCTTGCCCATGCGCCGCGCCGTTGACACAATCTTCTTTTGCAGCGGCGGCACTTGTTCCGGCGGTAATTCCACGCCCAAATCGCCGCGTGCGACCATGACCCCGTCGGCCAGCTCCAGAATTTCTTCCAACCGTCCGATGGCGGCCGGCTTTTCTATCTTGGCAAGCAAGGCGGCCTTGTTGCCGATCAGCTTCTTGCCTTCGGCCACATCCTCGGGCCGCTGCACGAAGGACATTGCGATCCAGTCCACGCCTTGCTCCAGCGCAAAGGCAAGGTCCGAACGGTCCTTCTCGGTGAGCGCCGCAATCGGCACCACCACATCGGGGACGTTCAGCCCCTTTCGGTTTGATAGCATCCCGCCAACTTCAACTTTGGTGTTGATATGTTCAGCGCCAATCTCGGTAACACGCAAGACGAGCTTGCCATCGTCGAGCAACAGCCGTGCGCCAACCTCCAACGCGGCAAAGATTTCCGGATGCGGCAAATGGACACGATGCGCATCGCCCGGTGCCGTGTCGGTATCGAGGCGGAAATTGTCGCCGGTGTGCAATTCAACCTTGTCATCGGCAAAGGTTCCAACCCGCAATTTCGGGCCCTGCAGGTCAACCAATATCGTAGTTGGCCGATTATACGCTTTTTCCAGTGCACGGATATTGGCAATCAACTGCGCTTTGTCGGCCTGATCGCCATGGCTCATGTTTACACGAAAAGCATCGGCACCTGCTCGGAACAATTTTTCGATCATCTCGGGCGTATCGCTCGCGGGGCCCAAGGTGGCCAATATGCGGACCTTGCGCATGCGCGGTTTATGATATTGCATGGAATTGGCTCCGCGATATGGATTTTGAACGTCAAACATCCCATAACGCAGCAAGCCAGCAACGAAAAGGGCGCATAATTATGCAACAGGACAGACAAATTTCAGACGCAGCTGCCGCCGCCGCATTTCGCCGCCTTGTCGCGCATTTGCAGCACCGGCATGATGCGCAAAATATCGACCTCATGGGCCTCGCCGGCTTTTGCCGAAATTGCCTTGCCGATTGGGTGATGAAGGCAGACGGGCGGCTCACAAAAGACGAAGCGCGCGAGATGATCCACGGCATGCCCGCCGCCGAGTGGAAGGCAAAGTATCAAAGCGAAGCGACGCCGGAACAATTGCAACGGATGCAGGAAAGCGTGGCGAAGAACGCCCCTTCGCATTAAGGCGCTGTCA
>JBBAOE010000044.1:0-14426 GCA_040401595.1 Burkholderiaceae bacterium
TCTGTGCAGATACGCAATTGCCATCGGCGCAGGCGCTTTTCAAATCGAACGGCTTACAGATGTCGACATTTTGGTAATGCCAGCTGTTGGTGTAGCCCCAGCGAACCCTGTCGCCCTTGATACAATCCGCCCAGACGCTGACATCGCCGATATTGCGCATTGCACATTTCGGGGTTCCAAGCATCGGTGCCGCGCGCAGCAGGCGCTGCATGTGTGCGCGTGCCTTTGGTGACATGTTTGCTTGGGCGATCTGCGCCACCGTCTCATGGCCATATTCCCAATATGCCTGAGCAGGTGCCAATGGTGCGAACAAAAGGGCAATCAAAATAAGGAAGCGTTTCATGGCTTCACCTTAGTTTGTATCCATGCGTAAATCAAAGCGGTTGCGGCATGCATCGCCATTTGGTGCAATATTTCCTTCACCTGCGCTCCGCCCCGCGGCGAAAAATGCAGAGGATATCATCCAACGTATCGATATGGCGGCCACTATCTCCGGCTTTGCTTATGCCGTGTCTGGTAACCCAGAATATGACAGGATAAGGAAGGTAGCGATCGCTGCATAATTTGGCGAAAACATAAGGACGCTGGCCATGGAAATTGATAGACGCGGGCTCATGGCAGGTGTCGCCGCGTTTACGCTCGCAGGCTGTGCTGGGTCGCGGCAAGTGTTCCCGTCTGTTTTGGCCAACGCTGCGCTGGCGGCGCTTGAAGCCCGTGTCGGCGGGCGGCTAGGGGCGTTGGTGCTCGACACGGCATCGGGGCGCATGACGGGGCATCGTTATGATGAAGTCTTTGCCATGTGTTCCACCTTCAAGCTCGCGCTCGCCGCAGCGGTTCTGCAACAGGCGGACCAAGGCAGGCTGAGCCTTGAGATGGTGTTGCGTTATACGCAGGCGGATATGGTCCCGCATGCCCCTGTGACAGGGCCGAACCTGGCAAAGGGTGGCATGCGCATCATCGATTTGGCTGAAGCCGCGCAAAAGACCAGCGATAATGTGGCGGCCAATCTGTTGATTAAACATCTGGGTGGGCCGGCCGCCATAACGGCAATTTTTCGCAGTTGGGGCGATGACGTTACACGGCTAGACCGATATGAGCCCGACTTAAACAATGTCCCGTCCGGTGAGGTGCGCGATACGACCACGCCGCGCGCATTTGCGCGGACGATGGCGCGACTTTTGACGGACGACCGTATATTGAAACCGGCGTCGCGTGACATATTGATCCAATGGATGGTTGACACCAGCACAGGCATGAAGCGGGTCCGTGGCGGGCTCCCCTCATCTTGGAAAAGTGGCGACAAAACCGGAACCGCCAACAGCGCAAATTTCAACAACAAGACGAATGATGTCGCCATTTTCTGGCCGCCCGCACGGCCTCCGGTCATTGTGACGGCCTTTTATGAAGCGGACGGAAAATATGAACAGAGCCGCGATGCCGATCAGGCTGCGCTGGCCGATGTGGGCAGGATCGCGGCAGCGCAAGTGGCGGCGTGGAATGGTGGGCGCGATTAATTCGCCTATCGCACTGTCCTGAAAACAGTTCAGGATGATGATTGCGGGAAAATGCCAAGTCGCCTATATCCAGTCCATGTCTTCTATTCGCCCTTGGCGCGACATTGCGCGCCGTCAGTCCCGCCAGATCATGGTCGGTAAAGTCCCTGTCGGCGGCAATGCCCCGATCTCGGTGCAAACCATGACCAATACGCTGACCAGCGATGCTGCTGCCACGATAGACCAGATCCGCCGGTGTGAGGATGCGGGCGTCGATATCATCCGCGTTTCCTGCCCCGATGTGGAAAGCACTGCGGCGCTGAAACAGATTGTCCGCGCGGCCAATGTGCCCATCGTCGCTGACATTCATTTTCATTACAAACGCGCGTTGGAGGCGGCGGACGCGGGCGCGGCGTGCTTGCGGATCAACCCCGGCAATATCGGTTCATCGGAACGCGTGAAGGAAGTCGTCAACGCCGCCAAAGCCAATGGCTGCGCCATACGGATCGGCGTGAATGCCGGCAGCCTCGAAAAAGACTTGCTCGAAAAATATGGCGAGCCATGTCCTGAGGCGCTGATTGAAAGCGCGCTTGACCATATCAAGCTGCTGCAGGATCATGATTTCCACGAATTTAAAGTCGCTGTGAAGGCATCGGACGTCTTCTTGGCCGTTGCTGCCTATATGGGCTTGGCCGACGCGGTCGATTGCCCCTTGCATCTGGGCATTACCGAGGCTGGCGGGTTGATTGGCGGCACAGTCAAATCCTCCATCGGCATGGGCAATTTGCTGTGGGCCGGGATTGGCGACACCATCCGCGTTAGCCTGTCTGCGGAGCCTGAAGAAGAAGTGCGCGTCGGTTACGAAATTTTGAAAGCGCTGGGCTTGCGTACCCGCGGCGTCCGCGTTGTCAGCTGTCCAAGCTGCGCACGGCAGGGCTTTGATGTCATCCGCACGGTGCAAAAGCTGGAAGATGCGCTTGGCCACATTAAAACTCCCATGTCGCTTTCTGTCCTTGGCTGCGTCGTCAATGGCCCCGGTGAAGCGCGCGAGACAGACATCGGCATCACGGGCGGCGGCAATGGCAAGCATATGGTCTATCTGTCGGGCGTCACCGACCATCATGTCGAGGATGACGACATGATCAGCCACATCGTGCGTTTGGTTGAGGCCAAAGCCGCAGAGATTGATGCGGGCACCAGCGTCAGCATGGACACGCTGCACGGGAAAGCGGCTTGAGTCTCTCGATACGGGCGGCAACGCCAGACGACATCTCGCTCATTGGGCAATTCATTCGCGACCTCGCGGAATATGAAAAGCTGGCCCATGCCGTGCGCTTCGATGAAGCGGTGATGGCGCAAAAGCTCTTTGGGCCGCGGCCTTATGCCGAGGTTCTGATTGGCGAGATTGACGGCGTCGCGCAGGGCTTTGCTTTGTTCTTCCATAATTTTTCAACCTTTGAAGGACGGCCTGGAATCTATCTGGAGGATTTGTTTGTCCGGCCCGATGCGCGTGGGTCGGGTCTTGGTAAGGCGCTGCTGGGTAAGCTTGCGGCGCTTGCGGTTGAACGTGATTGTGCGCGGCTCGAATGGTCGGTGCTGGACTGGAACACGCCCGCGATTGATTTCTACAAGGCGCTGGGAGCCGTGCCTATGGATGAATGGACCGTCTATCGCGTTGACGACGCGGCGCTCAAAACCCTTGCCACGCATAGCGTGTAAGCATGGCTGAACTGCATCCGCGTCCGTTCATCCCGTTCATGGCGGCGGCGGCGGGCATTGCGACATTTTCCCTGATGGATGCGATGATGAAAGACATCGCGTTATCGCTTGGCGCATATAATGCGGTGATGTGGCGCAACTGCCTTGGCACATTATTCATGGGACTGTTCTTTGTCGGAACGCGGCAGAAATGGCCGTCACTTGATATCCTTAAAATGCATATATGGCGCAGCATAATCGTGTCGATCATGGCGGTCAGCTTTTTCTGGTCGTTGACGCAATTGCCGTTGGCTGAGGCCATTGGGCTGAGTTTCATCGCACCTGTCATCGCGCTCTATCTCGCCGCGGTGATGCTGGGGGAGACGATAGGCCGTCCGGCCATCTGGGCGTCGCTGGCGGGGCTTGGCGGGGTGCTGATCATCATGGCTGGTCGGTTGAGCGGACATTACACCAGTGGGCATCTCTGGGGCGCTGCGGCTGTGTTGTTTTCGGCAGTGGTGTTTGCGTATAATTTGATATTGGCACGGCGGCAGGCACAGGTTGCTGGGCCCATTGAAATCGCCTTTTTCCAGAATCTGTTTGTCGCGTTAACGCTTGGCCTTGTCGCGCCATGGTTTTTGCAGCCCATCGGCATGTCCGATGCCCCGATGATTGGCGGTGCGGCGGCCTTGGCGATTATCTCGTTATTGTTCCTGAGCTGGGCCTATGCCCGCGCGGAAGCACAGATTTTGATTCCGGTTGAATATACCGGCTTTGTCTGGGCGGCGTTTTTTGGTTGGCTGTTCTTTGCCGAGCCTGTGACATTGCCCGTACTTTTGGGCACGGCGTTGATTGTGGCCGGAAGCCTGATTGCGGCAAGGGCAAAACCGCAGCCCGTCAATCAGGTGGAGATCGCGACGGTTTAAGGAGGCTGGGCGGCTCCCTACGCCGCTAGCGCGGAATAAATCATCGTCTTAATCTCGCGGCGCACGGGATAAGTGGTCGAGGGCAGCAATTGCGTCATGAAAATCATGATGATGTCCTCAACCGGATCCACAAAAAAGGCGGTGGAATACATGCCGCCCCAATAAAAATCGCCGTTGGAGCAAGGCGCAAGTGTCGCGGCGTTGTCAATCGTCGTGGCAAAGCCAAGGCCAAAGCCAATGCCGGCCATTTCGGCCTCACTAAACAAGGATTTCGACATTTGCGTTAGATCTTTACCACCGGGAATATGGTTGGCGGTCATCAATTCTATCGTCTTGGGGCTGAGGATTTGTGCCCCATCAAGCGCGCCGCCGTTCAGCAGCATCCGGCAGAAACGATGATAGTCCGCAACGCTCGACGCAAGACCGCCACCGCCGGAGTTAAATGACCAGCCCTTTGCCCACATGCTTTCTGCGCCTGCTTTGTCGAGCAGCTTCATTTTCGCTTCGGGGTCAAAGCCAAAGCCTTCGGGGATCCGTGCTGCCTTGTCGGCGGGGACTTGGAAGAACGTATCGGTCATGCCCAAGGGCGCGAAAATATGCGTCTGAAAATATTCAGGCAGGGATAGTCCGCTAATCCGTTCGACCAATATGCCCACTATGTCGGTGGCTACCGAATAATTCCACTGCGTGCCTGGGTCGAACTCTAACGGGATTTGCGCGAGTGTATCAATCACGCTTTGTGCTGTATTTTTGGTCCAGCTTTCAACATCGGTCTTGCGATAGGCTGCGTCGACATTGCCTTGTTCCTGAAAGCTATAGGTGAACCCAGCGGTGTGCCGCAGCAGGTCAACCGCCCGCATTTGCGTCGATGGTGCGCGCGTCATAAACGGAACATTGCCACCGCCACCTACAAACACGCCTAATTTTGCAAATTCGGGAATATATTTGGCGACCGGATCTGTAAGCGCGACCTTGCCTTGTTCCACCAACTGCATGAATGCAACGGAAGTGATGGGTTTTGTCATCGATGCGATGCGGAAAATGGCATCTTCGGCAACGCCCGAGCTCCATTGCAATGCGATATCGTCGCCACGGCCAACGAGCACCGACGCAAACGGCAATTTGCCATTGTCGAGATAATTAGCCTGAATAAATGCGGGAATCCGCGCGAGGCGGTCTGGAACGAAGCCTAGGTCTGCGGCGCTCATACGGCGGTTTGTCCTGTTAACTGACGCGTGACGGGGTGCGAGCTCGACAGCCCGCCGTCAACGGCAATGGCTTGGCCGTTGACATAAGAGGCTTGATCGCTGGCGAGGAACAACGCGACATTAGCGAGCTCCTCCGGCTGCGCACCTCGGCGCAAGGGGTTCAGCCGACCGATTTTTTCGGTCACACCCTTTTCGCGGGCATAATCAAATGTCGGCTTGGTCATACCGGTTTCGGTCAGGCCCGGGCAAATTGCGTTGCAGCGGACATTCGTGCCCGACAATTGCTGCGCGCTGACCTGCGCCAGATTGATGACGCCCGCCTTTGACGCCGAATAAGGTGGGCCGCCTGCACCAGAACGGATGCCCGCAACACTTGCGGTCAGAATGATCGAGCCGCCATTGCCGGCGTCCACCATGACCTTGCCCGCATGTTTGACCATTAGCCAAGGACCGATGAGGTTGACGCGCAAGACGCTGGTGAAATTTTCTACACTATTGTCGAAAATCCCCTCCATGCCACCGGAAATGCCTGCGTTGGCAAAGGCAATGTCGAGACGGCCATGTAGCGTGATGGCCTTGGCGACCAAAGCCGCGACGTCAGCTTCATCGCCTGCATCCATTTGCACGGCGGTTGCCGCATCACCGATCATCGCGGCGGTGTCATGGACAGAAGCCGCCATGTCGCCCAGAATAACCTTCGCGCCCTCCGCCGCAAAGCGGATGGCGGACGCGCGGCCAATGCCTGACCCTGCGCCTGTGATGATCGCTACTTTGCCTGCCAATGCGCTCATTAACCCACTCCTCCGCCGCTGCTGGTTACGCCGCCATCAATTACCATTGTCTGCCCCGTCATAAACGCGCCAGCTTGGGAAGCCAGAAATACTGCTGCGCCTGCAATTTCGTGGGGTTCACCAATACGCTTCAGCGATGCGGTCGATGTCGAGCGTTTCAATGTTTCGGGGTTGTCCCAAAGCGCTTTTGCAAAATCGGTCTTGATCAACCCTGGCGCTATGCAGTTCACACGCACACCTTTGGGTCCATATTCGTCCGCCAGATTGCGTGCCAGCTGCATGTCCGCTGCTTTGGAAATGCAATATGCGCCAATGACTGACGATCCTTTCAGGCCACCGATTGAAGATATAATCGTAACAGACCCCTCACCGCGTTCGATCATTTCCGGCACAACCATCGAAATGAGCCAGTTGTTGGCGACGATATTGTTGGTCAGGATCTTACTGAATGCATCATCGCCAATGTCCGCCATCGGACCGTAATAAGGGTTTGAGGCCGCATTACAGACCAAAGCAGTAATCTTACCAAATGCCTTGCGACTGCCATCAACCAAAGCCTGTAAACTTTCCTTGGACGAAATATTGGCGGCGATAGCGACTGCTGTGCCTTCCCCATATTTCGCATTAAGCGCTGCAGCAACGTCATCGCACACATCAAGCTTGCGGCTGGATATGACAACTTTCGCACCCTGCTCGGCCATTTCTTCGGCGATTGCCTTGCCGATACCGCGCGATGATCCGGTGATAACCGCGACCTGCCCTCTCATGTCAAATAACGACATCGCACTCCCCCACTTAAACCAACTTACGCCCCAGCCTTTTCGGCGAACTTCCAAGCGGATTCCGCCAGCGGGAACACGCGTTCGGCCATGGCTTGCGCATGTGACGAACTTGCGGTGCCGTCGATGACACGTTTTTTAATGCCTTGAATAATTCCGGCGAGGCGGAAGAAATTATAGGCAAAATACCAGTTCATGTCCGGCACGCCGTCGCGACCCGTGGCGGCGCAATAACGCTCTACCATCGCGTCGAGTTCGGGAATGCCCAAAGCGACGCGGTCCAAATCCATAACGCCCGAGCGGCCTTCATTTTGTGTCACCCATGCCATTGCGACATAAGTGAAATCCGCGAGCGGGTCGCCCAAGGTGGACAATTCCCAGTCCAAAACCGCTACGACCTTTGCCTCTTTGGCATCGAAGATCATATTGTCGATGCGATAATCACCATGCACGACGCTGGTGCGTGTCTGTTCGGGCAAAGTCTTCGGCAACCATTCGATCAGCCGTTCCATTTCTGGCATCGTTTCGGTTTCGGCGAGGCGATATTGCTTTGTCCAGCGCTCCACCTGCCGCCCGAAATAATTGCCGGGCTTGCCAAAGTCGGACAGGCCAGCGCCTTCAACATCCACATTATGCAACGCCGCAAGAGTGTCGATCATCGCCGCATAAGTTGCTTGGCGTTCCGCAGGATTTGACCCCGGCATGGCGCCATCCCAGATAGTGCGACCTTCAACCATGTCCATGATGTAAAACATCGAACCGATGACGCTGTCGTCGGTGCACAGGCCAAAGGGTTTTGCGACTGGAAAACCCGTGGGATAGAGGCCGGCAATCACCTTATACTCGCGGTCAACGGCATGCGCGCTGGGCAGCAGGGCGCCAAACGGCTTACGGCGTAGGACGAAGGAACCGCTGTTGGCGTTCAAGCGGTAGGTCGGATTTGACTGCCCACCCGCGAATTTCAGAACCTCGACCGGGCCTTCAAAACCTTCGACGTTGGCGTTCATCCACTGCGCCAATTTTTCGGCGTCGAGGATGTCGGCTCCGCTTGGCGCAACGGTGCCGGTAAAGGCTGTTTGCGCGTCAATCGGGGTTGGGGCTGCGCTCATTGGTCAAAAACGATGACCGAACGCGCCGAATCGCCGCGCTTCATCTGGTCAAAGCCCTCGTTGATCCGCTCAAGCGGAATGGTCTCCGAAACGATACTGTCGAGGTCCAAAAGGCCACGCATGTAAAAATCCACCAGACGCGGGATATCAACAGGGAAGCGGTTGCCGCCCATGAATGCGCCTTGCAGCTTTTTGCCCGAGAGCAGGTCCATCGCGGACAGGCCAACCGAATGCTGCAACGGCATCATGCCTAGGATCGTTGCTGTCCCGCCGCGCCTCAGTGACTTTACGGCAAGCTCGCCCGACGCGGGACGACCTACAGCCTCAATCGCATGATTGACGCCGCCCTTGGTCAATTCCTGAATTTGCTTAGCTGCATCAGCATCCATTGGGTCGATGACATCCGTCGCACCCAGCTTCATTGCAAGCGCACGCTTTTCGGGCATTGGGTCAGCGGCAATGATGCGGCCAGCGCCTGCAATTTTCGCGGCATTGATAGTCGCAAGTCCAACGCCGCCACAGCCGATAACTGCCACGGTTTCGCCGGGTGTGACTTTGCAGGCGTTGAAAATGGTGCCTGCACCCGTGGTCACGGCGCAACCAATGACCGATGCCTTATCGAGCGGCATTTCGGGGTTGATCGCGACGCACGCATGTTCATGCACCAACATCATTTCGGCATAAGCTGACAGGTTGAGCATCTGGTTCATGATGCTGCCATCGGGGCGCGTCAGGCGCGGGGCTTCGCCGGGCTTGCGCCGGGTTTCGCCGCCAAGGCACAAGGACATCCGGCCAGTGACGCAATATTCGCAATGGCCGCAGAACGCGCTCAAGCAAGTTACAACGGCGTCGCCGACTTTGACGGTGCGCACTTCGCTGCCCACCGCCTCGACAATGCCCGCCGCCTCATGCCCGGGGATAGCGGGTAGAGGATGCGGATAGGTGCCCTCGATAAAGTGCAAGTCGCTATGGCATAATCCGCAGGCCGCGGTGCGGATGAGCACCTCATGCGGCCCGGGATTGGCAATGTTAATCTGCTCAATTTGAAGCGGTTTGCCCGCTTCAATCAGGACCGCAGCCTTCACCGTGTTGCTCCCATATCACCGCTGGACATGCCGTCTTTGCCACGGCCGCCATGCTTGCCCAATTCCATACGCGCGATGGCGCGGGCGTGCACTTCGTCGGGTCCATCGGCCAGACGCAAGGTGCGCTGATGCGCCCAAGCAGAGGCGAGACCGAAATCGTCGGAAACACCGCCACCGCCATGCGCTTGGATGGCATTGTCGATGATGCTCAAAGCCATATTGGGTGCCTGCACCTTGATCATTGCGATTTCAGCGGCAGCCGCCTTGTTGCCGACCTTGTCCATCATATCCGCTGCCTTCAGGCACAGCAGACGTGTCATTTCAATGTCGATACGAGCACGCGCGATACGTTCTTCCCATACGCTATGCTCGGCAACGGTCTTGCCAAAGGCGACGCGCGATTGCAGGCGCTTGCACATTTTTTCCAGCGCTTCTTCGGCAACGCCGATGGTACGCATGCAATGGTGGATGCGGCCTGGTCCAAGGCGGCCTTGCGCGATCTCGAACCCGCGACCTTCGCCCAGCAACATGTTCGATGCCGGAATACGGACATCCTTCAATTCGATTTCCATATGACCATGCGGCGCGTCGTCATAACCAAAGACAGGCAGATGACGCAGAATGTTTACACCGGGGGAATCCAGTTCCATCAACACCATCGACTGCTGCGCATGGCGCTTGGCTTCAAAATCGGTCTTGCCCATGACAATCGCGATTTTGCAGCGTGGGTCGCCAGCACCTGACGACCACCATTTTACACCATTGAGGACATATTCATCGCCTTCACGACGGATCGAGGTTTCGATGTTGGTAGCATCCGAAGAGGCAACGGCGGGTTCTGTCATCAAAAACGCCGAACGGATTTCGCCGTTCATCAACGGGATCATCCATTTTTCTTTTTGCTCAGCCGTGCCATAGCGCAGGAATACTTCCATATTGCCGGTGTCTGGCGCCGAACAGTTATAGACTTCGGATGCAAAACCGATGCGGCCCATTTCTTCGGCGCACAATGCATATTCCATGTTGGTGAGGCCGGGGCCATCAAAATGCACGCTGTCATCGACATGCACGCGGCCCGATGTTGGCGGCATGAACAAGTTCCAAAGGCCTGCGGCCTTGGCCCGTGCCTTTTCTTCTTCAACGACTTGCAGCACTTTCCAACGGTCACCCACTGCCTGTTCGGCATAATAATCTGCGACGCGTGGACGCAAGAAGCGTTCATTATGGTCGCGGATACGGTCCCGCCAATATGTTTGCTTGTCGTTGAGATCGAAATCCATGGCTCATTCCTCTTTCAAATTTAATTGATTGGTTAACTGGCAGACTCTGCCGTTGTGTTCAAGGCGCGCAAGCGTTCATTATGACTTTCGCGCGAAATCGGGAAATACCGCAGAATAAGGATGCCGATAATGCCAATGACGACCACCGTGCCCATATAATAAAGTGCCAGCCCATCGAGGACGGCGACATCAACTTCGCCCGGCTGCGCATCTTGCGGAAAACTGGCAAAGCTCAGGATCATTCCGGCCGCGAAGGTGCCGATGCCAACGGCACATTTCTGCATGAAGAAATAGCCTGCAAAGAACAGCCCTTCAGAACGCCGGCCCGTTTCTTGCTGCGATGCCTCCACCACATCGGCCATCATTGAGGACATCAACATCATCATACTCACCGCCGCGCTATTGGCGATCGTCATTAAGCCAAACATGAACAGGATCGAAGGGTCCGATGGCGCCCCGGGCACAAGGTCGAGCAGCCAGCTTCCGTATAATGCCGCCGTGAAGCTCAGCGAGATAATCGCGAATAGAATTGCAGCATGTTTCTTGCCCAATCGTGCGGATACGGGCGGAACAATCATGAAAGCAATGATGACTGTCGAAAATAGGGTTAGCGCATAATAGAGCATTTCCATCTGTTGCAGCTGCCATAGAAAAGCGAGCTGGTAATTGGTGAGGGCAAAGGTCATCCCTTGGTTGATAAGCCCGAATAAAGCTGCGGAGACGAGCCACAGAAAGGCGCGGTTGGACAATGTCGCTTTCACCTCCGCAAGAGCATGGCCAAGGCCAGCACCGCGTGGGGCAGGGGGCGAGGGCTTAGCGATGTGCCGATGTTGCCCAAGCGCGGAGATGAGCACCGCCCCGCTCATCATCAGCGCGCCCCACACCGAATAGGCATCATACCCCGCAGGGTCGCTCACGCCCTTTTCGCCCGTGAAGAAAATGCCATAAGCAAAAATGAGCATCAGCAAGCCGCCCGCCCAGCCGAACAGGAAACGATAGCGCATCAAACGCGTGCGCTCATCATAATCGCCGGTGAGTTCAGGTACGAGGGCTATAGAAGGCACTTCACACATCGCTACCAAAGTGCGCGCCAAGACGGCGGTGCAGAACAGCCAGATGATCGTGCCCATCTGCCCCATTGCGGGCGGATGCCATAGCAACAGCCAGATAATGCCAAGCGGAATGGCGGCGGCGTATAGCCATGGCAGGCGCCTTCCCCATTTGCTTTGCGTGCGGTCGGACAATTCGCCAATTATCGGGTCGGCAAAGGCATCAAAAATCAGCGCAGCCATGATGACGGTGCCAACGATGCCCGCATCAATCCCAAGCACCTGATTATAAAAAATCAGTAAGAATACCGAAAAGCCATTGTCCTTCACGCCATAGGCAACTGAGCCAAGACCGTGCATGACTTTTAAGGATCGGGGAAGTGCGACGGTTGCTACCATATCGGCTTAAATCACAAAACGCGAAAAGGCGTGTTTTCCGGCGAATCGCACGATGTTTCTCTCCTAAAACCCACCCTTATGCTAGGCGCGCTGCCCAGCCTGTCAATCGGGATGCAAATGACGTTACGGCATGCATTGCTCACCGATAAAGACTTGCGTTTCGGTGCGTGACCGCCCAAAAATTCATCAAGCAATTAAACAGGAGAGCGTCATGTCCGACCGTGAAACATTCCGCGCCGAGGCACGCGCCTGGCTGGAGGAAAACTGCCCCGCCGAAATGCGCATACCGGCCAAAGGTGACGAAGACGTCTGTTGGGGCGGACGCAATTTTGTGTTTCAATCTGAAGCACAAAAAGTGTGGCTCGAGCGCTGCGTCGCCAAGGGCTATACGGTGCCTGATTGGCCCAAGGCGTATGGTGGCGCTGGCCTTTCCCCGCAGGAAACAAAAATACTGCGTCAGGAAATGGCCAAGCTTGGCTGCCGTTCGCCGCTCAACAGCTTTGGCATCTGGATGCTTGGCCCGGCCTTGCTGAAATTCGGCACTGAGGAACAAAAAGTCCATTATATGGGTCAAATCGCCCGCGGCGAAATCCGTTGGTGTCAGGGCTATTCCGAACCGGGTTCGGGCAGCGACCTTGTGTCGATGCAGACCTTTGGCGAAGACAAAGGCGACCATTGGGTCGTCAATGGCCAGAAAATCTGGACTTCTTATGCTGACAAGGCCGATTGGATTTTCTGCTTGGTCCGCACCGACAAGACGAACAAATATCAAGGAATCAGCTTCCTGTTGTTCGACATGGAAACAGCTGGTGTTTCGACCAAGCCCATTAAGCTCATCTCCGGAAACTCGCCCTTCTGCGAAACTTTCTTCGACAATGTTGTCGTGCCCAAGCACCAGATTGTTGGCGAAATCAATCGCGGCTGGGATGTGGCCAAATATCTGCTTGGCCATGAACGCGAAATGATTTCGGGCATGGGCGGCGATGGCGGCGTGACCTCGATTGGCGCAGCGATGAAGGCGACATTGGCCGAAGAATCGGTGCTCCGTGCGCAAATGGCGTTGTTCGATGTCGATAACCTGACCTTCCGTGCCCATGGCGAACGCTTCATGGACGAATGGAAAACTGGCAAGGCGCACCCTGCTTATTCCAACCTGATGAAATATGTCGGGACCGAATTGAACAAGAAACGCAATGAACTGGTCATGTCGATCGGTGGCTCTCAAGCGCTGGAGTGGGAAAGCGAACGTGCAAATGGCGGGTCAAAGGCGCGCAATTGGCTGCGGACCAAAGCAAACTCGATTGAGGGCGGTACCAGCGAAGTGATGCTGAACGTCGTGTCGAAGCGCATCCTTGAGATGCCGGGCGGTTAACATTATCGCTCCAGTTGAGGCTGGAGCCCATCACGCATTTTAGTCGCGACCGAGAGACGACATAGGCCCCAGCCTGCGCTGGGGCGAGGAAATGAATAAGGGTATATATTATGGCAATGACCTTAACCGATGACCAGAATATGCTACGCGACACTGCGCGCGATTTCATGGCGAGCGAAGCGCCCGTCACCCATTTCCGCAAATTCCGCGACATGGGGTGCAAAGACGGTTTCAGCCATGGCTTGTGGAAGCAATTCGCCGAATTGGGCTTCACTGGCATTTTGATTCCCGAGGCCGATGGCGGCATGGGCATGGGCCAGATTGAGGCGGGTATCGTGCTGGAAGAAATTGGCCGCAACCTATCACCATCGCCGTTTCTGACCACATCAGTTGCAGCGGTGGAGGCGTTGAAGCTGGCGGATAAGGCGATGCGCGATCGTTGGTTTCCCGGCATATTGGCGGGCGAAACCGTGATCGGCATTGCGATTGAAGAGGGCGTCAAGCACCGCCCCGAGAAAATCGCCTGCGTTGCGACACGCAGCGGCAATGGCTTCAAGCTGACAGGCCAAAAGCAATTTGTCGTGCAAGGCGCATCATCGGACATGCTAATCGTCGCAGCGCGCACCGCTGGCGCGGTAGGCGAAACCGCTGGCCTGACCTTGTTCGCGGTGGACAAGGACGCGGCTGGCCTTTCGATGGAGGCGGCGCGCCTTGTCGACTCCGCTGTCGCTGCGCATGTAAAGCTAGACGGTGTACAGGTAGATGCCGATGCCGTCATTGGCGAGGTTGATGGCGGTTGGGCCGTGCTGTCCAAGATCCTTGACGCCGGACGCGTGGGCGCCGCCGCCGAAATGGTCGGCGTTGGCACGGGCGCGATGGACATGACTTTTGAATATCTCAAGACGCGCAAACAATTCGACCGCGTGATTGGCGAATTTCAGGCGCTTCAACACCGCGCCGCGCATCTTTATGGTGAAATGGAAGGCGCGCGTTCGATTGTGCTGAAGGCGCAATCCTTAATGGACGAAGGCCATGCTAAGGCCGAGCTTTATGTCGCTGCGGCTAAGGCGAAGGCCGGACTGGCTTGCAATCTTTCGGTGCGAGAAGGCGTGCAAATGCATGGCGGTATCGGCATGACCGACGAATATGACATCGGCCTATATATGAAGCGCGACCGCAGCCTGAACGAATTTTTCGGCGATGCTTATTACCACGCAGACCGCGTGGCGACGATGAA
>JBBAOE010000045.1:0-13634 GCA_040401595.1 Burkholderiaceae bacterium
AAACCGTCCAAAAACAGTTGAAAATTCGTGCCCAAATTGGTGACCAGATTCGTCAACGCATCAAACGTGTTCGTGAACCACAACGTCAACGCATCAACCACATCCGCCAAAGTCTTATCCGGATGGTTGACCACCCCCGTCAACAACGTCCACACCGTGTTCAACAAACCCTGCAACGTCGCCAACAGTTGATCCGGCTGCGTCAACAACCCCAACAGGCCAGACAGGTCTTTCCACCACTGATCCAACGCATCCAAGCCGTTAGCGTGACCCGTGAAAATCTTCACAATGTCCGACACCAACTTGTCGAGCAACGATTGCGCCGCACCCAACGTCAAAAACACTTCCTTGACCTTCAACGACCGCATGATCGTCGCCACCGCAGTGTCCACATCCGCATAGTCGGCGTCCGTTGTGCCGAGCAGGAACGGCTTGGTCATCCGCAAAGCGTCCAGCGGCAGCCGCCGCAACGCCCCCTCAAATAGGGGGATCGCGTCAGCGAAGTTACCCAAGCTGATGTTCCGCAAACCGCCCATCATCAAGTTGCGGACAAAATCTTCCTGCAACGATTGCCCATACTTGTACGGCCCACCGCCGATGATGTAGGCGCCGTCGGGTGCGACTTGCCCTGGTGTGGTCATTCCTCAACCCCGCCCGCGAAACGGCCCTCCGGTGTGGGAATCATGCCCGCCTCCGCGAACTGGTTCAGTAGCGCCGCCTGCTCATTGGGTTGCAACTCCATAATGTTGGGCAGCCTTATCGGTTCGGGATCGGGTTCATCCATGTCGACCCACTTCCACGCATTGTTCAAGTTGTGTCGTGGGCCGCGCACCGGGGGGGACAACTTGATGCGCTGCTTCGGTAGCCGGCTGACATGAATGTTGCCGTCCTCGTCGGCCATGCCCCGCAGATAGTCGACGTGACAGAACCCGGCCTCGACGAGGTGCCGTGACCAGACCGCCAGGAACTCTGAGGGGATCAGCGCCGGCATCCCGTTCAGGGTGGGCATGAACCGTAGAGCCCAGGCGACGTGCTCCTCGGGGTTGCCCCAGTTGACCATTTAAAGGATTCCTAACTGGCCTAAAGCCTGATTCGTGTTGCGGATCAGTTGGTAAAGTTTCACGACGGGGTCTTCGGGGTCTTTCCGGCCGATCGCCAACTTCCAGCCCTTCGGCCCATCCCCATCCCAGGAATAGGCAATCCGCTGCACCCTCTCCACGAACAACGTGTCCGGGTCAGGGAACCCGCGCACCGACGTAGCCACCCGCGACCCCAACCAGAAATGCCCGTACCCCTCCTCCCCAATCAGATACGGGGCAGCATCAGAGACGGTGATCGTGTGCTCCACATGCGCCCTGGTTTCCCACATCTTCGACCGAATCGCCATCAACGCCGACAGGGTAAACGCACGCTCACCGCCCTCACACCATGATTCGTAGTAGTGGAACTCGCCGAGGCCCGTCTGCAAATGCTCCAACCCCGGCAGCGGCAACGGCAGGCCCGCCGCCCTCAAAGTGGGGCGCTCCGTGAACGCCAACAACACATCCGACACCAAAGGCAACACCACCGCGTTCACCATGCCGCCAAGGGGCGGCAAATCAATCAACCCCGAAATTGAACTGTTAATCGCCGAGGTCAGCAGATCAAACCCAATGTTGATGCCAGCCTCAATGCCCTCATTAATGCCGGGCATACTGCGCCCCCCGGTAAGGAAGCTGGTTGACGTGGCCTCATGATATTTGAACTCGCTGGTTTTGATGCCGGTGTATTCGCCGTCCTCAAACACCACCCACGGGGCTTGCGGTCGGGTGCCCAAAAATCCTGGGTTCCAATACTCGCCGGGGAACGTCGCATCCCCGGTCACGATGTCAATGCCCTCAGTCATCCCATCGGAGGCAATGTTGACGATGGCCCGCACCAAGCCAGTCAACAGGCTGCCGCCGAACGCGGTCTCCGAACCCCACCCAGAATTGTCGGTTATGTCCCACACCAGCACGCCGTGGCGCAACGGTATCTTCTGGAACAGATCCTCCACGTTCGGCAGGCCAAACACACCCAGCATGTCCTTGAACGGGTGCGGATCTTCCCCATGCAAATATCGGCGGCACGTCATCGTCAACTGGGCGTCCGTCAACGTCGCCTTCGCCATGTCGTAAAACGACTGGAACCGGCTGAACGCCAACGTCAGCGGTGAGTTGTCGGCGATCAGGGGGAACGGTTTGACGATCTGCCGCCAGAACCGGGGCAGGAAGCTACCGCCAAACAGCCAAGCATGCGGGTCGAGGGGGTTATCCGGCAGGGTCCATAGTGACGTTTCAAGGCGGAATACGTTGGCCCACAACGTCATCAGCAGGCACCACTTCGCTGGTCCGAACAATATCCAGAGCTTCGGGAACTGCAATTCTGCCCTCAGGAACGGGTTTGACCAGCAGTAGATGTGGCGTAAATGTTCCATGTCGTGGAGGAAGAACGCTTCGAGGTAGGTGTCGCCGTAGTCGTCGCGCACTACCCGGTAGTGGGACATGCAGCCAGCCCATCGGGCGCCCTGCTTATCGAACGTGACATGCACGTTGCGTTTGTCGCGGCCCTTGAACCCCATGATCCAGCGGGCCAAATAGTGGTCTAGGGGGAGGACGATTTCGGCGGTGCCGACATCGTTTTCCACAAACTCGAAGTTCCCTGAGCGTTCCCCAGCGACCTCGCCGCGTAAACGGTAGTCCCCGTCCCACAGTCTGATTCGGGGTGGAGCTAACCGTGCCTGCTCCCACCGATGGCGTCGATCATGCACCGAATCCCACAGTTGCTGATGCTGATCAATCGTCGCTAAACCAGCCACGTCAGTTCATTCCCCACGGCCGGCTCCACGGACGCGGCAACCGCAACGTCACCATCTGCCCCGGCCTACAGCCAGTGACGGTGATGTGGAAGTCCTTCTTCGCTGTGTACGGCGGAACAGGGAACCGGAACCGTACCCCGTTCATCCTGGCCCACACCTGGGTTCCTAGCACACTGGACACTTGTTCCACCCGCGGATCTGCATCCACCACAATGTCCTCACCCTTGATCAGACCGGGCAGGCGCAGTCGGCGGTTCGCCTTATCCGAACCGGGTGTGAAGTCATAGTCGGGAATCACCCACTGCGTGAACGGGGCGCGTTGCCAGGGAATGGGAACGCCGGGGGGCCACGGTTCGGGGAAGTTCTTCACCGGCTCCTGCGAACCGGGCATCGTCCACTTCGGCCACACAGATTGGTCGGTCGGGTTCACCCCGCCCTTGCCGTCCACCGCATCATCCACCACGATGTGCAGTTCTTCCTTCGGCAGGTCAGCCCACTTCGGGGTTTTCCAGTACGGTTCCGGGTCGAACCGGGTGTCGGTTTTCGTGACCACCGAATACACCACGTCGTCTTCCCACCAGTACGGGTCGCCGGCAATGCACACCATGCCGACGTTGTTCGCGGTCTTCCCGCGGGGGTCGTGCTCGTAGGACACTTCCGGGGATTCCCCGAGGCGCAGCTTGAGGGTGCGGGTGCCCGATTCGGTGGTGATCCGCAGGAATGAGTCTTTGTCGAATGCCCATGCCCGCCGCCACAGCGAGTCCCGTTCCGACCAGGACTCTTCGCGGTCGTGCATGATGGTGACGGCGAAGACGATGTCGCGGCGCAGGACACGGTGGTTCAGGTAGCGTGCTCCGGGCCAGTTCCCCGGCTCCTCGTACACCACTTTCACGGGCGGGTCGTGTAAACCTGTGACCCCGGAGGCGAGCCACACGCCGCGGTTACCGGCGCCGGGGCCGGCGAGTGTCCACCACGATCCGTCGCAGCCCTGAAGTTCTACGAGGGTGTCTGCGGGGCAGCCCGGTTCGGATAGCCATGACATGTGTTAGCCGCTTCCTGTGGCCGCAAGAGCCATCTTGGTCTGCTCGTTCTTCTGGACAGTCATGGCCTCGCCGATGCCACTGACGTTGAAGACGAAGTTGGTGCCGTAATCCATGCCCGCTTTCGCCAAACCGGTCAACGCACCGCCTCCGATACCCAAATCGGACATGAACTGGTCGGCGTTCGCCATCGCGAAATCGTAGGGTGCTTTCGCTGCGGACTGGAGCATCGAATCGTAGGTGGATGCGGTGTCGGCAACCCCCGCCCCGTACTGGCCTTGGTATTCGATTTGCTCCCGCTGCAACGAGATTTGCCGTTTCATCGCGTTCATCTCCGCGACGCGGGCATTCAACGCATCCTTCGCGGCTTTGTCGGGGGCGCCGTCTTTCTGCACCGCCAACTCTTTTGTCCGCAAATCCAGCAGATCCTTCAACGATTTCAGTTCGTCGTCGGTGGAAGTGGAGTCCACCGTGATCCCCTCGAACGTCAAGCCGTCTTTGAGGACTTGATTCGCAGAGTCGACCACGTTTTGGGCCATGAGGGTGGCGGCGTCTGCGGCGTCCTGCTCTTTCGCGGTAATGCCGTTAGCGAGGCCGGTGGCTGTCCATTCGCCGTATTCGTGGAACAGTTTCGAGGGGGAGCCGATGCCGAGGAATCCTTTGACGGCATTGGCGACGGACGATGCCACGTTTTTGGCGGCTTGCACGGCGGCACCCACCATGCTCTTGATGCCGTTGATCAAACCGCGGATCAGGTCGGCGCCCGCAGACACCAGCAAGCCACTAAGGTCGCCCAACGCGCCAGTGATCTTGCCAGGTAGGCCCGAGAACCATTGGACAACGGTGTCAATGCCCCCTGCTACCGCCGTCGTAACCGTTTCCATCATGTTCGCAAACCAGCTGATGACGCCGGTCGCCATTTCCGCGACCTTGCCGACGATTGCGGCCGCCAAACCGGCAAACAGTGCAATGATCTCGGCGGTAAACGCCGCCAGTCGGGCAAAAATGTTGATCAGCGGCATAAGTGCCACTACCACTCCGACCGCAGCGGCCGCCACCTGGGCCAGTGCTGGAATTAGTGGAATGACCGCCTGCACAATCTGCAACAGTGGTGGAATGAGTTGGATCACGACGGGCAGCAACTGGATGAAAGCGTCCGCGATGACGGGCAGCAGGGTCGCCATACCCTGACCGAGGGCCGAGGCTAACGCTACGAACGCCGCGGTGATCTGTGGCATAACTGGGGCGAGAGCTTCTACCGCCGCCAGTAGCACTGTTCCCAGCGTGGTTGCTACCTGGGTGAGGATAGGCGCGAGCGCGGTGACCGCCGATACGAGCACCGGCCCCAAGGTTTGCGCCAACTGGGTGAGGACTGGCGCCAACGCGACGACGGCGGTGGCGAGGGTTTCCCCCAGGATGGTGGCGATTTGGGTGATGGCGGGCATGATCGCGGCGAGGGCGGGTTGCAGCGCGGCGAATGCCGGCGCGAGGGCAGTGCCCAACGCCCCGATGGTGTCCGCGACCCCCGCCGAGAAGGTGGTGAGGGCGGGCATCGCCGCAACCAGCAGGTCACCCAAACCGCCGAACAGGGTGTTGAGGGGGCCACCGAGTTGTGCCATCGCGGTGCCGCCCACCTCGAACAGGCGGGAGAACAGGGACAGGAACCCGCCGACGGCTTGCGACATGCCCGCTAACGCGCCCTCGAAGCTGCCACTGGAAACCATGCGGTCGATGACAGCCCCAAATTCGGTGGCGAACCCGCCGAGCATGTCCCGCAAATGCCCAAAGCTGTTGGCGCCCGCCGCCGCCGCCGTCATAAACGTGTCGGTGAACTGCCCCATGATCGGGGACAGTTGGGTGAGGAACCCGGCGGTGCCTTGCAGGATGGTGTTGAGGTTGGTGATGCCTTCCCCGGTGGGGCCAATCAACGCCTGCGCGACACCATCGAACATGTCAGTGAGCCCGCCCGCGACGGCGGTCATCCCCGAGGTCAGGGTGGGCAGGAGCTTGCTGGACAGTTCCTCAAAGATGGGGGGCAGGCGGGTGGCAAAAACTTGGCTGACAGCCGCTTTCAGCCCGTCCAACTGTGGTTTGAGGGGTGCGGCGGCGGCTTTGATGCCTTCCATACCCAAAGCGACGGCACCGGCTGCGGCACCGAAACCTGCCATCAGGGACGGCAGGCCCGCCAAAAGGCCAACAACGAGGCCAGTGGCGGGTGCCGCGGCAGCCATGCCGGCGGCAATCAGCCATCCAACCCTGCCCATGCCCAGGAATGTGCCGCTCATCCTGCTGGCTTGGGCACCCATGTTGGTGATGGCGGCGGCGCCCCGCCGCAGCCCGTTGTGGTCAACACCGATAGGCACATCCACATCGGCTGTGGCGGCCTGCGCCTTCAACTCCCCGATCAGGGCACGCAACTCCGCTTTCGCGTTGCCCTTATCTAACTGAACACCGACTTTCACGGCGTCAGAAGTCAACCCGTTCAGATACTCCCGAAGTGTTTTGCGGAACTTCTTCAGGTCCGGTTCAACATCAACCTTCACCACTGAACGGTTCTTCAAAGACTTCAGATACGCATACAGTTCCCGGCGGAACTTGGAGGTGTTTGGGCTGACCCGAACCGATACCTGCCCAACTTCGGGCGCTCCACCGGGATTAGCCACGCGAACCTCCTTGCTGAGCCTGTAAAAGTTTCATTTTTGCGGTGTGGGCGAACGAACCTGGGGTGTCCTTCTTCCGCCGCGCATCATCAGGGATGGGCATCGGCTTCGGTGGGGTTGGCCGGCGCTTTGAGTGCGCCGACACATAGGTGTATTGCAGCGACCGGATTGCGTTCACCGCAGCCACCAACGCATAACGGGACTCATCCCAGCCGCGGAACTGCGGCCCACCCCTGCGCTGGGCGTAAAACCGTGACCCCGCCGGTAGCTGCGTAATCAGGGTGAGCAGCCACCGGGGGGACATATCGTCACGGTACAAATCGCGCAGATCGACGTGATACACCTCGAACAGGTCAGCGACTAAGCAGTCGCCGTAGTCGTCAATCAGCTGTCCGAGGTAGTGGCTTCCCCCGGTTGCGTGGTTTTCATCCACCGCTCCAGAACGCGCATCGTCAACGTCACGTCGCCATCTAACTCTTTGACCAGGCGGGCTCCCTGATCGGCCACCATTTTCAGGACAGCGGTGGCGGCGTCGATCATGCCGTCCACATCCTGCTCCTCGCCCTCCTCAGTTTCAAGTGCCTTGAGGGTGTCGATCACCTTGTCGCGGGTCGATTTCGGTAACCGCAGAAGGTGACGCAAAGTCACAACAGTGCCGTCAGATAACTCAATCTGCACGGGGGCGAACTCCCGCTCCACTTCCTCGCGGAGACTGTCCAACGTGAAAACATTACTCATTGTGCGGGCCTTCCTTCAGCGGGCCTAACGGGTTGAAGGTTGGGGGCGGCCAGGCCCGCTAAAGCTGCCGCCCCCAACCAGTTCAACGTCAGATCAGTTCACTGATCCACGAATACTTGATGGGTGACCCCGACGACATGAACGTCGCCCGGATCGGCAGCACCGCGAACTCATCGACAGCGAGTTCAATGGAGTCGTCGCGCTTGATGCTGGTTTTCGGGGAGTGGAATCCCAGCTTGTGGGCGCCGTCCACGATCAGAATGAACAGTGCCTTCTCGACGGGCACCTGGGTGCCGTCCGCGACACCGAACACACCTTTGGTGGAGGACTTGTTCGGCCCGTAGTACAGTTCCATCGCTTTCGCGTCGAACTGGAGCAGCCGCATCGTGACGTAGTCAGCGGCCTGTTCGGTGACAACCTCACGCAGGGCAGCGTTCTGCCAACTGCCTTTGACTTCGGAGTCACCGCCGTCGAACCCGAACTCGGGAAGGTCATCGCGGGAGGTGTGACCGATGTTCTCCCAGCCACCCACCGACGGCAGTGCGGCCTTGGTGGCAGTCACACTGGGGGTGGTGCCCCCGGTGAGGCCCGTCGTGACGGTGGTAAACGCAATGGTGGTGTTGTCGAGCAGCTTGCCCACCAAAGTGATGACGATACCGCCGGGATCGGTGAACGCCCCGGATGCCACCACGTTGCCGGCGCCGACCTCCGTCAGCTTCTCCAGCTCTTGCCGGATCTGGTCGGCGGAAGCGTTGTACGCCAACGGCGCCGACGCAGTGCCGCCCGCGGACACGGTGAACGTGCCTCCGGTCGGTGCGCCCGTCACCTTGAACGCGAACGTGGTTTTCGCGCCGAACGTCAACGGGTCAAGGGTTTTGATGTCCGACGGGGACGGTGCAGCAGTCCCGGTCGGGGCCACGAAAATGTAGCCGAGGGCCGCTGTGAGGACGGCCTGATCGTTGAGACTCATAAGGGGTTACCTCTTTCTAGGGGATTGTGTAAACGGGATGTGCAGGGCGAAGCCCCAGGCGGATTAAGCCCTGGACCCGCCAGGAATCCTCAAACAGTGGGGATAGTTGAGTTGGCCCCATCGTTTCGGTGATGGAATGCACCCAGCCTTTGTCGGCAACGACGGTTTGCCGTTCCCACGCTGCATAAAGCGCCTCCAGGGCGCGGTCATACAACTGTTCGGTGTCCGCTAAATCACTGGCGGTGTGAGCGGACATCTCAATAACCCTCAGGGTTAAATCTTTGGGGCGGCGGTCGTGCCTGTACCCGCCGAGGGGGCGCACCAGGATCATGGGCAGGGTGCGTTGTTGCACGTCGGCCATCCACGTCACCACCGACACCTCAGGCAGGGCTTCCCGCAGAACGGGCAGGACGACCTCTGCGGGCCGGATCACGCTAAACCTGCCGCACCGGTCACGATGTACAGGCCGCGCATGTGTTTCGTGCCGAACTCGATGGACAGCGCCGCCGGGTCCACCAGGGACACAATGCTGTCCACGTCGCGGGTGTCGACCTCAATTTCGGCGTGGGTGTCGTCCCCGTAAAAGCGGTGCGCTTCAAGTTTCGCTGAGGCGGCGTCGCCAATGTCGTCGGCGTGGGATCGAACAGCCCCAATAACACCTTTGATGTGGGACACCACAGTGTTCATGGATTTGTCGCTGATCAGCTTAACCATCAGGCTCTCGCAATGTGGTAGGTCAGATGCCCGGTACGCGGCGACCCTGTGTGCTTCGCCGGCCAGCCACGCACCGACCACAACTCGCCATCCCACTCAACTTGCGAACGGGGCCGCAACACCGGTGCTGGGTGGGCAAACCGCAGCCGATACACCTCACCGGTCACCACCCCCATCTCCGCGGTCTCCGTGGACGACAACGGCTGAATGGTCGCGGTGTGGCAAAACGATTCACTGCCCGCCACGGTTGCAGGGTTCCCATCCCCATCGACGGCGTCGACCGCCGGGAACACCGTCACGGTGTGCGTGCCCCAATCAAGCAAGCTCACGGTCCCCCACTTTCTCCGAGGCTTCCCACAGCATGTCTGACCATGTCCGCAGGATCGCCGCCCCGGTACACAGCGCGGCCGTCAGGATCTTCCTCACGGCTGCAAGCCTTCATTAGCTGTCAACGTGAACGATGTGACCGCAGACCCGGCAACCACACTGATGCGCCGCAAAATAGTTGTCTTGTTTGGTGGCGAGAATGTGAGTCCGCCCGTGCAGCGTTTATTTTGATCCGACGTGTACTCCCACTCAGCCTGAATGTACGGATGGTCGTCCCGTCCGTTAGAGGTTGTCGTGTTGATGAACAGGCGGAACTTCATCCACTTGACATTCTCGCCGGTACCAACCCAGTTCTTGCCCATGGTGATGTCTTTGTTCACCACGTCCCAACCGCGTGTGGTGATCAGGTTGGCCGTGGTTGAGTCAGTGGTGAACGTGGACTCGGCGGCCATCGACTCATAGGTGTGCCCCTGAATTTTCCATGTCGCAGGATCGGGTGTCAGTTGAGTAACACCAGCATCCGACCAACACTTCAAGGTCAGGTATCCGCTGGTGAGCATCCACACGCCGCCCTCAAGGACATAGTTGTTGGCACCCGCAGCAATATCGACGTACGCACGGTTGGTGTACACCTTCGGCCCCGACGATGCCGCCGCGACAGGCTGCCAGAGAGCAGTTCCCGCAGCGACCTGCAAAATTTTACCCTCGTCGGCTGCGGTGATAGCAGGAACACCATTACCCGCCGCGCCCGCAGGGCCAGCAGCACCACCATTGATCGGCAGAACCCTGATAACCCAACGGACACTGAAGTTCTTCGGGCGTGTTTCGGGATCACCACCAGCGAGCGTCACCGTGTGGGTGTGCGCCCCATCCGCCGCAACATTGAATGCACCCTCGGCGTTGCCGCCAGGCCCGACAGCCAGATCGTGACCACCCAGATCGGTGACGACAGGCCGGTGATTGTCGGTGAACCCATGCCGGTGAGAACCAGCACTATCGGTGGTGCCCGTGAACGCGGTGCGCGGCAGACGGGTCGTATCGTCCTGCACAACACCCGCACGGCCCTCACCGCCCCGCGCACCCGCACCGCGCAGGAAGTATCCTCGCAAATCCGGCAACGCGAACGTGCTAACACCATCAGCGGCGGTGCCCGCGTTATAGGCGTTGCCGATGACCGCATACAAGTCGGCATACGTTGTCACCGCCAATATTTGGCCCTTGCATTCCAGATAGTCGGCGGGGATGGTGTCGAGCGCCCACGGAACAATCTCGCCGACACCGCGCTTCGTCGGGGCGGCCCACGCGGGCACACCCTTGACGACGGTCATCACCTTTTCGTTGTCGGCGGTAGTCACCGCCGGAACGCCGACACCGGGCTTGCCTTCCGGCCCGACAGCACCACCATTGACGGGGAGAACCCTCATCACCCAGCGGACAGACACCGACTTCGGGCGGGTTTCAGCGTCACCACCGACCACGTTGCCGTTGACGGTGACGGTGTGCGAATGATCCCCGGCGTTTTGGATGCCAGTGCTGACTGATCTGCCGGTGGCCCCCTGGTTGATTGGGGAGAACTGAGTGTCCTGATATTTGCCGTCACCGGAGAAGTTCGCGGCTGACCGCCAGAAGTCGTGGTGGTGGCTACCGGTAGTGCTGGTGGTTCCGGTCGATGTCACCGTGAAATTGGTGTTCGGTTTGCGCGTGGTGTCGCCCTGCACCACACCAACAGTGGCTTCGCCGCCAGCACCGCCGACACCACGCAGGAAATAGCCCTGCAAATCCGGCAACGCGAACGTGCTAACACCGTCAGCCGGCGTTCCCGCGTTGTACTTGTTGCCGATCACCGCATACAAGTCGGGGTAAGACAACACCGCGACGATCTGGCCTTTGCACTCCAAGTAATCGGCCGGGATGGTGTCCAGCGCCCACGGGATGATCTCACCCACACCCCGCTGGGCGGTGGTGCCCGACGCCGCCACCGTTGAGGCAACCTTCACCCACGACGTGCCATTGAAGGAGTACAGGGCGGCCTGATCCTCAACGAGGTGCGTGGCTTTGGTGTCCGGTTGCAGGAACGCCCACGCCCCACCGATCCACGACGCAATCTTGTTTTCGTGGGTAGCCCACGCGCCCGTCGCAGCCCGACCCACAATCCACGACTGCCCCTCAATCGGGGTGGCCGGCGGGGTGGACAGGATCGCCAGCACAGCCGTGCCATGCACCATGCCCAACACCGCGGCATCGACACGGTCATTGACCGTCTTCGCCGTGTCAATCAGAAGCTGGTCGACTTCCGGTTTCGTGTAGCCGGTGGCTGCCGCTTTCGACGGCACCCAATGCGCCCCATCCCACGCCAACCCATCGTTGACAGCCGGAACCAAGACGCCCGTGGTGTTCACATCGTCCAGGTCGCTGATGGCGAGGGTTTTCTCCTGCCAACCCGATCCGTTGAATGACAGCACATCACCGGCTGCGGCGCTGTCAGCTTGAACATCCGACAGCCCGCTCAACGTCTGCTGCCGGGGAACCCAATCCTGGGCTGTGGTATCCCACGACAGCACATCTTTGTCGACTGAACCGTCAGGCACAGGCTCTGCCGGGGCGGACGCAATCCACTTCTGCGTGTCGGCATCCCACGTCAGCACGTCGCCGGTGGCGTTACCCGACTCGTCGTCCTCGACGTCGGTCAGATCAGCCAGGCGCGGCTTCGCCGCGATCCACTCACCCTGATCCCACGTCAACATCTCCCCGTCATTCGGGACACCGACGTTGACATCCTGCAAATCCTCAAGGTCGGCCACGACAGGGCCGGAACCCACACCCGTCGGGGACGCAACCCACGCCGACCCATCCCACGTCAACACCTCGCCGTCCGCAGGAGGTGTTGTCAAATCCACGTCGTAGCAGTCCACCAGGGCGGGGGTGTGCTCCACCCACCCGGTGCCATCGAAACCCAAAACGTCACCCTTGGCAGCCGAAACGACTTCCACATCGGCTAGATCGCCCACAGTCAGCGGCTTCGGCGTCCACAACCCCGTCGCCGAATCAAACACCAGCGAATCCGCTTCCGCTGGGGTGGCCGTGTTATCCACATCAGCGATGGTCGACAAATACAGGGGCGACGCTTCCCACTCGTCGGCGAAATCATTCCACCGCAACACATCCCCGTCGTCAGGGTCAGTTGCTTCCACGTCCGTCAAATTGTCCAACGGCACACCCAACGCCGCCGGCGCCTTATTCACCCACTGCGACAGCCCCGCATCCCAGGTGAGCATGTCGCCGTCATCGGCCGCAGCCCCGATAGCCACATCATCCAAACCATCCAGGGTGTTCGGCGGTGGCGTCACAGCACGCCAAATGCCATCCGCACCCGTGAACGTCAACACATCCTTATCGACAGCCCCCGACGTGTCCACATCGGTGTGGTCGCTGACCGGGCCGGCAGCAGGCGCAGGAACGGGCTGATTAACCCACTTCGTGCCATCCCACATCAAAGCGTCATCCTTGGCGACGACCGCCGCCACGGACACATCCGACAACTCCGACAACTTCGACGCCTGCGAGCCCACCGACACCCAATCGGTGCCGTTCCACGTCATCGACTGATTAGTCGCCAAAACGGTGTGCGTGTCGCCCTTCGCCGCCGGGGAGAACACCCACGCCGTACCGTCCCAGAACACCACCTCATCCGGGTGCCCCGCGAACGCCCCCGTCGGAGCCTTCCCCACAATCCACGTCGCGCCCTGCGTCGGCGCCGCCGGCGGAACATCCACAATGTCCTGCACCGCAGGCTTACGCGCCAAACCAGACGCCAACCCCGACAACTTCGCATCAATATCGGGGATGGAATACACCGGCACATTCACCCAATTGGTGCCATTCCACACCAGGGCGTCACCCGAGGACGGGGACGTGATCAACACCTGCGACACGAACGCCGACGGCGCTGACACCACCCACCGCTTCGACGGGTCATCCCACGCCAACACATCCCCGGTCGTCAACGCCCCACCAACAGCACGCGCCGACGCCGACACATCCGTCAAATCCTGCAACCGGTTCGCCGAAACCTGCCACTGCGACTTCGCCAGCGACCACGACAACGTGTAACCGTCACCAGTCGGGGCGACCCCCGCCTCCCACACCGACAGCACAGCATTCCACGTCAACAACTGGCCCGGAGCGGTCCCGTCGGCCAGCGCGGCCGCCGCAGCACCAACCGCAACCCAACCCAGCTTGTTCGCGTTCACCGCACCCGGATCACGCAACCACAAAACGTACTTGTCCTTCGTGACCGCCAACTGCACCGAATCGTCGGCAGGCAAATCACGCTCAGTGAGGAACACCTG
>JBBAOE010000046.1:0-9347 GCA_040401595.1 Burkholderiaceae bacterium
GCCTCTCAAACAGGTCGCCTCGCCGGTAGGCCGACTCGACGCCCGAGGAAATCGCATGCGCGAGCGCCATCTCGGATAGTTCATTGGCGTACGAGGTCTTCTCCGCCGCCCAGTCCTTAAAGGTCGAGCGCCAGCCGTGCACGGTTGCGGTGAGCTTCAAGCGCCGGTGGCACGCGGTGAGCGTCATATCGGAGAGTGGGCGCGCGAGGTGCACCTTCTGCGGCGAACTAAAGACGAGATCCGTGTTGTCGAACCGGGGCGTCATCCGAAGCAACTCGATCGCGGCGCCGGACAACGGGATCCGGTGGTCGCGTTTCATCTTCATGCGCTGCGCCGGAATCGTCCAGAGCCCGCGCTCGAGGTCGATCTCTGTCCAGAGGGCCCCTCGGGACTCGCCCGAGCGGCAGGCGGTAAGGATGGTGAATTCAAGACATCGAGCCCCAATGCTGTCCATGGCCCGAATACTCCGGAACACCGCGTGTGCAGCCTCGAGATCGACTGCTTCGTGGTGTTTTACCGGCGAGACTTTTTTGGGGTTCGGTAGAAGCGCTTCGAGGTTGTCGCGCCAGGCGGCGGGGTTCTCGCCTGATCGGAATTTGAGTGCTTTTGCGTATCGGAGAATGAGTTCGATCCGACCACGCAATCGACTCGCGGTTTCAGTCTTCACATCCCAGATCGGGGAAAGAATCTTGAGCATGTGCTCGACTGTAATCACATTGACCGCGAGTCCGCCAATCACCGGGGCTGCATAGCGATCGAGCATATTTTGCCAACTCACCTCGTGCTTGCTGTTTGCCCAGGATGAGCGGTGGGCAAGGATGTATTGACGCGAGCAGTCATTGAAGGTTGGAGGCGTCGCCTCCCGGGCCTGCGGGTAGGCGGTTTTTTCAAGCTCGGCCTGCGCGGCCTTTTTTTGCTGCGCAGGATCAATACCGAGGCGGATCTTGTTTTGGATCTCGATCGCAGCGTCACGCGCCGCCTTGAGGCTAATTGCTGGGTAGGGGCCCAGTCCAATTTTCTTTCGTACGCCTAACGCTGTGTAGCGAAACAACCAGGACCTCGAGGTAGGTGTCACCTGCAGGACCAGCCCCGCCACGCCACCGACCGTATGCAGGCCAGTGGTTTTCAACTGCTCGAGTTCCTTAACCGAGATTGGCTGAAGTGCTTTTGGCATTTGGGACCCCGCTGAGGTTGGACTGAGGGTGGCAGGAGGTTGGGTTTGACCTGCCGAGTTCTAATCCTATGGCGGGAGTCTTCGTCCGTCTAGGTACCATCCTAGGTACCAATAAACTTTTGCTAGGGCGAGACTGCCTGAGACGACCTGAAATGAGTTTCTGAAAAAATTCCTTTATTTTCAGTGGTTTAATTTTTTTAAGGGCGAAAAAAAAGACCGGCTGAGGCGGTCTTTTATCACTGAATGGCGTCCCGTAGGGGATTCGAACCCCTGTACCGACCGTGAAAGGGTCGTGTCCTAGGCCTCTAGACGAACGGGACGAGGCAGATCGCAAAACAAATAACGCGGCCGGACCATCGAGCTGCCGTTGACTTTTAAAGAAATCTTTAAAAATCTGGTGGAGGTAAGCGGGATCGAACCGCTGACCTCTTGCATGCCATGCAAGCGCTCTCCCAGCTGAGCTATACCCCCGTCTGCGGCAGCAGCGAAGAGTGCGAAACTTTACACAAGGTTTGCAATTGGGGCAACCTATTCGTGGCACCGTGCTCTGCCGCGCCGTGGACAGGTGCGATCGAGGCTCGCCCCATGCTATGTTCAAAGGCTTTTCGGAGGCGCCTTCCGTGACCCTTCATACCGCACACCGGATCGACGGTACCAAGCTCGCCAAGATCATTCGCGCCGAAGTTGCGCAACGCGCAGCGGCGCTGGCCGAATCCGGGCACCGACCCGGCCTCGCGGTGCTGCTTGTGGGAAACGTCGCCGCGTCTGCGGTCTATGTGCGCAACAAGGTCAAAGCGTGCGGAGAGGTCGGCATCCGGTCGATCCTCGAACATCTGCCCGAAGACATCTCTCAGGAAGCGCTGCTGCGACGCATCCACGTCCTCAATCAGGCACCGGATGTGCACGGAATTCTCGTTCAATTGCCGTTGCCGCCCCAGATCGATTCGCGCACCGTCATCGAGGCCATCGCTGCGGCTAAGGATGTCGACGGGTTTCATGTCGCCAATGCGGGCGCGCTCATGACCGGGCAAGCCGGCCTTCGGCCTTGCACGCCGTCGGGGGTGATGGCGATGCTCGAGCGTGAAGCAGTCCCACTGCGGGGCGCCGAAGCCGTCGTTGTCGGCGCCAGCAACATTGTGGGCAAACCCATGGCGCTCATGCTCCAGGCGGCGGGCGCCACCGTAACGATCTGCAACAGCAAAACCCGTGACCTCGCCGCTCAGACGCGTCGCGCCGACATCCTCGTGGTGGCGGCCGGCAAACCCAAAATAATTCATGGCGACGCCATTAAGCCAGGCGCTGTTGTCATTGACGTCGGTATTCACCGACAAATCGATGGCACCCTTTGCGGCGATGTGGATTATGAAAGCGCGGTACGGGTTGCCTCGGCGATCACGCCGGTCCCAGGCGGCGTCGGCCCGATGACAATTGCCATGCTATTGGTCAACACGATCGAAGCGACTGAACAACTCCTTCAGACCGAAACCCACCATGCTCAACACTGACCCTCAGGCACCCCATGGGGAAGCCCCACCCGCTGTCGAATCCTCGGTCCTCGAGCGTTCGAGTACGAACGATATATCCATGACGAATGCATTGCTGGACTTCAGCGGCCTGCCGCGGTTTGACCGCTTTCAGCCCGCGCTCGTTGGCCCCGCCATGGAACAACTGCTGCAGGAGGCTCGCGCTGCGGTCGAACTCGCGCAAAACGACACTGCAGCGCCAACCTGGGACTCTCTGGTCGCCCCGCTGGAAACGGCCACCGAGCGGCTTGCCAGGGCCTGGAACATGGTCGGACATCTCAACCATGTCGATGACTCGACGAGCCTGCGCGAGGCCTACAACGCCGCCCTGCCCAAAGTGACTGAATTCTGGACGGAGCTCGGTCAGAACCGTCAGCTCTATGCCCGCACCAAAGCGCTCGCGGCCTCTGCCGGCTGGAGTCACTCGGACGCCTCGATCTCGAATGAACGCAAACGCGCAATCGAACACTCGTTGCGCTCCTTCCGCCTCGGTGGCGCAGAGCTCGAAGGGGAGCACCGCATCCGCTTTGCAGCCATTGCCGAGCGTTCCGCCGAACTCGCCCAGCGGTTCTCCGAAAACGTTCTCGATGCCACCAACGCTGAACTCATCTTTGTCGAAACCGAAGCCGAGCTCGAAGGCCTGCCTGCGGACGTCTGCGAAGCGGCCTGGGCCGAGGCCGAAAAGGCCGGCAAGCCCGGCTGGGCCTTTAGTCTGCGCATGCCGTCTTATCTGCCGGTCATGCAGTACGCCAAAGACCGCAGCCTGCGCGAGCGCATGTACCGCGCCTATGTCACGCGCGCCTCAGACCTCGGCCCGGCCGCGCGCGACAACGCCCCGCTGATCGCAGAAATTCTGGCGCTGCGTGGCGAGGAGGCGGCACTGCTGGGGTTCACCAATTACGCTCAGCTCTCGCTCGAACCCAAAATGGCCGAGTCGCCCGATCAGGTCATCACCTTTTTAGGTGACATGGCTCGGCGCGCACGCCCCTATGGCGAACGGGATCTGGCTGACATCCGCGAATTTGCCAAACGCGACCTCGCGCTGCCCGAACTACAGGCCTGGGATATCGCGTTCGCCAGCGAACGCCTCAAGGAGGCGCGGTATGCATTCTCCGATCAGGAGGTCAAACGCTACTTCCAGGCACCGCGGGTTCTTGACGGCCTGTTCGGCGTGATTCAACGACTGTTTGGCGTATCGATCCGCCGCGACGAAGCGCCAGCCTGGCATCCGGACGTGAGCTTCTGGCGGGTTGAACGCAGTGGCCCCGATGGCGCGTCCCTGGTGGGGCAGTTCTATGTCGACTTGTATGCGCGCCCCACCAAACGGGGCGGTGCCTGGATGGACAATGCGCGCAACCGCTGGCTGCGGCCCGAAGGACGTTTGCAAACCCCCATTGCTTATCTCAACTGTAACGGACAGCCCCCTGTCGGCGATCGGCCGGGGCTGATGACCCATGATGATGTGATCACGCTCTTTCACGAGTTTGGCCATGGTCTGCATCATCTGCTCACCCGGATCTCGACGTCCGACGTGGCAGGCATCAATGGCGTTGAATGGGACGCCGTCGAACTCCCCAGCCAGTTCATGGAGAATTTTTGCTGGGAGTGGGATGTGGTGCGCTCGATGAGCGCCGAGGTTGAGACTGGAGAGCCGCTGCCACGGGCCTTGTTCGATCGCATGGTCGAGGCGAAGAACTTCCAGGCTGGGCTCCAGACGCTGCGTCAGGTTGAGTTCGCACTCTTTGACATGCAGATGCATGCACAAACCACCCACCAGCATATCCCGGACGTTCGCGCCCTGATTCAAGCCGTGCGTGCCGAAGTCGCCGTGATTGTTCCACCCGCGTTCAATCGCTTTGAAAACACCTTCGCCCATATTTTTGCGGGCGGGTATGCGGCCGGCTATTACAGCTACAAGTGGGCTGAAGTGCTTTCAGCCGACTGCTATGCCGCTTTTGAAGAGGCGCCGACCGGTCCGCTGGATGCTGCGGTGGGACGACGGTTTCTCGACGAAATTCTCTCTGTGGGCGGCAGCCGGCCTGCCATCGAGTCCTTCCGATCGTTTCGGGGCCGGGACCCCAGCATCGACGCGCTGCTTCGCCATCAGGGCATGACTGACGGGCCGAGTGGATCAGCCACTGCCGTAGTCGCCGAGACGGCCCACTGAAGACCGGTAACAACCGATTCAACATCGCCGCGCGCTTGCGCCAGGGAACTTCCATGCCACAGCACAGTTCCGTCGCCATCCACAGCATCGCTTCGGCGATGCTGACGTTGCTGGTCAGCGCAATACCCCTGGGGGCCTGGCAAACGGCTAACGCCGAGAGCATCGTAAATGCGCCCAAGAGCGTGCAACGTCCGCCGGTGATCGTCGGTTATCCAGCTATTCCGTTACCCCCGGGGACCGTGCTGCAACCAGGCGAACCCGCTCAACCCGGCGTCCCTGCACAGGCTGGCATGCCGGCCCAACCGGGGATTCCCGCCCAAGCGAGGCAACCAGCGCAGCCCGGCGTGCCTGGTACGCCCGGTACTCCAGGTGCACCCGGCACACCCGGCACACCCATGCAAGCGCCAGGATGGTTGGCCGGGGTTACGCCCGACCTACAAGCGTTGGCGCTGCGCTTTCCGGTCGTGCTGTACACCCCCGAGAACTGCGGCGAGCCCTGCGACGAGGCCCGATTTTGGCTTCTTGAGCGCGGCATCCCATTTCTCGAAGCGCGGGTCGAATCCACCGCAGACCTGACCGCGTTTCGACGACTGGGCTTTGGCGTTGGTTTCCCGGCTCTAGCGGTCGGTAACCGTCGTTTGAGCGGTTTCCAGGAGCCACATTGGCAGAACGCCCTCAATCAAGCGGGTTTCCCGAAACCCTCTCGGCTCCCCCCAGCGTGGCAGCCACCACCGGCATATCCCTTGAGCGTCTGGGCCCGCCCGGATGGCGGGAGCCGAGGAACCGCCCGAATGGACCCCAGATCTGATCCCAGGTTCGACCCGCGGCTGGATCCAAGGCTGGACCCAAGATTGGCTCCGCGGTTCAATCCCAGCGCCGATCCACGATCTGACTCTCGCTTCGACCCACGCTTCGACCCCCGCTTCGACCCACGCATCGACCCACGATTTGATCCACACTTCGACCCCCGTCAAGACAACTATCTGGGTCGCAGGCCTGAATCGCCCCAGTTCCCCCCTGGAACGCCACCGTTCGGCCCTCCGCCCGCAGCTCCGGATCGGGCATGGTCTGAGACGCTACAGACCTTCTCCGGCAGCCCCTCAGATCCGGGACGCTCCGGGTCGGGTATGCCGACTAAACCGTCACCCGGTAGCAACCGCTAAGCACCATCCGGGGAGCAGGCGATCAGGCAAAGACGACTGGACATCCTGACAAACTCGCTAACAGTCGTGAAGAATCAATTCTTAAATAATTAAATAAACATTATTTGTTTAGGAATCATCACCAGCCGCACCTAATCACCGGCCGTACATGACGTTGATTCGGGCAACGTATTTGGACACGCCGCCGGTGACGCGACATCCCTGGTGCAGAACCGATCCCGGACCGAAGCCGTGGCGAAAGAACAGCGCTGCGCCCTTCTGCGGAATCACATCGACCGATGCACCCATTGGGCCGTACAAGCGCGTTGCGCCACCTTGAACGCCGTCCTCCGGCCCGTTCAGATACAGCAACATGGTCAGGCAGGAACGCCAGCCTCGCCACTCCACCATTTCGCGACGATCGTCCGTCAGCCCATAGCCCGGCCAGTCGCCATCGGTATGACGATTAAAAACATCCTGATCATCGTAACGATACATATTCAGACGATGACTGAATCGAGGCTGCAACCTTGCACCATCGATCTCCTGCGGCAGAAGATGTCCGATCCTCTTAAAAATCGGCACAAGCAGCGCGTCATCGGCAACCCAGTGAACGGACTTGTTCATCCGCATCCCGGGCGGCGTTGAGATGCCAGGGGCTTCGTCCCGATAGCCAAAGCGTTCACTCGCCTCGACGATCGCATCGGCCTCATCAGAGGTGACGACCGGAGTAATTGCAAAGGCGAGCAGACCACCCAGGGCAATCTCCGTTCGCTCGGGTTCGTCTGGAAAATCTCCCAGGCACAACCGCGCAGGCGATGATTCGAACGCATGGATCGGGGTCATGGGAACCACCCCACCCATCGGCAGGGAACCCGGCATGGCGGCTACCGTCCGGTGAGCTGGCCATGATTCCGCTGATGTCTTTCCAACCAAGCCACTCGACTCCATCAGCATCACCAGCTGCCGACATTGGGCATGGAGACCCAGGGTTCTGCCGGGGGCAGTGAACCGCCCCGCTGGAGCAATTCGATCGAGATCTGGTCGGGTGAACGCACAAATGCCATCCGGCCGTCACGCGGTGGCCGCAGGATCGTGACGCCATGGGCCTGCAGACGCGCGCATTGGGCATAAATGTCGTCGACTGCATACGCGAGATGACCAAAATTGCGCCCGCCCGCGTAGTTTTCAGGATCCCAGTTGTAGGTCAGTTCCACCTGAGCCTGCTGATCGCCGGGCGCGGCCAGGAACGCCAGCGTAAATCGACCCGAGGGCACTTCTTGTACCCGCAGGACCTCAAGTCCCAGAGCATCGCGGTAGAAACTTAGCGACTCTTCCAGATTGGTCACGCGGACCATCGTATGTAGATATTTCATGAGCAACCTCGCTAGCGGGGAACGAATCATCAACTGACGCTATTCTCTCAGGATTGTCACTTTCTGCTGGGAATCATCATGACAACACTCGATCTCCATGGCCAAACCGCAATCGTCACCGGCGGCTTCAGCGGTCTGGGCCTGCACTTCGCCTCAGTGCTGGCGCAGCAGGGCGCGCGCGTGGCCTTGATGGGGCGGCGCATCGAGCTTGGTCATGAGATGGCAGCCACCCTGTGCGAGCAAGTCGGACGCCCGGGCAGCCTTCGAGCCTATGCCCTGGATGTGACCGCACCGGATAGCGTCCGGGATGCATTCGCGCGCTCACAGACGGACCTGGGTGTTGCCACCATTGTCGTGAACAATGCCGGCACCGTCACCCGCAGCCCTAGCGTCGATGTGAGTGACGAAGACTGGATGAGCGTGGTCGACGTTAATCTGTCGGGCGTTTTCCGGGTTGCGCAAGCAAGCGCCCGCGCCATGATCGAAGCCGGGACCGGCGGTTCGATCATCAATATCGCGTCTATCCTGGGGCTACGCGTGCGTACACAGGTCCCCGCTTACACCGCTACCAAGGCTGCTGTCGTTCAACTGACCAAGGCCCTGGCGCTCGAATGGGCAAGCCACGGCATTCGCGTCAATGCAATCGCGCCGGGTTACTTCGAGACCGATCTAAATCGCGAGATGCTGCGCTCGCCCCTGGGCCGAGATCTCGTTGGGCGCATCCCATCGCAGCGGGTCGGCCAACTGCACGAACTGGATGGTCCGCTGCTTCTGCTTGCCTCAGACGCTTCCTCGTATATGACCGGCACCGTCATCCCCGTCGATGGTGGCCATCTGGTCAATACGCTCTGAATGATTCGCGAACCCCTTCAGAGCTGAACGACGATGCAAGTCACCACCTGGAACGTCAATTCCCTCAACGTTCGCCTGCCCCATGTCCTCGATTGGCTGGCAGCGCACCCGGTCGACGTTCTCTGTCTTCAGGAAACCAAACTGACCGACGACCGCTTTCCCGCCCAGGCCCTCCGGGAAGCCGGTTACGGGGCAGCGTATGCCGGGCAGAAGACCTACAACGGCGTCGCCATCCTCAGCCGGCTCGACACAGTCGGAGAGGCGACCGATGTCGTCATCGGCAATCCCCTCTTCCCCGATGAACAGAAACGCCTGATTAGCGCCAGATTCAACGGAATCCGCGTGGTGAACGGCTACTTCCCGAATGGCCAGGCGCCCGACAGCGATAAATTCACCTACAAACTAGCTTGGCTCGACGCGCTCGCCCAATGGCTGGACGAAGAGAGAGCCAAGTACTCGGATCTGGCACTCGTGGGCGATTTCAACATCACCCGCGATGATCTCGATGTCCATGACCCCGAAGCCTGGCGCGGTCAGATCCACTGTACCGATGCCGAGCGCAGCCGCCTGGCAGCACTCCTTGATGGCGGCTTCGTGGATATTTTTCGCTCCTTTGACCCACCCCCAAAAAGTTATAGTTGGTGGGATTATCGACAAGGTGCCTTCCGCCGCAATGCCGGCCTACGGATCGATCTGATTCTGCTGACCCAGTCATTGGCCCAGCGCGCACGCAGTTGCAGCATCGATCGCGAAGCGCGCAAGCGCGAGCAACCCTCCGATCATGCTCCGGTAACGGTTGAGCTTGACGGTTAACGGGACCGGCCAGGGACGCGGGCGCCCTCTGGGCCCCACGCCCGCTACGGGAGGATTGCCAACTCTCTTGGCCCCGCACCCCGCGCCTGCAAAACCTCCGACTCGCTGGCATCGGCTACTCCCTGTTCAGTCCTCAGGCAGAGCCTGAACGTCCTGAACAGGAAATCGCCGACGCCATGGTTTCGGTACTTGAACTACGGACCTGACTGGATTCGGTACTTAAACCACGGCCCTGTCTGGACTTTGGCAGTTCGTCAGAACACTTGGTATGAACACCAAAACCGCGTCACCCCAACCCTC
>JBBAOE010000046.1:9447-13499 GCA_040401595.1 Burkholderiaceae bacterium
CTTTTTCAGGACGTTCGGGCTATGCACGAGGACTGAAAAAGAATGTCCTTACGCGCAGCGACTGCACCCCAGCGCCGCGACTGAGCCCTAGCACTGCGACCGAGCCCTCGTGCGACGACCGAGTATTCACGCAGCGACAGAACCCTCGCTCAACGACAAAGCCCTCTCGCCGGACGAAATCCGCGTCGACGACAACCACCCGCTCCAGGACCTGCGTCGAGGGCGATGGGATGGGTATTTTTCAGGACGTTCGGGCTATGCACGAGGACTGAAAAATTCCATCCCAACGCCCAACGCCCAACGCCCAACGCCCGGCTCACAACGCCCAACGCCCAACGCCCAGCTCCTAGCGCCAACGCCCCGGTCAGCCCCGAGTACCCGACGCTCACCACGGGCAACCCACCCCTCAGTCCTCGAGCCCCAGCTCCTTGATCTTGCGCGTGATCGTATTGCGTCCGATTCCGAGACGCTGCGCAGCCTCGATCCGGCGCCCGCGCGTATGCCGCAGCGCTGTCCGCAGCAGGGTGGTTTCAAACTCTCGAACCAGCCGATCCATCAGATCGCTGTGCTCCGGTGGCTCGCCCGCCGATGTTTGTGCATTCAGGAGTGAATCCACCTCACGCTCGAGCTGATGGCCCCAGTCCACCCAGACCTTCGAGCCCCCCCCGAGATTTGTACCGACGACAACTGTGGGACGAGCATCGACCTCGATGCCCTCGCGATCAAGGCCAACGCTATAGCCCAAATCGACATCCTCCAGAACGACCGGAGTGCTCCGCGCGATTCCGGATTCAGGGCTCGCCGTTCCCGCCAGGAAGGGCATTGGCTTCGACTCGGGATTGGGATCGGACAGGCCCGCTCCTAGCGCCACATCCTGCTCACTCGGATAGCCCAAGGATGCGTCGCGATGTTCAGCCGCGTTCAACTCCCCCCGAACAGCATGGGGTGCATCGATGACGCGCGCGCTGGACTCGCGCTCGGCCAGCACTTGTCCGCCGGCAGGACGGGACGCGAACTCTCGGCCAGCCGCATCACCGCTCAACAATTCGCGGACTTCCGGCGGCAAGTCGCCGACGTCCACCGTCTGGGCCGGCGCCATGACATTGAGCCAATGGCAGACATTTTCGAGTTGACGGACATTGCCGGGCCAGCCAAACCGAGCCAGCAGGTTGACCGCAGCGTCCGTGAGCCGCTTAGGGTCTGTTCCCAGGCTGCGCGAACTGGTCGTCAGGAAATGACGCGCCAGCAAGGGCACGTCTTCGGGCCGCTCCCGCAGCGCGGGAAGCCGCAGGCGAATGACATTGAGGCGATGGAACAGATCCTCGCGAAACAAGCCCTGGCGTACCCGTGCCTCAAGCGCCTGATGCGTCGCTGCGATGACCCGTACATCGGCGCGCAGGGGCGAATGCCCCCCGACCCGATAAAAGTGGCCATCCGACAGCACGCGCAGGAGTCGAGTCTGCAATTCAGGCGGCATGTCGCCAATTTCATCGAGAAACAGCGTGCCGCCTTCGGCTTGTTCAAAACGACCACGGCGCATCGCTTGCGCCCCAGTAAATGCACCGCGCTCATGACCGAACAGTTCGCTCTCGAGCAGATCACGCGGAATCGCCGCGGTGTTGAGCGCAACGAAGGGCTTGTTCGAGCGCGGGCTGTGACGGTGCAAGGCCCGCGCGACGAGTTCTTTCCCGGTCCCCGATTCACCCGTCACAAGCACCGTCACGCTCGACTGCGACAAGCGCCCGATCGCCCGAAAGACTTCCTGCATGGCAGGCGCCTGACCGAGCATGTCGGGCGCTTCGGTCAGGATCTCCTCAACGGCCGCTTCGCGCTTGCCCTCAGCAACAGCGCGGCGAATCAGATCGAGCGCCTGAGCAAGATCAAAGGGTTTGGGCAGGTATTCGAACGCGCCGCTCTGGAAGGCCTGGACCGCGGTGTCCAGATCTGTAAAGGCGGTCATGATGATCACGGGTAACGCGGGACGGCGCGCCTTCATGCGCGCGAGCATCTGGACACCGCTCTGGCCGGGCATCCGAACATCCGAGATGATCGCCTGCGGGGGACTACCGCCGGGCGCGATCGCGAGGTCGAACGCCGACAAGGCTTCGCGCGCGTCGCTGTAGGCACTAACCGCAAATCCTTCCTTACTGAGCGCCCGCTCCAGCACCCAGCGGATCGACTGGTCATCGTCCACAACCCACACTGCGTCCATAGTCTCCGTCCTTGCCTTTGCGCCTGCCAAACGAACGGCGACGCTCATTGAACTTAGTCTGAACAGGGCAACGGCAACCGGATCTTAAAATCGGTCCGACCGGGGCGACTGTCGCATTCAATCGTGCCCCGGTGTTGCTGCACGAAGGTTTGCGCCAGCGGCAGACCCAAGCCACTGCCACCATCACGGCCCGAAACGAGGGGGAGGAAGATCCGGTCACGGATTGCTTCCGGGACCCCCGGGCCCTCGTCTATCACATGCAAGTCCAGTGCCAGTCGAAACCGCTGTCGGGCGATGGTGACCTGACGCGCGACTCTGGTACGCAACAAGATGGTGCCACCTCCACTCATGGATTGGGCTGCATTACGCACCAAGTTGAGCAGTGCCTGGATCAACTGCTCCTTGTCCCCCCGGAACTCGGGCAAGCTGGCGTCGTAATCGCGCTGAATCTGCAGCGCAACCGGAAATTCGGCCAGAACGACCGACCGCACCCGCTCACAGACCTCATGAATATTGACGTCATCCACGATGCGCGGGACCCGGTGCGGCGCCAATAAGCGGTCCACCAGGGTCTGCAGCCGATCCGCTTCCTTGATGATGACCCCGGTGTACTCGCGCAAATCCGCGTTCGGCAGCTCGGCTTCGAGCAACTGGGCGGCGCCGCGAATGCCACCGAGGGGATTCTTGATCTCATGCGCGAGATTGCGCACCAACTCCCGACTGACTTGGGTGGATTGCAGCAAACGCTCCTCACGATCGGCCCGAAGGCGTTGATCGATTTCCCGGATCTCCAGCAAAACACCTCGAAATGGTGCATCCAGTGCCACTGCGACGGATTCGAATTGCAGGCCGTCGCGGCTGTCTCGCCCCAGAACAGTGCGATCGTCTGGATCGCGCCCGATCCGCTCCAAACGCAGATCCTGTTGCTTGACGCCGAGGCGGCCTGCCAATTGATCGGCAAGCAAGGCTTCAATGGCTGAACCGTCCACGAATAAGCGCGAGAAAACCTGACCAGCCACAGCCCGCACCGACACCCCCAATAACTGTTCGGCCATGGGGTTGAGAAAGCGCGTGTGGCCGAATTCGTCCAACACCACGACACCACTGGGAACCTGTTCCAGACCAGCCCATTCCGCCATCACGTTGGCCTGTCTCAAATTGGTGGCGACGCTCATGCTGTTCGCTCCTAGTCTTTCAACGACGAAATTTCTCGGTTCAGGGCCTTCAGATTCCCTTCCGTGCGGCCAAGTTCTTCGCGCAGACGCACGGTCCGGTCCAGCGCCTTGGGCTGCCCGCTCTGAGCCGCGCTGATTTCCTGACGCAGCGCCTCCAGGCGCGCCTGTTCCTTGGCCAGTTCCTCTTCAAGGATCCGGCGCCGATCCATATCCCGGGCTTTCTGGGTTGCTGGATCCACCCGCAAGGCTGAAGGGCCGGGTATGCCCGGTACGCCGGGTACGGACAAGCCAACCGATCCGTTCGATGTCCCGGAACGAAGCGGCGCGTTCCCTGGCGTGGTCGACCCAGCCCCTGCAGAGCCTGGCTGTGCCGGGCGCTGCGCCGGAACGGGAATGGTCGTCACGGGCGCAAGATCCAGACGGGCGCAACGATCCCGCGGGGTGTTGGTGTATTCGGGAACTCCATTCGCCGACTCACAGCGAAAGACCTGGGCCGAGGCGGGCCAGGCCGCAAGGACCAGCAGTCCCAGGATCAGCATCCGAGCAGTGCGCAGCGCCATTCGCATCGATCCCTCAGCCTGTGTGAGGGCTCCGAAGAGCCGCCAATCTTGACCGATCGACGCAGCGGACGTGCAACCCGGCACCCGTTCCACGCCCTCCGCTCC
>JBBAOE010000047.1:0-13012 GCA_040401595.1 Burkholderiaceae bacterium
TCTAACGACCACAAAAAAGTGCGGCCTATTGTCGACGACCAAAAATTGGGCCACCTATGAGGTTTGTGTGGCGTGAACCCGTTGTGCTGGACCGGTGCCACTCGGAGCTTTTCAAGCCGCTTGCAGTGCGGCTCTCAGCACGGTCCCGAAAACCGGACACTCCCCGGACGCGTCTGTTTGGGGCCCAACGGGCTCTTGCTTCTTTTTTTGTGGATGATAGTATCCAGAAGATCAAATTAAATTCTTGTATCCACGTTCAATTCCGATGGCGTATTTGCAGAGCCCCAACCCGCAGCACTCCGCCATATTGGCCGGGCAGGTTCGCTACTCCACAGCGCAAGACCAGGCCTACGATCATCTGAAGCAGCGCATCCTCTCCGGCGAATTGGCTGGGGGCATGCGCCTGAATCCTACGGAAATTGGCGTCCTGCTTGGCATCAGCCGTACGCCTGTGCGCGAGGCGCTGCATCGGCTGGATATCGAAGGCCTTGTCACCTTGACGCCAAACCGTGGGGTGGTCGTAACGTCTTTAACCTTGGAACTCGTTCGCGAACTTTTCAAGATTCGCGGGGCGCTGGAGGCTCTGGCCGCCTCGGAGGCCGCGCGCAACATCCGTGAGGATGACGTTGACGAGTTCGAACTACTGCTTCGCAGAATGGACCGGTCGCGAGGCGACCCGAAGGCGTGGATCATCCGGCACGACGCCTTCCACGACCGCCTTTACGAGTTTGCACAGATGCCGCGGCTGACTGCCGAGATTCGCCGCTTGCGCGAGGCGATCCATCCGCACCTGCGTTTGTACATCGACGTCTACCACCACACCGAGATGCCTGGCTACGAACATCGAACGCTGCTCGCTGAGATCGCATCCGGTAGCGCATCGCGCGCCAGTCTAGCGATGCTCGAGCATGTCGAGAGCGCGGCCTCGGGTGTGCTCGAGTTTCTAGCCAATCGCCCCGCCCCCTCAACTCCCTGATCCGCCGAAGGACAAGCGCATGAGCGACCGTCAAGAGTTCACCATCCCCGGTCTGAATCCCCCGATCAGCCACTACTGCGATGCAGTTCGCTTTGGCAACCTGTTGTTCATCTCGGGCATGGCCCCGCTGGATGAGGACCTCAACGTGATTGGAGGCGATGATCCGGCCGCTCAGGCCGAGGCCGTCTTTCAGGCACTCGAACGAACGCTTGCGGCGGCGGGCGCGAGCTTCAAGGACGTACTCAAAGTGACGGTCTTGCTCACGGACATCAACGAGCGCCACAAGATCAACCCGGTGCGCCAGAAGTACTTCGGCAGCACCCGTCCGGCCAGCACCCTCTTCGAGGTGAGCCGTCTGGCCGTGCCGGGCATGAAAGTCGAAATCGAGGCTGTGGTCGGCTTGCCTGGCTGACCTGAACGGCCTGCGCTCGGGAACATCGCTGATGGTCGCGGAGATCGTTCAATACCCCATGGTCATCGGCGGCATCCAGACGCGTGTCCTGGAAGCCGGTGACGGCGATCGGGTGTTGCTGTTCCTGCACGGCCTCGGCGCTCGGGCAGACCGCTGGCGCCGCAACTTGTTACCCATGGCGGCCCAGGGCTATCGCTGTATCGCCATCGACTTGCCTGGCCACGGCTTGGCGGGCAAGGGCACAGACATACCGGCAACGGTCCCCGCGCTGGCCGACTTCACTGCACGCGCGGCCGAGGCGATGCAAGTCCGCGATGTGGTCCTGGTCGGTACATCGCTGGGCGGGCATATCCTCGGACAGCTCGCCCTCAACAGTCTCGAGGCGGCAATCGCCAATGAAACTCCCAGTCTCCGGCCCAAAGGGCTGATGCTGATTGGTTCGCTCGGCCTGTTTGCGCTGGAGCCGGCGGTGGCTGCGGCGATTTGCCGATCCGTGCAAGAAACCACCCCCGATGCCATTCGAAGAAAGGTCGCCTTCGTGATGAAAATTCAGAACGGCATCACGCCAGGGTGGCTGCGCGAGGAGTGCCTGATCAACAACTCTGTCGGTGCACGCGAATCATTCGAGCGACTTGGCGCTTACCTGGTCGATCAACCGGCCTCGGACATCATCGGCACACGCCTCGCGGCTAGCTCCAGCCATCTGCCATTGTCATTGGTGTGGGGCGCGCTAGACGAAGCAGTACCGGTGCGGATCGGCCAGGATGCTCACCATCTACTCGGTCTGCCTGAGCCGTTGTTGATTGAAGGTGCCGGGCATGCTCCGTACTGGGAGTGCACCGATCGGTTCAACCCCCTGCTGACCGCCTTCGCTGGCAGTTGCTTCGATTCGGCTGGAAGGGCGTGACATGGGGGCGCCCGTCGTATTGGTGACAGGGGGCACTTCCGGCATTGGCCAGTCTGTTGCCGAACTCCTATCCGCCAGCGGCTGGCGGGTGCACGTGTTGGGCCGAAGCGCACGCCCCACCGAGGTGTCGGTTCACGGCATCACCCAGTGGCGCGGCGACACCCGCAGGGCAGAAGATCTGGTCGATGTCGTCCAGGCAGTGGTCGGCCATTCAGGCCGCCTGAACGGACTGGTGTGCTGTGCCGGAATTGCGGCCAGCGGACCCTTTGAGCAGCAGACCGCCGAGGATCTGGACGACCTGCTGCGCACAAACGTTCTGGGCACGATGCTCACTTGCCAGGCCGCGCTCGAACATCTGAAAGCAGCGCGTGGTGCCATCGTCCTGATTGGCTCGACGCTGTCGGATCACCCAAAGCCCCTGACCAGTGCATACGCTGCCACGAAGGGCGCGTTAGATTCCTTGGCAAAAGCGCTTGCAGTCGAATACGGCCCCGATGGCGTGCGCGTGAACTGCGTACGACCGTCGATGGTGCGCACCGAACTGATGCTCAAAAGCGGAATCGAACCCCAACAGTATGCCGCCGCACTCTTGATGCGCGCTGAGAGCTACCCCTTACGCCGTGTCGGGATGCCCGACGATGTGGCGCGTACGGTGCGCTTTTTGCTCTCGGACGAATCTTCCTGGACCACAGGTTCGATCATCGATGTCGATGGCGGACACAGCGCGGCCGGTTCCTGAACCCTAAACCTTTGGACGGAGATTAATGATGAAGTATTCCCTCGTTCTTGCGGTGGCCGCAATGGCCGCCATTCCCCTGAGTACGCAAGCGCAGGCCATCAAGGTCGGGATCATCGCGCCGATGACGGGCGGCTCAGCTGACTGGGGCGTGCAATTCCAAAACTGCATTCAGCTGTTCCAATCCCAAAACGGCGACTCCGTGGCGGGTCGCAAAGTCGAGGTGATCTATCGCGACACGGGAGGCGCCAATCCCAGTCTGGCCAAAAAGCACGCCGAGGAGTTGATCGTCAACGACAAGGTCAACGTGCTGGGGGGTTTCTTCTTTTCGCCCAATGCGTTCTCCGTGTCGCCGGTCCTTACCCAGGCCAAAATCCCTGGCGTGATCTTCGTGGCTGCGACCCCGAACATCACCCAAACATCGCCCTACTGGGTACGCACGGGTTACACCAGCTGGCAGTCGGCTGTTCCGATGGCGCAGTGGGCGTACAAGCAAGGCATCCGCCGCGTGTACATCGCCGTGCAGGACTTCGCCCCTGGGCATAGCGTTCAAGAGGGGTTCAAGACAGCCTTCACCCGCCTTGGCGGCACCATCCTCGGCGAGGACCGCATGGCGATGAATACGACCGACTTCGCGCCCTTCGTGCAGCGCATCGCCGACGCCAAGCCGGAGGCGGTTTACATGTTCCTTTCGCCTGGCCCCTCGTCAATCGCCTTCCTCAAGTCCATTGAGGCTGCCAAGCTCAAAGAGCGCGGTATCAAGATCCTGGGCGTCGCCGAAACCGACGACCAGGAACTTGAGTCAGTCGGCCCAGTGGCGAAGGGCGTCTACTCCTCCTTGCATTACGCAGTCTCCCTGCCTTCCGAGATGAATCAGTCCTTTGTGAAGGCCGTCGTTTCCCGATTCCCCAAGGACGGCCCACCGCACGCAGGTTGCGTTGGCGCCTACGACGGCATGCGCGTCATCTACAAGATGATTGAGACTGGCAAGGGAACGATCGATGAGAAGTCGGTCGAAGCGATCAAGGGTTTTTCCTGGCAGAGCCCACGCGGGCCCGTCAGCATCGATCCTGAAACCCGCGATATCGTCCAGAACGTCTATATCCGGGTTGTGGAGGAAGGCCGCGACGGCAAGCTCTACAACAAGGTCATCGAGACCACCCCGGCCGTGAAGGATCCTTGGAAGGAAGCGCAGAAGAAGTGAACTAGCCGCCTGCGCTGCGCTCTGGCCCCGCGTCACCTGACATGGACCGCCTCTCGTCGTTTCTCTCCTTCGTACTGATTGACGGAATCTCCTACGGGATGGTGCTGTTCCTGATCTCGGTAGGACTGTCAGTGACGATGGGGCTGATGCGCTTCGCGAACCTGGCCCACGGCGCCTTTGCCGCCATCGGTGGTGCCGTGGCGGTCACGTTGATGACCAGCGCAGGCCTGAACTTCCTGCTCGCCCTCGTCGTCGCATTTGCCGCCAGCGCCCTGCTCGGGCTATTGCTTGAGCCGATTCTGTACGCCCCACTTTACGGGGGCGACGAACTCGATCAGGTGTTGATGACGATTGGGCTGATCTTTGTCGCCATCGCATCCCTGAATCTGATCTTTGGGTCAACGCCGCTGCCCATGCAGTTGCCGCCCTGGCTATCGGCTTCCGTCGATTTGGGCATCCGGATCGTGCCCGCCTACCGGATCTTCCTGATTGCAGTCGGCGGGCTGCTGATGCTGATGCTCTGGCTGACTCTGGACCGTACGGAGTTCGGTGCGCGTATTCGCGCTGCAGTGGAAAACCCGCAAATGGCACAGGCGGTCGGCATCGACACGCGCCAACTGTTTGCTGTCACCTTCATGCTCGGTTGCGGCCTGGCTGGACTCGGTGGCGCGCTCGGGGCACAGATGCTACCCATCGACCCGGTGTACCCCCTTCGTTATCTTGCTACGTTCCTGATCGTTGTATCGATTGCAGGCTTCGGAAACATCAAGGGATCTGCCTGGGTAGCAATCATGCTGGGTCTGATCGAGACCGCGGGCCGCTACCTGCTACCAGAGATCGCAGCATTTCTGACCTACCTGATCTTGATCGGGGTCCTGCTGTGGCGCCCCGACGGGCTGTTTTCCAAACCGCAATGAACGACGTCCGCAGCATCGTCGAGCAACAGGCACGCGCCGGCACCCGTTGGCGAGTTGTCGAGGCCCTGCCGTGGTTACTGTTTGTTGGCTTCTACTTTCTCTTCGAGACCCGACTGGCGCTCGGCAATAGCGTGTTGGTGATGGTGCTGTTTACGCTGTCTCTCGACCTTGTGCTTGGCTACGCTGGCATCGCCACGCTGGGCCATGCGCTTTTCTTCGGGTTGGGCGCCTATACCGCTGGAATCGTTATCGTCGCAGGCTGGCCTGAACCCTTCAGTGGACTACTGCTTGCGACACTGGTAGCGGCGGCGGCAGCGGTGATCACCGGTACGCTATTGCTGCACCTGCACGGCAACACGTTACTGATGCTGACGCTGGCCTTCCTCGTCCTTGCGTATGAGGCAGCCAACAAGTGGACTCCCGTGACGGGTGGCGACGACGGTCTGCAAGGCGTGGCGGCCTCTCCGCTCCTGGGCGTTTTCACGTTCGATCTGCGCGGCCAAACCCGCTATTGGTATGCCCTGCTCCTCCTTGCCGTGCTGTTTGTGGTGGCCCGTGCGATCGCCACCTCGCAATTCGGATTGGCGCTCAAGGGAATCCGGGAGAACGCCGGGCGCATGCGTGCGATGGGCGTGCCGGTGAAGCGCCACCTGGTCGTCATTTACGCCATTGCTGGCGCGATGGCTGGCGCCGCAGGCGCCGTCTCCGCGCATTCCACCGGCTTTGTGGGCCTCGACACACTGGCGATCGCACTGTCGGCCAATGGTCTGGTGATGCTGGTGCTTGGAGGATGGGGCCGTCTGTACGGAGCGATCGTCGGTGCAAGCTTCTACGTCATCCTGCAGCACTTCGCGTCGAACTGGAATCCCTTCCACTGGATGTTTCTGGTCGGCGCTGCGCTAATCGTGATTGTCCGCTTTGGCAAGGGGGGCCTGCTGGGTCTCGCTGACCGCATCCGCATCCGTTTGGGCGGGCGCGGGGAGGCCGACCGATGAACACACCTCCGGCGGCAGCCCTGACCGTACGCGGCATCCACAAGAATTTCGGTGCGTTGGTCGTTGCGCGCGACATCGGCCTGGAACTGCCCGAGGGGGCCCGCCATGCCCTGATCGGACCCAACGGAGCCGGAAAGACCACGCTGGTCAACATGATCACCGGCGCATTACGTCCCGACCGCGGCTCAATCTTGTTGATGGGCGAGGACATCACCGCGCAGCCGCCCACGCGGACCGTTCCGCGAGGGCTTGTGCGGACCTTCCAGATCACGAATCTGTTCCCACGCCTGCGCGTCTGGGAAAACCTGGCCTTGGCCGTAGCCAGCCGCACGGGCGCAGATAAAAACATGTTTCGCGCACTCCCCCGGCAGTCAGCCGTACTGGATGAGGTAGCTGACCTTGCCCAGCGCGTGAACCTCGCGGCGGATATCTGCCGCCAGGTGCAGGAGCTGCCTTACGGGCGCCAGAGGTTGGTCGAACTGGCGATGGCGCTGGCGCTCCATCCACGGGTGCTACTGCTTGACGAGCCAGCGGCGGGCGTACCCTCGATGGAGACGGGACAGCTGCTGGAGGTGCTGCAATCCTTACCAGCCTCGATGGCGATCCTGATGATCGACCACGATATGGACCTCGTGTTTAACTACGCGCAACGCATCACGGTACTGGTCGGAGGGACGGTACTCACCGAAGGAACGCCCGAGCAGATTCGTGCCGACGAACGCGTTCGGGACGTCTATCTGGGACGTCGGCACAAATGAGCACACCGCGTAGCCTCGAGGCGCCCTTCGCCCAGCGTGCATCCCGGGAGTTCCAAGGGTGAGTTCTGCCGTTGCGCTTTCGCTTCGCGATCTGAGTGCTGGTTTTGGGCCGACGGTCATCGTCGAGAATGTGACCCTGCAGCTGGAACTGGGCTCGTGCCTGGCCATCCTCGGTCGAAATGGGGTCGGAAAATCAACCCTGCTGCGCACCATCATGGGAATGACGCGAGTGCACGCAGGGCGTATGGCCCTCGGCGATCAAGACCTCGCCGGTTTGCCGGTCTACCGCCGCTCACGCGCAGGCCTCGGATTCGTACCGCAGGAGCGGGAGGTCTTCAAGTCATTGACCGTGCAAGAGAACCTGCGCATCGCACAACGTGTCGGTCACTGGAACCTCGACACCGTCTGTGCGCTCTTCCCTCGCCTGGCCGAGCGCCGCGACAACCTGGGCAGTCAACTCTCAGGCGGCGAGCAGCAGATGCTCGCGATCGCCCGGGCCCTTGTGGGCAACCCCACCGTACTGCTGATGGACGAGCCCTCCGAGGGTCTGGCACCCGTCATCGTCGACCAGGTCTTTGAAGCCTTGACTCTCATTCGCTCCCGGCGCGACATGGCCATCGTCCTGGTCGAGCAGCACGCCTCGCTCGCTCTGGAGTTTTCAGACCAGACCGTGGTCATGGACCGCGGACGCATCGTCCATGCGGGACCGAGCAGCGCGTTGCGCAACCAACCCGAACAACTGGCGCGAATCATGGGGCTGACCCATTGACCGCCGAACACCTATCCTGAGCAACACATGGAGGCACATTTGAGCAATTCAGCGCATCCCTACACCTGGCCGGGCGAAAAGCTACAGCATGTCCCGTTCGGGATTTTTACTGACGAGCAGGTCTACCAGGATGAGCAGGAACGCATCTTTCGGGGGCGCACCTGGTCGTACTTGTGTCTGGAGGCCGAAATTCCCAATCCTGGCGACTTCAAGACGCTATTCGTTGGCGATACCCCTGTTGTGGCCAACCGCGCGCAGGACGGCTCGCTGCATGCCTTCGTGAACCGTTGCGCGCACCGGGGGGCTATCGTGCGGCGCGAGGCGTGTGGCAACGCCAAGGACCACGTGTGCTGTTACCACCAGTGGTGCTATGACCTCAGCGGCAAGCTCGTGGGCGTTCCGTTCAAGCGTGGGGTAAAGGGCCGTGGCGGATTCCCCAAGGAAGCGATGAACGAGGAGATCCGGCTGCCACCGCTGCGTGTGGAGAGCTACCGGGGCGCGGTCTTTGGAACCTTCTGTCCGGATATCGAAGGGCTGACGCACTACCTGGACCCACAATTCACCGCTCACCTCGACCGCCTGCTCTCGCGCCCAGTTGAGTTACTGGGCTACCAGCGCCAGATCATCCGTGGCAATTGGAAACTCTACTGCGAGAACGTACGTGATCCCTACCATGGCGGACTGCTTCACCTTTTCCAAGTCACCTTCGGCTTGTACCGCAATACCCAGGAAGGCGGAACGCGCATCAGCGCGCTCAAGGGTCACAACATCTCCTACAGCGTACAGGGCACTGACAAAATCGATGCCAAGGCGGCTCATGCGGACGTTGCAACCTACCGCGAGGGCTTCCAGCTGCGCTGCCCCGAATTGCTCGCTTACAAGGACGAGTTCCAGGATCGCTGCGGGCTGTCCATCATGTCCGTGTTCCCGAATGCGGTGTTCCACCAGATCAGTAACAGCCTAGCCACACGCCAAATTCGTACCAGAGGACCGCACGAGTTCGAGCTCTATTGGACCTACTACGGATACCAGGACGACAGTCCTGAAATGCGTGAGCACCGCCTGGACCAGGCCAATCTTGCCGGTCCGGCGGGTTTGGTCTCGATGGAGGATGGCGAGGCCATCGAACTGGTCCACCGCAGCATCCGCGCAGAGCCACAGGCGCATTCGTTTGTCGCTATGGGTGCAGACGAGCCGATCCAGACCAACTCCATTCTGGTTAGCGAGATCCCGATACGCGGGTTCTGGAAACAGTACACACAGACCATGGGGATTGCGGCCGGGAGCGAAGCATGAACACCACGCTACACAGCGAGGTTCAGGAGCTCTACGCGCGCTACGCCCGCGCAGTCGATGACGCTCGTTTCGACGACTGGCTGGCGCTGTTCGATACCGACTGCGCCTATTACGTGATCCCGCGCGAAAATGCCCAGCGCGGCCTGCAGCTGCCGATCGTACGCTGCCGCACCCGTGACATGCTGACCGACCGCATCGTCTCGCTGCAGCAAGCCAACATCTACAACATCCACACGGATCGCCACATGGTGAGCAATGTAACGGTGTGTGCAGTCGAGTCCGAAACTGTCTTGGCTGAAGCGGATTTTGTTGTCTACCAGACTGACGTCGAAGGCCAGAGCCGACTCTTTGGTGTGGGCCGCTACCGCACACGACTGGTTCGCCGCGACGGTCGCCTGACCATACGAGAGCAGACCGCAATTCTGGACACAGCAGCGGTTCCAACGCTCATGGCCACCCCCATCTGAACCTACCCAAAAAAGGAGAAGCCCGCGTGAAGACACTGATCCAGTGCGGACTCCTGTTCACCGGCCACGCCGATGTCGCCGCCGAAAACCAGACCGTCATTGCCGAGGGTGGACGGGTCACCGCGATCGTCCCCACCGCCAGTGCTCCGCCAGCAGGCCCCTCTGATACCGTTATCGACCACTCCAGGCGTTTCGTCATGCCTGGGCTGATCGACATCCACACCCATATCTCCTACGGAGATGCTAAATCGCAGGAGGACATCGACCTGTATGCGTCGATGGAATTCCGAGCGCTGCGCGCCATGATCGCTGCACAGAAAGTGATGCGCGCGGGCTACACGGCATTTGTCGATCCGGCCAGCTCTGGCTTGGTCAGCGTCGCCGTGCGCGATGCAATCGAGGTCGGTCTTTTCAAGGGGCCGCGCATCACCTGCTCAAGCCGCGCACTCACCAGCCCGCAGGGCCTGTACGACTGGTACCCGCGCTGGATCGGCTGTCCGAGCACATCGACTGGAGTGGTGATCGACTCGCCCGATCATGCGATCCGCGAGATCCGTGGACAAGTCAAGGATGGTGTCGATCTGATCAAGTTCGCAATGGACGGGACCCTCACGGCCTATCCGAAGGGGTTGGTCGCCGCGTTTACCGAGGAGGAGACCCGGCGCATGGTGGCCGAGGTGCACCGCTTGGGTAAACGGGGCGCCTGCCACGCCCGCGGTGCCGAGGCTACGCTCTACAGCGCGCGCGCCGGCATGGACATCATCTTCCACGCCTCTCGCGTCACCGACGAGGCGGCCGACGAGATTGCACGAAACGGCTGCTATGTGTGCCCGACTCTCGCACTGCTGGTCAATAACGTGGAGTTCGCGCAGCCCGCCGACCCATCGTCAGGTTGGTGGCCCGACATCCAGAAGCGCGAGCTCGATGAGGCAATCACGAGTTACGAGAAGCTCAAGCGTGCCGGCGTGAAGTTCCTTGTCGGATCGGAGGCGGGCTTTGCCGTGACGCCCTACGGCGAGTGGAACGCCAAGGAACTGGAGATCATGGTGAACTATGCGGGTGTGAGTCCGTCACGTGCACTTCGCGACGCGACCGTTACCAATGCCGAGGTCTTGCGTGACGGGCATGAGCTCGGTGGTCTGATGCCCGGAAAGTTAGCCGACATGATCGCCATCGATGGCGATCCGCTCGCGGATATCGGTGTCTTGTACCGACCCGACGCGATCGTCTCGGTGATGAAAGCAGGCGTCCCGGTCAGCTTCGATCTCAACGATTCCGCGGGTCGTCATGTCAGTGAACTGGGGCAGGTGATGTGGGCTAATCACTATGACCGCTCAACCGCCGCCCGCCTGGGCATTCGACCCTATCGCCCGAACAATCTGGCCCAAAATGGCTGAGAGCCTGATCCAGTATCCGCTGAGTGTCGGTGGCTTGACCACCCGTGTACTCGAGTCGGGTCGAGGCGAGCATGTGCTGATCTTCGTCCATGGCTTGAGCACGCGTGCCGACCGCTGGCGTAGCAATGTGCAGGCGCTTGCCGGCCCGAACATGCGCTGTATCGCATTCGACCTTCCTGGACACGGCCTTGCAGACAAGCCGCCCCACTTCGACTATTCCGTACCGGGCCTCGCACATTATCTGGCTGGCGTGCTCGATGCACTGGGCGTCCAACGCTGCATGATCGTGTCGACCTCGCTCGGGTCGCACGTGGCTGGGTGGTTCGCCGTCCGCTTTCCGCAGCGTGTGTCGGCTCACCTGATTGTTGCGGGTCTGGGGCTCGTGCCCATTTCGGATGAGACAGGACAAGCCATCCGTCGCAGCGTTGGCGACACCACCCGGCAGGGCATACGTACCAAGCTTGGTAACGTCTTCAACCAACCGGGCATCCATGCTACTGAGGCGTTCATCGAAGAAGAATGGCGGTGCAATAACTCGCCGGGTGCACTGCAGGCGCTGACGGCGCTGGGCGACTACGTCGCCACACGGCTGAACGCCGACATTGTGGGGGAACAGATGGCAGCACTTCGGGCGCGAACCCGTGTACGGCTGCTGTGGGGCGAACACGACCGCATCGTGCCCCGATCTGTCGCCGAGGCCGCTCGTCTGATTCTGCCAACGGTGCAGCTACGCATAATCGAAGGTGCAGGGCATGCACCGTACATCGAAAACCCGGATGCCTTCCACGCGGAAGTTCGAGCCTTTGAATCGGAAGTAACTGAACATGAGTGACCCCATCCCCCAGAGTGTCGCGCCGGACAATGGCTGGACAGAGGTCGGCGCAAGCGATGAGTTCCCCGAGGGATCGGGCTGGCCCGTAGCAGCGTGCGGGACCACGATCGCCGTCATCCGCTTCGAGGGCCGCCTCTTCGGCCTGCATGACCTGTGCACGCACGGCGCTGCACAGTTGTCATCCGGATGGGTAGAGGACGGCTGGGTCGAGTGCCCGCTGCACCAGGGACGCTTCGAGCTGGCAACCGGCAAACCGCTCTGCGAACCGGTAACCGATGCGGTGCGTTGCTATGACGTTCAAGAGACCGACGGACGGGTCTGGGTGCGCTGCCGACCTGGCGCCTGAGTCCGAAGATGTTCGCGGCGACCGAAAACTGCGCCACTGACCGGCACATCCGGTATCAAAAAGTGAAAGAAAACAAATGCGCATCGACGGCGCGCCCGTGGAGCTGCAACCGCTTGCGAGCGAGGCATTCATAGGTGGCGCCAGTTCGCCTTGCCACTCCGAGGCTTGGCTCATTACCGTTGGCAACTGCGATCTCAACGCGCGCTTGGCCAAGAGACTGAAGTGCAAGGTCCCGCAGTGCGATCGTGGCCGCAGTTGCAGCGCCTCGGCGTTGCGCCGACTGGCGGACCCAGTAACCGAGATTGCACAATTTATTGGCTGCCGAGAACTGGTTCAACCCACAGCCGCCTACAAATTGCCCGCCTGAGGTAAAGATGCCGAACTCATGGCCAGAACCATTGGATCTCGCAAACTGGCAGTTTGCAAACCAACAAAGCGCATCGTATTCACTGAAATTGGGCTTCGCCCATGTCATCCACTTTCCAACGGTGTCTGATGACTCCCGAACGGCCGCTGCCATCTCCAAAGCGTCGGAATCTTGATACACCCGAAGGATGTAATCACCAGCTCGAATCATATGATTACCTGAAGTATGACCCTGCCTTGGCTCCACAGCCAATACTGACCGGAAGGTTAACTGAACTGCCCCGGGTATCGGGGAGGCTGATCGGGTTAATTTTTAGGCAGCACTCGCAGCCCGCACGGAAACCAAGCCAGGCGCGCGACGGAGCTACCTTGGCCGGTGCAGCGCGCGATCGAGATGCTCAGGGGTGTAACCGGAACAATCGATCACGGCATCGCATCCAAATCGTTCAATCGCGCTCACGTCGGAATCGCAATGGCCAATCAGTCGACGAACGGGGAGCGCAATCAAGGCGCCGGCAGTCTGGCTAAATTCCACCGAGTGGTTGCCACGGTTGCACAATGTAACGTCATGCCCGCGGATGATCGCCTGCTCGACGATATGGCGGCCAAGGACAAAGCCGCTGTCGTTGAGGAT
>JBBAOE010000048.1:0-12975 GCA_040401595.1 Burkholderiaceae bacterium
CGGCGGTGGCGGTGGCGGTGGCGGTGGCGGTGGCGGTGGCGGTGGCGGTGGCGGCCCGAAGGGTCCGGTCGGTGTCGAAGTGGCGGCCGCCAAGAGTGGCACCATCCAGGATGAAGTCGCCGCAGTCGGTACCCTGAGGGCGAATGAATCGGTTGTGATCAAGCCCGAAATCGCCGGCCGGATCGCCAAGCTTGGCTTTGGGGACGGGGAACGGATCCGTGCCGGGCGGGTTCTGGTGCAGCTCGATACCTCGATCCCTGCAGCTGAACTGGAACAGGTCCGGGCCGAACGGGCACTGGCTCTGGCCAAGTATGAGAGGGCAGTCGAACTGGCCCAGAAAAATTTTGTTTCCGCGCAGGCCCGGGAAGAAGCCGGCGCTAACCTGCAAGTCGTTGATGCGCGCCTCTCACTGGCTCGCGCTCGTCTCGAGAAGAGCAGCATCACCGCACCCTTTGGCGGCATCGTTGGGTTGCGCAATGTCGCGCCAGGAGACTTTGTCAAAGATGGCGCTGAGCTGGTGACGCTTGAGGACACGACCTCGATGAAAGTGGACTTGCGTTTGCCCGAGCGGGTGATCGGGCGTCTGCGCCGGGGCCAGACGCTCGAGGTCTCGGTGGAGGCGCTACCGGGGCGAACATTCAAAGCCGCGATTGATGCCCTGGATGCAACGGTGGATGCGAACGGCCGATCGATTCTGGTGCGGGGCCGCATTCCGAACACCGACGATATTCTTCGAACCGGCATGTTCGCGCGCGCGCGGGTGGTTTTGAGCCAGCGTGAGAATGCGGTGCTTGTCCCCGAGGAAGCGATTGTTCCGCAGGGCCCGGATTTGTTTGTTTGGCGGATCGCGGAAGGCAAGGCCTCGAAGGTCAAGGTACGTGCCGGCGTGCGGCGCGATTCCCAGGTCGAGATCGTGGAAGGACTCGCGACGGGTGAGAGCATCGTCGTCGCCGGGCAACTCAAACTCAATCGGGATGGGCAAGATGTACGGATCATTGATCCGTCCAAGCGGGGTGGCCCCGGCGCCCCTTCGCCGGCACCCAGTGGCGGTGCGCCGGTCCCGTTGAACTCAGGTGCACCAGTGCCGTCGAGTCCGAGTGCACCAGTGCCGGCGAATCCGGCTGCAACTGCGCCCGCGTCGAAATAAGGCGATATCCATGCTGCTCCCCGACCTCTGCATTCGCAGGCCCGTCTTTGCGACGGTGCTTTCGCTCCTGATTATTCTGGTCGGCATCGTCGCCTATGGCCGCTTGCCGGTGCGCGAGTACCCGAGAATTGATGAGCCCGTCGTGACGGTCGAGACCAAGTACCCGGGGGCATCGAGCGAGATCATCGAGAGTCAGGTGACCAAGCCCCTGGAAGATTCCATTGCCGGTATCGAAGGCGTTGATGTTCTGACCTCGATCTCACGCCCTGAGCAAAGTCAGATCACGGTGCGCTTCCGGATCGAACGTGATCCGGATTCAGCGTCAGCGGACGTGCGGGACCGCGTCGCGCGGGTGCGGGCGAAGTTGCCGACGACGATCGAAGAGCCGGTGATTGCCAAGGTCGAGGCCGATGCGAATCCCATCATCTGGCTTGCATTCAGTTCGGTCTCGATGTCGGCGCTTGATGTCACGGATATCGCCAATCGGGTCGTCAAGCCGCGATTGCAGACCTTGCCGGGTGCAGCCGATGTTCGCGTTTTCGGTGAGCGTAAATACTCGATGCGGATCTGGCTGGATCGTGACCGGCTCGCGTCGTACCGGCTGACGCCGGTCGATGTGGAGGATGCGCTTCGCCGCGGCAACGTGGAAATTCCTTCGGGCCGAATTGAGAGCAGTAACCGGGAATTTTCAGTCGTTTCACAAACTGACCTGATGCGGGTCAATGAATTCGAGGACATCGCGATCCGCAACATCGCCGGTTATACCGTTCGGATCAAGGATGTTGCCCGGGTTGAGGTGGCGCCAGCCAACGAGCGCACGATTGTTCGCTTCAATGGCAAGAACGCGGTGTCGCTCGGTGTGATCAAACAAGCCACCGCGAATCCGCTGACGCTGGCCAAGGCAGTGCGTGAGGCCCTGCCCAAGTTGCGATCCGAGTTGCCACCCGGGGTCGCTGTCGATATCGCCAACGACACCACGGTGTTCATCGAACGATCGATCGAATCCGTATGGCGCTCGATCGCGGAATCCATCGTTTTGGTGGCGCTGCTGATCCTTTTCTTTCTGCGCTCGTTTCGGGCCAGCCTGATCCCGCTCATCACGATTCCAGTCTGCTTGGTCGGCAGTTGCGCCATCATGCTGGTGGCGGGTTTTTCGATCAATACGCTGACCTTGCTGGCCCTGGTGATGGCGATTGGTCTGGTCGTCGATGATGCGATCGTGGTGCTGGAGAACATCTATCGCCATATCGAAGACGGAATGGCGCCGATGGCGGCCGCCTTCAAGGGGGCTCGGGAAGTCGGCTTTGCGGTGATCGCGATGACGCTCACCCTCGCCGCCGTCTATGCGCCTGTCGCGTTCACGACCGGTCGCACCGGGCGCCTCTTCGTCGAATTTGCGCTCACGCTCGCGGGAGCCGTTCTGGTATCCGGGTTTGTCGCGCTGACGCTGTCGCCCATGATGTGTTCGGTGATGCTCAAGCACACCAAGCCGGCGGCAAGCTGGAATCCGTCGAGCTGGATCGAGCGTGGTCTGGCCGGGTTGGAGAGTGGTTATGGGAAAGCTGTGGGCGGCGCTATCCGCGTGCGCTGGCTGATCGTTCTGATCGCGCTGGCGGTCGGCGGGACGAGCGTCTGGCTGTTGCGGACAACCAAACGGGAGCTCTCCCCGATCGAGGACCGCGGGACGGTTCTGTCGATCTTCAATGGCCCCGACGGTGCTTCGATCGATTACACCGCCAAGTACGCTGAGCGCATCGAGGGAATCGCCAAGGGTATCCCGGAGGTTGACCGGCGCTTTGTCGTAACCGGCAACCCAACCGTGACCCAGGGCATTGCCTTTTTGCGCCTGACTGACTGGAATGATCGTAAGCGCAGCGTGCAGGACATCGCAAAAGAAGTTCAGCCGAAACTGCTCGGAATTCCGGGGGTCAATGCGTTTGCGGTGCTGCCGCCTTCGCTCGGGCAGTCGCCTCGAGAGCGTCCGATCAATGTGGTTGTGGTGACCAATGACGAGTACTCGAAACTTGCCCCAGTCGTCCAGAAAATGCTGGGTGAGCTGCAGCGCTGGCCAGGGTTGCAGGGCGCCGACAGTGACCTGCGTTTGAACAAGCCCGAGCTCAAGATCCGTCTGGACCGCGACCGCGTGTCTGATGCTGGTGTCCAGGTCGAGCAGATTGGACGACTGCTCGAAACCGCGCTGGGGGGGCGGCAGGTTACGCGCTACAAACGTTTCGGCGAACAGTACGATGTGATCGTTCAGCTCGAACCCCGCGCGCGCAATGAGCCAGCGGATATTTCAGACCTCTTTGTGCGGGGTCGCAATGATGCGATGGTGCCGTTGACCTCGCTGATCAAGGTGGATGAAACGGTTAGCCCACGGGAACTCAACCACTTCGGGCAGCGCCGTGCTGTGACCTTCACGGCCAATCTGGCACCGGGGACATCGCTGGGCGAAGCGGTCGAGTTCATTGAAGAAGTCGCTGGCCGCACGCTGCCCCCTGGCTATGTGCTGGACTTCAATGGACAGACCCGCGAGTTCAAGTCCACCTCCAATACGCTGGCCCTGACCTTTCTGCTTGCCCTGGCGTTCATTTATCTGGTTCTGGCGGCTCAGTTTGAGAGTTTCGTGGATCCCCTGATCATTCTGTTCACTGTCCCGTTGTCGATGACCGGAGCCCTGGCTGCCTTGCAGTGGAGCGGCGGGACCCTGAATGTCTACAGTCAGATCGGTTTGATCACGCTGATCGGACTCATCACCAAGCACGGGATTCTGATTGTCGAGTTTGCCAATCAGCTGCGGGGGCAGGGCCGTGACGCCCGCACAGCGGTGATCGAAGCGGCGCGCTTGCGTCTGCGACCAATCCTGATGACGACGGGCGCGATGGTGCTGGGTGCATTGCCATTGGCTCTGGCGACGGGTGCGGGTGCCGAGAGTCGCCAGCAGATCGGCTGGGTTATTGTCGGCGGAATGTCCCTGGGGACGGTCCTGACGCTGTTCGTGGTGCCGGTGGTGTATCTGCTGTTTGCCCGGCGCACCCGGTTGGCGCTGGATCCGATGGCGGCGCCGGCGACGGCGGTCTGATGTCATGAATACGGCAGAACGGATCGTCTTTCTGGACACCGAGACCACGGGACTTCGCGTCGAAGACGGTCATCGGGTGATCGAGATCGGTTGCATTGAATTGATCGGACGCCGTCTCTCGGGTCGGGACCTGCATCTGTATTTCAACCCGGAGCGCGAGGTCGATGAGGGGGCGGCGGCAGTTCACGGCATGCGGTTGGCGGACTTGCGCGACAAGCCAACATTCGCCCAGGAAGCCGACCGAATCCTCGAGTTTCTCGAGGGAGCGCAGGTTGTGATCCATAACGCCGCGTTCGATGAGGGTTTCCTGAACGCCGAACTCGCCGCCTGTCAGCGTCCGGGACTACGGACGGGTGTAGCCGAGATCGTCGATTCGCTCGTCCTCGCGCGTCAGCTTCATCCGGGGAAGCGCAACTCGCTGGACGCGCTCTGCGAGCGCTATGAGGTCTCGAACAAACATCGGGTACACCATGGCGCCAAACTCGACGCGCAGCTGTTGGCCGAGGTCTGGCTCGCGATGACGCGCGGCCAGGAGAGCCTGGAGATGAGCCTGGACGGCGGGTTGAGCGGCGCGATTGCGCAGAGTGGTGCATGGCCTCCCGCTGGGCTGGTCGTGAGGCGCGCCGGTACGGAAGATCTCGAGGCCCATGCGGCAATGCTCGACGGGCTGGATCGCGAGATTCGCGGTGTGAGCCTGTGGCGCATGCTCTAGAATAGAGCGTTTGCAGCGCATCGACCCATGAAAGAACATCGCCACGGCCGGTCCCTGCGGGATCGCAAGACCCATCTGTCACCAGACGCTGAACGGCTGGTGACTGCAGCGCTTGGATTGGCGAGTTCCGGGAGTCGGGTGGAGGACCGGTTCTGGGAAGCACAACTGGCGGCCCGACTTGAAAAACTGCTCGATTCGGGCCATGGCCAAGCGGTCCATGACGCTCTCGAACGGCTTGAAAAGACCGATGGCGATGCCTACGGGTCGCTGGTCGAGGCCACTGAGGCGGCTGCTGAACAGGCGGTGCTCGAGCTTGACGGTCAACGCTACGAAGCGCTGCTGATGACCGCTCCGTTGGTGGCCTGGACCCGGTTCCGGATTCCGTCGGGTGCACTGGCAGCAGCACCCGCCTCGGCCCTTTCTGCGCATTGGCAGGCCCATGTGCTGGCTCGCGAGAGCCGGTTTCGGCTGGTTCCGTGGCTGTTCAGTCTGGATCAGTTGCCGCGGGATTTTGCCGAGGTGCGGCGCATGACGCGCAAGCTCGGCCAAGCTGCACTGAATGGGCAGGCGCCCAGGCTCGATCTCAAGGATTTACCCGAAACCGCTGAAATGCTGGCGGATACGCGTTACCTGCTGGCGGTGGTCGTGGTACCCGCGGGCGCTCCGATGTTCCGATGGCAGGAATTAGCCTCTGATCAGCATGCCAGCCGCGCCCACTGCCTCGAGGCCTGGGGTTCTCAGGGGCGCCCGAATCTGGAACCCGCCTTGCCCGGTTGCGGATTCGAGCTGCTGCTGCCGGATGCCTACCATGTGAATCTGCGCGAAAGCGATCGGCGTATTCGTCCGTACGGAATTCGCGCCGGCGTCCATTTCCTGACCCATGCGCTGGTCCTCGAACCCGACGGTCTGTCGGCCGCTGTGGCAGCGTTTGGGGATGGTGACGTCGAGGAATACCGGATCGGGATGAGCGTCAAGGACCGTGATGAAGTGATCCAGGGTATTGTCTGGCCGCTGCTCGGGGCTGAGAGCGAAGAGGATGACCCGTCCCCGCTCGAGACCATTCGAGCGACGTTGATCGAAGCCGGCGTCACGGATATCCGTGTCTGGAATGAGACCGTCCGGCCGGATTTTTGCGAGGATTGTGGTGCCCCGCTCTTTCCGAACGGCAAGGGCGAGGTCGTGCACCCGGAGGAGCCTGAAGTACCCGGAAGCGGCAACCCAAGCGGTGGGAACTTCCACTGACCGGGCACCCGACGGATATCCTCTGTGTTCGCCTGAGCGCTTGTGAATTCTCCGATCTGAGGCTTGTGCCGAGGACCGCCGATCGTTTTCAGTCCCTGAGGGGGCTCTGAAGCGTCACTTTGTCTGGGGTGATGCCGTTGGGGCTGCTGGCGCAGGCGTTTTCGCAGCGGCAGGAGGGGCCTTGGCGAACGGATTGCTATTCGCCCAGGGGTCTTGGACAGGTGCGGCGTCTTCAGCGGCTGGAGCGCCAGCCTTGTTCATACCGTTTGCGGCGCCAGTGCCCGATTGGCCATCTGTGGCTGAGGCTGCGCCGGGCTCAGCTGCGCTGGTTCCCGATCCTGTTGGCCCCGCCGCGCCGGTGTCGGCAGCAGCCGAGCCTTCGGCTTCGGCGTTGGCTGGGGCCTCGGCCTCGGCCTCGGCTGCAGCAGCGGCTTCCTCGGCGGCGGCGAGATGGGCCGCATCCGCCTTCTCGCGGTTGGTGAGATAGCGCGCGGTTTCGATATCTGGAACCTTGATCTCGCAGAGTTCCTTGAACATCTCGGCATGGACAGAAAAGAGCCCTTCTCCAGCTGGGGCTGCGCGTTTTCCGACCACCGCAATCGCAAGCTTGAACAGGCTGATCATGTGGGGCTCGAACCGATTGCCCGTGCGCCCCTGGCGCCAGGCGCGATGCACCATGCAGTTGGTGATGACTTCCGGTGAAATATTGACTTCAAGAAAAACCAGTTTTAGCCGCTCTTCGACCGCAGCTTTCATGGCTTTGGTCGTGTGCAGGCCAAAGTCCATATCACCAAAATCAAAGACGTATCCGGTCACCGACTGGGCGACGTCATTAGCATCGGGGACTTTGGCTTTCTCAGCGGCGTGCTTCACGGCCGCTTCAAATGCAACCCGGGTGTCGTAGACCTTCTCATCCAGTAGTTTGAGCGGATCTACTGTCTGAGCGTCAGTGTGCATCACCCCTGTAATCCACTTCCCCAATAAGCTCACTTCCTACCCCTTTTCCGACTCAGATGGTGTCCCCTAAAACCGCATGCGATTGGGACGAGGCTGCCAACGCGCGAACCGTCCGTATCCTCGCATAGCTTCGTGCGGAAAGCGGGGCAAAATCCAGTGGTTTGACGCTTTTCTTTTGACCGAACCGGGCAAGCTCATGTTGGGTAAGGCGGTTCTTTGAATTGAGTGCGCGGGTTAATACGGATGGGCTCAGGCGCGCAAAATCAATCTGCGTCCTCCATCAAACTGGCTTAACCAATAGTTTCCCCGAAATTCTTCAATTCTGACCACGCCACGTGCATTGGGCGCGTGGACAAAGCGTCGCGGTGCGATCATCAGGCCCACATGAGAGGCCCGGCTGCCAGCGGTTGAGAAAAAGATCAGATCAGCAGGTAGGAGAGCGTCCCGGTCAATTTCCTGTCCGATCCGAAACTGCTCCCGGGCTGATCCCGGCAAGCGCCACTGCAGGGATTCGGCAAACACGTGGCGGATCAGTCCACTGCAATCAAATCCGCTGTCCGCCCGTGAACCGCCCCAGCGATAAGGAGCACCAACCAGCAGCAGCGCTTGCGCTACCAGTTCACGCGCTGCCGCATCTGGGGTGAGTGTGGCGGGGAGTGGAGCAAAATGCGCCAGATTGCCAGGCGCGGACTCGGATCCCGTCGTTGCGCTTGGGCCGGGTTGTGGCTTCGTCCCCGCCGGGGCCGACGGTGGCGCTGAGGCGCACCCCGCCAGCAGACTTGCGAGTCCGACCGTGGCGAGCGCCCCAAGGCTGGCGATTCCGTGCCCTGCGAAGACACGCCTCGAGGTCGAGATTGATCGCCGCGCTTGTGCCGGGGTTGCTGCTGAGGTTGCGGACAGAGTCGACGCGGATTCACTGGCCCGCCAACCGGTCAGGCCGCAGGGAAGGGCCACGGCCGAGGCCGGCGGGACCAGCAGATGCAGATTCAACGCCCGAAGGAAACCGGTATCAGGAGAACATCTCCACGGCGCCGTCCAGGCCCATCAGGCCCAGTTCCACTTTCAAACTTGGATGACGCTTGTTCACTTCCTTGCCAAATGCGACCAGCGCTTCCCGGTGGGTTTGGGTTTCGATGGCCCGGTTGGCGACCTTGTCGGCGCCGTAGGCGATTTTCGCCGCGCCGCAATCCCGGTGATTCATCGCAATGACTTTGGGGATGTGATGCAGTTGAATCGAGGCCGCCAGGTTTTGCCAATAGGTCTCGTGCCAGTCTTTGAACGCTGGTGCAACTGCACCAATCGATGCGCCGGCAAAATTAAACTGGCTGTATTTGCCAACCATCCCACGCCCTTTCATGTACTCAAACGTGGGTTGCGGGAAGCGCGGATCGATGCACGCCAGTAGCATCGCATCGTAATTGCCCGACGCTGCCAATGCCATGGACGGGAGCGCTTGTGCAATCCCGACGACCGATGCAGTCTGCAGGAAGCGGCGGCGCGAAAAGGATGAGCCTAGAAGATCCGCACAGCAGGAGCAGCCCGCTACAGGTCGCAGAGATTTCATGAAAATTCCTTGAGTAATGGTGAAGCCTTCTAGGCCGGCATTTTATGACAGTTACTGCGGACGGTATATCTTAAACAGTTGTTCCGGACCAATCTTGAAATAATCCGCCGGTCCGCCCCCACGCACAATATGCTGCGCGTTCGCCGTATCGTAGGCGCCATTGATCAGCAGTCGTCGGTCAATGTGAACGCCAACCACCTCGCCAAAGGTCACGAAGGTCGAAATCGGTTCATGCGCGGCGGTCTGTAACTGGACGATCTGGGTCAGGCGGCACTCAAACGCCACTGGACTTTCCAGAACCCGCGGGACTTGCAATAACCGGCTCGGTGCAGGGGTCAGTCCAGCCAACTCGAACTCATTGACCTCGGCTGCCACCGCCGCACTGGTTTGATTCATCGCATGCGCCAGCGGGAATGTGACCAGATTCCAGACAAATTCGCCGGTTTCTTCAATGTTTCGTAATGAATCTTTGCGCCCGACGCTCGAAAATCCAACGATGGGTGGAATGTAATTGAACCCATTGAAAAAACTATACGGTGCCAGATTCAAAATCCCAGCCGCACTTCGCGTTGAGACCCACCCGATCGGGCGGGGTGCGACGATCGCGTTGAACGGGTCGTGAGCTAGCCCGTGGCCCTGAGCGGGCTCATAGAAGTGAATATCGGCTGGATCGAGGTTCGGGGTTGTCATGGTTTCCGCTGAAAGGTGCTGACGATATAGGGGCGTGGTGAATGGGGTCTGGGTTAATCCAGAATCCGGTTCAGCAACTCGGCCAACCGCCGGGACGCCAGGATGAGTCGGTTTCGGGCGACTTGCTGCGCGCGTTCGGCGTAATCCGGTTCGAGTTTGCGGCGATCGGGATAGAACCAGTGTTCTTCAACAATCCGGCAGGATTCTTCCGCCCAGCGGGCCGGGTCTGTTACCCCCCGCACCGCTGCAGCAACTGGCCCCCTGACGGTGGTTGCTATTTCGTGGGTCAGCGATGCCACGCCGCCTGGCCAGTTGACCAGCAATGCCGTGTCCCAGAGGGCGTGCAGGTTGGTCCCTCGGCCGTAGGCTTGGAGCTGAAAGGTATTGCCGCCGCGATCTTCAGCAAAACCTGCATGCAGGGGTTGATGGATATCGCCCACGAAGTGGACCAGGTACTTCAAAGCCTTCAGGCGGTCCAGCTCGGCCGCACGCGAGCTCAGGATAGCCGCTTGGCGGTCGATCGCCGCGACCACGCATTGGCCTTGAGCGCAGTCGCGTGCCGGGTCATAGCGGCAGTTTTGATCGCGTGCCAGGTTGACGTAGTGCCAGGATGCGTCGGCCGACGTGCGATGCTCGTCTGCCCAATTGGCAATCGAGCCGAGGGTCGCACCCGGTTCGAGGCTCAGGAGACGCCCGACTTCGGCACGCGCGTTGGGGCTCAATTGACTTTGGGCAAACTCACCGATCAGGCGATGGCCGTCGACCCCCCAGGCCCAGGCTATTGGCGCCAGGCTCAGTCCGCTCAGTGCGAGCAGCAGGGTCAACCCAAATTGCAGTTGACGAGAACGCATCGACGTTGGCCTTATTCAATGTAAAGCGGTCAGGAATTCCCGGGTCGCAGATACGGCGGGGCGGGCAGGGGGCTCGCAACCTCCGGGTGCGGCTGTCTGAAAATCCCCGAGATGTTGGCACAAGCTCGCTTACCATTCGCACATTGTTCGAATTTTCGGTTCGTTGACTCCGATCGGAAGTCAGCCAAGCTGGATTTTCCCGTTTACTCACCCTTACTCCTTCAGGTGGATGGTCCGGATATGAACACACCCCACGAACTGGGCTTGGAATCGCTTCGATTTGGCAGCAGCACGACGGTTCGGCGTATTGAAGACTTCGCATTGTTACGGGGAGAAGGTGAATTTACCGATGATCTGCAGCGCGACGGGCTGGCTCATCTGGTTTTTCTTCGCTCCCCCTACGCCCACGCCGATATTGTCGGCATCGATTCTCAGGCGGCACGGACCATCCCGGGCGTTCTGGCGATCTACACCGGAGCCGATCTGGTGGCCGCTGGGGTCAAGCCTCTACCGGCACCCCCCCCTCACTTTTTGCGTCCGGATGGTTCTGCCGCTGCCAGCGCGCCGCGCCGCGGGCTGGCCTACGAACGGGTGCGCTTTGCGGGTGAGGCGGTGGCTGCGGTCGTCGCGCAGAGCCGACAGGCTGCCGTTGACGCCGCCGAGGCGATCGAAGTGACCTATGAGGTCCTGCCTGCGGTGACGGACGTGCAGGCGGCGACTGCGGCGGGTGCCCCGACCCTCTGGGAGAAGGCGCCGGACAATATTGTTGCGCAGGCCCGAACGGGCGATGCTGCGGCCACCGAGGCTGCGTTTGCCGTCGCCCACCATGTGGTTGAACTGCAGATTCGCAACCAGCGCCTCGCGCCTGCATCGATTGAGCCGCGCGTCGTCATGGCAGAGCTCGAGTCAGGGTCTGGGAGGCTCCTGGTCACGCTGTCCAGCCAGATGCCGACCGCCGTGCGTGACAATCTCGCCAACGCACTGCCTGGATTGGACAAGGAACAGGTTCGGGTCCGCGTTCATGACGTGGGCGGCGGTTTTGGCATGAAGACCGGGATCTATCCGGAAGACCTCGCGGTCGCATTTGCTGCCCGAGATCTCAAGGTGCCCGTGCGCTGGCAGGCACAGCGTCTGGAGGAGTTCATGACCGCGGTGCACGGCCGTGGCTTCGACACCTTGGCAGCCTTGGCGCTGGATGAGAGCGGCCGGATTCTGGCCATGCGCCAGCGCACCTTGGCGAACGCCGGGGCTTACGCAACACCAACCGCATGCATCATCCCGCTCGTCCTGGTGCCGTTCGTCTCCACCAGCGTTTATGACGTCCCTGCGATGGATCTGCTCAACATCTCGGTCATGACGAATACGAGTCCGATGGGGGCATATCGGGGCGCTGGCCGGCCCGAGGCGATCTACGTCATGGAACGCCTGATGGATGCTGCGGCCCTCCAACTGGGCATCGACCCGGTGGAATTGCGGCGGCGCAATCTCATCGCGCCCGGACAGATGCCGTATCGCACCCTGGCGGGGCAGGTGTACGACACCGGAGAATTCGAGAAAATGCTCGATCAGGCACTGGAGCTCGGGCAGTGGGATGGGTATGCAGCCCGCGAAGCCGCAACGCGGGCTGCGGGTCGACTGCGTGGTCGCAGCGTGGCCACATTTCTCGAATGGACCGGGGGCGGTGCGCTGACGGAATCCGTGAAAATCGAGGTGCGTGGGGACCATGTGATTGAGCTGACCTCGGCCACGCAGGCGATGGGTCAGGGCATTGTCACGAGTTATGCCCAACTGGCCGCCGAGGTGTTTGGTGTGTCGATTGAATCCATCCGGATCGTTCAGGGTGATACCGATCGAGCCAACGGGTTTGGCAGTGCAGGCAGCCGGTCCGCGTTCACCGGCGGCGGGGCCGTGCATGTCGCAAGCGAGCGTACGGTGGAACACGCGAAAGCGCTGGCTGCCGAAGCGCTCGAAGTGTCGGAGAGCGACCTCGACTATCACGGCGGTCAATTCACGGTCATTGGAACGGATCTGAAGATCGGATTGTTTGAACTCGCGGCCCGGCAACCCGAGGCCAGGATCCTCGCCTCGGGAGAAACAACTGCCGGGGGACCGAGCTGGCCCAACGCCTGTCATGTGTGCGAGGTCGAGATCGACCCGGAAACTGGTGCTGTGGCGGTCGTTGCTTACAGTAGCGTTAACGATATCGGTCGGGTGATCAACGCGCAGATCGTGGAAGGTCAGATCGACGGCGGTGTGGTCCAGGGGATTGGCCAGGCCTTGTGCGAGCAGGTCGTCTATGACGAAGCCGGACAGTTGCTGACCGCAAGTTTCATGGACTATGCGCTGCCCCGGGCCGACGTGCAGGCCCAGCCGCGAACCGCTTTTGACCCTTCCGTGCCTTGCGCGACCAATGTGTTGGGTGTGAAGGGCGTGGGTGAACTCGGAACCATCGGGGCCACACCCGCAGTCGTGAATGCCGTGCTCAATGCCCTGATCACGGCCGGTGTCCCGCAAAGTGTTGCGCTGAGTCTGCAAATGCCGCTGACGAGCGAGCGGATATGGCAGGCACTGCAAATGGCGTGAGGTAACATTTCCATCGAAGGACCTTGGTTTAAACCGGCCTGGAAAGCCGGTTCCCTGATGGAAGCGAGATTGAGATGGCAGAAGAAAACGCCCCTCCACCGAAACAGATGTCACTGGCCGAGGCGCTCAAAGAGGGCGCCAAGGGGC
>JBBAOE010000049.1:0-12224 GCA_040401595.1 Burkholderiaceae bacterium
CCGCCCGCAGCGGGTTCAACGGTCAGCGTGGCCGTGTTGCCCTTAACGGTCGCGCCAGTCACCTTTGTACCCGTGCGGATGTTGAAGCCCTGCTTCTTGAAAATTTTGCCCGCTTCCTTGCGAACTTCGCCGTCCATACCTGGTAGAATTTGATCAAGATATTCAACAACGGTGACTTGCGCGCCAAGACGCAGCCAGACGCTGCCAAGCTCAAGGCCAATAACTCCGCCGCCAATGACGATCAAATGCTTTGGCACCTTTGGAAACGCAAGCGCGCCAGTGGAATCGACGATGACTTTCTGGTCAATCTCGACGCCTGGCAATGGCGTGACCGAGGAACCCGTTGCGACCATGATATTCTTCGCGGTGTAGCTTTTACCTGCAACATCGACGCTGTTGGCCGAGATAAACGTCGCACGGCCCTTCAACCAGTCGACCTTGTTCTTCTTGAACAGAAATTCGATGCCACCGGTCAGCTCACCAACGGCTTTCGCCTTTTCGGCATGCATTTGGTCGAGATTAAGCGACACCCCCGTAAAATCGATACCGAACTTCGCCAATGAACCCGATTGCGCTTCGTGAAAAATTTCGGACGCGTGCAGCAACGCCTTGGATGGAATGCAGCCAACGTTCAGGCATGTGCCGCCCAAGGTTTCGCGGCTCTCTACGCAGGCGGTTTTCAGCCCCAATTGTGCTGCGCGGATCGCGGCGACATAGCCGCCAGGACCTGCGCCAATAACGATCAGGTCGTAATCATGTTCTGCCATGGCTCAGGCTCCTTAAAGGTCGATCAATAACCGGGTCGGGTCTTCAATCGCCTCTTTGACGATCTTCAGGAAGGTTACAGCTTCGCGACCATCGATGAGGCGGTGGTCATAGCTTAACGCCAAATACATCATCGGACGCACCACGACTTGTCCGTCACGGACAACCGGGCGGTCTTCAATTCGGTGAAGGCCAAGCACTGCCGATTGTGGAGGGTTGATGATTGGCGTGGACATCAGGCTGCCAAACACACCGCCATTGGAAATGGTGAAGGTACCGCCGGACATGTCTTCCATTGTCAACGTGCCAGCCTTCGCCTTCGCACCGAAATCCCCAATCGCCTTTTCAATCTGCGCAAAGCTCATGGCATCAGCGTTGCGGACAACAGGAACCACAAGGCCATTGGGTGCGCTGACTGCAACCGATACATCGAGATAATTGTGATAGACGATTTCGTCGCCTTCAATCTTCGCGTTCACGGACGGCACATCGCGTGCAGCCAAAGCCACTGCCTTGGTGAAAAAGCCCATGAAGCCCAAGCGGACACCATGCTTCTTTTCAAACAAATCTTTGTAGGTCGCGCGTGCTTCGATGACTGCCGACATGTCGAGATCGTTGAACGTTGTCAGCAATGCGGCTGTGTCTTGTGCAGACTTCAAGCGCTTGGCGATCGTCTGACGCAGACGGGTCATTTTCACGCGTTCTTCCTGACGCGCGCCTGTTGCTTGCGTTGTCGGCGCAGCGGTAAAGGCGGTTTCGGCAGATGGAGCGGGTGCGCCCTTGGCAGCTGCCAAAACATCTTCCTTCGTTAGGCGGCCGTCCTTGCCAGTGCCTCTGATCTTGCTTGGGTCAATACCTAGTTCCAGCACAAGGCGGCGTACGGCGGGTGAAAGCGGTAGGTCGCTGTTCTCCGCTTCGGCAGCAGGCGCAGCGGTGGTCTTCATCGCTGGCGCGACTGAAGTTGCGGCCTTCGCAGGCGCGGTTGCCCCGGCTCCAGCCTCGATTGATGCAATGACAGCGCCGACATTGACGGTCGCGCCCTCTTCGACGGCATAGGCACCCATGATGCCCGCAACCGGCGACGGCACTTCGACCGCAACCTTGTCAGTTTCAAGGCTAGCAATCGGTTCGTCGATAGCCACCGCTTCACCGGGCTTCTTCAACCATTGACCAAGCGTTGCTTCAGTGATGGACTCGCCCAATACAGGGACTTTAACTTCAGTGCTCATAATCTAATCCTCACGTGGATGGAGGGGTGATTGGTTTTTTGCCACCGGAACGCTGGCGGCGAATTTCTTTGCGGACATTATGGCCTAACGCTTCAGCGACCAAGGCAGCTTGTTCGGCCTGATGGCGCTTCGCCAGGCCTGTCGCAGTTGCGGCGGCGGCTCTGCGTCCGGCATATCGTGCACGGGTGGGGCCAACATTGGCTTCGGTGAGGCATTCTTCCAAATAAGGATCAACGAATGACCAGCTTCCGGCGTTGCGTGGTTCTTCCTGTGCCCAAACCAGTTCTTCCAAATTGGTCATACGCTTCAGACGCACAATCAACGGTTCCGATGGGAACGGGTACAGCTGCTCAATACGTACAATGCTGGTATTTTTGTCGCCCGATGCGTCGCGGGCTTCCATCAGATCGTAGGCGACCTTTCCAGAGCATAAAATTAGCCGCTTCACGTCCTTATCGGCAGGCGCATTCATGTCGGACAATATCCGCATGAAATGACTTTCGCCTTGGAAATCCTCTGCCTTTGAAACCGCGAGCTTATGACGCAAAAGCGACTTTGGTGTCATGACAATAAGCGGTTTGCGGAATGGCCGTGCCATTTGCCGGCGCAGCAAGTGGAAATAGTTAGCCGGCGTGGTGCAATTGGCGACCTGGATATTGTCCTCCGCGCATAATTGCAGGAAGCGTTCCAACCGCGCCGAGCTATGCTCTGGCCCTTGGCCTTCATAGCCGTGCGGCAATAGCATCACGAGGCCATTGGCGCGGAGCCATTTGGCTTCACCCGACGCAATGAACTGGTCGATCATCGTCTGCGCACCATTTACGAAATCGCCAAATTGCGCTTCCCAGAGGACTAATGTTTTTGGTTCGGCACCGGCATAGCCATATTCAAAGCCCAGCACGCCGAATTCAGACAAGGGGCTATCGAGGATTTCAAACCGCCCATGTGGCAGCGTAGAAAGTGGCACATATTTTTCTTCAGTGGTCTGGTCTACCCAGACACCGTGCCGCTGGCTAAATGTGCCGCGACCGGAATCCTGACCCGACAAACGCACGCCATAGCCCTCGGAAAGCAGCGAACCAAAAGCGAGCGCTTCGCCAGTTGCCCAGTCGAAATTTTCTCCAGAACTGAACATCGTTTTCTTGGCATCAAGCACGCGGCTTAATGTTGGATGGATGTTATGGCCTTCGGGTACAGTCGTCAGCGTGCGACCAAGGCTATCGAATAACTTGCGCGTGATGCCCGTTGGCACATTGCGCCGCGCAGTTTCCGGATCAGCAGGCTTTGATAGGCCTGACCAGCGGCCACCAAACCAGTCGGCGGCGTTCGCCTTATAGTCTGCGGCGCTGGCAAATTCCTGCTCAAGCGCCTGGACAAAACGCATCGCGTGTTCATTTGACCAATTGGCGTCGATTACGCCTTCAGCTTGAAGACGTTGTGCGTAAAGAGTGCTTACGGCGGGATGGTTCTTGATGACTTTGTACATCAACGGTTGCGTAAAGCCGGGCTCATCGCCCTCATTATGGCCAAAGCGGCGGTAGCACCACATGTCGATGACGATGTCGCGGTGGAATGTCTGGCGAAATTCAATCGCGATCTTGCACGCGAACGTCACCGCTTCGGGATCATCGCCATTGACGTGAAAAATCGGGGCCTGAACGCCTTTTGCAACGTCGGAAGGATAAGGTGATGACCGCGCATATTGCGGGCTAGTGGTAAAACCGACCTGGTTGTTGACGATGAAGTGCAAGCAACCACCCGTATTATACCCACGGATGCCAGAGAAGCCGAGGCATTCCCACACAATGCCCTGGCCAGCAAAGGCGGCATCACCGTGCAGCAGAACTGGCAATACCTGCTCATGCTTGCCCAAGTCGTCGCGCGCCGTCTGGTTGGCGCGCACCTTGCCCAAGACAACGGGATTTACGGCCTCAAGGTGCGACGGGTTCGGCACAAGGCTCATATGGACCTTGATACCGTCAAATTCGCGGTCGGTGCTGGTGCCGAGATGGTATTTCACATCGCCTGAACCGCCGACATCGTCTGGGTTGGCGCTGCCGCCCGAAAATTCGTGGAAGATGATGCGGTAAGGTTTGGCCATCACATTGGCGAGAACGTTCAAGCGGCCGCGATGCGGCATACCATAGACGATTTCGCGCACGCCAAGTTGGCCGCCATATTTGATAACCGCCTCTAGTGCCGGAATCATCGATTCGCCACCATCAAGGCCGAAACGCTTTGTGCCTACATATTTGCGACCAAGGAATTTCTCATATTGCTCGGCTTCGATAACCTTGGCGAGAATGGCCTTCTTACCCTCAGGCGTGAACTGAATGGCGGCGTCCTTGCCTTCCATCCGTTCTTGCAGAAACCGGCGCTCTTCAACGTCGGAAATATGCATATATTCAAGACCGACTGGCCCACAATAATTGGCGCGCAGCGTATCGACGAGCTCGCGCACAGTGGTCCATTCCAGACCAAGCGTGCCGCCGACATAGACGCGCTTGTCGAGGTCGGCTCCCGAAAAACCGTGATACTCAGGCGTCAGGTCCGCAGGGATATCCTGCTTTGACAGACCAAGCGGATCAAGATTGGCGGCCAGATGCCCGCGCACACGGTATGTGCGCACCAGCATCATCGCGCGGATCGAATCGCTTGCTGCTGCAACCGCATCGGATTCGGCCATTGGCTTGCCTGCGGCCTTTGACGCAGCCTTCACCTCGAGCGCCATTTGCGTGGGGTCAAGCGATGCGGTCAAATCGTCTGTTGCCGACAATGGCCAGTTGGCACGTTCCCAACTCGGTCCGCGCTCTACTTCGAAATCCTGGTTTTCTATGCCCATCCAACTTCTCCAATTCCTCCCCGTGAGCGGGGAGGGGAACCATCCAAAGGATGGTGGAGGGGGTGCGCCGCTCTAACCCAGCGTCAGACGGAAGGCCCCTCCATCACTCGATGCTTGCGCACCGGTTGCTTCCTCCCCGCAAGCGGGGAGAGTTAAATTTAACCCTTCAACACCTCGACCAATGTCTTGCCGAGCAAGGATGGCGATGGTGATACGCGGATGCCCGCGGCCTCCATGGCTGCAATCTTGCTTTCAGCGTCGCCCTTGCCGCCTGATACGATCGCGCCTGCATGGCCCATGCGGCGACCCGGAGGCGCAGTGCGTCCGGCGATGAAACCAGCCATTGGCTTTTTACGGCCCTTTTTGGCTTCGTCGATCAGGAACTGCGCTGCTTCTTCTTCTGCACTTCCGCCAATCTCGCCGATCATGATGATCGACTTAGTGGCGTCGTCTGCGAGGAACAGCTCAAGGCAATCAATGAAGTTTGTGCCGTTGACCGGATCGCCGCCAATGCCGACCGCAGTGGTCTGACCAAGGCCTTCTGCGGTTGTCTGAAACACCGCTTCATAGGTCAACGTGCCTGAGCGTGATACGACGCCGACCGAGCCTGCCGAGAAAATGCTGCCCGGCATGATGCCGATCTTGCATTCATTGGGTGTCAATACGCCTGGGCAGTTGGGACCAATCAGGCGGGATTTTGAACCCGAAAGCGCGCGCTTTACCTTGACCATGTCAAGCACAGGAATGCCTTCAGTGATGCAGACAATCAAAGGAATTTCCGCGTCGATGGCTTCCAAGATGGAGTCCGCCGCAAAGGGAGGCGGGACATACACGACCGACGCATCTGCGCCAGTGACCTGCTTGGCTTCAAGCACAGTGTCGAACATTGGCAGACCAATATGCGTCGTTCCACCCTTGCCGGGGGTCACACCACCAACCATCTGCGATCCATAAGCCAGCGCCTGCTCGGTATGGAATGTACCCGTCGCGCCGGTCATGCCCTGCGTGATGATTTTGGTGTTCTTGTTGACGAGGATGCTCACAAACGTCTCCTGAAATCTTTGGGTTGCGCTTAGTTCAGCGAAGGGTCGATGGCTTTACAAGCCACCAGCAATTCTTTGACGGCATCGACGCTGACGGCGAGGTTGGATTTCGCTTCGTCATCCAGGGCAATCTCGACAACCTTCTCGACGCCACCAGCACCGATCATCACCGGAACGCCGACATAGAGATTGTCGACCCCATATTGGCCAGTCAGATGGACAGCCGCAGGAAGGACGCGTTTTTGATCGTAGAGATAGGCTTCGGCCATTGCGATGCCGCTGGTGGCGGGCGCGTAGTAGGCTGAGCCAGTCTTGAGCAGGGCGACGATTTCGCCGCCACCGCTGCGCGTGCGCTGGACAATTGCGTCAATACGCTCCTGCGTGGACATGCCCATTGCGATCAAGTCGGGCACAGGAATGCCCGACACTGTGGAGTATTGAATGACAGGCACCATGGTGTCGCCATGACCGCCGAGTACAAAGCTCGTTACGTCCTTGACCGACACATTGAACTCATCCGCAAGGAAATGGCTGAAACGTGCGGAATCCAGCACTCCCGCCATGCCAACCACCATGTTATGCGGAAGGCCGGAAAATTCGCGCAATGCCCAAACCATCGCGTCGAGCGGGTTGGTGATGCAGATTACAAATGCGTTTGGCGCGTTGGCCGCAATGCCTTCGCCGACGGCCTTCATCACTTTCAGGTTGATGCCAAGCAAATCATCCCGGCTCATGCCGGGCTTGCGTGCAACGCCTGCGGTGACGATGATGACATCTGCACCAGCGATATCCGCATAATCATTGGTTCCAGTGATTGTGGCGTCAAAACCTTCAACGGGACCGCATTGCGACAGATCCAGCGCCTTGCCTTGGGGAATGCCTTCAACAACGTCGAACAAAACGATGTCGCCCAGACCCTTTAATGCTGCGAGATGGGCGAGAGTGCCGCCGATGTTGCCGGCGCCGATGAGTGCAATTTTCTTGCGAGCCATGAAAAACTGTCCTTCCTTTAGGGCTTTATAGCGGAATTATCGCGTCGTTACGCCGAATCACTATGGATAACAACCCAATAAAGGTTCAAATCAAAGGTTTTTGTGATAATAGTTCGCAATAGCTTTAGCGGGCGGGTGCGGCGGTCAGGTGCCGGCTACCCGCCGCAACATCTCCATCCAGATAGGCACCTGACCATGAAAACCTTCGGCCCAGACGCGTTCGTCTAAACCATGGGCGCCTTCCCGTTGACCAACTATGCCCCACAGGCCGCCAAAGCCATAAACAGGGATGCCGGCGGCGCGCAAAAATGCGCCATCCGTTGCACCAGCGGACTGGAACGGCAGAACCGGTGCATTGGGAAATCTAGTTGCGACGGCCGCCCGATAGGCCTGCAGTATGTCGTCGCGCACGGGCGATGGTGCAGTTTCGGGTGTCTGCGACCCTTCAACGGCGGATACGGTTACATCTGGCCCTGCAAGCGACTGCAATTGCTGCCGGACATCTTCGATCTTCACGCTTGGGAATATGCGGCAGTTCACATTGGCTTCGGCTTTTTGCGGAAGAGCATTTGGCGCATGCCCGCCCGACAGCATGGTTGCTACGCAGCGTGTCCGCGTGCTTCCGGGGTCCATGGCTTCCAGCAAATCGGCAGTCTCGCGGTCTTGCGGGTCAGCGAGAAATCGGCGCAGCAGCTCACCATATTGGCCGCTGTCGCCCTTTGCGAGCATGTCGTAGCTGGCGCGGGTGGCGTCGTTGATCATCGCGGGGAAACGGTGCCGCTCAACTGCCGTCAGTGCATTGGCAAGTGCATAGATCGCGTTGTCGGGCCGCGGCGCACTGCTGTGTCCTCCGCGATTGACCGCAGTCAGATGGAAGTCGGCATAGGTTTTTTCGGCAATCTGAATACCAAAGCTTTCTACCCGCCCGTCCGGAAACACCGTCCCGCCACCTGCATCACCATTTAATGCATATTCGGCGTCAATCAGGGCGCGCCATTCACTTGCCGCCCGCCGTGCGCCATTGCCTGTGGTTTCTTCATCACCCGTAAACAGGACAATGATGTCGCGCGTCGGTTCAAACTTTTCGGCTCGCAAAGATTGCAGGGCCAGCACAATGCCAGTCAACGCTGCTTTATTGTCATTAGACCCGCGCCCCAGATAATAGCCACCTTCTTCGCGGAACTGGAACGGCGGATATTTCCAATCGCTTGCCTTAGCCGCAACGACATCCATATGCGCCATCAGCAAGATCGGCTTTTTGCCCGACGGTTTGGTTGCGGGCCAGCGCGCGATCAATGTCTGGGTATTGTCGTGATCCTTCACGATAACGTTTGTGATGCCCGCCTTGCGGAATTCTGCTGATAACAGGGCTGTTAGCTTTTTAAACTCCGCAGGCTGTCCATCCACGGTGGGAATTTCAACAATCTTAGCGAACAGATCGCGTTCGGCGGCTTGCTGCGTAGATTGTGCTTGCGCGTTTGCAGTCGTGGTTAGGGCCAACAAGCCAGCAAAAAATATAGTCTTCCGTCGCATCATCTCTCTCCCTTATGGGCTATGCTAACGCGGGCCATGCCCTTCCGCCAGATAATCCTCCGCCTGCATTTCCATCAGGCGGGATACGGTGCGGTCGAATTCAAATCGCCCGTCACCTTGCGGGTAAAGATGGTCGGGCTCCGCATCTGCGCTCGCCAGAAACTTCACGCGATACTCATAGAACGCATCGATCAACGTAACAAAGCGCGCGGCTTCATTTCGATTATGAGGTCCCAAAACCGGTATGCCGACCATAATCACCGTGTGAAATCGTCGGGCGATGGCAAGATAATCTGCAGCACCGCGCGCTTCGGCACAGAGGCGCTTGAACGAAAATACCGCGACACCTTTTAGCGACTTGGGTACATGCAGCATCCGTCCGCCGCCAAGGTCCATTTCTAGGGTCGGCACATGCCCGCGGTCTTCGGGCGGATAATCGGTCATCTTGAAAAAGGTTTCCGACAGCGCCGCGGTGGCATCGGGTCCATTTGGTATTAGCCACGTTTTAGCGCTCCCCAACCGATCGCGTCGGTAATCGGTTGGGCCATCCAGCGCGATGATATCAAGGCTCTCCTTCACAAGCGCGATGAAGGGCAGAAACAATTGCCGGTTCAGGCCGTCCTTATACAAATCATCAGGGTGGCGGTTCGACGTGGTTACAACGGTAACACCAGCCGCAATCAGGCCAGAAAAGAGCCGCGACATGATCGCTGCGTCCGCCATATTGTTCACGACCATTTCATCAAAGCACAACAACCGCGCTTCGGCGGCCAATGCTGCGACGATGGGGGGGATCGGGTCGCCTTTTTCTTTCACACGTTCAGCCTTTAGCCGCGCATGAATGTCGATCATGAATTCATGGAAATGCACGCGGCGCTTATGCTGGATTTGTACGCTGTCGAAAAACAGGTCCATCAGCATGGATTTACCGCGCCCGACACCACCCCAGAGATAGAGGCCTCGCGCCGGTTCTGGCTTTCGTCTCAAGAACTGCCAAATCCTGCTGCCGTGTGGCGGTATTGCCTCCAGCTCTGATTGGACCTTGGCAAGCGCGGCGACTGCCCTCGCTTGGTCGGCATCAGCCCTTAGTTCACCTGCTGCAACCAGTGCGCCATATCTGCCGGTGGCGCTAAGCATATGTGGCTTCATCTTTTTGTAGGTTTACGGATGGTGCCGGAAAACGCGGCAATCCGGCCTTCGTTTTGCGTGACTACGCCGCGGAGAAAAAGCAGCCTGCCTGTTTCCTTCAGTAGCTCAACCTCTGCTTCAAGCGGTGTTTCAATGACGCCGGCTCCCATGAACTGCACCGATAGGTCCAAGGTTACGGCGGTACCAGCCTCAATCAGGCCGAACATACGCGAAGCTGCGAACATTGCCACATCGATAAAGCCAAGCGTCACGCCGCCGTGCACAGAGTTTTGAAGGTTAGTATGCCGATGCTCCGGATACATCCGTAACCGGACATCATTGGCTCCTTCCCGCCGCACTAGCATTTTGCCTAGCACTGTCCCGTTGTAGCGACTGGCATCTGTCATCTGCCATTTAAGCCACCCAGGATTATCTGGGTCAGGGCTGCTGTCAAAGGCGGGTTTATCCAACGGCAATCCTAAACGATCAGAGCCTTATGGCGAAATGAAACGCTTACAGGTGGCGCTCAGCTACCATCTTTTTCGTTTCTGCAATAGCTTTTGCTGGGTTCAGACCCTTGGGGCAGGCGTTGGCGCAGTTCATGATCGTGTGGCAGCGATACAGGCGGAACGGGTCTTCCAGCTCGTCGAGACGCTCACCTGTCATTTCGTCCCGGCTATCGGCTAACCACCGATAGGCTTGCAGCAAGATGGCAGGCCCCAAAAACTTGTCGCTGTTCCACCAATAGGAAGGGCAGCTGGTCGAGCAACAGGCGCACAAGATGCACTCATACAGACCGTCAAGCTTGGCGCGGTCCTCTGGCGATTGCAGGCGCTCCTTGCCCGATGGCTCCGGCGTTACCGTCTGCAGCCATGGTTTGATGGACGCATATTGCGCGTAAAAATGCGTGAAGTCAGGAACAAGGTCCTTTATGACTTCCATATGCGGCAACGGGGTGATGGTAACTTCGCTTTTGCAGTCTTCAATCGCGGTCGTGCAGGCGAGGCCGTTCTTGCCATCGATGTTCATTGAACACGACCCACAAATGCCTTCTCGGCATGACCGACGGAAGGTAAGCGATGAATCCTGCTCACCCTTCATCTTGATCAGCGCATCGAGCACCATGGGACCGCAATTTTCGGTATCCACCTCAAATGTGTCGTAACGTGGGTTCTCCCCGCTATCGGGATCATAGCGATAGACATTGAATTTTTTGGTCTTGCCGCTGGTTTTCGCGGAATGAACAGTGCCCTTCTGGACTTTGCTGTTCTTAGGGAGAAAGAAATCGGCCATATCAATATCCTGTGGACTCTAACGACTTAGTGTTCCGTGTCAGTAATTACCCTAACCAAGCGATTAAGCAATCACAAGCCCTCAACTGCGTCTTCTCTGCTTGCTTTTTCTGCAAGTCGCACGCGCAGCTTGTCAATTTTGCGTCCGTCCATGTCAACAACTTCAAAGCGCCAGCCTTGATCCGTGAACGCCTCCCCTTCCGAAGGCAAATGCCGCAATATATGCAAAACATGCCCCGCTGCCGTTGCGTAATCACGATCTTCTGGCAAATCTATGGATAAAGCCTCTGCCATGGCATCGGCGGACATCGATCCCGAAACCAGCATCGATCCGTCATCTAGGGTCACAATATTGGGCGCGCTGCCTTGTGCTTGGTCGGATGCAAATTCGCCTGCAATGGCGGCCAAAAGATCATTAGGGGTCACAATACCTTCAAAATGGCCATATTCATCATGTACCAAAAGCATTGGGACATCGGACGAACGCAAAATCTCCAGTGCGTCCATGGCATCAAGCTGATCCGGAATAATCTCGGCACGGCGCATCAGGCTGCGAATGTCTAGCGCTTCGCCACGGATTTGCGCCGCTACGATGTCGCGTGACTGGACGACACCGATAATGTCATCGCCGTCGTCGCCCGTCACGGGTAAACGGGTATGGAGCGAATTCAAGAGCGAATCGCGCACCGCTTCTTCGGACGCATCGGCGGAAATGCGGTCCACATCGGTACGCGGCGTCATGACTTCTCGCACCGGACGGTCCGCAAGGCGGACAACGCCCGCAATGACCTTATGCTCATGCTCTTCAATAATGCCTGCATGCGTGGCTTCAGCAAAGATCATGCGCAATTCTTCGGCACTCAGCGCATCGCGCGTGTCGCGGCGAAGCCCAAGTGCGCGAAAGATGGTCGCGCTTGATTTGTCGAGTGTCCACACGATGGGAGCGGTGACTCGCGCTAGCAGTTCCATTGGGCCAGCCATGGTTACTGCGATTCGTTCAGGCGCGATAAGGGCAAATTGCTTTGGCACCAGCTCGCCCACAACCAGCGACGCGTATGTCGTGATGCTGATAACGATTCCGAAACCCAAGGTTTCCGACCATTCACGGTCAACGCCCCATAAGGCAATGCGATCGGCAACTGGCCCGCCAAGCGTTGATCCTGAGTAGGCTCCGGCGATTATGCCGATGAGTGTTATGCCGATTTGCACAGTCGACAGAAATTTTCCGGGGTCCCGTCCAAGACGGAGCGCCGCCGAAGCGCCGCGCTTGCCGTCCTCTGCCATAGCTTTCAGCTTCGCCGTGCGTGCTGATACGATGGCGAGTTCCGACATGGCGAACACACCATTTAAGGCGATGAGCGCTAATATCGTTGCGGCATCAAACCACGGGAAAGGGTCAA
>JBBAOE010000050.1:0-11746 GCA_040401595.1 Burkholderiaceae bacterium
CAGATTGGGACCGAGCGGCCGCCCAGTTCCGCGCAAGCCGGGCGGGGTACCTGTTGTACAGCTGAGCTGCAACATCGTGTGCGGGTCAGGAGAGGCGAGCACAGAGCAGGTTCATACGTCGGGCTGACACACTTCACCGCAGAGTAGAAAGAGGACACCGAAGGCGGATCGTGATGACCGGTGCGACTGCGGGTATCGGTCTTTTCGCCGCGTCGAGGATGGCGGACGCTGGACACAACTTGGTGGTTGGCGCGAGGAGTCCGGATACGCCGCCGGCCGAACTCGCCGGACGGGCATCTTTCCTGCCACTTGATCTCGACAGCCTCACCAGTGTCCGTGCCTTCGTCGAGGCTCTTGGACCCCAGCCGGTCGACCGTTTGGTTCTCAACGCCGGCCTGCAGTCGTCTCGACCCGCTGTCAGCGCCGACGGATTCGAACGCACCTTTGCCGTGAACCATCTCGCTCACTTCTTGTTGCTGGACCTGCTGGTGGACCGTCTAGCTCCGGGCGCGCGGGTGGTCTTCACCGGCAGCGGAACACATGACCCCGCGGAGAAAACCCCCGTCACGCCGCCGATCCATGCCGTTGCAGAGTTTCTCGCGTATCCGGATCGCGATCCACAGCGCGAGAAAAGGACCCGGCAGGCAGGATTCCGGGCCTACTCCTCGTCGAAGCTGTGCAACATCATGACCGCGCGAGAGGGTGCGGTTCGCCTGCCGCAGTTCACCTTTATCGCATTCGATCCGGGCTATGTCCCGCACACCGGCCTGGCCCGTGACAATCCGAAATGGATCGCAACACTGGTCGGCTACATCGTGCCTTTCTTGATGAAACGCGACCGATCGAGCACCATTGCGCGCTCGGGGCAGTACTTGGCCGACGTTGTCCTGCAGCCGTCCTACGCCGATGCTTCCGGTGCCTACTGGGCGGTGCGAGGCCCCGATCTGGTTCGTATCGAACCGTCGGATCTGGCTCGAGATTCCGGAGTCTGCCGGAAATTGTGGAACGACAGCGCGCGGATGACGGCTCTCGCCCCGCCTGGTCCTCAGTCCGGCTCACCGTATTCGTCGAACCAGTAGGGAACGCGCCTGAACCGCCGAACCGAGGGGTTCGCCCGCCGATGTGGGGCTTACTCGGCTACATCCACGATCGGTGCATCGGCCGCGTTCTTTCTCACCGACTCAATTCCGTCGAGCGCATTCGTCTTGGTGATGTACCCCTGACTGGCTGCGATGGTCTCGCCGTTGGCCGCCTTCAGGCGTATTAACTGCGCTACCCCCGCCTCGAGTCGATCGCGCGTCACGCGTGCATCGCACCAGGAAAGGTAGGCCTCTACCTAACTTTCGCGCCACTCCCGACTTATCGTGCGGTTCTGAACCGACTGGGCCACGGCGAGCAGATCCCCGGACGACTGGGCGAGAACGACGCACGGGCCGCGATCGAATCGCGAAAAAGCCGGTCCTCACCTTGATCTGCCTGTTAGTTTCCTTACATATCTGCTGGACGGGCTTCACAGTACGAGGAGATGGAATGGCGAATAAGCGCGACACAGTGGCTACCGGGGTCGAAGGCCGGTTGGATTGGCTGCGCGAGTCGGTCAAAGCCCAACCCGCTGGGGCCGCGGATGCGGCGTGGGCATGGATCGACGAATTGGCGAAGAAGGCGAAAACGGACGCCGAGGCCGCAGACTCTGATCTGAACGCGCTGTTCAGGTTGGGTCTTCCGCCTACCGATCTGGATGGGCCCACCGAAGGCATGTTGGTGATGACGACGACCAACCCTGCAGTGGACACCGCGGTGCGCGCGGTCACGGGGTTGTGGATGCCCTGGCAGGGCAAGCGGTTCGATGTTGATGCCGGGACAGGCGACAACCGGCTGACCCGCAGCACCGGACTGGTGTCGAAGTTACTGTGGCCGCTCTACTCGATGCGCGACGCCGAGTCCGGCAAGCTGGCGTTCGACTTCACCACCTACGTCGAGCCGGGCAAAGAAGATCCCGACGTGAAGGTCATGGTGATCGACTACGCCGACGTGGAGAAGAATCCGCGGCTGATCATCCGCAAGATTCGTGACGAACTCGTCGAGCTGGTCAGTGGTGTGTACCTCGGGAAGATCCTTTTCAATACCGGGTCGGACAGCTACAGCAAGCTCGGTTACTTCGCTCTCAGGACCCCCGCTGGTGCTGGCAAGTAACGCTGACCCTGCGAGTCACCGGTTGTTCTGAGAGAAAAAGTCAAAGGGAGGGTCCATCAATGCTCGGTATTGAATGGTATGAGAATCCATCGCTGATCCTTCAGGTTCGCGCCCTGGCGAAGGCCCGAGACGATCTGCGCGAGAAGAACCTGTTCGAAGGTGAGGGTATCCGGCCCACCGAGGATCTCGGGGAGCCGAGCGAATCCGAGAAGCGGGCGCGCACGCCCGACGGTACGTTCAATGATCTCTCCGAGCCGTGGATGGGGGCCGCGGGCACCGGTTTCGGCCGAAACGTCCCGCTGTCGATGACCATCACCGACACCAAACGGCTGTTGGAGCCTGATCCCCGGGTGATCAGTCGTCGGCTGATGGCTCGCGATGAGTTCAAGCCGGCAGGCATTATCAACGCCCTTGCTGCTGCGTGGTTGCAGTTCGAGAACCACAACTGGTTTTTCCATGGGAACGGCGTGCCCGACAAGAACATCGAAATCCCGTTGCGGCCAGGTGACGACTTCCCCGAGGATCCGATGCGGATCCGGCGCACCATCCCGATCAAGGGTGAAATCGTCCACGGGTGCCCGGCACCGATGTTCGCCAACGTCGAAACCCACTGGTGGGACGGCTCGCAGGTTTACGGCACCGGCAAAGACCAGCAGTCACGGGTCCGAACTTTCCAAGACGGCAAGGTCAGGGTCGAGAAGGACGGTCGGCTGCCGCAGAGCGATATTCCCGGCGTTGACCTGACGGGTTTTCAGGAAAACTGGTGGGTTGGTGTCGGATTGCTGCACACCGTGTTCGCCCGCGAGCACAACGCGGTGTGCGACGCACTGAAGAAGGCCTATCCCAGTTTCGATGATCAGCGACTCTTCGAACTCGGCGTCCTGGTGGTTTCTGCGCTCATCGCCAAGATCCACACCGTCGAATGGACCACGTGTGTGCTGCGCCATCCTGCACTCCAGATCGGAATGAACGCGAACTGGTACGGCGCTCTCGGTGAGACGTTCAAAGACGACATTGGCCGTGTCGGCGACAATGAGGCGCTGTCGGGAATCCTGGGGTCGGCGACCGATCACCACGCGGCCCCGTTCTCGCTGACCGAGGAGTTCGTCGCGGTCTACCGGATGCACCCGCTGATTCCGGATGACTGGAACTTCTTCTCGCTGGAGTCCGGTGAACACCTCGAGAAGCGCAACTTTACCGAGCTGCAGGGTCAGTACACCCGCGACTTCATGGACCGTGTGCAGATGCAGGACATCTGGTACTCGTTCGGTCTGGCCAGCGCGGGTGCTGTGTGCCTGCACAACTACCCGAACGCGTTGCGGCAGCTGACCCGCATCGATGGGCAGATCACCGATCTGGCCACCTTGGACATCGTCCGAGACCGCGAGCGCGGGGTGCCGCGCTACAACGACTTCCGCGAGGCGCTGCGGATGCCGCGACGCAAGACGATCAATCACATTACGCCTAATAAGCAGTGGGCCAAGGAGATCAACGAGGTCTACAACGGCGATGTTGACGCCGTCGACCTGCAGATCGGGATGCAAGCCGAGCAGCCGCCGAAAGGTTTCGGCTTCTCCGACACCGCATTCCGGATCTTCATCCTGATGGCATCTCGCCGACTGAAGAGCGACCGGTTCTTCACCAAAGACTTTCGGCCTGAGGCCTACACGCAGGTCGGTTTCGATTGGGTGAATAAGACGTCCATGAAAGACGTTCTGCTGCGTCACTATCCGGAACTTCAGCCGGTAATCGGCGATGTCGAGCGGGTCTTCGCTCCGTGGCCCAAGTTGGGTGCACCGGCGCCGGACAAGCCCCACCGCATCGTCCAACTGGCGGACACCGTGCGTTCCTACATGCCCTGGGTGTGAGGCACATGGCTGCTGTCTTTCCACACGCGTCAGTCGTGGAAGGCGTCCGGTTCACCGCGCAAATCGGTGCTCCCAACATCATCCTCGGGCTGTTCAACAAGAGGGAAGTCCCCAGCCGGCTCGCTTCAACGGTGGGTGCAGACCATCTGGGCTATCGGTTAGTGGAAGGTATGGTGCGCAGCTACGGGCCCGGACCTTTCTACGTCCGGGTTGCCCTAGATGAGGCACTGCTGGTGCATCATCCCGACGACCTGAAGTTCGTTCTGGGCGGTTCCCCGGACCCGTTCGCTTCCGATCCGGAACCTAAACGCAAGGGGATGGCGGCGTTTCAGCCCGACGCACTGACGATCTCCCGCGGACAGCTGTGGGAGGACCGGCGCCGGTTCGCCGAAGCGGTTCTCGATACCGGCAAGCCTCTGCACCGGCTTGCGCAAGCGTTCGCGGATGTGGCCGCGGACACCGCCAGCGAGCTTGCCTCCGAGCCCATTACGTGGGAGACCATTAACGAGGCGTTCCAGCGGATGACCCGCCGGGTCGTCTTCGGCGATAAGGCTGCCGGCGATGAGCGTCTGACACGGCTGATGGGGGAGCTGATGTCGCAGGGCAACAAGATGCCGGGCAAGCCCGGACCCGAATACCCCGAATTCATCGGGCTGATCGACGGATACCTGGAGCAGGCCGAGCCGGGCAGTCTCGCCTCGGTGATCGGCCAGGCGCCCACCGCACCCGACGTCGCACCCGCGGGCCAGATCGTGCACTGGTTGTTCGCGATGGGAGACACCCTGGCGGCCAACGTGTTCCGAACGCTGGCGGTGCTGGCAACACACACCGAGCAGCAGCGTGAGGTGCGGGCCGAGATAGCTGAGGTCGATATCACCTCCGCGGCAGGTGTGGCGTCGCTGCAGTACCTAGCCGGCTGCCTATACGAGGCGATGCGGCTCTGGCCGACAACGCCGCTGTTTGGCCGGGTCGCCACCCGGGATATCGAGTTCCCCAGTGGCGCAGTGCTTCCCGAAGGCCGACAGGTGCTGATCTACAACGTGTTCAACCACCGGAACCGCGACCGGATCCCGTACGCGGATCGTTTCGCGCCCGGTGAATGGGTCAGCGGTGACGCCGGAGGGGACTGGACATATAATTTTTTCAGCCATGGACCGCAGGATTGTCCGGGGGCTGGGCTGTCGGCATTTCTCGGGCAGGCGGTGATGGCCAATCTGCTTGATGCCGGTGCCCTCACCGTCACTGGCGCGCACCCGGGTCCGGGCCAACCCCTGCCGCACAGTCTCGACCTTTACGGATTCCAAGTCCGCATCGAATCGAAGCCCTGATTTCCCGGCCGTGACCACCACTGCGGAGCATCTACAAAACACCCTCGACGGCCGCTGGCGAGACGTCAAAAACGCGATCCGCGCCAAACTCTCGATGGAGATCTTCCGTCCACACTTCACCCCCACCACGATGATCGCCCGCAGTCGGGTCAACGAGCAGCTGAAGATCATCGCCGCCGCAGGTGCGGCCGAGGACGGCTTCAAGAAGGAGCACGGCGGCACCGGTGACGTCGCTGCGGCGGTGATCAAGATCGAGATGTCGGCTATGTCGGACGTGTCCCTGATGGTCAAGGCAGGTGTGCTGTGGGGCTTGTTCGGCGGGGCCATCGAGAATCTCGGCACCAAACGCCACCACGAAGCGTACGTTCGGCCGCTGATCACTCTTGACTTGCTTGGCTGCTTTGCGATGACCGAGACGGGACACGGTAGCGACGTGCAGTCTCTGGAGACCACGGCGACCTACGAGCCAGCGACACAGGAGTTCGTGATCCACTCGCCAACGCCGACGTCGCGTAAAGATTACATCGGCGGTGCGGCCGAAAGCGCGGCTGTGGCAGCAGTTTTCGCACAGTTGATCACGCAGGGCACGTGCTACGGGGTGCACTGCATCGTGGTTCCGATCCGCGACGAACACGGCAAAGACCTACCCGGTGTCACCACCTCCGACTGTGATTACAAGGGCGGTTTACCCGGTGTAGACAACGGGCGGATCCTGTTCGACCATGTGCGCGTCCCTCGGGAGAACCTGCTCAACAAGTACGCCGACGTCGCACCGGACGGCACCTACAGCTCGCCGATCGAAAACGACAATCGGCGTTTCTTCACCATGCTGGGCACCTTGGTCCGGGGCCGGGTGACAGTGGGCGGGGCAGCCGCGGCGGCCGCTCGGGTAGCCCTGGACATCGCCGTGCGGTATGCCTTGCAGCGCAGGCAGTTCAGTGCCCCTGGCGAGGACCACGAAGTTCTGCTGATGGACTACCTGATGCATCAACGCCGGCTACTGCCGTTGGTTGCGCGCGCTTATGCACTGCAGTTCGCGCAGAACGAACTGGTGGCCACGCTCAATGATCTGCAGACCTCCGACAGACCCGATGCCGAGGAGCAGCGTGAACTAGAGGGGCGCGCCGCCGGCCTCAAGGCGATCAGCACCTGGCACGCCAGCAGCGCGATCCAGGAGGCCAGGGAGGCCTGCGGCGGCGCGGGCTACCTGGCCGAGAACCGGCTGGTCGAGTTGCGGGCCGACACCGACGTGTTCACCACCTTCGAAGGTGATAACCACGTTCTGCTGCAGTTGGTGGCCAAGCAACTGCTCACCAGTTACAGCGACGACATCAAGGGTATGAGCCCGGTCGAGTGGGTGCGATTCGCCGCCAACTTCGCCGGCGGTCGGGTGCTGAAAAGAACTGCGGCCGAGACTGTTATGCAGACCCTCCTCGATTCCCGGCAGGACAACGAGGAGGAGGGCAGCCTATTCAACCGGGGCACTCAGGCCAAGATGTTCGAAGACCGCGAGCAGTATCTGTTGTCCTCGCTGGCGCGGCGACTGCAGCGCAGGGCGAAGACGATGTCGGCTTTCGAGGCCTTCAACTCCGTTCAGGACCACGTCATGCATACCGCGCGGGCGCACATCGACCGCACCGTCCTGGAGGCTTTTGTGGCCGGTATCGACTCCTGCGAGGATCAGGAGGCCCGCCGCATCCTCGATTTGGTATGTGATCTGTATGCGCTGTCAGTGATTGAGGACGACAAAGCATGGTTCATCGAGCACCGGTTCCTGTCCACCGAGCGGGCCAAGGCGGTGACTCGCGGTATCAATGAACGCTGCCGCACGCTCCGGCCCCATGCCGAGACACTGGTGGACGCGTTCGGGATACCCGAACAGCTGCGTTATGCCGAGATGCTTCATCCGGAACATCTGCGCAACGCGGGCGACCGTTAGCCGTTCCGGAGCTGACGGCCACCCGACAGTAGTGTTTCGGCGCGACCAGGCGGTAGGTTGGACGAACACTGACGCTATCCGTTGCTATTACGCGACGGAGAACTACGTGATGCCCACACTCAGCAGAGAGGGATCGCGATGAGAGCCCTCGCACTATCGGGTGCTTCCGTTGCCATCACCGGCGCGGCTCGCGGTATCGGTTATGCGACTGCGCAGGCGTTCGTCGCCCAAGGTGCCCGGGTGTTCATCGGTGATCTCGATGCCGATCTTGCCAAAACCGCCGCTGCCAAACTCGGCTGCTTCGGCGCTGCACTCGACGTGCGTTCGCGGGAATCGTTTGCCGCATTCCTAGCCGACATCGAGGCGCCATTGCAGGTGCTGGTGAACAACGCCGGCATCATGCCGGCCGGCCGGTTCGTCGATGAGCCGGACGCTGTCACCGACGCGATCGTTGATGTCAATCTCAATGGCGTGCTGCGCGGAACGAAGCTGGTACTACCGGGCATGCTCGATCGCCGATCGGGTCACATCGTCAACGTCGCGTCCTATCTGGGTATGGTCCCGGCGGCCGGGTTGGCCAGCTATTGCGCCACGAAGCACGCTGTCGTGGGTTTCAGTGAGTCAGTGCGCGACGAAGTGGCCGGCACCGGCGTTACCGTCACCGCCGTGCTGCCGTCCGCAGTGCGTACCGACTTGGTCGCCGGGGTGAAACTCGGCGGCCTGTTGCCCACTGTCGATCCCGAGGACATCGCCGACGCGATCGTCGAGTCGTGTCGGACCCGACCCGCCATCGTCGCGGTACCCGGCTGGATGCGCAGCTACGAAGCGGCCGCCGCGCTCACGCCCGACCGGTTGCTCGGGGCGATTCGCGGAAGGCTTACCCGGGATCGGGTCCTGCGCACCCTCGATAGTCAGGCCAGGGCGGGTTACGACGAACGGATCCGGCACGATGCCGGTGGAAGTTGAGATTGTTCTGATCGCAGCCGGTGCTGCCCGGGTTTCACGAGAGATGCGGCGAGGTCGAATCTGACGCCGACCGATACGCCCGACCCGACACCCTGAACGGCGCGATGCATCAAGGCAAATTTATGTTGATGGAAATGTGGGGGCCCAATTGCAATTAGGGGTTTGGCGCCCGATCACGCTTGGGTCGTTGACATTTCAAGCGGCGGCATCGAGCGCGATGACCTCATCCCAGGCCGCGAAGCGGTCAGTCATTTCGGTTCGCCACTGGACTAGTAGCGCACCCCCAACAGTGCGGCTCACGGAAAGTTCTCCCGCGCGCGCGAGCCGGGCGACCTGCCGCGCTGAAATCCCGAGGACCTCGGCACATGCGAGCGTCGTCATCTCACTCATACGTATATTGCCGCAACCGAGACTTGTTCACGCAATATCTGCACTTCAAAGAAGGATCTTGGTGACGGACCACCGACTGAATCATGCTGCCCGCCTGCCATCACGAACCTGCGCGCAGGCAAGTTCAAAGCTTACCCACTCCCCCGCATTCGGCCGATGGGTCGCTGGAGCGATCTCCGAGGAGACCGGGCCAGACGAGCCGAACAGCGCGGCAAGGCGGCTGATAATGCCCGCGGGACTGTCCCCATAACTCTGAAAAACCCTTTTGCGAAGCCATGCTTCGGTTTCAACAACGCCGGAGGTGAGGTCGAGTTCAGGTGCGGTGATGCTGGGTCCGCACCGGAGGAATTGCTCTTCGTAGCGATCGTCCCACCGATCGATTCGCCACCCGGGCCAAAGCCGGCCCAACCACCGGAAAAGACCCGGGTCCGGATTCGTCAACCACACACCAACCGCCTTGCCGAGTACGTCGACGTGCACACCACTTTCCGGAATCCTTCCCAGTTCCAGGGCATGGAACCCCGCCCCAGGCAGCATCTCAAGGAGTTCGGTTCCGTGCCACGCAGCGCTGCTGCCCCACCACAGTGGCCAGGCTCGAATCATTCCGTCGGCGCCGAGCATAGTGACGAGATGGTGTAAGCGCGTCGTATCGTCAGCGAGGGTCAGTTCGGGCCGAGAAGGTCTGTCACACATAGGCAAAGAAGCGCCGACGTAGGCAGCAATTTCAGCGGTCGCGTCGTAGGCCCATGAGATCGAATAGCCCGGCCACATGATGGCTAGCACCTCGAAAATCGCACGGCGCTCGTTCATGGTCGCCATGAGTTCCTCGCCGAAGAACAGCAACGTGCGCTCAGCGAGATCCAGCACGAGGCCACCGTCAGCCCATAGCTCGTCGGTCCAGAATTTCCCGACTTCCTGCGCGCGAATATAGCGCTCAGCCATGCCTGGTCCTGCGAGCAACGCATCCAGCATGCGGCACCCCGCCCAGTGCGAGTAGCGCAGCTGCCAGCCGTCACGATCCACCAGCACTATGTTGGCCCTGTTTCCCATGATCGTCCTCCACAGAAAAGGCACCGCGCCAATGGCGGCACTCGGTTGTCTGCAGTATCCATCCGGGGGCTGACACGTTCATTACTAGAAAGCCGGCAACGGATCTCGGTTGTGGATTCAGCGCCAGCCATTCGTCTAAGACATCATCTACGCCTACGAATCGTTGGATCTCGCGCGCCTTCGCGGCGCCATGCCGCCGCGTCATATGCTGACGACGGGTTCATTTTTTGGCCAGCAACTCGCGCAACGTGGGCAGAACCCGTTGATCCTTGGGGCGGTTGGCGGCCTGTTTGGAGCGAATCACGTCGCCTAGGGACGCGATCTCCACAGTGCTGGCGTAGAGCTCGGCCTTCGCCGCGCCGCGATGTAAGTCGGAATAACCATAGGTACCTGCGGGCCGAAAGGCGATGTCGAGATCACCGGCGTCGGTCAACAGGTTCCAGGTCTGGGCACCGGCCAAGGCCTGAGCGTCGCAGGCGAACGGCAGGCCCTCCGGCACGGATTCGGTCCGGATCCGCGCGTGAAGTTCCCGTAGCGCGGCCGCGAGCCGAGTGAGATTGGCCCCGTCGGTGTCGGGGGTGATGTCGGCGTCCTCGGTGGGAAACGGCGATCCGTGAAACACCGCGGCCAGGCCGCCGATCAACACGTAGACCACCTTGTGGCGATGCAGAGTCGCGAATAGCCGCTCCAGATCGAGGTCCACGTCAGGACCTCCCGCCGCGGCGCAGTTCGGCGAGTTGACGGGTCACTTTGGCGTGGCGATCAAGGCGCTGCTGGCCCGAGAGCTCAGTTAGACGGACCGCTTGGGCCATGTCGCTACCGTCGCGCTCCACGATGTGAAACTCCAGATCCAACCCACACAGCCGAACCATGCGTACGACGTCGTCGAGGCTGACGGCGTTGCGGCCCGCTTCCAAACGCGCGACGGCGGGTTGATGGAGGCCAGCCCTGCTAGCCAGCTCGATCTGCGTCAGACCGGCGCGCTGGCGGGCTTCACGGATTAGCTGCGCACCATAAGACGCCACAAAGTTAGTATAACATAATTGTTATTCCGGCTGCCGCGCATTCCGCATTGACACGGGCTGGGTGGCGCCCTGGCCGGTGACCATGGAGATAGTGTCGGCTTCCAACTCGAACAGGTGGCAACTGGGTCTGGGACCAGACGATTGGAAGCCCATGCCGGCCATCGGCGCGGGCCCTCGGGAAATCAGGATCCGGACCGCCGATGGAGCCTTTCGGGTGTTTTACGTAACGAAGTTCGGTGATGCGGTGTTCGTCTTGCACTGCTTCACAAAAAAGTCCCAGAAGACTGCCCATAGAGACGTAGCGATCGGCACTCAGAGATATTCGGAAGCCAGGAAGCCGTATGAACAGGAAAGGCGAGCACGAGGATGAGCGTTTGGGATGACATCGCCGACGACGCCGCTGAAGCAGAGAACCTCAAACTCCGGGGTGCGTTGATCCGCGCTATCCGTTCCCGCGTCGATGAAAACAAATGGTCGCAGACTGCCGCCGCCCAGAATTTGGGCATCACCCAGCCTCGCCTCTCGGATCTCTACCGAGGCAAGATCTCGAAGTTCTCACTCGATGCCCTAGTGGAGATCGCTTCCAAACTAGGTATCCACGTTCGGATTGAAGTCGAGCCAGATTTCGCGGTTCCCAGCGGCACGTGATCCGCTACCTGCCAGCGGAGGCGGCCGCTTGGTCCGGAATTGGTCCAAGACCGACTGAGCCCGCGAGTCTGAACTGAAGAATAGGCCGAAAACCGCTGTTCAGAGCCGGTTTTCAAACGTCGGGCTGACAGGATTTGAACCTGCGACCACTTGGCGCCCAGGGAATGGGGCGGGCACGTTGTAACTGCTCACGCGTGGTGTGCGCGTTAGCTGCGGCTCGCAGATCGTGCATGAACGTGCAGGTCGTTCGGGACCGCGCTGAACGTGTGGTCCCAAATTGGTCCCAGTACACTTCCGCCCGCGAAGGGCAAGTGCCGCCACTCGTATGCGGCGACTGGA
>JBBAOE010000051.1:0-11185 GCA_040401595.1 Burkholderiaceae bacterium
TGCGTCTTTGGCGGCAATCTTTGGTCTAAAAACTAGGGAATCGGAGCACTATCAAGAGTTTTCTTGGCTTGAGGGCCCAGGCCAGCGCGCAGTCCACGCCCAATAGCCCTTAGGCGCTCGCGGCGCTCGGGCAGAATGCTCAGGGCATAAAAGAGGCGTAGCAAAAGGTAGCCCAGGCGCAGCAGAGCCCAGCCCGAGAAGGCCAAACCATAACGCCGCAGAAGCCACAGGTTGTTGCGAAACTCATAGTACTCGCGGTAGGGCTTGTGAAAAGAAATTCCTGACTTTTTGTGGCGGTGCAGGGCAAAAAGCCAAGACGGCAGCGGGTGCAGGTCGCCCAGGGCATGACTCAGACGGGCTTGGGGCCACTCATAGACTCCGTAGCCGCCGAGCCGGGCGCGCAGGCAGTAGTCGTGGTCTACGCCGTCGATAAAGAGCGACTCATCAAAGGGACCAATGGCCTGCCAGCTGGGCAGGTGCACGAGGGTTCCGCTTTGAATCAAGAGGTTAACCGGGCGCGGGCGGGCGGCGCGGCGACCCTGGTCGAGGTAGTCAGGGCCTAGCAGGGCGGCCTTGGGGTCGAGCAGGTTTAGGGCGGACCGCAATTCAGAGAAACCGTCGCCAATAAAGCGGGAGTCCTGGTCCATAGTCAGGAGCCAAGAAAATCCCTGGTCGATGGCGCGGCGGGCTGCCTCGTTGAGGGCGCCAGCAATACCCACGTTGTCGGGGCTGTGGATCCATTCTACGCGGTTGGCCTCGATGGGGAATTCCGCAATGGGAGCATTGGCGAAGACGTAGAGCAGGTCAAGGCCCGAGGCGTAGCTCGCCAAACCCTGACTAAGCTGTTCAAGATTAGGATGGTAGAGCACCACTACCCCTGCGATGCGGGGCTTATCGGGCACGGCGCAGGTAGCTGAAGGTGCGCAGGAGCAGGTAGCATTCCACCAGGACTGCGGCCGAGGTGAGCAGGGTCACGCGGTACTGCCCCAAAGCCACTAGGGTGAGAACAAAGCCTGCATAGAGCGCGACGGATTCCAGGGTGAAGCGCATGACGGCCCGCTCGTGGTTTTGCGCCAGGGCCTGCTGCACCACGACGATGCTCTCGAGGCCCACCACCAAAATATTCAGCGAGAGAATCTGCATTACCGACACTGAGATGAAGGCGCCCTCGGCGCTGAGTCCGGGCGATAGAAGGGCAACAATTAGCGGAGCACCCGCAAAAACCGCCGCGGTGAGTACTGCGTTGGCGACCACGGAATAGGGAGCAAAGCGACGCACCAGGGCCTTGGCGTCGGCGGAAGCACTGATCTTCGGGAAAAGGCTGAGCCCCAAAATCTGCTGCGGTGCCTTGGCGAGCTGCACTACTCGGTCGGCGAGGTCGTAGTAGGCCACCTCGGCCATGCCCACCGCGCCAATGAGTACGCGGTTTGCGTTGACGTAGAGCATGCCCGCCAAGCTGGTAACAAAAAAAGGCCAGCCTCCGCGAAGGTGAATCATGATTCCGCTCAGGCTCGGCGCAGCAATACCCCCAAGGCGGCGGTAGAGCATAAAGGTGGCGATTACGATCATGAAAAGCGCCGCGGCGGTGTTTGCCGTGGGCACCAGCCATGCATCTTTTTGAACGATGACCCAACTCAAAAGCAGGACTGCACCCAAAATTTTGCTGCCCACATTGAGCAGGGTAACCTGGTGCACCTTGTCGATGCCCTGGTAAAACCAAACCGGGAAGAAGGCCTCATAAAGCACCACGTGCAGCGAGAATACAAAGACATAAATGTGCGGATGAGTAAAAGGCCAGAGCGCCAGCAGCAGGCCGTAGGCCAGCAAGACGACCAGGAGAAGGAGGACCTTCATCCACCAGAGCTGGCTGACCTCGTGGCGCAGGGACTCGGGCTGGTCCTTGAGGCGGCTAACCAGGCGGGTGCCGTAGGTTTCGGTCGCGTAGTTGACTCCGACCATAAAGTAGGTGGCCACGGCCTGGGCAAAGACCACTAGGCCAAGGAGTTCGGCTCCCAAACGGTGCAGCAGAACCGGATACAACGCCAATGGCAGCAGCACGTTGACGGCCCGAAGCATTGCCAGGGCGCTAAAAGTCTTGACCAACTTCTTAGTACTGGACATTAGAGCATCGCAATACGGTAGTCTGCTGGGCAGTAATCTAGGGCCTCGGGCGGACGCTGGGCGATGACGGTGGCGGGGATTCCGCCCACCACGGTGAGCGGGGCGACGTCTTTGGTGACTACGGCCCCTGCGGCGACGACGGCTCCCCGGCCCACGGTCACTCCGGGCAAAATGATGCATCGGGTCGAGAGCCAGGCGTAGTCTTCGATGGTGACCGGCCCACCGCTGTTGGGAAAGCCGGGCAGGCGGTAGTCGTGCTGCAGGGTATAGATTTTAACCTCCGACGAAATATTCACGTTTTGACCAATGCGCAGGCCCTCGCGCCCGTCGAGTTCGCAGCGGTCGCCCACGACGGTTCCGCGGCCAATCGTGATGCGCTTGGGTCGGCGAAGCTCAAACCGGCCCATAAGGACGGTTCCGCGCTCGAGGTGCAGTCCATAGGCATTGCGCAGAATGAAGTTGCGCAGGTGCATGCTCGGCAGCGACGCAGTGAGGCGCAAACCCAAGTAGTAGAGGCCGACGGCGTAGGCGCGAAGCATTAGAGGCGGTAGATGGCGTTGAGGTTAAACTGGGGCGTGAGCGAGTTTTGGCCGGGCTGGCGAAAGGCGTTGCCCGGTTGGGTAAAGTCAAACTGCCAGTTGAAGTTCCAGGTCTGCATCATTTGCACCTGAGCCTGTATGATGAAGCCATAAAAGCGCTGCTGGTAGCTCAAAAAAGCACTGAGGTCGACCCAGCGCTTGGAGATGTCGCGAAAGGTGCCGCCAACGGGGTACTGTATGTAGGGTAGTCGGTAGTAGTAGGTCTCGCGGTTGTGCTCGTAGCGCTCTAGGCGCAGGGTCAGTTTTTTGTCTTTGGGACCGATCCAGCTGAGTGCCCCGGTCTGCAGTGCGCCACCAGGGCCAATGCCAGCCCCTAGGACTTGACCGGCATGGGTGTAGCCTCCGTTGAGGGGGTGGGTGTACCAGCTGTAGTTATAGGCACGGGCCGTGCTCGAGAGGCCTTGGGCGATCTCGGTCATTTCGTACTCGAGCATGAGCCAGTTACCCGGCTTTTTCATGGGGGTCATCTTGCGGAATCCCATCATGTAGGCCCGCGTATGGTTGATGTCGCTCACAAGGTCTTCAAAGTCCCAGGCGGCGTCTTCGCGACCAAACTCGACGTAGAATTCTGCATGGGATTCTGGCATCACGTAGCGCAGGTAGATCGAAACCAACTGGTTGCGCTCGCCCCCGTCTTCGCCCGAAACGTTTTTAAGAATGGGTCTGAAGATTTCGGCCAGCGAGCCAATGGTCAGGGAATCGGCCGTAGTCATGATGGCTCGGTTGGCCCCAACATACAAGCCAGGAAACATTTTGGGCTGAAAATTGACCGCGAGGCCGGTAAAGCCCTTGCGCTGGTTGTCTAAATCGGTGGTGCGCTCAATTGGTGCGGTTACCCAAGGCCAGAACTGCGTGGTGGCAAGCCCGTAGGGGTAAAAACCAGAATAACTAAGCAGGCCCGACACGGCCTGAAACTCAATGGCGCCTGCAAAGGTCTTGATGGGCTTATTGCTGTGCGCCGTGAGGTGAAAAAATCCCGGGGCATTGTTGGTCATCAGCAGGGAATTGTAGTGGCCCGGACCCCACCAGAGGTTCTCGGTACTGACTCCCAGACCCACCGACCTGGTATTGAATTTTAAATAACTCTGGCCCCAACCCTGGTAGCTAAAGGGCTCTTGGCCAAAGTGGTCGGGCATGTCAATACCAAATTGGCGAACGGGCGGCTGGTCAAAGGCCTTGTTTTGAGCAAAGGTCTGCTCGGGGCGGAACTGGCCCTCGAAGGGCCCGAGCTTGGCGTAGGCTCCGACCGAATAAAACGTTTGGAGGCCCACGTTGGGCACCATGGGGCCGTCTTGCCAACCGTAGGGGTGGTGGGTATTGTAGCGCACCCGCACCTCAGCGGGGAGCACTACCGCCTGCACCGCCCCCTTGAGGTAGCGCACCTGCAGCGGAAGGTTGGGCAAAAGGGCCGCGTCTTCAGGGTTGCCGGCGTTGATGCTGCCCTTGGTGCTGTCGCGAAGGAGTCCGTACTTGTTGAACGACTGGCTGAGGTCTGCAAAGGGGTTGTTGTGCGCAAAAGGCATTTTGGCATTGGTCGCATAGGAGTGGTGCACGGGGCGGATGCAGTAGCTCACGCTCAAGGGCTGCTCGCCGGTGAGTTGGGCCATGCGCACCCGATCTTCATAAAAAGTCATACCAACCGGTATGCTCTGCGCCCCGGCCTTAAGGGCTAAGAGGCTAAGGACTAGGAATGGGTAGGGGTTCATGGCTTGGTGGTGGGTTGATTCGGCGGTAGGCCAAAGCTAAAAATAAGAAAGGCAGGGGGTCGCCGATGGTGCCCAAAATAATCATATTGAATAAAAACAGCACCACAACGGCCCGGGTGTTGGGATTTTGCCACATAGCTAAGGGGCTAATGTAGGGGTACATCGCGACGGCAAAAAGGATGAATCCGACCACGCCTGTTTCGAGAAAGAGGTCTGCGCTAAAGGCCGTGGGGCGAAACCCGTCGTAGGGAGAGTAGTACATTTCAAAAAAGGCGACTTCGATTTCGCTCAAACCCAGGTCAAGCAGCGAGGTTATGCTGGCCTGCGGCCAGGACCCCAATCCCCAGCCAAAGGGGTGCATAATGCCAAAGGGGTAGCTGCCCATGAGGCTGACGGTGCGGATTCCGCCCTCCCACATGACGTATTCAAAGAGGTCTTTGTAGCGTTCTTCGTAGACCACGTTGTACACGAATTCAAGGGACCGCGGCAGCTCAAAATTCTCGCCGTACCAGCCAAGGCCAATTATAAACGCCACTATGAAGGCAAGAACCGGCTTCCAGGCCTTGCGCCAGTCTTGGTGCGAAATCAGGTACACCGACATGATGATTAATCCGGTTAGGGACCGAACAATTACCAGGTCATACAGGGCCATTAGGGCGGTTAAGATCAGCCCCTTGGGAGAGCGCTGCTGAATGTTCATCAGCAAAATTGCGTAGGCAAAGTAGTGGTGCACACCAAAGGCGTGGTAGGACGGCTCGGCAAAGAGTCCGCTGCAGCCCCGCCCGTATTCCCAAGAGACCGGAACCCAGCGGTCAATAAAGAAATTCATGGGGCGCACCAGGATAGACGGGAACAGATCGAAGTACTGCATCAAGCTGACCGCGACGTTGAGGCCAAACATGACCCAAAATGCCCTGTTGACGTACTTGAGTTCTTCTTCGCCCACCGTGAGGATGGTGAAAAACACGACCGACGCGTTGAGCAGGGCCATAAGCGAGCGCAGGCCAATCATTGCGCTGCCGCCCGTGGCTAAGAAGTAGAGGTAGCTGAGCACCAGGTAGCCCGCAAAGAGCAGATAGGCCAGGCTGGGGCGCAAATCCTTGCGCAGGGCATAGGCTGCCGTCCATGGGAATATTTCTGGCCTACCCAAAAACGGGGTTGTCGTACCCAAAGTAATGTTGGGCACGAAGATTAAGTAGGCGAGAATTTTGCGGTACCAGGGCATGGGGTATTCAGCGTTCAGCTTAGAATAATTGGTGGCGGTTGCGGAGTTAGGGTAAAAATATCGGCTCAAAGGTAGGCTTTTAGCCATAGGCTCTGCCCCTGCCGGCGGTTTGCAGGCGGCGCAGAAGGCGGTCTACTAAACGAATAAAACGATACTCCCAGCCCTGAAAAGGCCGAAGGACGTCGAGGGATTGAAGCTCGCGGCTAAGGGCATGCTCCCAGATTATGGTTTGCCTTTTGCGGGCAAGATCAGCGGGGCTTCGCGGCCCCTGGTAGCCGACCCCGGGAACCGGGTGGTAGAGCCACCGGCGCAAGAAGGCCTCATAGGCAGGGCTGGGTTCTGGGGTAGCCGCAGTAGCATATTTTGCGGATTCGCCCGAGGCGACGGGTTCTAAAGTCCGCCTGACTGCGGCACTGAATATACTGAGGTCGGCCTGCGAAGGGAGGTAGAAAATCCAGCTCGAGGCATAGGGGTCGGGAATCTCTGAGGGGCGCTCTCGGGGGGCGGGGTATACATCGCAATACACGCCGGGCGTCGGTAACCAGTTACTAGTTGCTAGCAACCATCGGGCCCAAAGGCCCGATGCGTGGCGATCTAATAGGGTATCGTTTACGACAACAAAGGGGCCTGAAGTGCGGGCATACTCCGAGGCCCTGGCATAAGCGCCGAACTCAAAGTGATCGTTGCCCACAAAACAAGGATGCTCCTTGCGGTCGGGGTGGGTGTGCAAGAGCGTCAGTTCTGCCCCCAATTGGTCGGCCCAGCCCTGCCATTGGGCCTGGCGAGCAGGCGTCCAGTGAAAGGCGACGCCGATAACTTCCATAGCTAGTTCTTTCTGACGAGGACCAAATAGGTACCCAATGCCGCACCGGCGGATGCGCCCAAAAGCAGCCACTGCCACCATTGGTACCCGGACCGGCGCAACGGGAAGCTCGGATGCTCCACTATTTGGATCAGGGGCGTTTGCTTGCGCAAACCAATCTCTGCCAAGGTCAGGTTTTTGGATATCTCCACATACAAGGCGTTGGCAACCTGAAGGTTGACATAACTTTTGTACTGGTCAATCTGGCCGCTTTGAAAGAGCGGATCCACCAAATTATCGTAGGCACTTGCGTTGGCAACCAGAGCCCGAACCATGTCTGACTTGGAACTGTCGCGCTGGGCCCGAAGCACATTGAGGTTGCCTCGCGCCTTCTCGGTGATGGACTCCAAAAAGTAGGCGAGCGTGTTGGCCACTATAGCCTCGGTAAAGGCCTTGGCAAAGTACTTGTCTTGGTGGGTGACGTGCACATTAATGAGGCTGAGCTTCTTGTCGGGCTTGTACACGTCGAGCAAATCGCTCGCCACATGCCCCTTGATTTCAAGCAGGATCGAATCATGAAGCGGACTAAAATCAGCCCTGCGCTCCGGGAAGACCAGCGTCGCGAATTCTTCGTCGGTTCCCCACTTGGTATAGGGGTATAAGTAGTTGATTAAGAGCACACTGTCTCCTTTGATGTAGGCCTTGTCCATCAGGGTTCGCTCGACCATGTAGCGCGTGCTAAACAGCTGTACCAGGGATTCGCCTTCAAAAATTCCGCCCGGATTAAGGCCGCCTACGTCGAGGCCAAACTGCGCGAGAAGGTTTTGCCAACCGGAACTTTCGCCTTCTTCAACGGCAATCATCATGGTTGCCTGAAACCTTTGGGGCTTTAAAACTAGTCCTAGGAGGCCAAGCAAGCCCCCTAGAAGGGCAAGAAGCAGGATGCGCCTCCAGCCAGAGGCTATGCGGCCTAGGGTCCAAGCGGCGAATGCGCGCAGGTCGTCCAGGGTGATTCCGCGCTGCAAAAGTTCCGAAAGGTTGCTCATGGTCTAGCGCAGTAAGAAAAATAGGGTCATCGCTAAGCTCGAGGTAGAACCAATGATGCTGCTCAATGCGGCCAACTGTGCAGGGTTAGACTGGTTGGCCTCTGGGTCTTTTATCGCAATACTAACGGTGGAATTGCTGTATACCCTTGGGTAGATTGGCACGAATCCCAAAACATAGCGAATGGGTGCAGACCGACCGTTGGCGTACTCCACCACCAGCGAACGACGCATTCCTAAAGACGATATGCCGCCTGCACCCCGCAGGTAGTACAATGCCCTGCGGTTACTATTTAGGGTCAAGCCTGTGGGATTCTCCACGCCTCCCTTGACGTAGACCGTGTTGATTCGTCGGGGTATGATGAGCGTATCGCCGTCTTGAACCCTAAAGTTGTTAAGCGCCCAGCGGCTGGTTAGGTCAACTGCAATGGTGTCAGAAACACGTATTTTTTGCTTGCTGGCGGCAAGATAGTAGGTGCTGTCGGAGATCATATTGGGTTCCAGCTGGTCCTTGTCAAGGGCTTCTATAAAGCCCCTATTGCGCACAACCATGGCAAACTGGGGCATGCCTTCTTTTTCAAAGCGACCAATGCGATCCACCAGGCCACCAATGGCCTCGCTGTTGCTGGTCAAGGAATAGCCTCCCGCTACCGACACGGCACCCTGTACAAATACCAGCCTGGACGTTTCTACGTTGGCCCGCTGCCGAACGCTCACCGTGGCCCCAGGGGGCAGAAGGGTGCCCGAGCCGTTCCAGTTCAATTCTACCCTGCGAATGACCGCTTCAGATAGAAATTCCCCTTGTTGATTTAGCTCCGGGAAGGACACCTCCACATTGCGAAGGTCTCCCGTGGAGCGTATGCCTCCAGCCATTATGATGGCCTGTTCCACCGTGAGGCCCTGATAATGAACATAATTTTTGGGTTGGTTCACAAATCCGCGCACTTGAACGGAGTCATAAATCATTAGGTCCGTGGCCAGGGGAATGTATATAGAGTCATTGGTCTGCAGCTCAATGCCTGCCTCCAGTGGAGAAAATTCCAGATAGCTCCCCACTTTGCCCTCGGGGCGACGGACCAATAGGGCTTTGGATTGCAGAGCATTGCGGTCAAGGCCCTGAGAGCGCTCGATCAACATGGCGGTCGTCATTCCCTCGCTCCAAGCATAGTAGCCCGGGCGGACCACTCCACCCGTGACGCTAACACGGTTCGTATAGCGGTTGCGAATAGGATTGGCGATTACCACATCGCCCTGGGAGGGCCGAAAGGCCTCAAACTCCTTAGAAAGCACGTCTGCGACGCGGAGCTCAGTCTCGCCCACGCGAAATACCAAAACCTGCCCGCGGTAGCCTCCTTCGGTGAATCCGCCCGCGTACTTGATTGCGTCGGCCATGGATTCGCCCTCGCGGAGCTCAAAAAGACCCGTGCGCTTGAATTCGCCCATAAGGTTTACGCGGGATTCATAGACGGGAATCCGCACCACGTCTCCGTCGCGCAAAGTGGCATTGGACTGCGTAGACCCGTTAATGAGTAGGTCGTATAGGTCAAGGGTAGCCACCACCTTACCCGACCTGATTACTTGAATGCTTCGGTAGGAGCCCAAGTCGCTGGGGCCTCCTGCCTCGTGAAGTACGTGCATGGCGGTGGCAATGCTCGGCACGGTGTATGTTCCGGGCTGCTTGGCGCCGACCACGTGCACTTGGATGCTGCGAACCTTGCTCAGTACCAGATTGAGCTCGGTTTGACCGCCTTGCAAGAGGCGGTAGCCCTTGTCAATCAGTCGCTGGCGAATTTTGGCTTCTAGCCCGGCTAGGCGCATGCCACTGGCTTGAATGAGTCCACCGTAGGATAGTTCTACAAAGCCGTCAGCGCGAACTACCAATTGATAATTCGCCGATTGCATGCCGTAGATGGTGAGGTCTAGCTCGTCGCCCGGACCAACAATATAGTCGGGTGAATAGGCCATTTGCAGGTTGGGCGCAAAGTCTAGCTTGCCTTTGTCTCTAAATAGTTCGGAGCCAAAAATCAGCGTGTCGCGAAATATGCTGCGCTCCACATAAGACAGGGCATTCATAGAATCCATTAAAACTGCCGACGGCAGGCGGCTTCTCAGGCCCTTGAAGTCTTCTTGGCTAACTGCTTGCTTTTTGAGCAGTTCTGCTGCGCGGCTGTCGTTTAGGTTTTTGCCCGACAGCTTCGTTCGCATGAGCTGAATGTCGTTCTGGGTAATGGTCTCAATGTCGAGGTTGCCCATGGTTCTGCGTCCGAGCACTCCCTGTGCCAGAGACGTTAGGGTCAAGCCCAAGGACAGGACTAAGGCGAGGTTCTTTGCGTTCATTGGGTAGTTTGAGTGATAAAGGTACTACTCCTTTAAAAACTCGTCGGCTTCTGCGTGAAAACGTTCCCAGGTGTAGCCGTCTACAAGGTGCTGAATGCGTTTTTGATGCCAAACATAGCGGCCGGTGCGTATGTCTTCAAAAGCCTGAAGCCAGGCCTCGGATTTGTCGCAGACCAAGGCATGAATGCCGTTCTGAATGTTCTTAAACCCAGTGGAGGCGCGCGGACTCATTATCACGATGCGTCCGGAATGAAACGCCTCGAGGCATTTGTTGAGCAGGCCGCCGCCGCTAATCATCGGAGCGATGCAAATTCCGTAGTCCTTGAGCGTGTAGCTTAAGTCCTCAGCATACTCGACGTAGTTAATACCGGCTGTTTTGAGTTTGATTTTTAGGGACTCTGGGGCGTTCACACCCACAACGATTCCCTCAAAGCGGCGCGAAAGAAAGGGCTGCACGTTGTCGAGGAACCACTTGAGCCCGTCGTAGTTGGGTTTGTAGCTCAGCGGGCCGAGAAAGTACCAGCCAAAACGGGCCTGGGGGCCGGCACTCGCGAGTTCCACGTTGATGCCGTTCTCGAGGGACTTTATTTTGCGGGCATCGCCGTTGAGTCTTCGGGCCAGCATGCGCGCGAAGTACTCGGTTACCAAGAAGGTTCGGTCGCTTTTCTTGGCCAGCTTAATGTCCCAACGGCGCAGCAGGGGCCACTCGAGCCAGTAGTACAATTTATAGAGCGACCAATTCATGCGGGCAGCCCCGGTTTTGTAGTTGTCGTCGACCAAATCGCAGAGGTCGATCCAGTTTTGGCGGGCCCGAACAGAGCGAATGTAGTCCCCTACCCTGCGCTCGCTAAAAAAGGCCAAGTCGGCTTTAGGCAGGGTGGCCAGATGGGCACGAGCACGGCGGTCAGCATAAAAACCGACCTGAAGGGGCATGCGCCGCAGGAATAAATACCACAGAGCATTAAAGGCTCCGCGAATGGAATTTACCGTGAAGTGCTTAAAACTGCTTACTCCGAGACTCTTCAGGTATTCTTCGGTTCCGGAATTCATTTGCCGGGCATTCACAAAAACCACGTGCACATGGGCCTTGCCAGCAAAAGCCTCAAGCCACCGGCTCGCCCTTAGGGGGTATCCGCTGGATTTGGGGTAAATGTTTCTTTGAAAGACGAACGTGACGGTTTTCACGAGGCGGTTTGGCTTGGCGAGGCTAAAGTACTACACTTGGAAGAGAAGCCGAAGTTTTGGGCTATTTCAAGGGTAACCTGCGCAAAAAAGAGTAAACTATTTATTGACCCGCTCGAGCATCCAAGCCCGCACCGTCTCGGCGAGTGCTGCCCCATCGCTGTTGCGCA
>JBBAOE010000052.1:0-11011 GCA_040401595.1 Burkholderiaceae bacterium
GGATTCGATTGGCGTTTCTACTAGTTGATGTGTCAACAAAATCGATCCAAAGTGCACAACCCGCATGAGGTCCGCCCCGTCGACCGCATCCGACGGAAACGATCCATCGTCCAACCCAGAGGAGACAATCATGAAGAGTACACATCGGTGGCTCCGTATCGCTGCACTTAGCTCGCTGACCCTCATGGGCGCCGTCGCGCTTTTGGTTCCCGGTCCGGTACAAGCCGAGGTCAAGATCGGCATCATCGCGCCGTTCTCAGGACCATTTGCCCACTATGGAGCGCTTTTCAAGGCGGGCGCCGAGGCGTATCTCGCCAGTCAGGGCGGCAAGTTGGCCGGACAAAGCGTCGAACTGATCTACCGCGACGAGGGTGGACCCAATCCGGCCAAAGCCCGAACCACCGCCCAGGAACTGGTGGTCAACGACAAAGTCGATTACATCGGGGGGGTCGTCTTCTCGCCAAACGCCTTCGCATTGGCACCGGTCATCACGGAATCGAAGACCCCTTTCGTGATCTTCAATGCGGCCACCTCGGACATCACCACCAAGTCCGACTATTACCTTCGCACCAGCTACACCCTCTGGCAGGTGACGGTCCCACTGGCGCAGCACGCGGCCAAGAAGGGACTGAAAAAAGTCGTGACTGCGGTGATGGACTATGCACCGGGTGTCGATGCGGAAAACGCGTTCAAGTCCGAATTCACAAAGCAAGGGGGGCAGGTCATCGAAAGTATCCGGATGCCACTCGCCACTAATGACTTTGCGCCGTTTGCGCAGCGCATCAAGGCCAGCGGCGCGCAGGCGGTCTATGTGTTCCTGCCCGGTGGTCCGCCCAACTTGGGTTTCGTCAAGGCCTATCAGGAAAACGGTCTGCGCCAGGCCGGCATCGAGTTTCTCGGGACTGCGGAGACCGATGAATTCGACCTCCAGAAATTCGGTGATAGCGCACTTGGACTGACCACCGCTTTCCATTACTCGGCCGCCCACGACAGCCCAGCCAACAAGGCGTTTGCAGCCGCAGTCACCAAGCAGAACAAGGATGCTGTGACCAACTACGCCACCGTCGGTGCTTGGGATGGGATGTATCTCATTCATAAAATGATCGAAGCCACCGGGGGTAAGCGCGATGGCGACAAAGCGATGGCAGCCGCCAAGACCCAGAAGTGGGATAGCCCACGCGGACCGGTCGCGATGGATCCTGCGACCCGTCACATCACACAGAACGTCTATCTGCGTGTCGTCGAAAAAGGCCCGGGCAATCTGTTGGTCAACAAGGAAGTTCAATCCTTCGGCCAACACGGGGACCATGGACTCGGCAAGTAGTCGCAAGCCGTGACCCTTCTGGCCAACATCCTGATCGACGGCATCGCCTATGGCATGGTGCTGTTCATCATTTCGGTCGGCCTGTCGGTCACGCTCGGCTTGATGCGATTTGTCAACCTCGCCCATGGTGCGTTCGCGATGACGGGGGGTTATCTGGCGTCCTGGCTGATACGCGCACAGGGGTGGCCGTTTGCGCTTGGCGCTGTTGGCGCTATCGTTCTGACGGGCCTGCTTGGCGCTGTGATTGAGGCGCTCGTTCTACGCAGACTCTATCGAATGCCGGAACTACAGCAAGTCCTGTTCACGATTGGCCTGAGTTTCCTGTTTGTCGCGAGCGCGAACTTGCTGGCGGGCCCGGAGGTCCAACTGATTCCCCTGCCCTCGTGGCTCAGAGATCCGGTCGACCTCGGGGTACGCACCCTCCCCGCACAGCGCCTGCTGGTGGTGCTGGCCGGTTTGCTGGTCATGATGACTTCCGTGTTGATCATGAAGTATTCGCGCTTTGGCATCTGGTTGCGTGCCACGGTCGACAACACACAGGCAGCTGCAGCGCTCGGCATCCCGGTGGAGTGGGTCTACTCCCTGACCTTTGGCGCTGGCGCCGCCCTGGCGGGTTTGGGTGGAATTCTGGGTGCCGAGCTATTGCCGCTGGAACCCTATTACCCCATCAAATATCTCGTTCTCGTTCTTGTGATCGTCGCCGTCGGCGGCATGGGTAGCGTCGCGGGTTCCATGTTGGCGGCCCTGGTTCTCGGGACGATCGATACCGCGAGCAAATATCTGGCGTCGGACTGGGGCAGCCTGTTTTATTTTCTGGTCATGGCGCTGCTCCTGGCCTGGCGGCCGCAAGGCCTCTTGTCGTCGGGGCGCACTTGAACGCAGTCCTGCGCTTCAGGGCGGCGCCCTACCTACTGATCGGGCTGGTGGGCGCGACGATCTACTTTTTTTTCCCCGCACAACTGCCACTGGCGTCAAGGATTGCCACCCTGGCCATCTTCGTCATGTCTCTGGACCTCATCGTCGGCTACGGCGGATTAGCGACGCTCGGGCACTCAGCACTGTTTGGCACCGGTGCCTATACCGCTGGGCTACTCGCCCTGCATTTGAGTCCGAATCCATTGCTCGGACTACTGGCTGGCGGGGCAGCCGGTGCCACCGTGGCCGCACTATCTGGCTTGTTCGTGCTGCGTTATCAGGGTCTCACCTTCCTCATGTTGACGATTGCAGTCGGTCAAATCATTCAAAATCTCGCAAGTAAATTTCGTGCCTGGACCGGTGGCGACGATGGACTTTCCGGATTTACGACAGCAAAGATTCTGGGCCTTGCCACATTCGACCTGCAGGGACGCGTTGCCTTCCTGTACTGCACCGGCGTACTGCTGATCTGTCTCTGGGTGATGCGCCGTTTGATGGGGTCCGCCTTCGGCCTTGCCTGCATCGGTATCCACCAGAACCGACTGCGGATGGCCGCACTGGGTACCGAAATTCACCCAAAACTCCTCACGCTCTATTGCCTCTCAGGATGGTTTGCGGGGATCTCGGGAGCGCTGAGCGCCCAAGTCAACCAGATCGTGGGACTCGACACGCTGGGCTTTGAATTGTCAGCAGAGGCGCTTGTGATGCTCGTCCTCGGCGGCGCGGGCAGTCTGTTTGGTGCCATCGCCGGAACCGCTCTATTCACCACCATTCACCATGTCGCATCGAACATCAATCCCTACCACTGGCTCTTCGTCATCGGCGCCATGTTGGTTTGTGGTGTCCTCATCCCCCGGGAGCGCTGGGGGGCACTCATGAGGACGCGCGCGTGAATCGCACCGTTACCCAATCCGGATCGGCAGGACCATCAGGCGCTCGCGTGCCCGGCCCAGTCCTGGAGATCCGGAAATTGGGTAAATCGTTTGGTGGACTGCAGGTCACGCGGGATATCTCCCTGACGCTCAACGCTGGCGAGCGCCTGGGACTGATTGGTCCGAATGGCGCAGGAAAGACCACGTTGATCAATCTGATCACGGGCGTACTGATGCCAGATACGGGGACTGTTTATCTGAACGCCGTCGACCTCACCGGTCTAAGCCAGCCACAGCGCGTCAAGCGAGGTCTCGCACGCACCTTCCAGATCACCCAACTCGCGCCAAAGATCACCACCCTGCTTCACCTCGAGATGGCGATTCACGAACGCAACGGATCGATTGGAAACCTCTGGCGGTCTATTGATGCGTATCCCGAAGTCCGTGCAGAAGCGACGAGCATCCTGGAACTGCTCAGGATCGAATCGTTGGCGCAACGCGCCCCGATCACTCTGGCGTATGGTGAGCAGCGACTGGTGGAAATCGCCCTCGCGATTGCTCTGCGCCCCCGGGTCCTGCTCCTGGATGAGCCCATGGCGGGAGTGCCAGAACATGAACGCCACATCGTGCTGAATGCACTGGACCGGTTGCCCCCCGAACTGGCGATTCTGATGATCGAGCACGACATGGATCTCATCTTCAATTTTGCCCACCGGATCATTGTTCTTGCCGAAGGTGCGCTATTGGCCGATGGCTCGCCGAAGCAGATCCGCAACCATCCCGCCGTGCGGATCGCCTACCTCGGGCTCGCATCCAACCCCGATGAGCCGATGGTCACGCCAGAGCTGGATCCCGGTTAGGAACGCGCCGCGATGTTACAGATCGAACAACTTGAAGCGGGATACGGACCGATCCAGATCCTGCGGGGCGTGGACCTGACGCTGAGCGCTGGCCACCCGCTGGCACTCATCGGGCGCAACGGGGTCGGCAAGACCACTCTGTTGAAGGCCATCATGGGACTCGCCGACGTCACACGGGGCCGAATCCTGTTCGATGGCATTGAAATCAACGGGCTGAGTCCCCGCGATCGCGCCACGATGGGCTTGGGGTATGTACCCCAAACCCGCGATATTTTCGCGTCACTCAATGTCGAAGAGAACCTGATCGCAGGCCTGAAAGGTCGCCCCCGTCGCGACGTCGACCAAGCCTATGCACTCTTCCCGCGGCTGGCACAACGACGCCATCACCAAGGCAATCAGCTCTCTGGAGGTGAACAGCAGATGTTGTCGGTCGCCCGTACCCTGCTCGGAAATCCACGCCTGCTCCTTCTGGATGAACCGCTTGAAGGCCTGGCCCCAATCATCTGTCAGGAATTGATGCAGTGCTTCAAAACGCTTGCACAGGAATCCGGCGTCGCCATCATCCTGGTGGAACAGAAGGTCGATGATGCCTTGAAGTTTGCCCGGGATGCCATCGTGTTCGAGCGGGGTCAGGTCGTCCATCGCGAATCCTGCGCCACCCTGCGGTACCGCCACGATGTGCTCGCCAGTCTCGTCGGTGTCGCTGGTGACTAACGGCACCGAACATCCATCACAAGGACAGCGCTCATGACAAAACCCAGCATGGCTTCAGGCGTCCCGGACGTCCCTTCGCTCGACATTGACCCATTCAGTGACGCCTTTCTTGGCGACCCCTACCCGGACCATGACCGCATCCGTGAGGCAGGTCCGGTCGTCTGGCTGTCCAAGTACGACATCTACGCCAGCTGTCGGCATGATCAGGTTCGTGAAATCCTGAATGATCATGCGACCTACATCTCATCGGCTGGCGTGGGACTCGCGAATTTTCAGCTCGAAAAGCCCTTCCGCCCCAAGAGTCTGATCCTGGAGGCAGATCCACCGAACCATACAAAATCGAGAACCATTCTGTCGCGCATCCTCTCACCGAAAACGGTCATGAAGATTCGCGATAGCTTTGCCGCCGAGGCGGACCGATTGCTTGACGGGCTCCTTGATCGCGCGAAGCAAGGCGAAGTGATCGACGTCGTCAAAGAAATCGCTGAACCTTACCCGCTCAAAGTCTTTCCCGATGCCGTTGGACTCGAAGCGGCCGGGCGCGAAAACTTGCTGCTGTACGGCGATATGATTTTCAACGCGTTCGGTCCGCGCAACGACTTGCTTGCCCGGGCGGCAGCGCGGGTCGAGCCCGTGACAGCTTGGATCATGGCGCATTGCCAGCGCAATATGCTGCGACCTGACGGATTGGGTGATCTGATCTATCAGGCCGCTGATGGTGGTGAAATCACCCATGAGGAAGCCCCGATGCTGGTGCGTTCGTTCTTGTCAGCCGGTGTTGACACGACCGTCAATGGCATCGGCAACGCACTGTACTGCCTGGCAAACTTCCCCGATCAATACGCAAGACTGCATGCAGACCCAAGTCTAGCCCGATCTGCGTTCGAAGAATCCTTAAGGCTCGAGTCTGCGGTCCAGACGTTTTTCCGTACCACGGCCGTCGACACCACTCTGGGGGGCGTCCCGATACCCGCTGGCAGTAAAGTCCTCGCATTCCTGGCAGCCGCCAACCGCGATTCCCGGCAGTGGCCCGAACCCACGCAATTCAAGATCGATCGCAAGCCCACAGGGCACATGGCCTTCGGATCTGGCATCCATGGCTGCGTTGGACAAGTGGTCGCAAGGCTGGAAGGTGAATTGATCCTGGCAGGTCTCGCGCGCCGGTTCAAAACACTCGAGCTCGCGGGTAAGCCCACCCGCCGACTCAACAACACCCTGAGAGCGCTGGCGACCCTGCCCCTGAGACTTGTCCCTGCCTAAGCCTGGATTCCATTTTTTCCGCCCCCTGCCCGGTATTGTCATGGCACGACTGACTCTGATTGATTTTGAAGGTACCCCCACCACCATCGACGTTGCGCCTGGCCAATCTGCTATGCAGGCGGCAGTGAGCTCGGGCATCGCGGGGGTCGTTGGCGAGTGCGGTGGATCCGCGATGTGCGCCACCTGCCATGTCTACGTGCATCCAGACTGGTCCGCTCAACTCCCGGAGCCGCTGGCGACCGAGCTGGAGATGCTCGATTGCACGGTCAGTGAACGACGAGACCAGAGCCGACTGAGCTGTCAGATTCGCATGGACGCATCCCTTGACGGGCTGGTGTTGTTCCTTCCTGAACGACAACAATGAACGCACGTCTCGACGCGCAGCCCGCGTTACCCGTGGTCGACCTGAAACGGTATGTGCCCGCCTATTTCACCTGGATCGCCAACAAACTTTCGAGCGGTGCATCGCAGGCGTACCTGTCGGCATTCAATGTCGGGATTGAGACCTGGCGGCTCCTGGTCTTGCTAGCGATCGAAGAGTCCCTGTCCGCGCAAAGGATCTCGCGAGTGATCGGGATGGACAAGGCATCGGTCAGCCGCGCATTCAAGAGCATGCAGAACCGCGGGCTGATTACGATTGCGCTCGATCCGCAGGACGGGCGGCTGCGGGTCGCAACGATCACGGCGCAGGGCCGCGCGCTGCACGATCGAATCCTGGCGCTCGCGCTCGAACGCGAACGGGCATTCCTTTCAGTCCTGAATGCCAACGAATGCGATACCTTGATCGGGCTGCTTCAGAGACTTCACGAAAATCTGCCTGCCGTGGAACTCGCAACGCATGCTTACCTCGACAAACATGACCCATTGTCTGCGCCTGTAAAGCGTCGCCGCAGCCCACCGCGGGTCGAGACACCATGAATGCCATCGTGATCGTTGGGGGGGGTCATGCGGGTGCACAACTTTGCGCGCAACTCGCCGCCGAAGGCCTCGGGGCGCAGGTCCAGCTGGTTTGTGCGGAGCCGCAGCTACCCTATCAACGACCGCCACTGTCCAAACAGTTTCTCAAGTCACAGACCGAGTCCTTGCAAACGCAGCGAGACGCCGCGTGGTTTTCTGCCCAGTTCATTCAGACGCATCTGGGCGATCCGGTCGAGCGGATCGACCGCGAACTCCGCTGCGTAACCCTGGCCTCGGGAATGGTGCTCTCCTACGGGCATCTCATTCTTGCAACCGGCATCCGGGCGCGCAGGCTTGCCTGGCTAACACCGACGCTACAAAACGTCACCGTCCTGCGCGACGCGGCAGACGCGTCGCACCTGCGGGACCGACTCGACCAGCTGCTGGCGACAGGAAAGCCATTGACCGTTCTGGGCGGCGGATTCATCGGCCTGGAAGTTGCCGCGACGGCGCGGCTGATGGGTTTGAACGTTCGCGTTATTGAAGCCGGGCCGCGTCTGTTGGGCCGATCGATCTCGCCTCGCCTCGCGGAATTTGTCCTGGCCCATCATCGAGCAGCAGGTATCGAAGTACACCTGAATGCCTCGGTGAGCAGCCCAGAAATCAGCCATGGCCACTTGGTCGGTTGGCAACGCAATGGGCAATTTGAAACGATCGATGAACTGCTTAGCGGAATCGGAGGCATGCCTGAGACGGGGTTGGCAGAAATGGCTGGCCTTGAGGTCGACGACGGCATCCTGGTGGACCGCCAGATGCGAAGTAGCGACCCCAGGATTCTGGCGATCGGGGATTGCGCTCGATTGAATGCTCTACCGGGAGATTGCAAGGGTCGTCCTCTGCGTCTGGAGTCGGTTCAGAATGCGGTCGACCAGGCGAAGAGCGCGGCAGCTTTCCTGATGGGACGAGAGCCACCCGACAGATCGGTACCAGTTTTCTGGTCTGAACAGGGCAGCTTGAGAATTCAGATGGCAGGCTTGATGCCAGATTTAGACATTCAAACCGCAGTACGTCCAGGCAAAACCGAGTCTGCGTTTTCTCTGTTCCACTACACCGACGAAGGCCTCCAATGTGTTGAGTCGGTGAATGCACCGACCGATCACCTTTATGCTAAAAAGCTGCTGGCAGCCCGGTGTTCACCGCCGGCGGAATCCGTCTCAAACCCGGCAATCGACTTGAAGTCATTCCTGATATGAGTAGGGGGGCGAGTCGTGGTTACACCCGAGTGGCCGACCTTGCCGACATCCATAGAGTTCATTTGTGATGACCATCAATCTGCCCACTGTCCTCGCCGAAGTGACCGCCGCATTCGCCCGCTACGAGCAGGCGCTTGTGAGCAATGACGTGACCGTGCTCGATGAATTATTCTGGAACAGTCCCCACACCCTGCGTTATGGAGTCACTGAGAATCTGCACGGTTACGAAGCGATTCAGGCATTTCGAGCTGGCCGGCCAGCGCAGGGACTAGCCCGAACGCTTGAGAATACGGTCGTTACGACCTATGGTACGGATTTCGCCACCGCGAATACCGAGTTCCGGCGCGACGGCAGTGCGAAGACAGGTCGTCAGAGTCAGACCTGGATGCGTACGCCCGAAGGATGGCGGGTGGTCAGCGCCCATGTCAGCCTGCTCACGGCGCCGACTTGATCCACCCGACCTGAAGCCTCGGTACGTCTTGTATGGCAGACATTTGCCACTCAAGACCATGTGGACGCGATCGCCCTTGGGATCAGGCTATCGGGTCATGTCCATCGAGGAGTCGATCGCGCTCATGAGGCCGTCGCCAAACTCTTCATTGTTGAACGGTTTGATCGTCGTCCCATCGGCACTGACAAACTCGTAGAGACGATAGATCAGGGGGTCGGTGGGCACCTTGACCCAGCTGAGTTCTCTTTGCGATCTTGGCTGCAACAATCATCTCAGTGAAATCATCACGATTCATAAGGACTCCGGGTTCGAATCGAATTGCAATCCTGCGGGATTTTGAGCGAAGGAAGGGCTGAGAGCCGGCGGATTTAACGTATTCGGGTCGAGTCCAGTCAGGCGCACCGCTTCGGTTCTAAACGGGTGGACTTGGTGCAAACCACTAAATGTCAATTTGTCTTGACAAGATTTTTCGTCAAGTTAAGATTACATCAGGGCTTGCCCTAGGGTCCTGAAAAAAAACCGCATGGTGACCCCATGCGGGTCCAGTACGGTTACAAACGTATCGAAGGAGAAACAGAGATGACAGACAGTAAGGTCGGGCCGACGGGATTATCCGCAGCCGAATCAGAAGAAATCCATCGCCACTTGGTTCAGGGAACACAGATATTCGGCATGCTTTCCGCAGTCGCACATCTGCTGGCCTACCTGTACTCACCCTGGCTTCACTAAGGAGAATCAGCATGATTTACGGAAAACTCTGGATGGTCGTCAGGCCTCAGGTCGGGATACCCATCTTTTTGGGCGCAGTTGCCGTGGGCTCGTTTAGCACCCATCTCGCGATTGCCTCCAACACCACCTGGGTCAAAGACTTCCTAAGCGGCAAGGCCAAGGTTGCGGCCGTGCAGGCGGCTCCAACCCAAGACTGTGCACCCCCGACGAAGAAGTAGCGTGCAAGACTTAGCGGCGGAGCCATGACTGAAGTGGCCCCGTCGCTGCAGATCACCGACTGATCTTGACTCTCCTTCGCAATAAAGTTACCGGGGCATTGGCCACCCTTGGCCCCCGATTTCTACCCTTTGCGGATGCCGCCTCGGCGGAACTGCCCCTGCGACGCCTGCTGCGCCTGGCCCTGTTCCAGGTCTCGGTGGGCATGTGCCTGGTCCTCCTGATCGGGACCCTGAACCGTGTGATGATCGTGGAACTCGGCGTTCCTGCTTCGCTGGTCTCGGCGATGTTTGCGCTCCCGCTTCTGGCCGCTCCATTTCGCGCCATTGTCGGATTCAAATCCGATCATCATCAGTCAGCGCTGGGTTGGCGGCGGGTTCCCTACCTCTGGATGGGCACCTTGCTGCAGTTCGGCGGTTTCGCAATCATGCCGTTCGCTCTGCTCGTGTTGGCCGGCGCCGGGCAGTCGGCCGAGCTCCCAGCCTGGATCGGACAGGTAGGCGCTGCCCTGGCGTTTTTGCTGGTGGGCGCGGGCGTTCACACAACCCAGACCGTCGGGCTGGCCTTGGCCACCGACCTTGCGCCGACGGAATCGCAGCCCAAGGTTGTCGGACTGATGTACGTCATGCTACTGGTTGGCATGATCCTGAGCGCATTTATTTTTGGAAAACTGCTCGCGGATTACTCACCCGGTCGACTTATCCAAGTCATTCAGGGTGCCGCCGCCGCTACGATGATCTTTAACCTGACGGCCCTCTGGAAACAAGAGGCTCGAAGCGACGAACACCGAATCGGCCGCAGTCGCCCCGACATCGCGTTCTCCGACGCCTGGCGCATGTTTTTGCAAGGCAACAACGCGCGCCGACGTCTATGGGTCGTTGGGATGGGGACCATGGCCTTCACGATGGAAGACGTTCTACTCGAGCCTTATGGCGGCGAAATTCTGGGCCTGAGCGTTGGCATGACCACGACGCTGACTGCGACCCTGGCCATTGGAGGACTCACCGGATTCGCCTGGGCATCAAAAGTTCTTGGTCGCGGCGCAGATCCGTTTCGAATGGCCGGCAACGGTGCGCTATTGGGGATTCCCGCCTTTGTTGCGGTGATTTCCGCAGCCCCACTGCAATCGGTTGAACTCTTTGCGGTTGGCACCTTTCTGATCGGTGCAGGCGGAGGTATGTTTGGGCACGGAACGCTGACAGCCACCATGAACCTTGCCGCGCCTGGACAGGCGGGCTTGGCGCTTGGTGCCTGGGGCGCTGTACAGGCCACCATGGCCGGAATCGCGATGGCACTCGGCGGCGTCATCCGCGACGTCGTCGCATCGCACTCCGGTTCAACTGGTGGGTATCTGGCCGTCTACACCCTGGAGATCCTGCTATTGCAGGCAACGCTGATGGCGATGTGGCCGTTGATGCGCCGAGAGTAACGATCGCTGCGCGCCCTCACAATCAACAGGCAGCCTAGATCATGTCCCCGCCACCGCCGCCGCGATCCATGCTCATCCGACCTTCGTCGGC
>JBBAOE010000053.1:0-10787 GCA_040401595.1 Burkholderiaceae bacterium
GCGTGAAGGTCACCACGGAACCAACCTTGGCCGACGTGAACTTCGCGGTGATGTCAGTCGTGCCCGCAAACAGTTTTGCAGTCGCGGCGTCCGAACCGATCGTCACCGCGATCGCCCCTGCCGCAGCAGCTGCAACTGTCGGGGCAGCGGCGGGTGGAACGTTGTCAAACGTATAAGAAACTGAGGAGGAGTCAATGGACAAGGTACCCGAGGCATCAGCTGCTTTCGCAGTGATTGACTGAGCGGTGTAGTCGACCTGCCCCGACACCGGCGTAAACGTCACCACGGAACCAACCTTGGCCGACGTAAACTTGGCGGTGATATCCGTGGTTCCCGCATAGAGCTTCGCGGTGGAAGCATCTGCGCCGATCGTTACGGCAATCGTCCCTGCAGTCCCAGCAGCAATGGTGGGCGGTGCGATCGCTTTTGGTCCGCTGCTTCCACCGCCCGAGGACGCTGCGGCACCGATAGCAACGACACCCAGCGCCACTGCGCCAATGGTTGTCGCGCTGGCGCCGCCCAATAGTCCGGCCGTTGAAGCTTCGGACGCCGCGGATGCTGTTACTGCTGCTGGCGCCTGCGCGAGCATGGTGAAACTTTCAACCGGCGCATCCAGCAGGCCGGGCAGACTTGAAGGGGTCTCGGCGCCCAGAGTCGGCGCGCTCGAATCAACGGCCACTCGATCAGCGCGCACGACCGCGACATCCTGCTGCAATGCCGAAGAATCGTCGGCGTCTAACTGACCCAGTTTTTGCCCGTACTTCGGAACCTTCTGTGCGACAGGAGATTTTCTAGCTTGAGCGTTGGGGGAAAACGCCATAACTTCTCCAACACCGTCGGCCGGGGAAACGCTGGGAATTTTTTTCATAGATACCATGGCGCCAGTTAACTACAAGTTGGAATCATACGACGGGAGGGTAAAGTTCTCAAACCGAAGGGCTCTTTGAGGCAACGACTTACCAGCCAGCGATCATGTCGCAGAGACGGCAGCAAAAAACCCCTTAAATTTAAGAAATAAATCTTTATTTTCAATTGGTTAATCAATTAAAACCCATCTTCTGAGACCGATGGGTTCGATTTGGGATTTCATACGACCAGACCAACATTGTCAGGTTCTTGCAACACTTGGTGCACCTGTTCGGAGCTGGACCGTAAAACGAAATGGTCATCGTTCCCCCAATGATTCACTGAAGGTTTTGACCAGCGGTTTTGTGAGGTATTTCAGGACAGTGTTCACGCCTGTCTTAATCTCAATCGTTGCAGTCATTCCAGGCTGGATCTCCATCGGCTCGTCCGGTCGATTTTTCAACGCCTTGCCTGTCGTTCTGACCTGAACCCGGTAGTACGGCATCTCCCCCTGCCGGAGGTTCTCTTCGAGGGTATCCGCACTAATATAGGTCACAGTCCCGTTCAGTGCCCCGTAAATGGTGTAGTCGTACGCATCAATCTTGACCTGGGCCGAAAGCCCGGGTTTGACAAAGGCAATATCCGCCGGCTTGAGCTTGGCCTCCACCACAAGGTCATCATCGAGTGGCACGATCTGCATCACCTCTTCACCAGCCCGGACCACCCCCCCTTTGGTTGTGATCCGGACGTTCTTGACGACCCCGTCAACCGGTGCAAACAAGTCGGTCTGTTCAAACTGATTTCTACGCTGAGCGAGGATCTGGTTGGCGCCCGCCAGGTCTTCTTCTGCCTTGGCCAATTCAGCCTGGGTGTCCTGGAAGTATTTATTGCGTCGGTTAGTCATCTGTCCTTGCAACTCGGATGCCTGACGCCTGAGCTTCAGGATTTCCGTCTGGCTGACGTCGCCTGTCCCCAACAAGGGAAGGTTCATCTCGAGTTCGCGCTGGACAAGATCGAAACTGTCTTTATAAATCCGAATCTCGGCATCCAGCGCTTCGCGTCTGCGTTGGTAAAGAATTGACTGATTGTCGACGAAATCCGCGTACCGGCGTTTGAGCTCGGGGTCAAAAGCTGGTTTCTGGTTCAGGACTTCAGCGCGCAGGCGCGCCACCTGGGCCTGCAGGCCGGCGCATCGTGCTTCGGTCTCCAAAAAGGCCGCCTTGACCTTGGTGGAATCCAACCGAGCCAACAGATCGCCTTGCTTCACCTTGACCCCCTCCTTCACCCTTAAGTCGACCAGGACGCCGCCGTCCGATGCCTGAATAATCTGGGAGCGGGAACTGGCAATCACCTGCCCGGTTGCCCGCGTCACTTGATCGATTTCGCTGACATAAGCCCACGCAAGCATCGCGCCCAGTCCGAGGGTCACAACCCATATCGTGATCGAACCACTCCAGCCATATTCGGCACCCTCGGCCCGGGATTTCCTGAAATTCACGTCGTACCTTGCTGAGCGGGAGCGCTACCGGCGGCGAGCCGGGCCATTACCTGGTCCCGCGGTCCGTCGAGAACTACCCGCCCACGCTCCATGACGATCAAGCGGGTGACGTGCCTTAAAAGCGCTGTCTTATGGGTGACCACCACAATCGTAGTTTCCTTGGGTAGCGCCTGAAATAACCGATCAATCACGAAATTTTCCAGCGCCGCATCCATCGACGCGGTTGGCTCGTCCAGCAGCAGCACCCTCGGCTGGGCGATCAGCATGCGGGTCAGGCCAACCAGTTGCCGCTGCCCTCCAGACAGCCCACGACCGCCCTCAGCGATTTCAAGGTTCAACCCCTTCGGATGGGCTTCAATCGACGCCAAAAGGCCCGTCAACCGGGCTGCGCCCAGCACCTGTTCATCACTGGGATTGGGCAAACCAATCGTGATGTTGTCGCGCAGCGTGCCCTGAAACAGCCGGACATCCTGAGCGAGATAGCCCACCTGTTCTCGCACGAACTCGGGGGCAATCTGCGCGACATCCAACCCGCCCAGAAAGACTCGACCTCCCTGCGGCCGATAGAGGCCCGAGAGGACCTTGACCAGGGTGCTTTTTCCAGAACCCACATTACCCAAGATCGCGACGCGCTCGCCCGGGGCGATGCGTAGCGCGCCCACTTCGAGCACCGCCGGAACACTCGTGTGGTAAGTAAACCGCACCCGATCGATCGCCAGTTCGCCGGTGGTGGATTCCGGAATCATCGGGCGCTCACCCGGCATCTGATCGGAGGGCAAGGCCATGATCGCCTCGAGTCCCTTCAAGGCAGCAGCCGCCTGCGCCCACTGCACGATCATAGATGCAATCTGCGCCATGGGTGCCAACGCGCGTCCACTGATGATCGAACAGGCGATGAGGCCGCCAACGCTGAGCTTGCCATCGGTGACGGCAAGCGCGCCAACCGCGATGATCCCGACATAGGCAATCTGCTGGATGAATTGGGTGAGGTTGCCCGACAAGGCGGTGATCCTGCGCAAGGCCAATTCGTTCTCGGCCATTTTCTCGCTGAGCTGGTGCCACCTAGCACCGAGTTTCCATTCGCCCTGCACCGACTTGATGGACTCGATCCCATCAATCGCCTCGATCAGCAACCCGTTTTTCTGATTGCCTTCGATCAGATTCATGACAGACAGGCGATTGATCGTGGGCCGAAAGGCAAGCCCCAAGGCGATCGCGAGCGGCAGCAGCAACAGGGGCACCAGAGCGACCGGACCAGCCAGCGCCCAGATGACGGCTATAAAAATCAGCGCGAATGGCGCATCGGCCGCGACGAACAACGCGGTCGAGGTCATCGCCGACCGGACCACCTCAAACTGACGGATTTGCGACGCGAACGTACCGACGGTGTGCGGGCGCGCATCCATCCGGATGGAGAGCGCTTTCCTGAAAAAGACGTCCGACAATTCGGTATCGATCGATTTGAACGCACGATCCACCATCGAGGCCCGGGTCTGCTTCATCACAAACTCAAACACGACGCCCAGCAGAACCCCGAACGACAGCACCCAGAGCGTTGACAGACTGGACGTTGGGATCACCCGGTCGTAAACGTTCATCGTGTAAAAAGACGTCGCGAGACCGACGATATTCACGACGACCGTAGCGACGGTCGCTTCCAGGAAGATTCGCCGGCGGCGATAAATGGTTCGAATGAACCATCCCTTCGCCGTGGTGGGAAGCGCGTCAGACTCCGCAAAACCCGTTCCCTCCCGATCGTCGAATCGCAGGGCAATGAACTGCCCCCCGGTTGCCTCATCAGGCGTCAGGACTCCGGGCTCGCCCTCGGGGGCGTCCACGACCCAGCCACCGCTGGACAGCCCGCCCCGAACGACCAATGGGCTCGCATCCGCCGATCGGCCCATCCACAGAAGCGGGTAATCCTCGGCCTTGGGCACTGAAACGCGCCGGGTATCCGCCGCGCCCGGGAACAGCACCGACCAGATCTGGACTGCGCGTTCATCACGTGGCAGACGATGGAGTTCGAGTCCGTCAATCTCGGCAACGGCACCAAATCGATGCGCTGGTACCGCTTTACCCAACAGCGCCGCAAGCCTTGAGAGCGCTTTTGCCAGCACCGGGTCCGCCAGCAACTCAAGCGGCGTAGGCGTTGGCGAATTCATCGCGTCATCCGGGGAATCGAGGGTTGATCGGTCGCAGAAGCCGGGGGCGTGAGGTCGCTGGCCGAATCACTGAGCGGTGATGGCGGCGCCAGCGCCGGAAGTGGGTTGAGCACGAGAGATTCAAGCGTATCGGCCGAAAGCGCCCCCGTCACGAGGCGCACCCGCAGCGCTCCGGAGAGGGCCTGCGCATCGACATCCGCGAGCGAGTAGCGGGCCTGCACGGCCTCGCGCTGCGCATTGAGTACGTCGAGCCAGCTCTTGCGACCCACCCGGTATTGCCGCAAAAAAGAATCAACGATGGCCACATTGGTCCGAGCCAGCAGACGCAGGGGTTCACGTTGGCTAGCGCTGGACTGGGCATCGATCCAGGCGGAGTTGAGTTTCTGGTCCAGTTCGAGGCGGGTACCCTCGACCGCCGACAATGCCGCGAGTCGACGCGCCTCAGCCTCGCGCACCGCAGACAACGATGAGAGACCCGCGCCTGGTTGGAACTCAAACGCCAGCAGCGCCCGGTCCGTACTCGAGTTCACTCCGATGATGGGGTTACGCAGATGTTCGACTCTGGCCGCCAGACTGGGCATCAACTGGCCCTTGCGCACATCCAGGTCACTGGTGGCAGCATCGGCCAACGAGCGTTGGCGCGCGATATCCGGCGAGAAGCGTTCCGCTGCGGCCATCGCCTCCTGCACCGACGCAAAACCAAGCGGCGGTGCGTCGAATGCGACGACGGCCCGCACGGACTCGCCGCTCAGCGACTGCAGCGCGGCGCGGGCATTGCCGATGGCGGCCGAGATCTGTTGGCGCTCGGCGCGGGCCTGCGCCAGGCGCGCCGACGCGAGCGCTGAATCCGCCGCTGAACTGACCTCCTGCCCGACGCGGCGGGCGATCAGAGCATACAGGTCCTCGTGGCGACGAACATTGTCCTGAGAGGCAAACAACCGGGCCTGCTGCCGCTGCAACTCGACATAGGCGCCGACCGTTCGCTCGAGCACAGACTGCTCTTCAACAAGCGTCCCCGAGTTGGCTGCAAACATGCGGGCGCTGGCCGCGGCAATCCCCGCATCGATGCGCCCGCCTGCCCACAACACCTGCTGCACCGAAATGGTCGACGGGGCGGCGCCATTGCTGCCCAGTGCGGCGCCCGAAACACTGAGGCTGGGGTAGCGTTGCCAGCGAGCGCCCTCAAGCGCACCCTGAGCGGCAGCAAACTCCTGGCGGCGTGCAGCGATCGAGGGATAGCGATCCAAGGCGTGCCGAAGCAGCGATTTCAAATCCTGAGCGGGTAGGGTTGGGGTCTCTGGAGCCGGTGTTAGGCTCTCAGCCCAAACCGGCACCGCGATACCCAGCATGACAGACGTGAACACCCACCGCAAAAGAAGACGCGGTAACCGGATCGATCGCAAACGACTAATCAACATGCAGTAGGCCGTTCAAGAGCGATCGCCACCAGCCAAAATCGGAGGCAAACTCAGGGTCAAACTCAGGTTAAAGTCTCAAGCACAGTTTATACCTACAACAACCTCCAGCGATGACAAGCCCCCGAAGGGGCTTGGTCGTGTCATCTGGCGGAAGGTGTGAGATTCGAACTCACGGATGCCTTGCGGCATCGCCGGTTTTCCGTACTTCTATGGCTTTCGCCACCAGACGATGTTTTGTCTGTTTGAAAGTCTGGACTTTGCCTTCACCCTAGTCGTCAGGACCTTAGGTGGGAGCCGTCAAGTCTCTACACGTTCCTGAACCAGGCTGGTCACCCGACCCAGGCTTCGCTCGGCGTTACCTCGGAAATTCCAGGGGCTTCACCGAATTTGACTCCAGTCATCTGCCAAGTTTCCCCAGCAGCGCTCGATTGAACAAGACCGGTGCATTCAACCGCTCTGCCAACCTTCCGATGCACTTGATTATATACAGGCACATCCATCGGAGATAGCGCGATGCTGGATCGGGCCCGACTAAATCGCCTCAAATACCGGCCAAGGCCAATCACCTCGTTGCATCCGGTCCACAGTGAGCACGCCGGTGACGGTTTTCGGATCCGTCACGACACCGGTCCGGATCGCTTCCAGAATCCGCTGGACAGGCCAACTCTCCACCTCGAGGAATTCCTCAATATCGGGCGTCGATGCGCCAGGGGTCAGGCCGCGAGCAAGGAAAATTTCAATTTTCTCGTCCGAGAACCCGATTGCCGGATGAACGCGCGCGAGCCAGGCCCATTCACGCGCCTCCCATCCGGTTTCTTCGCGCAGTTCACGTTGGGCGCAGTGCAGCGGCGACTCATGGCGTTCGAGTTTACCGGCCGGGATCTCGGTAAATACCTGCCCCAGTGCATAGCGAAACTGGTGAACGACCACGACATCGCCCGCATCGGTCAGGGCCACTACGGCAGCAGCGCCCGGATGTTCAACGACTTCACGCGTCCCGGTCGATCCATCGGGCAACCGGACTGTGTCCTTGCGCAAGCGCAGAAAGCCTTCGTCGTGAATCAGGCGGGTCGAGAGGCAGGTTTCGGTGAGATCTCGCATGGGGGTCCCGCCTCGAACGAATCAATAACCGAGCGACTGCCTGACCGCCAAGCTGCACCAGTTCATCAACGGACCGGGCAAGATACCCAGCAAAACAACGGCTGCACCATTGACGGCGAGCAGGGCGCGCGCTCCCTCACTGGCGGTCATCGGCGGTTGATTGGTCGGCGCATCAAAGTACATCACCTTGACGACGCGCAAGTAATAGAACGCGCCCACCAGACTCAGCATGACCGCGAGGACCGCGACCCACAGTTGGCCATTCGCGATGACGGACTGGAGGACGGAAAGCTTGGCGTAAAAACCGATCGTAGGCGGAATCCCGGCGAGCGAGAACATCAGGATCAACATCGTGAAGGCAACGCCCGGCGCGCGGCGCGACAAACCCTTCAGGTCCTCCAAGGTATCGCATTCAAAGCCCTTGGCCGCCGCCAGCATGATCACGCCGAAGGTCCCCAAGGTCGTGAGCACATAGCTCACGATATAGAACGCAGAATTACCCCACGCCTCGGCCAATCCTTCACCAGGTCCACCGACGGAGAAACCCAACAGCACAAATCCGATCTGGGCAATGGTCGAATAGGCGAGGACCCGCTTGAGGTTGGTTTGTGCGATCGCCAGGAAATTACCCAGTGTCAGCGAGGCGATGGCCAGAATCGACAGCATCTGCTGCCAGTCGGCCTGGACGCTGGCCAGCCCCTCGGCCAGCAGGCGGAACGCCAGGCCAAAGGCGGCGAGCTTTGGCGCTCCCGCAATCAGCAAGGTAGCGGCCGTGGGCGCACCCTGATACACATCGGGCACCCACATATGAAACGGGACAGCGCCGAACTTGAATGCGAGCGCGGCCACCACGAAGACCACGCCAAAGACAATCACGGTCCTGTTGGCCGCACCGCTTGCCAGCGACTTGGCGATCGTGGCGATATCCAGACTGCCGGTACCGCCATAGAGCATCGACATGCCATAGAGCAGAAAACCCGATGCAATGGCGCCCAGAACAAAATACTTGACTGCGGCTTCGGTGCTCTGCGTGTGGTCCCGCCGCATGGCAACCAGGGCATAGAGCGACAAGGTCATCAACTCAAGTCCGACGTAGACCACGAGGAGATTCGAGGCCGAAACCATGACCATCTGACCGAGGAGCGAAAAGAGCGCCAGCGCGTAGAACTCGCCGCGTCCCATGCCGCGGTCATTGGCATAACCACCGGCGTAGACAATCGTCACACCGACCGCAATGATGCAAGCAATTTTTAGAAGATCCGCCAGCGCGTCGGTAACGTACATCCCCGAGAACGCGAACTGGGTTCCACCACCGGCCTGCATCAGCACGGCAAACAGCGGTAACACAAGCGCGGCAAGCGCAAGGCGCTGAACGCGCATTTTCGGCGCCGGTTCGGGGTCGAGCGCCGAGCGCTGGGTCGAGACTTGCGCCAGGTCCGCCTGGCTAGCTCCGCCCCCACTCGGATGGAGGCTGCCGTGAACAGCCTCATCCCGCGGGATCTGCGGACCATTGATCAGGACATCGGCGAGCAGGACCACCGACACCCCGATCAGCAACAGGATTTCCGGTAAGGCGATGGACAAGCTTTGAACAATGTTCATTCGGGGATTGGCGCGGTGTTACGGAAGCTTGGATTGAGCAACATGCTCAAGCAGGGCTTTCACGGACTGTTCGGTCACGTCGGTAAATGGCTTCGGATAGAGGCCCATGGCGAGAACGGCGGCGGCCATCAGCATCAGGATGCCGAACTCCCGAGTGTTCACATCATGCAGCTCGCGAACATGGTCATTGGCGATTGCACCAAAGACGACGCGTTTGACCATCCACAACGAATACGCAGCACCGAGCACCAGCGAGGTCCCGGCGGCGAGCGCAATCCAGAAGTCATATTCGACGGCACCGAGCAGCACCAGGAACTCGCCCACGAACCCACTCGTTGCCGGCAGTCCGCAATTGGCCATGGCAAAAAAGATAAACAGGGCCCCAAAGTGCGGCATCCGGTTCAGCACGCCGCCGTAGTCGGCGATTCGCCGGGTGTGCATCCGGTCGTAGAGCACCCCGATCGAGAGGAACATCGCGCCGGAGACGAAGCCGTGGGAAATCATCTGAATGATCGCCCCCTGCATACCGAGGGTATTGAACATGAAAAAGCCCAGGGTCACGAACCCCATGTGCGCGATCGATGAATACGCCACCAGTTTCTTCATGTCCTCCTGCACCAGCGCCACGAACCCAATGTAGACCACGGCGATGAGCGATAACGTGATGATGAATCCATCGAGCTCTCGCGATGCATCTGGCGCGATCGGCAATGAAAACCGCAGGAACCCATAGGCACCGAGTTTCAGCATGATCGCGGCCAGAACAACGGAACCCCCCGTGGGCGCTTCCACGTGGGCGTCGGGCAGCCAGGTGTGGACCGGCCACATCGGCACCTTGACGGCAAATGCCATCAGGAAGGCAAGGAAGATCATGATCTGCTCACTGAGCGTGAGCGGCAGCTTGTGCCAGGCGGTGATCTCGAAGGTCCCGCTCTTGAGGTACAGGAAAATCAGAGCGATCAGCGTCAGGAGCGAGCCCAGCAGCGTGTAGAGGAAAAACTTGAAGGCTGCATACACCCGGTTATGACCGCCCCAGACACCGATGATCACGTACATCGGGATCAGGGTTGCTTCGAAGAACACGTAGAACAGCAGGCCATCCAGAGCGCAGAACACGCCGATCAGGAGCCCCGAGAGGATCAGGAACGCCGCCATATACTGGGCCACTCGGTCCTTGATCACTTCCCAGCCAGCCAGAATCACGATGACGGTGATAAAGGCTGTGAGCGGAATGAACCAAACCGACAACCCGTCTACGCCCAGCCGGTAATGCACATTGAAGCGCTCGATCCAAGACGCGGTTTCGCTGTATTGCATCGCCGACGAAGTAATGTCAAAACCAGTCACGAGCGGGATCGTGATGAGAAACGAGAGCAAGGCGCCCACCAGCGCAACACCGCGAACGATCCCAGCATTCTGGTCACGTCCCCAGGCGAGGACGAACAAACCAAATGCGATCGGCGTCCAGATCGCAGCCGATAACGAGGAGAAAACACTCGGGGTCATGTGGGGACCGGTCCGTTTTATTCTTGGTGAGCGCGTTTAGCGGGAAAGCAGCGGGACGAACCAGAAGAGCAGCAGCGCAACACCGACGATCATCGAAATGGCGTAGTGATACAGGTATCCGGTCTGAATGCCGCGACTGGCAGAGGCGACCAAGCCAACGAGGCGCCAGCTGCCATTGACAATCGCGCCGTCGATAAGCGCCTGATCGCCGCCCTTCCAGAGCCCCCGCCCCAGCAGGCGCGAGCCGCCGGAAAAGAAGAAGTCGTTGAAGCGATCGAAGAAATACTTCTGCTCCAGCACATAGCGAATGGGGCCGAGGATTCGCCCAATAGCCGCCGGCAGCGCTGGGTTGATGAGATAGCAGTACCAGGCGCAGATGACCCCGGAAGCAGCCAGCCAGAAGGGCACCGAGGTCAAGGCATGCACGCCCATCGCGACGGCGCCATGCCACTCCTCTTTGAGCATCGACATCGCAGGATGCTTCTCGGCATCGATATGGATGACGCCCGTATAGAAGTCGCCAAAGAGCAAGGGCTCGATCGTGAAAAAACCAATCACGAGCGATGGAATCGCAAGCAAGATCAGCGGCAGGGTCACCACCCAGGGCGATTCATGGGGTTTCTGCCCCGGCGCGAGGCCATGATGCTCATGGGC
>JBBAOE010000054.1:0-9717 GCA_040401595.1 Burkholderiaceae bacterium
TGGTTCCGACGGTCTTTGACCAGAGTTGCCCTGATGCCCGAATAGCAGCAAAGCGCCCAAATACGGTGCATATCGAAGCAAATAACCACGTCATGCTGAACTTGTTTCAGCATCCATCCATCAACTTAGACCAATGGTCAGCGAGGCATAATGGACCCTAAACCAAGTTCAGGGAGACAGTGTGATCTATCGACACACTCCGGCCACTTAGCTCTTGCAAAGTCGAGACTCCACCAAAGCGATCGCAGCTTGAACGGCGTCGCCTATAGTCAAATCGCCAGTATCAAGCAATAGCGCGTCTTCTGCGGGTTTTAATGGTGCATCGGCGCGCGCCATGTCGCGCACATCGCGTGCCTGAATGTCGGCAAAGATATCGGTAAATGTCACATCCATGCCGTGTCGATGCATTTCTGCGTGGCGGCGTCGGGCGCGGATCTCTGCGGGCGCTGTGATGAACAGCTTTACGTCGGCCTGCGGCGCAATGACGGTACCGATATCGCGCCCATCGAGCAACGCGCCGCCGGGTTGATTGGCAAAGTCCACCTGCCGCTTGTTCAGCGCCGTGCGCACCATGGGGTGGACGGATACACGGCTTGCTAACCCGCCAATATCCTCGCTTCGCAGAATCGGATCATCCAGCAAGCTGTCCGGGAAGCCGCAGCCTGCCAAAGCGTCCGCTGGATTGTCGGCGTTTCCTTGATGCAATTGCACCTGCCGCCCGACCGCACGGTAAAGCAGGCCGGTATCGAGAAAGGGTAACCCAAAATGTGCGGCTAATGCCTTTGCCAATGTGCCCTTGCCCGAGGCAGTTGGCCCGTCAACGGCGATGATCATTCGGCCGCGCCTGTATCTACAGGGCTCTTCGTCAGCGCCTTCATAATACCGAGCACCGCAATCCCCATCCACACAATTTCCAGCACCATCGTCGGCAGATTGAAATTCACCATCAATGAAATGGTCAGCAATGCCGCGCCAAGCAAGTTTGCGACGTTGAACCATAATGCATTCATCTGCGTCGTGAGGTTGCTATACGCAAAGGCCGCGACGATGAAGAAGCTGCCAGCGAACCCTATGAAGTCAGCGGCGAAAGGCGATACATATTCTGTCAATGCTGAACCTGCAAATTATGTAAAATGGTTTCAAATGTCGGAAAGCTGGTCGCGATGGGCGACACGTCATCAACGTTGATGGGGTGATAGACATGTTGACCCGCGACAGCAAAGCTCATGGCGATGCGGTGGTCGAGCGCACTCGTGACGGTCGCATTGCCCTCAAGCGGTTCCCCGCCACTGCCGTCGATGACCAGGCCATCTTCGCGTTCTTCTACCTTGGCGCCAATCGCCTTTAAGCCCCCCGCCATGAGCGCGAGCCGGTCGGATTCTTTCACGCGCAGTTCGTCGAGGCCGCTGGTCGTCGTCCGGCCTTGTGCCATGCTAGCGGCGACGAAAAACACGGGAAACTCATCGATCATGCTAGGCGCGACATCCGGTGGCACGTCGATGCCGCGCAAAACCGAATGCCGCGCGGTGATGTCAGCCACGGGCTCACCGCCTACTTCGCGTTGGTTCGAATAGGTCAGGTCAGCGCCCATCGCCTCCAGCATCTTGTAGATGCCGGTGCGTGTCGGGTTCATGCCGACATGGGTGACCGTCACTTCGCTGCGGGGCGTGATGAGCGCCGCAACAATAAAGAAGGCTGCGGAGGACGGATCACCAGGAACCTCAATCTGCTGCGGCTGTAACTCTACTTCGCCCATCAGGCGGATATGCCGCGCGCCATCGGCATCCACATCAACCGTTAAATCCGCGCCAAAACCGCGCAGCATCCGCTCGCTATGGTCGCGGGTGGGCACTGGCTCGATGACTTCAGTGATGCCGGCGATGTTCAACCCGGCCAATAAGACGGCACTTTTAACTTGCGCGGAGGTGACCGGCAGACGGTAGCTGATCGGTATGGCAGGCACCAACCCGCGCACCATCAACGGCAGCATTCCGCCGGGGCTCGCCGTAAATTCGGCGCCTATTTGGCGGAGCGGATCAATCACGCGGCCCATCGGGCGTTTGGACAGGCTGGCATCGCCAATGAAGGTCGCGGTTAGCCGGTGGCTGGCGACCAGCCCCATCAATAAGCGTGTCGAGGTCCCGCTATTGCCCATGTCGAGCGCGCCAGATGGCTGCATCAGGCCGCCCACGCCAAGGCCGTTGACGGTCCAATGGCCTTCCCCGGTGCATTCAATATGTGCGCCCATGGCCCGCATGGCGGCAGCGGTGGCGAGCACATCTTCGCCTTCTAGCAAGCCTGTAATTTTGCTCTCACCCACGGCAAGCGCGCTCAACATAAGCGCGCGGTGCGAAATGGACTTGTCGCCAGGAACCTTTAGAGTGCCGCGTAACGGGCCATGGGGCTGGAAACTACCGGGTCGGGATGGGGCGCTGTGCATGATGTTTTGCGCTTTGCGGATGATGCGCGTTCAAGTCAACGACCACAGTAATTTTTGACAGCGGCGCGTCGCTGTGGCAAAGGCCGCGCCAATTGACGGTGATTCACAGATGTGCGTTGCCTTTCCAAGCCAGTTTAAAAGGATTTAAGCCCGCCATGATCAAGGCTGAATGGGGAACCAAGCGCACTTGCCCGAAATGTGGTGTTCGTTTTTATGACCTGACGAAGGACGAACCGGTTGAATGCATCGAATGCGGAAACCAGTGGACGCCAGAGCCAGTTTTGAAGTCGAAGCAGCCATTGCCGTTTGAAGAAGCGGAAAAGAAGAAAGACGATTCGGATCTGGCGGATGATGATCTCGACATTGACGTCGATGCTGTTGATGGCGACGTTTCTCCTGACAATGATGTCGACTTGGGCGGTGACGAAGATCTTGGCGTTGCTGGCACTGAAGACGAGCCCGACGACATCTAATCTTCGGACTTGATATATAAAGGAGCGCCCGCTAGTGGCGCTCCTCACCAAGGCTGTCAATGGGCGGCCAGATGGGGCCTTAGCTCAGCTGGTAGAGCGCTACACTGGCAGTGTAGAGGTCAGGGGTTCGACTCCCCTAGGCTCCACCATTTTTCGCTAAAACTTCGGCTGACATGCTAGCCCTTTCTGGCGGCAACATCCGCTTTCCAAGTTTCGTCATGCTGAACTTGTTTCAGCATAACACGTGCCGTTTGCCTGTTATCCCGGAACGCAGTCACCAACGGTGAAACGAGTTCGGGATGACGAAATCGATTTGATAGTCTAAGGCCGCAATATGCATTTTCTTGACCAAGCAAAAATATTTGTCCGTTCAGGCGCAGGTGGCCCAGGCGCCGTTAGTTTTCGGCGAGAAAAATATGTGCAATATGGCGGTCCTGACGGCGGTAATGGCGGCAAGGGTGGCGATGTCATTTTTGAGGCTGTGGCTGGACTTAACACGCTTATCGATTTTCGTTATGCGCAGCATTTCAAGGCGATGCGTGGTATCCAAGGCATGGGCCGTGACCGCCATGGCGCTTATGGTGATGATCTTGTCATTCAGGTGCCTGTGGGAACGCAGGTGCTGGCCGACGACGAAGAACGCACCTTGATGCTTGACCTGACCGAAGTCGGTCAACGCGTTGTGTTTTTGCGCGGTGGCGATGGCGGCCGCGGCAACGCATCGTATAAAAGCTCAACCAACCGCGCCCCACGCCAACATGGCCCCGGCTGGCCGGGTGAGGAAATGTATGTGTGGTTGCGGCTGAAGCTTCTAGCCGATGCCGGCCTTGTCGGCATGCCGAACGCGGGCAAATCGACCTTCATCAACCAAGTATCAAATACCAAGGCGAAGGTTGGCGATTATCCGTTCACCACGACGCGCCCGCAATTGGGTGTTGTGGACCATAAATCGCGCGAGTTCGTGCTTGCCGATATTCCCGGCCTTATTGCTGGCGCTGCCGAAGGCGTCGGCATTGGTGACCGCTTCTTGGGCCATATTGAGCGCTGCCGGATCCTCATTCACTTGATTGATGCGACGCAAGATGACCCCGTGGCCGCATGGCACATTGTGTGTGACGAATTGAGCGAATATGGCGCGGCCTTGGATGAAAAGCCCCAGATTGTCGCGCTCAACAAGGGCGATTTGCTTGACCCTGAATTGATGGCCGACATCGCGCAGCAGCTGCAAGCGGCTGGCGCGCAGGATGTCATCGCGATTTCGGGTGCGACGGGCCAAGGCGTTGAGCTGGTCCTCGACCGGATATTGGAGGCGCTGCCTGCCAAAAGCGGGATTGAAGGTGCAAAGGCCGATGGCATTACCGAGGACGGGACATGGTCGCCAATCTGAACGCTGCATTCCTGCCAACATCCTGCCCCTTATTGGTGGTGAAGGTCGGCTCGTCGTTGCTGGTGCAACCCGACGGGACTGTGCGGCGCGAATGGCTTCAGACGCTCGTTGCGGACATTAGTGCGCGGCATAAGGCAGGGCAGCGCATCATCATTGTCACCTCGGGCGCAATTGCGCTTGGTGCCCGCCGCTTGGGCTTTGACAAGGGGGGGCGCGCAAGTCTTGCAGATGCACAAGCCGCCGCGTCTGTAGGACAGATTGTGTTGTCGGGCATCTGGGCGGACCTTTTGGAAGGTCGGTCCTTGGCAGCAGCGCAGATGCTGGTGACGCTCGATGATCTTGAGGACCGCCGCCGTTATTTGAACATCGCGGCCACGCTGGATCGCCTCTTGGGGGCTGGCGCGGTGCCCGTCGTCAACGAAAATGACAGCGTAGCCACGGAGGAAATTCGTTTTGGTGACAATGACCGCTTGGCCGCACGTGTTGCGCAAGCTGCGGGCGCGGCGGGCGTCATATTGCTGTCCGATGTTGACGGTCTTTTTGACCGCGCACCCCATTTGCCAGGCGCGGTATTGCTGCCGACAATAGAGAAAATTGATCACCGCGTCCGGGTCGTGGTGGCCGAAGGCTCCTCCTCGGGCATGGGTTCTGGAGGGATGGCATCGAAATTGGATGCCGCCGATATTGCGACGCGGGCAGGGATTGGCCTAGTGATCGCGTCCGGCCTGCGCGACCATCCGCTATCGGCGTTGGAGCAAGGGGGGCCTTCGACTTTCTTCGCCCCGCGTGAAGGTGGCTCAGCACGCAAAAGCTGGCTCGGCGGGCGGCTGACGGTCAAGGGACGGATCCGCATCGATGATGGCGCGGTGCAAGCGCTCAAGAACGGAAGCAGCCTGTTGCCTGCCGGCGCACTGTCGGTTGAGGGCGAGTTTAGGCGCGGCGATGTGATCGACATCAGCGCTGATGATGGCGTTGCGATTGCGCGCGGACTTTCCGAATATGACGCGGTCGATGCCGCGCGTATTTGCGGTCATCGATCAAGTGAATTGGGAAGCATACTGGGCACCGTGCCGCGCTCTGTGCTTGTTCATCGCGATCAATTGGTTCTGTTATGAAGACAGTCGCTTTGACGGGGGCGACGGGGTTTGTCGGAAGGATCACGCTTGACCGGCTTGTGGCTGCTGGCTGGCACGTGCGCGCATTGACGCGTCGAGACCAGCACAAAAAAGCAGGCGTCACTTGGGTAAATGGGCGTTTGGATGACGTCGCAAGCCTCAACGAATTGTGTAAAGGCGCGAACGTGGTGTTGCATGTTGCTGGAGTTGTTAACGCAACCGATGCTGCTGGTTTCGAAAGCGGTAATGTAACAGGCACGGCGAACATGATTGCTGCGGCGGAAACTGCGGGTATTGGCCGCTTCGTCGCCGTATCGTCACTTGCCGCGCGCGAACCGGCGCTGTCATTGTATGGCGCGAGCAAGGCGAAGGCGGAAAATCTTGTGAAGGCGTCGACGCTCGATTGGACTGTCATCCGCCCACCCGGCGTCTATGGTCCCGGCGACACGGAAATGTTCGATATGTTCCGCATAGCTGCCAAGGGCTGGGCTTTGTTGCCGCCACGCGGGCGCGTGTCCGTCATCCATGTCGATGATCTGGCGCGTTTGCTGGTGACCTTGCTGTCGGCCAAAAATGTTTCAAGATGCCTGTTTGAGGCGGATGATGGGACGGCTGGCGGGTGGAGCCATGAAGCCTTCGCCAAAGCCATTGGCGCAGCGGTCGGCCGCAACATCACGCTCGTGCATGCACCGAGCTTTCTTTTGAAATTCGCCGGTTGGGTGGACCGCGCTATCCGCGGGCCAAAGGCAAAGTTGACGCCGGACCGCGCGAATTACCTTGCGCATCCCGACTGGACTATTGACCCAAAAGCGGCGCCAGCGTTGCAACTTTGGCGGCCGGAAATTGCAACGGCTTCGGGTCTGAAAGACACTGTAGACTGGTATCGTAAGCACGGGTGGATGTAGCGCCTTCGCCTTGCCCTTTTGCCGCCTTATTCGCTTGCCATAGCGCAGACAGATGGGGCATTGGCCGCCAATCATATCGAGGATGTAAGAATGACTGACCGGAGCGAAATGTTTGATCGCCTCAAAGGCTTGATTGAACCATTTAACAAAAAAGGCGTCGAAGTTGGTGAGGCAACGACCTTTGCCGGCGATCTTGAATGGGACAGCCTGACGGTGATGGATTTTGTGGCTGAAGTTGAAGACAGCTTCGACATCATCATAAGCATGAATTTGCAGGCGGAAATCGAAAATGTCGGCCAATTGGTCGATGCCGTGACCAAGCTAACCACTGCTTAAAATTTCCACGAGAGACGGTTATGACTGACTTATTTTCAAAATTTGATGCCTTGATCGCCCAGCGCGAAGGTCTGCTAGCCACCGGCGTAAAAGACCCGTTCAGCCTCGTGATGGAAGAAGTGAAATCGCCCACCGTTGCTGTCGTCAATGGCAAGGAAACGATCCTGCTCGGCACCTATAATTATATGGGCATGACCTTTGACGATGATGTCATTGCCGCAGGCAAGCAGGCTTTGGACGACTTTGGCGCTGGCACTACCGGCAGCCGCGTTCTGAACGGCACGTTTCAGGGCCATAAAGAATGCGAAGACGCATTGAAGGAATTTTACGGAATGGACCATGCTATGGTCTTTTCCACCGGCTATCAGGCGAATTTGGGCATCATCAGCACGATTGCGGGCAAGGGCGATTATATCATCCTCGATATAGATAGCCATGCGTCGATTTATGACGGCTGCAAAATGGGCGACGCCGAAATCGTCGCCTTCCGCCATAATGACGTTGAGGCTCTCGAAAAACGCCTGAAGCGTCTTCCTGCGGAAGCTGGCAAGCTTGTGGTGCTTGAGGGCGTTTACTCGATGCTTGGTGACGTTGCGCCTTTGAAGGAAATGATCCGCGTCTCGAAAGAGGCTGGCGCGATGATCTTAGTCGACGAAGCACATTCAATGGGCTTCATCGGCGAAAATGGGCGCGGAGTGGCGGAAGAACAGGGCGTACTCGATGATGTCGATTTCGTCATTGGCACCTTTTCCAAATCGGTGGGTACCGTGGGTGGCTTCTGCGTGTCGAACCATCCTAAATTTGAAATCATGCGGCTTGTATGCCGCCCTTATGTGTTCACCGCCTCGCTTCCGCCATCGGTTGTCGCTTGTTCGGCGGCCAGCATCCGCAAACTTATGCACAACGGCAACAAGCGCGCGCATTTGTGGGAAAATTCAAAGAATCTGCATCAGGGCTTGCGCGATCTGGGTTTCCAATTGGGGACGCCCAATGCACAAAGCGCTATCATCGCGGTCGTCATGCCTGATCTAGAAAAGGGCGCGGCGATGTGGGCGGCGTTGCTTGAAAACGGGCTCTATGTGAACTTGGCACGTCCGCCCGCGACGCCCGCGGGCATGACCTTGCTACGTTGCTCGCTTTGCGCGGAGCATACGAGCGATCAGGTGGCAGATATTCTCAACCGATTCGAACGCGCGGGCAAAGCTGTCGGGATCATCTAACGGGACGTCCGGGAACCGGATTGACAGTGACGCTCGTTTATTGATCCTGCGCAACCGATTTGGTGGTTAACGCACTGCGCCTTTTGCCCATAATTTCGGCACCAGAAACAAAGCCGCGACCAATGGCCATTTGCGCTGCCATGGCCGGATGATGATTTGCGTTCCGGCGTGGCGGTTGATCTTCCAAGCCAGATAATCAATCCCGCCTGCATAGGTAAACGCGGCCTTGGAAAGCCGCGCGATGGTCAGCAATTTGCCGCGTCGCCGCAAGCCCGGCCAGCGGTTTTTCTCTTGCGCAATTCTGCCATCTACATCCGGCAAGAGGAGGATTTTACTGCTGCGCAGTTCGTTCGCTATATTGGTGTGATACAGCGCAGCGACGCCAAAACGGCTATAGCGTTCGGGGTCAAATGCGATGACGGACGACGGTCGGTCTTTGCGTTCGGCACGCAGTTCAGCGCTATATGTCATCTGGAAACCCGACTGCCACAAATCGAGGACATCCACTTCACGTTCGACAAATGCCAATGCGGCATTGAGCAAAGTTGGTGCTGCACCCGAAATCGAGATTACCGCCGCGTGTCGGGCCGTTTCATCGGCGCACCAGACCAAGCGCGAAGGCTGTGCAAATCTGGCCCAGACCGACACGGCGGAGGCGGCTGGCCGGTTAAGATTATGGAAGTCGTTCTCGCTTAGCACTGCGACTTTGGCGATGAGGCCATTATGCTGAAACGGAAAGACGTTGGGCGGCAGTCGGCGGTTCCATGTCGCGAGCCAGCTTTTGCCATAAGCTGTTTTATAGTCCGAAACGATCAGATAAAAGTCGAGCATCTCGCCCTGCAATTGCTCTGTCCGTAAACAAGAACCGTAAAACAGCACTGCCCGTCCGGCGCCATTAAACTGCGCCGCAATATGCGCAGCAAATTCGCTAACCCCTGCCTGCACTGGGACAGCCAATTCTTCAGCGATAAGTTGCGTGAGCGAGGGCATAGCAGGGGTCTTAGCCGCCTTTATAGGCGCTTGTTAAGCGGCCAGTTTCAAGAACGGAACGGGCGGTGTCGAGCGAAGAACGATTGGACTGCCGCGGTGGGCCTGAAACACTTCGCCGTCCAGAACGACACTGCTTTGTTCGCTGTCAATGCGAATGACATCGCCTTGTTGGAAATGCACGCCACGCAAATTGGTTTGCCCCAATTTGCCGCGCAGTGAGGCTGCGATCATTTTCACCATAGCCAATGGTTTTTGGTCCACCGCCAGAAATTTCATCAGCCCGCGTTGCTTAATGTTACCTGCCTGACCGCCCAGTAAAAGCTTCTCCAAAGTTGTCACTATCAGCACAGAAAATGTGCCATGGAGTTCCCCATTGCGGACGAACGATATGCTGACCGGCTTGGATCGTTTGGGCAGGAAACTGGCTTTTACACTGACGATTGCTGAAAACATGACAGCAACTACGGTCAAAAAATGACTCAGCCCATTGGGTAGGCCCAAGGGATAAATTTTGTGCCGGCAGTATAAAATCGTTTCGGCAAGGCCTGCGCCGCCTAGGAACATTCCAAGCACCGGACGCGCACCTTCGCTGCCATCGCTCAGGGCAATGAGTTCGCGAACGACAATATGTTTTGACAGGTCGCCTTTTGCGACTTCAATAATCCGCGATAGCGCTTCCAGCGGGTCGCCTTCTGCGCCCAAGTCCAAGGCGATGAGGTTCGTCTTGCCGTTAGGTAATACAGCCACTGGCGGCGGAGTGCCTTCAAAATGCCCACCATGATAAAGCTCGGTCAGGGCGGATTGAACCGTGCCATCGCCGCCGTTGATGACCAGCACCATGGGCTTGACGC
>JBBAOE010000055.1:0-9397 GCA_040401595.1 Burkholderiaceae bacterium
GCCACTGGAAAAAGCCCGCTACCTGCTGGCCCTGCTCTGCGTCGCGATCCTGCCTGCGGTCTTCTATCTGGTGGGCCTCCGATGCATCCGCCCGGAGGTACTGGACGTTCTCAATCGACCAGGTCCACTGGCCGTCCGTGATCTGCTGCTGGCGACCGCTTTGGTGGCGTGGTTCCTCGTGCTCTGCAGATCGAGTGAGATTCCCAACAGCGGAGAATACCTCCTCGCGTCTCTGCCGCTGGCGCTGCTGATCGTGTTCCGCTGGCGAGATATCCCCCGGATAACGCCGATCATGAGCTGGTTTGTGATCGGCTCGCTGGCGGTCCTGGGATTCCTGACGCAGTGTGTTGGAGAGAACTGGTTTTTTCGTTGCCACTTTATCTGGCACCACATGGACATACTGCTGGCAGCGGTCAATCAAGTAGCGCACGGCAAGACCGTGTTGGTCGACACCACCAGCCAGTACGGTATTTTTTACCCCTACGTGATCGCTGCGGCCCTCTGGCCGTTTGGCGTCAGCCAGCCGGGCATGACAGTGGTTTTCGCGACCCTTGTCTTGCTGCAGTCAGCTTTGCTTTTTCTGGCCTTCAAACGGTTGCCCGGCATGACACCCGCGTGGCAGGCGGCTTTTGCCGTCAGCTATGCCGGACTGGCAGTGCCAATGCTCAATGGCGCCCTCTTCAATGCCCAAGACAGCCTATTTCACGTCAATATTCTTCAGCCCGGCTACGATTTCTCTCCGGTGTATTACCAGTTCACGCCGGTCCGCACGTTCTGGTTTGCGGTCTTTGTCTGGCTCTGCGGTTCTGAATCCCGCTTCACGCGTCCTTGGTTCATTCCGCTGGGCTATGTTCTGGCGGGCACGAGCTTTCTCTGGAACGCCGATACCGGGCTCGTCATTCTCATCGCCTGGACGGGCATGCTGGTGTACCGTCGCATGGATAGCTGGCGCCGGGATCCACTCGGACTGCTGCGACATGCCACGACCCATCTTGTTGCGCTGGCTGCAACGATTATCGGCTCGCTTGCCTTCTATGCTGCATTCGCGTGGCTGAGATCCGGTCAGCTTCCCCGCTACGGTGAACTGTTTTTCTTTCAGCGGGTCTTCTATGAATCTGGGTTTTACATGGTGGCGATGCCGCTGTGGGAGTTCTGGCAACCGATCTTCGCTCTGCTGGCTTTCACGATGGCCTGGTGTCTGCGGCAGGTCGTCCGGGAACGGATTCGAGCTCCCTCCCCATGGGTTTTCTTTATCGCCGCCTATGGGCTGGGACAGTTTTCCTACTACCAGGGCCGGAGCCTGCCACAGGTGCTTCCCGCTATTTTTCTCCCCGTGTTTCTCCTTGCTTTCTTTTGGACTCGGCAGGGACTCTCCGCGCTCGCGGGCCGGACGTTCGCCGAGATCGAGCGGCCCACCTCACTCCGGCTCATCGCGATACAGACGGTGCCGGTCATTCTCTTCTGCCTCTGCGGCTTCATGAATCTCTGTCGCAGCCTCCCGGCAGCGGTCTTCTACGCAACCAATACCACGAGCACGATGGACGCTCGCGAGATGGATCCGCTGACGGTTGCCATGAGATCGCACGTGGCGGGAAAGGCGGTGGCAATCCTGATCGAGCCCGAGGCCTTCCTGCATACCAAGGCCGGAAGCTGGTCTGTCCTGCCAGTTGCCAGCCTGACCGAGGTGTTTCTCCGGTCCCAGGTGGCACAGATCCAGCGAACGATTGAAACCCCTGGAACGTTGATCGTTGTACAACCGCACCTCCTGTCGAACACGTGTCGACAACTCGACCTGTCATCTTTCACCGTGAAGCATCAGTTGCCATTCGGAGCGATCCTGATGGAATATGACCCGAAGGCAGAGGATGCCTCTACGAGCGAAGTCGATTCGTCGCCTCAGCCGTGATACCTGCCGGTTATAAATCTCACACGGAACGAAACCGGAGAACCATCGAATGGCACATGCCCGAGCGACACAGAGCAGCGGCGAGAACACCTCTCGGCCAGAGTTGGCGACGTGGAAGCGAGTGCCAGCCCCGTCCGTTCATCGGGGCAGCCACGTGGGCCTCGTGCTCCCCTGCTACAACGAGGAAGGCAATGTTGACGAACTCTATGGGCGAATCGTGCAGGTTTTTGAGGGTCTACCCGCCTACTCGTTCGAGATGCTTTTCATTGACAATGCTTCTACCGATGGCACTGCGGACGCCCTCAAGGCCCTCGCCGACCGCGATCACCGGGTGAAAGTGATCGTCAACGCCAGAAACTTCGGACACATTCGCTCACCATTTCATGCGATTCTCGAATCGGCCGGCGACTGCGTGATCGCCATGTGCACCGACCTCCAAGATCCGCCGGAACTGATCCCGCAGTTTCTTGAGCAGTGGGAACGCGGGGCCAGCATGGTTTTGGGCCAGAAGCGCACCAGCCAGGAATCACCCATTTTTTTCGCCCTCCGCAGCCTCTACTACAAGTTCGCCCGAGCGATGTCGGAGGTGCCCCTTCTGGAGCACGTGACTGGCTTTGGTCTGTACGACCGCCGCGTCGTTGAAATCATGCGCGGGTTTGCCGATCCCTACCCTTACGGACGGGGTATGATCGCGGAAATCGGCCTTCCCTACACGCTCATCCCGTACGATCAGCCGCTCCGCAAGCGCGGCATCACGAAAAACAACATTCATACTCTTGTCGATCTCGCGATTCTCGGCATCACCAGCCATTCGAAGATCCCTCTTCGCGTGGCAACGATCGCAGGGTTCTTGTTGGGTGGACTATCGCTCATCGTGGCTCTGGGATTCCTCGTCCTTAAACTCATATTTTGGTATTCCCTGCCCGCTGGGTATGCGCCCGCCGTGATCGGAATCTTCTTTCTCGGCTCGGTGCAGATCTTTCTGATCGGACTTCTCGGCGAATATGTGGGCGCCGTGCTCACACAGGTGCGCAGGCGGCCGTTGGTCGTGGAATTGGAGCGGACGTCTCATGCATCCGATGCCGTCCCCATCGAACACCAATCAGAAACAAACTGATGATCAGTCAGTAGCCGTGTCGGAACCGATGACGCCGAGAAGGTCATCAGGCTGATTCAGCACCAGCACATCGGGCCGCTCGGAGAGCACCCGGGCGGTACCATAGCCCCATGAGGCGAGGAAGAACCTCGCGCCAATTCGCTCGGCAGCATGGAGGTCGTCCAGACCGTCACCCACGAAGACCCCCCCTGCAAGCCCTTCCGCCTTCACAAAAGCGGCGGCGCGGTCGGGCTTCGTATCGTGCCCGCTGGGATCACCACCGACGACACATCGCACGAATGGCTTGAGATTCAGGTGAGCGACAATGGCTTCGGCAGCGGTCTGAGGCTTGTTCGTCACGATGTACATCCGCCACCCATCGTCCGTGAGTCGCCGCAGGAGCCGCTCCACACCTGGAAAGAACGCGGTCTCGAAAAGACCGGTCGTCGCGTAGTGCTGACGGTAGCCGGCTATCACCGCGTCCCGCTGAGACTGCGTCAGGCCGGGCAGTGCGGCTTCGAGCATCCGCGGGAGCGGCGGGCCGATGAACCGCGGCCAGTCGACTTCAGACGACGGTATGCCACATGACGCGAGGGCGTTTTCAAGCGAGGCGACGATGCCGTGGGCTGAATCGGCAATCGTGCCGTCGAGGTCGAAGTATGCCGGCTTACCGAAACCCGGCTGCAGCATCACGATGCCACCATCTCGCGCGGCAACGCGTAAAGCACGAGGTCAAACCCGTTCCATGCATGAGACCGGAGAAAGAACTGACAGTCCGGAAGCAACTCATCGACCAGCCGTGGCAGTTCCCACAGGTCGGCAGGCTTATGATAGACGCACACAGCGAGAGCAGGCCGGAACGAGCGGAGGGTGTTCGCCATACCGTACAACGCCGCCTCCTCGGCTCCCTCGATATCGAGTTTCACGTAGGTGGGCCCAAACCATGGCAGGGCTTCGTCGAGGCTCACCGTCTGAATGACGATATCGCCGCTATCGGCAATACCACTGCTTGCCAATCCATCGGCGTGAAAACGCACCTGCCTCGTCGATCGATCAAGACCGCATGGCCACAGGCTGATTTCCTTGCACGGCGGCCCTCCAGCCACATATCGGCCGAGCGTGGCATAGTTCGCTGGATCAGGCTCGAAGGCGGCGATGGCGGCACACTGCAAGCCTGCCGCGGTCAGGTGCGCGATCGTGTCGCCGTCGAACGCTCCGCCGTCGACGAGCCTTACTCCGCTTCGGAGCAGAGGGACTCCAGCTGGAGCGTATTGATCTTGAGTGGTCGGCTCGCGGAGCCGTGTCGGGCAGAAGGTCCGACGAAGTCCGACTGCTTCCACCAGCGTCTCTCGGCTCTTCTTATCGGCCAGTGTGTCGAATAACCAACCGGCTTCCTCCATAGATGGGGTCATGGCGTCTGAAGTTGCCAGCCAGTAGGCATCGGTTCCGGAAACCACCTGACACAGTTCCACAGCGCCAACGACTCGGCCGAAGCCGCGGGTGGCAAGCGCGTGATGAACCGGCAGCGGATCGACCCCCGGATTGAAGATGGTGACGATCGCGGTCGCACCGTCATGAGCGAGCGAAGCAACCTCAGGATCCTGCAGACGCAGTACCGGAACCCCTTCGCAGGGCACCGAAGCTGTCGAGTCGATCATCGCCGCCACGTGGTAGCCAGCTTCACGGAGCAGCCTCAGCGTCGCACGCCCTTTCCGCCCAGCTCCATACAGAACCAGTGGAGCTGTGCCGAGCGGGACTGCGGCCGTGAGAGGCGTCGTAAGCAGCGAGTGCAAGCGTTCGTGGTCCGAATCGAGAGTCATCGTGTGTCGCCCGGGACGGGTGGAAGCCGATTCTCATCCAGTTCATCACGACCTAAAAACGGCGCCATGTCGTCGAGCGGCGACGATACCATGCGGCCATCGGGCAGCCGGCGAGACGAGAGCTTCGGCTCGAAGCCCTGCGCCGGATCGAGCATGACTTCGCAGAGATAGGGTCCAGGCGCGTCGAGGATCGCCGATAGGTCGGGTGCGAAGTGTGGCTCGCTGAGACGCGACGCCGGCAACCCGTAGGCCTCGGCGACCTTAACGAAATCGGGGCAGGACACGCCACTCTCGGCCCCGGCACCGACCGCCAGGCCGAAGAATGCGGTCTGCGTCTGTCGGATCGAGAGATAGCCGCCGTTGTTGAGCACGAAGATTTTGATTGGAAATCCATGGTGCCGGACGGTCTGGAGTTCCTGAATATTCATCTGGAGGCTACCGTCGCCAGCGAGACAAATCACACGCTTGCCGCCGCGGGCCACGGCCGTCCCGATTGCCGCCGGTAGGTCATAGCCCATTGAGGCAGACCCTGAATTCGAAAACAGCCGCGTCTGGGCCCGGATGACCGACGACTGGAAAGTCACGATGCAGGCCGTGGCGTCGCCACAGACGAGCACGTCATCCTCCGCCACCGCTGAGAAAAGTTCGTGAGCGAAATGATATGGGTTGATCGCGCCCGACCGGGATACCTGCCGCACCGGATCGAATACCGGATACCGGGCCACCCGCTCGCGGCACCAGGCGAGCCACGAAGCGTGCCTCGAGCGGTCAAAGCCGTGAGCAACGATCGCGGCGTCGAGCGATTCGAGAAAATCGTTGGCGTCCGCACAGATCGGGAGATCGGGCCTGACCATTGGCTTGGCTAATTCCTCCGGATCGATATCGACGACGATCTTTTCTGCAAGGGGGGCAAAATTGTCCCAGTTGTAGCTCACCTGTCGAATGTTCAGCCGAGAGCCGATCACAAGCACAAGATCACTATTTTGTACCGTAAAGTTCCCGGGACGGTCGCCAATGCTGCCTGCCTTTCCACAGGCGCAGGGATCCGATGTTTCGATTACGTCGTGCGTCCATGCGGTCGCCACAGGGATGCCGAGTTTCGCGACTACCCGTCGAAACACGTCGACCGCCCCCGCGATTCGCACACCCGTTCCCGCGAGGATCACCGGTCGCTTGGCGGCTGCAATCTTCGAGAGCACTCGGTCGGCGAGTCTCTCAAGGTCATCATGGTCGACAGCGCCCGGGGTTGGCTGCGGGCTGTAGCCCTCCAAGGAGTCGGGATCGATGTCGGCGGCCTGCACATCCACCGGAATGTCGATCCAACAAGGCCCGGGCCTCCCGGACTGGCAGAGGTGCCAGGCCCGCTCGAGTTCATACCGCACACGCTGTGGATCGGTCAGCAGCACCGCCGATTTCGTGATGGTGTGCACCATGCCCACAATGTCGACCTCTTGGTCACCCAACTGGCGGAGTCGTCCAAGGAGGCCGTGCGTGGCCAGGAGCGTCTCCCGCTTCATCTGGCCGGAGAGCACGATCATGGGGACCGAATCGGTGAACGCCCCGAACACTCCGTTGAGCGCATTGACGCCACCGGGGCCACTGGTGACGCTCACGATGCCGGGCTTTCCGGTGACACGAGCGTAACCCTCGGCCGCCATCGCGGCGGCCTGCTCGTGATGATTGCAAACATACTGAATCCGTGTCTCCCGTCCGAGAGCGTCGTTCAGGTGCATCGCACCGCCGCCGGTCACGAGAAAGACGTGCCGCACGCCGCGGTCGGCGAGGAACTGCATGCAATAGTCGGCGAGCCGCATCAGTCAGACTCCGTCGCTACGAGGCAAATGATCGGGTTGCAGAGCCCTTGGTCACGGATCGAGGCCTCGATTGATTCCAGATTGACGAGCGATCCAATCACGATCGGGGTGTCTGCATCGACATAACGAGCGAGTCCATGGGGGGCGACGATGGATTGGCCAGCCAGTGTCCGGCCATGGTGAACCGGGTTGGAATCGACGAACACGGCAATGTCGGCATCGCCGAGGCTGGTCTCGCCGAGCAGTCGCATCGTCAACTGACCAACCCCCCAGACCGCGACGCGTTGCCCGGCAACGCGTCTCTGGAGAGTCTGGTCGATCCGCTGCATGAACTCCGCGGAAAGCGCGACATATGCCCCGAGGGCATCACGCGTAAGGAAATCGTGCAAACCGGATAGCGATCTGGTCGGCCGCGAGAAGGCGAAGATCGCTGGATACCGGCGGCCGTGCGGCAGCGGCAGCGTCTTCGAGCCGCTTCGAACTGTTTCCCAACCGCATGCGTTCAGTGCATTGTGTAGCGTCGCCGTAGAAAAATGGTTGATGTGCTCGAGGTTGAAATCCTGAAACGGAGCAATAAGGCACTCTCCATATCTGTCCGCATCGGGCACCTCGACGTAGAGCCATCCCTGAGTCGTCAGGAGCCGGCCGATGCTCGACAGTGCCGCCGGCACGTCACGCACGTGTTCGAGAACGTGGCTCAGAATGACACCGTCAAACTCTGCGAGGTCGAGCGGATGGTTGTCGAGCGTGCCAACCACCCCCCGATGGCCTCGTTCACTGACAGCAGCCGCACATGCAGGGGCCGGATCCATCCCTGAAAGAGAATGAAATCCGAACTCAGCGAGGCTGTCGAGCAGGCCGCCTGCACCGCAACCGATGTCGAGGATCCGCTGATCCGTGCCCCCTGCGAAATCGCGGATGTCACGTGCTGTATCCCTCAGCCGTTCACGGTCTTCCGAGACGGCGCCCGACCCGCTGGAGAGACGTGGGTCGGCGTATTTTGAAATTTCGCGGTAGTAGCGGTCGTAGTCCTCGCGTGTATTCGGGGTATCGTTGAAACAAAACCCGCAGCCCGTACATGCGACGACGTGAACGACGGAGTCGAGAGGATGATCCGTCGGGAGGATGTACCTACCCTTGTGAATCGTTTGCACAGACACGCCCCCGCATTGGGGGCATGGGCGACGGGCGTTCCACGTTTTGGGATCGCCGGTCACAACCCCCTCCGCATGATCAGTTCCTTCAACTGTGACGTGTACGCGTACGCACTATCGATCGCATCGATAGTGATCGGCTGATCCTTCTGAACGGGCCGCTGGAGGGTCTCGCCGGACATGAGCTCGCGGCACGAGATCTGGCCCTTCTGTAAGGGAATCGCCAGATAGAGATCGTCGTACATCGTGTCGTGGTTGAGTATGTAGCCTTCGGGAAGGTCTCGCTTCGCGTACACTCCTCGCACGAGCGCATCGAGATATTCAACCTCTCGGTCAGGCGGCCGCCGCTTTTGGTCCGGACTGCCACCGCACATGTTCCTCGCACGTGCGAACGCCTTGAACCAGGTATCGACCTGCTCTGGCAGGGAACAATACGGCGACACTGCGATGCCGTCCGCGTCGATATCGATGTGCCGTTCAAACGTCCGAGCGCCCTTCGCGTAGGCGATGAGCATCGAGGCCTGCCAGTCAGCATGCTCGTGCGTAGAGAGTCCGACGACGTGGCCGGGATACCGGGCCTTGAGGTAGTCGACCTGATTCAGCTCAAGCTCATCTTCTTCCGTTGGGTACAACGAAACGCAGTGATTGATTGCGAGGGGGATGTTCCGCCGCTCAAAGAACGTGACGAGATCGTCGGTGTCTTTCTGGGACGTTCCACCGGTCGACACAATCACGGGTCGCTTCGTCGCCGCGATCTTTTCAAGGAGCACCCAGTCGTTCATGTCGGAACTGGCGATCTTGATGATCGGCACGCCGAGTTCCACACAAAGATCGACCGACGCCTCATCGAATGGAGTCGCCATCGGGATGCACGAAGCCTTCTTGACCGCCGCGACAAGCGTCGTGTAGTCGTCCTTCGACATCTTCGTATCGAGCGTCTTCTTGATGTAGCGGACGTCCTGCCGGTCGCGGAACTCCTTGTGAATGAAGTTATCGACATCGCGGAACTGGAGTTTGATCGCTGCCCGCACGTTATTGAAACGGACGATCCGGGAGTGCTGCCGGATGATCTCGAGACCGCGATCCACGCTCCCCCAGTGGTTGTTGGCTACTTCGAGGACGAACAGGTCTTCAAACAGGTCACGGTGATTCATGGCGAGTGCACTGCCGATGGCTGTGAGGTGTGGTCGCCGCACATCCGCTGGCGGCATTTCTTTGCCCAAATGTGCTCGACGCCCAACGGCGTAGAGTTAGGGTGAAGATACCGTATATCCCCTCCGTCGAGAACGATGCGGTCTCCTCCTGGAACGAGTATCCTGACGACCTTAGTCCGCACTGGTGGTGATCTTGGCCTCGTCATCGTCCGCAGTACCAACTGAGTCGAACCTGCATATTCACGGTGATTTCCTCCAATTCCATGAGCATCCCAATGGCCGCTCGGCATCCCGCCACTCGTGAACTTCCGGTAAAGCATGTCTCCGTTCCCGCTCCCAAACGCGCTATTCTCCCCTGGCTGCCCCCACTCCTCGGCCTCGTCGCCATCGCCTGGTGCACCGGCACCGGCCGCTGGACCGCCGCCGCCTGGAATACCCCCACCCAATACCTCG
>JBBAOE010000056.1:0-8297 GCA_040401595.1 Burkholderiaceae bacterium
TTAAGTTAGAGACCGCGTTTACTCCGGTTTGATCCCCGCACGGGTGATCAAGGTTTTCCAGTTTTCGTGGTCTGCCCGAATCACGTCCTTGAATTGATCTCCGGTGCCCCCAGTGGGATCAGCCCCGACCTTGACCAGACGGTCGATCACGTCCGGCGCTTTGAGCGCCGCGTTGACCTCACGATTGATCCGGCTGACGATTTCGGTTGGTGTCTGGGCGGGAACCAGGATCCCGAACCAGTTGCTGATTTCCAGGCCCTTGATCCCAGATTCATTGAACGTTGGAACCTGTGGAAGGGAAGGGCTGCGTTGTGTTCCGGAGACCGCCAGCGGCTTCACTTTGCCGTCTTTGATATGACTTTGCGCTGAAACGACGGAGTCCATCAGAAAGGCGATCTCGCCGGTGATCAGGTCGGGTATGACCAGGCCCGTGCCTCGATACGGGATGTGGACGACAAAGAGGTTACCCGCCCGCCATTTGAACATTTCGGCCGAGAGGTGCGGATAGGTGCCAATGCCGCTCGACCCGAAGTTGTATTTGCCAGGGCTGCGCTTGAGCAGGCTGACAAATTCACTGATGGAATTGGCCGGGAAGTTGGCGCCAACGACCAGCACACTGGGGGCGTTGGCGACGTGGACGACTGGAATGAAATCCCGGGTCGCTTCATAGGGCATTTTCGGATTCAGCGCTGGTCCAACCGAATGGGTCGACGACGTTCCCAGAAGGATCGTGTAACCATCCGGCGCAGATTTGGCGACCATATCGGCACCGATGACACCACCAGCGCCCGGCTTGTTTTCAATCACGACCTGCTGCGATAGCGTCGTCGAGAGTCGGTTCGCGAGTGCCCGTCCGATAATGTCTGTGGCGCCTCCAGGCGGGAACGGGATGATCAGACGGATCGGTCGATTGGGCCAGGGCGACTGAGCGAGCGCTGCCTGGTGGGTCGCCAACGCCAGGGCGGTTCCTGCACATTGGCTCAGGAATTCACGTCGGGCGGGTCGGTCGGAGGTGGGGCGCAGAAATTTAGGCAGTGTAGGGCTCATGATGTATGCGAGGATCCGGGGCAAGCGATTTAAAGATGGCTAAGAAGTTCGATTGAATCGGAGATAAAGCAAGTGATGAACCAGCGTAATAGTCCTCCCTTCCGAGCAGACCATGTCGGGAGCTTTCTGAGGCCAGATTATCTGCTCGAGGCGCGGGATCGGTTTTTTCGGGAGAAATCGATCTCTGCTGAACAACTGAGACTTGTGGAAGATCGGGCCATCACCGAGATCGTCAAGTTTCAGCATGACGTCGGTCTTCAGAGCGTGACCGATGGCGAATTTCGGCGAACCTATTTTCATATCGATTTTCTCGAACAACTTGGTGGCGTCAAGACGGATATCCCGGTCACCATCCAGCGAGCCGATGGGACCGAAGAACTCGCTCCCCCGGTCATTCGCGTGGTTGACTCCGTTCGTCATGTGAAGGACATTCAACGTGCGGATTTCGAGTATCTGCAGTCGCAGGTCCACGCGCTAGGTGGCGCCGATCTGACCGCTAAAGTCACGATCCCGTCGCCAACCATGTTGCATTTTCGCGGTGGACGTGCGGGCATCAGTCGTGAGGCATATCCTGATCTCGATCCCGAATTTTATAACGATGTGGCCCGGGCCTATGGCGCGGAATTACAGAGTCTGTTCGATGCGGGTTGTCGTTACGTTCAGATGGACGACACGAATCTTGCATATTTGTGCGATGAAAAAATGCGGGAAGCGGCTCGTCAACGAGGCGATGATCCCAATGAACTGCCCCATCGGTATGCCCAGTTCATCAATAAGGTGGTTGCCCTCAAACCGCCTGGTATGACCCTCGCGATGCATCTGTGTCGAGGGAATTTCAAAAGCACCCACGCGGCGGCGGGCAATTACGAACCCGTGGCAGAGGCGCTGCTGTCGGAAATGAATCTTGATGCATTTTTCCTGGAATACGATGATGAACGTTCGGGTGACTTTCGTCCGTTACGTTTTCTGTCCAAAGGTAAAATCGTGGTGCTCGGTTTGGTGACGACGAAATTTGGCGAGATGGAAACGAAAGACAGCCTTAAACGCCGGATCGACGAGGCTGCCCGATTCGCCCCACTGGAACAGCTATGCCTGAGCCCACAATGCGGTTTTTCGAGCACAGTCCATGGGAACAATATCGCCGTCCAGGCGCAACGGGATAAGTTGAGACTCGTCGTCGAAACCGCCCGCGAGGTTTGGGCTTGAGCGGTTCAGGGGGCCGGATACCTTGTTTGGTTCACCAGTTAATAATGATTTATTCAGGAGATCGGAGATGAAGAAGTTCACGGGGTTGTTGGTTGGTGCTGCAATGGCGGCCGTGTTGGGGACACCAGCGTCTGCGCAGGAGGTAACGCTCAAATTCCACCACATCTGGAATCCACAAGCGATGGCTTCGGTCAACGTCATCGTCCCTTGGTGTGAGAAGGTCGCCCGCGAATCGGGTAATCGGTTGAAGTGTCAGATTCTCCCCGCTATGAGCGGTGGTGGGACTCCGGCCCAGCTCGTAGACCGGGTTAAAGACGGAGTGGACGATCTGATTATTTCTCTTCCTGGCTACACCGCAGGGCGCTTTCCCAGTACGGAAGTCTTTGAATTGCCCTTCATGTGCAATTCGGCCGAGGCGGGCGCGCGCGCAACCTGGGACTACATGAACAAGCATTCCTTGAAGGAGTTTGCGGGTACGAAACTTCTTGCAACCTGGGTGCATGATGAAGGGTATATTCATACTAATTCAAAGCAGGTCAAGGTGTTGGCGGATTTCAAGGGGCTGAAAATGCGTGCCCCAACCCGTCAGACCAACAAACTGCTTGCCGCCCTTGGGGCTTCTCCGGTCGGCATGCCTTTACCTGCGATTCCTGACGCTGTCAGTAAGGGGACCATTGATGGGTTCCTGCTGCCCTGGGAACCGTTACCATCGCTGAAATTGCAGGAAATGGTTAAATTCCATAGCGAAACGGATCCGTCTCGCCCGGCCTTGTACAGCGCCGTATTTGTCTTCGCCATGAATCAGGCCAAGTACGATGGCCTACCGGCGGACCTGAAAAAGGTGATTGACAATAACAGTGGCGCCGGTCTGACCCAGCAAATTGGGAAAATCTGGGATAACAGTCAGGGTGCAGCCCGAAAACTGGCTCAGGACCGGGGAAACACCTTCTACATGATCCCTGGCTCTGAACTGGATAACTGGGTCAAAGCTGCTGCACCGCTCTATGACGACTGGATTGCCGATATGGACAAGCGTGGTGAAAACGGTAAGGCCTTGCTGTCCGAGGCTCGCGAGCTTCTCGCTAAATACCGGAAGTGATTCAGGGGGTTCTGACCAGCGCATCGCGCTGGTTCGCGCTGGCGGGATCCTTCATCGCCTTGTTGGTGGCCGCGATGTCGGTCTACAGCATCATCGGACGGGCATTTCTGTCAAAGCCGCTATTTGGGGATGTTGAAATCACTCAGCTGGGAATCGCCGCCAGTATTTCGCTGTGCCTGCCCTGGTGCCAACTGCACCGGGGCAATATTCTGGTCGACTTTTTTACCCAAACCACGTCAGGGCGCACCCGGCAAATTCTCGATTCCGCCGGCGCGTTGCTGCTGGCGGCTATGTGTGTGCTGCTGGCATGGCGGACAACGATGGGTGCCATTGCGGTCAGGGAGGTTTCCGAGACCTCAATGATTCTGGGCCTGCCAATGTGGTGGGCTTATGTGTCGCTGGCGCCCGGGCTCCTACTTAGTGCGCTGGTAGCGGTTTGGCAAGCTGCCATGTTGCTCGTGGGTCAAGAGATCCCCGAAGTGGGATCAGGCTCCGCCAAAACCTCGGACGGTTTGGTGTGATGAGCGGTACATCGGTTGGTTTGTGGATGTTCGGCTCAATGCTGGTCCTGATGGCACTCAGGGTCCCGATTGCGGCCGCCATGTTTATTCCCGGAGCCGCTGGCTATTGGGTGATGACCAATGATCAGGCGCTTCTGAATCTGCTCAAGGGCAGCGCGGTAGCCCGCCTGACGGTTTATGACCTGAGTGTCATCCCTCTCTTCTTGCTGATGGGGCAGTTTGCCACTCAGGGGGGGCTGAGCCGCGCACTGTTCAAATCCGCGGCAGCATTTATGGGGCACATCCGTGGCGGACTTGCCATGGCGTCGATTTTCGCGTCCGGGGCTTTTGGGGCAGTGTGTGGATCCTCGGTCGCGACCTCCGCCACCATTACCCAGGTTGCATACCCCGAGATGAAGGCCCATGGGTACTCTGGGGGGTTGAGTACGGCAACCCTGGCGGTGGGGGGTACCTTGGGGATTTTGATCCCGCCTTCGGTACCTCTTGTTGTCTATGCCATCCTCACGGAGCAGAACATCGCCAAATTGTTTGCCGCAGCCATGGTGCCCGGGATTCTGGCGATGTTGGGATACGTCGTCGTTGTTGGCTTGGTCTGCCGGTTTCGCCCTCAACTGGCGATGCCATCGAGGCCGATGCCATGGTCGGAGCGGTTACAGGCATTGCTACAGATCTGGCCTGTGGTGCTGATTTTTGTTGTTGTGTTCGGGGGCATTTACCAGGGAATATTCTCACCCACCGAGGGGGCAGCGGTGGGGGCAATGGCAACTCTCGTCGCCGGACTGGCCCGCGGGGAACTCGATTGGCAGGGGATCCAACGCAGTTTTCTGGGCTCCGCTGAGACCAGTGCCATGGTTTTCATGATCTTCCTAGGCGCAGACATGATGAATGCCAGTTTGGCGTTAACGCAGATGCCGGCCCAGCTGGCCCAGTGGGTGGGTGATTCGAATATCAGTCCCCTGTGGATCGTCGCCTGCGTTCTGGCATTTTATGTTCTTCTCGGTTGTGTCATGGACGAACTGTCCATGTTGCTTCTGACGATTCCGGTAATTTTCCCAACGATCATGAAGCTGAATCTCTGGGGATTACCCCCCGAGATGAAGGCGATCTGGTTCGGAATTCTTGTGCTAATGACGGTAGGGATTGGCATGATTGCTCCCCCAGTCGGGCTCAATGTGTATGTGGTGAATAACATTGCCCGCGAAGTGCCCATGGGCGAAACCTACCGCAATGTATTTCCTTTCCTGGCCTGGGATGTAATCCGGGTGATCCTCTTGTTATTTTTCCCGGTGATCAGTTTGGGCCTGGTTCAGGCACTGTTTTGATACTGAATTAACCGAGAAGCCGATCGGGGCTGATCCTTATCCAGATCCCCTAATCAAGCTCAGCATTTCGAACGGCAAATAAAAAAGCCCTGTTCGTTTTATCGACCAGGGCTTTCTCAGTCAACCGAAGAGCCGCGTTGCCACGGCCTCCGGCAGAAGAATTACTTCTTCTCTGCTTTTTTCTCTTCTTTCTTCATTTCAGGCTTTGCTGCATCTTTCGCAGGAGCAGCAGCGGCCGGAGCCGCAGCAGGTGCAGCAGGTGCAGCAGCAGCGTGCGAGCCAGCGAAAGCAGGCATGCCGATCGAAGCAATGGCTGCGAAAACGAGTGCGGTGATCATTTTGTTCATGGTGCTATTCCAAAAAAAGGTTGCGTGCGCTGGGTAGCATAAACCCAATCAGGAACATGAAGCAATGAGTTCTTGAGAGCGTTGCTGCTATCCTGTTTAACGCTTGGCGAAGTCCTTGGTTGACGTTCAATTGAATCTATCCGGTACATTCGGCCTCTATGCAATCGATTCGTTTATCGTTGGGATTGGCCGCGGCCCTTTCGCTCCTGCCGGTTTTAAGTGCTGCAGCGCCGTTCACGCCAACGGCTGATTCGGTCGTTGTCGAGCATTTGCCGCTTCGTGCGCAGGATGCGACCTCTCGCACACTGAATACGCTTCGGTCGCGTTGGCGTAAGGAACCGAATAATCCTGAGGTCGCTGCCGATCTGGCGCGGGCCTATTTCGAGCAGGGGGTCGCCGAAGGTGATCCGCGTTACCTGGGATATGCCCAGGCTGCTCTCAAACCCTGGTGGTCGGCAACGGATCCCCCTCAGGCTGTTCGGCTGGCCCGAGGAATGGTCCATCAATTCAGCCACCGGTTTGCCGAGGCGATCGAGGATCTGGACGCAGTCAGTCGCCGGGAGCCCGCCAATGCGGTGGCCTGGTCCTGGTTGGCGGCCGTGTATCTGGTGACCGCTGATTATGCGAAAGCTCGCGAGGCTTGCGAGCGCCTCAAGCCCCTGACAACTCAGTTGGCCGCATCCGGGTGCCTCGCTTACGTGGACTCATTGACGGGTCGCGCCCGGGAGGGCCTTGAGAGCTTGTCGAATGCACTGCGTCAAAATCCCAATGCTGACCGGGGATTGCGGCTTTGGGCGCTGACGCGATTGGGCGAAATTGCGGAGCGACTCGGTGATTTCAAGCTCGCTGAGCAGTATTTTCGCGCGGCGCTCGCGCTTGACCTGCGCGATACCTACTTGTTAGCGGCATTTGCCGATTTTTTGCTAGATCAGCATCGTCCTGCTGAAGTGCTGGTCTTACTGAAGGACTTTGCCCGCGCCGATACGCTGCTGCTGCGCCTGGCGCTCGCTGCCCAGGATGCTGGAAGCCCGGATGCCGCGAAATTTCAGCGGGAGATGCGGGAGCGATTTGTCGCCGCGAGGCGTCAGGGCGACGCACTGCACGAGAAAGAAGAGTCTCGATTTGCGCGCGTTCTGCTCAAGGATGTCCCGCGGGCCCTCGCCTTGGCCGAATCCAATTATCGGATTCAGCGGGAGGCGGCCGATGCCCGCGTCCTCCTGGAAGCCGCGGTCGCAAGTCGGAACGCGCAGGCCGCTGCGCCCGTGCTGCGCTGGATGGTGCAGAACCGGGTTGAATCGGTGGTTTTGCAAGGTTTGGTGCAGCAAGTGCAGGCGATGACTGCAATCGCCCCCGCGCGGGTCAATCCATGAAAACGCGCTACTGGCAGCTTCTTTGTTTGCTATTGCTGGCGTTTGCGGGCCCCGCCCAAGCGCACAAATCCTCAGGGAGTTATCTGACGCTTGACGTCACTCCCCAGTCGATGAGCGCACGGTGGGATATCGCATTACGAGACCTTGATTTTGCCTTGGGGCTTGATCAGGACGGGAACGGAGAATTGACCTGGGGCGAGGTACGTGCACGTCATGCAGATATTGCTGAGTTGGCGAAAAACCATCTTGGGTTGAAAGCGGACGGAGCCGAGTGTCTTTTCAGCGTTGGTACCCAGCAGATTGATGAGCATTCGGACGGTGCCTACTCGGTATTGCCACTCGCCTGGCAATGCCCGAGTGCTTCACGACTTCTGGAGGTCAACTACACCCTGTTCGCGGACATCGATCCTCAGCATCGGGGTCTGTTTAATCTGCGGGTGGGAGAACAAACGCAGACTGCGGTGCTCGGCGGTGACGAGCCCCTGCAGCGCTTCGAATTAAATTCATCAGCCGCATCGGGTTCGCTCGCGGGATGGCAGGCGCTGTGGCAGTTTGGTTGGCAGGGGCTCTGGCATATCTGGATTGGGTTCGATCACATTCTGTTCCTACTGTCGCTGCTGCTGCCCGCTGTGCTTGTATACCGAGAGCGACGCTGGGAGCCGGCGAACGTGTTTCGTCAGGGGGGCGTCGAAGTTCTGAAGGTTGTAACGGCTTTCACGCTTGCACATTCCATCACGCTGACTCTGGCAACCCTGCAATGGGTCGTTTTGCCGTCGCGCCTCGTCGAGTCGACGATTGCTGCCTCTGTTGTTCTGGCGGCATTGAACAACGTCTGGCCGGTATTTCAGGGACAACGATGGTCCGTTGCTTTCTTGTTTGGTCTGATCCATGGCTTCGGTTTTGCAAGCGTTCTGACCGATCTCGGGCTACCTGATCAGGCCTTGTTGTTGGCGCTTTTCGGCTTCAATATTGGGGTCGAAGTTGGCCAACTTGGCATCGTCGCGGTCTTCCTGCCCATCGCCTGGTCGCTGCGACGTACGACCCTGTATCGGCGCGGGGTCATGGTCCTGAGTTCGCTGATGATCGCGATTCTGGCTTCGGTCTGGCTGGCAGAGCGCCTGTTCGACATTCAACTGCTCGGTCGTTTGCTTTTTTTTCGTGCCTGATCGCAGAAATGTCTTGAAACGATAACGAGGTGTTGTTTCCTGGGCGGCTAACGCCGCTGCGGCAACTGGGTCTGAATTTGAAGTCAGCCAATCAGTCGGCATCCCCGCTACAATTCTGCGGAAATTCATCGGGACCACAGGTTTGAATCATGGCTGAGGAAACGCCTCCACCGAAACAGATGTCACTGGCCGAGGCGCTCAAAGAGGGCGCCAAGGGGC
>JBBAOE010000057.1:0-8259 GCA_040401595.1 Burkholderiaceae bacterium
TCATTCGCGTGTTGTCCTCTTGACGACAAGTTTTCCTGCAGCGTTCGATGTGATGCCACGGACGTCTGACAGGCCCTGTCTGGCAGGGTTTGATACCAAAGATCTGATCACGATCACTCGTTCACTTCAGTCGCTCCTGCCCATTCCTCGCGTTAGGTTCGCCGCTTGCTGAACTCAATTTGCAATCGCCTTTGGAAAAAGATGTGAAGCTGGCAGGCAGATCCCATGCAGAAAAAAGACGGCTCGCGCGTAGTTATTTCTAAATTCATGAGGATCTCTATGAACATTCATTTGGCTCCCAAACTCGGCTCGGTTTTCTCAGCAGTGTTAATGCTCTCAACGGCACAGGCCGCGATGATTCCCAAGGCTGACTATAAGGCCGGTAAAGATCGCGTCAGCGCTGAGTACAAAACCGACAAAGCAGCCTGTGGGTCCCTGGCCGGTAACAGCAAGGATGTTTGCATCGAAGAAGCCAAGGCCAAGGAAAAAGTGGCGCTCGCCGACCTTGAATACAGCTACACGGGTAGGCCGGAAGATCGCAACAAGGCACTCGTCGCGAAGGCTGAAGCGAACTACGCGGTCGCCAAGGAAAAGTGCGATGACAAGGCTGGCAATGACAAGGATGTGTGTGTGAAGGAAGCCAAGGCCGTCGAAGTCAGGGCGCTGGCCGATGCCAAACTCGGTAAGGACATTGGCGACGCCCGCAAAGACGCTGCTGACGATAGGCGAGATGCGGATTACAGGGTGGCCCTCGAGAAGTGTGATGCGTTTGCAGGCGATGCCAAGTCCACTTGCGTGGGGTCTGCGAAGTCTAGGTACGGTAAGGGCTAGACCTCAGGCATTCAGCGACCGTGTGCACCGCCCCGTCGTCGCCATCAGACAGTCGAGATCTCAATCATCGTATCGAGGGAAACTCTCATGAGCCTTGGCACCATTTTGTTGATCGTTCTGATCCTGATGCTCGTGGGGGCGCTACCGACTTGGCCGCACAGCAGCTCCTGGGGTTATCGCCCCGTCGGTGGCATCGGGATTATTCTGATCATTGTGGTTGTTTTGTTGCTCATGGGTCGGCTCTAACCTGTCGGGATGGCCTTGCCTTGGCGGGATCTGTGGCGGACTCCTAGTCCCTTAGTCCCTTAGTCCCTTGGTGCTTTCGGTCCTCCCAGTCCACCCACTCGACAGCATGCGAGTCCAGATAGTGTGTAACCGCCTCACCAATGGTCGCAAAGAAGCACTCTTCGCCCAGCCTGGCAAAAAGCCCGAAGCGTTTGAGCTTATCTTTCACCGGTCCTTTCATTTCGGCAAAACACAGGTCGACACCTGCGTCGTGTAGTGTTTGGTCAAGTTCGCCCAGCATGTCGGCAGACGTGACGTCCACGCTGGTGATCGGTTCGGCGCCGACCACCAGCCAGCGCACTGGCGTCGGCGAGTTGGCCACTGCATCCAGTGCGCGGCTTCGAAATAATTCGGCGTTGGCGAAAAACAGGGGTGCGTCCCAGCGGAAAAGCACCAGTCCTGGTACCACCTTGGCCTCAGGGTGGCGGACTGTGTCATGGTAGCCCTTAACGCCGTCGACCCTGCCCAGTACGGCTGAATGGGGCCGCCAGCCATCCCACAGGAATTCGATAATGGCGATTACGATAGCCATGCCGATGCCCTCGATAGCCCCCAGCAGCGCGACGCCTAGCAAGCAGCCGATGGATAGCCAAAATTCCCAACGTTGGATGCGCCAGAGACGGTGCAGATCCGTGATCTCGATCAGGCCAAGTGCCGATGCGACGACAACTGCCGCCAATACTGAGACGGGCAGGTTACGCAGCAGGTCGGGTGTCAAAAGCAGCAGCATAGCCACGACCAGAGCGCCCACCACACCGGTGAGTTGGGTCCGTGCGCCCGCATCGATGGCCACCGGCGTTCGCGAAGCGCTTGCGCTGATTGGGAGACCTTGGAACAGGCCCGAAGCGAGGTTGGCTGCGCCGAGACCGATCATCTCCTGGTTGGGGTCGACGAACGCGCCGCTCCTTGCAGCGTAGGTCCTCGACAGCACGCTGGTATCCGCGAAGGAGACCAGCGCAACTGCCAGCCCTCCGACCAACACCGGGCCCAGATCGTGCAGCCTTAACGATGGCCAGACAAAGTCTGGCAGCCCTTGGGCTAGCGGGCCCAGTAGAGGAATACCTGCGCGGTCGATCAGTCCGTTTGTACTGGCGACGAGGGTCGCGCCCGTCACGGCAATCAGTACGCCCGGCACACGCGGGTAGCGTTTGAGCAGAAGGATGGTCAAGAGCGTGCCAGTGCCGATGGCCAGGACGGTAAAATTGGTCCGGGTGGCCACCAGCAGCGCAAACTGACGGGACTCATTGAACAGCCCATCGGCGTTCAATTCGAAGCCAAATAGCGCTGGCAACTGGCTAATGATCACAGTCAGCGCTATTCCGTTCATATACCCATAGCGTATCGGTTTGGACAGCAACTCGGTAACGAAGCCCAGGCGCGCCACCCCAGCTAAAACACAAAGAGCGCCGGAAACCATTGCCATCATTCCCGCCAGCGAGATGGCTCGATCAGGGTCGCCTAGCGACAATGGGAGCACGACCGCGAGGATCAGCGCGGATAGTGAAGAGTCGGGTCCGAGCACCAGGATCCGACTGGGACCGAAGACGGCATAAGCCAGCAGCCCGGCGATCGTCGCATAGAGACCAGTAATACCCGGTAGCCCGGCGGCCACCGCATAGGCGACGCCAACCGGTACCAGCAGCATGCTCAGGACCAGGCCGGCCATCATGTCTCGGGGGAGGCATGACGGTTCGTAGTGGCGAAGCGCGTAAAGCCCCGGGAGCCAGCGCATCAACCCGATCTGGTCCTGCCCCCGCATGGGGCGGGCGAGGCGGCCTTTCTCTTGCGCGCGCCAGTGTCGCGTCTTCATGGGTCTGATGGTCTAGTCGGCAATGTCGCGACAGGCTCGGTCGTGAGATACAGGTGCCACACGGCGACGAACATTGCCGCGATCAGAGGACCCAGGATGAAGCCATTGATTCCGAAGACGACCATGCCGCCCAGCGTCGTGATCATGACGACGTAGTCAGGCATGAGGGTGCCCTTACCGACAAGCGTAGGTCGCAGCAGATTGTCCACCAAGCCAATCACCAACATGCCCCAGGCAATCAACGCGATGCTCTGCCAGATCCCACCCGTAAAGAAGAACCAAATCGCGACCGGAAACCAAACCAGCGCAGCGCCGATCGCTGGAAGCAGTGACAGGAAGGCCATAACCACAGCCCACAGTAAGGCGGCGCGAACCTCGAGGAACCAGAATGCGAGTCCACCGAGGGCTCCCTGGACGACCGCTACGACCAGATTGCCTCTCACCGTCGAGCGAACGATGTCGCCGAACTTATTGATGAGTTCCTGCTTGTGCGCGGGTGTGAGTGGTAGTGCGCGTCTCATGACATGGACGATCCGGTCGCCATCGCGGATCAGGAAGAACGCGAGGTAAAGTGTGATGAGCAGGCTTGCAACGAGCTGAAATGTATTCTGGCCAAGATTCATTGCCTGTGCCGCGATGAAACCGCTACCTTGCTCTAGCCGTGAATTCAGCCACTGCTGAACTTTGTCAAAGTCCACCAGTCCAAATTGAATGAGTAGCTTGGTTGCCCACTCGGGTAGCGCATTGAATGCTGCGCGAAGGGCTGGCCCTGGGCTGGACTCTCCAGACTCAATCAGCACAAGAAACCCTGCTGCTTCTCGGGCAAGCCTCACGCTCAGGAATGCCAAGGGAACGACCATGATCATCATTGCGCTGCATAGGGTCATCAGCGCTGCCAGTGTGCGTCTGTGCTTCAGCCCGAGCAGCAACCGGCGGTGCAGCGGTTCGAACAGCAGGGCGATCACCGCACTCCAAAGCAGCGTTCCATAGAACGGAAGAAGAACCCAACCGAGCGCGAACGAAACCGCCACCACCAGCAGAAGTAAGACCCGGTGCTCGAGTTTAGGGAGTGCACTTTCTTCAGGGCTGTTCATCCGGGTCGACACGTACCCCCTTCAAGGGTTATCGGTTCGGCTATTTTTTGATCGTGAGTTCGTGATGAATTGAGTGCACGCCATTGACCGCTCTCGCGATCCGGATCGCCTCGTCGATCTGAGTCTGGCCATCTAGAATAGAAGTTGAGGATGCAGTCTCATGGGGCCTAGCCTCCGTGGGTTCGATCACCGGCAGTGACCCAGACTGCAAGATCGCCCACTCGGTTGGCGTTGTCCGTGTGGTCCAGCACACCCGATCGCAGCCAAAGACGTCAGCCCTCAATACATGCCCTCGCGCAGCCGCTGCGGTTTTTCCTGATCGTATTGCTTCGGGTCCACCTCGCCGCTCGACAAGGCGGCAAAGATTTGGCCAGCGCTCGGTGGTTCAGGGGCTTGCGCAGGGCGCTGCTGCCAGAGGCCCGATCGCATCATTGACTTGCCGCACTGGAAAAAAACTTGCTCAACATGAATCCAAAGCGCACAGGCGGGTGCTTTTCCATTCACGGCCAGGCTGTGCATCAACTCGGTGTCCGCGGTGATACGGGCGCTGCCGTTAACACGCAGGGTTTCGTCGACCCCAGGTACCAAAAAAATCAACGACACCCGGGGGTCGTGCAAGATATTGCGCAGGCTATCGATGCGGTTGTTGCCTTTGCGCTCGGGTAGCACGAGCGTCTTCTCATCGATGATTCTGACCAGCGGCAAGGGATCACCGCGCGGCGAAGTGTCCAACCCCGTCGGCCCGCTGGTGGCCAGCACGGCAAAACCCGAGGCCTGAATCCATCGCTGGTAAATCGGGTGCAGGTGGTCGGTTTCCTTGCGCAAAGCATTGACCGAAGGCGCGCCAAACAGCGCATGGAGTTGCTCTTGTGTCTGAATAAAATTCATCGCTGTGGGCGTCTGAGGATTGACGGAGACTGGGACATGCGGGGTCAACGCAATCAAATCACATTTCGTCGCGCCACATTGGCACCCAACTGAATGCCCTCGCGGCCATGGGTGGCGGGATCCGACGCTGATCGCTCAGTGCGTTATCACCGCGGTATCCCTGCAAAATGGGAGTTTCGAAGCGCCAACATGAGGTGATCCCGCCAGGCGCCATCGATAAAGAGGTACTCGGGGGCCAGACCCTCTGGCTCAAAGCCCAAGCGCCGAATGATTCCGATACTTCGCACATTCTCCGGCCGCACATTGGCCTGAATTCGATGCAGGTTAAATTCCGCAGAGAACGCATGGGTGACCACGGCCTGCAAGGCCTCCCGCATGAGCCCCAAGCCCTCGTGTTCATGATCGATCGCGTAGCCCAACATCGCATTTTGAAAGGCCCCGCGTGCGATCTGGGTGAGGCTGACACTACCAACGACCCTTGTTGGCTCGACCTGAAGCTGTAGCCACCAACGGGAGGCGGTGCCGGCAGCCATTTCTGCAATTGCGTTGCGAAGGCGCCCGCGCTGAAAGGTCTCAGTGGCCATCCCAGGCGGCGCAGGGGGATCCCAAGGCGCGAGATGAGCCGCGTTACGCCGGTAGAACGCTGCCACCTTAGGCGCTAGGTTCTCATGCACGGGAATCAGGTTGAGCCGCTGCGTTTTCAGGGACTTGGAAAGCTTGCCAGTTGCCATGGCTTGAGTCTACTTCTGAACATTGGCCTGAACCAGGTCCGGGTTTGATCGAGTCGATGAGCTGCGTTCGCGCACCCGACGGTTGTCTGGTTGAGTTGTGCACGCCAATCGGCACATAAGCTCAGCCTGATGCAACAAGCCTGGGGTTGCGCTGGGGCGCTCGGCGCATGAAGCGCAGCGGGATGCGCCCTTAGCGGCATTGGTGTGCTTGGGATCAACCAACCGAACTGCCGCGTCGTCTAAGCTGGGGCATGCAGCAGTCCCGGGACCGAACCGCGCATGCCTGAAACCACCTGGAAAACGTGGTTGCGCCGCGCATCGATCCTGCCGCTGCTGGCGGTGGGTGGCGCGCTGGTATGGTGGTTAGGTCGGCCCAAACCAGTGAACGTACTGACCGCGAGCGTCGGCCGCGGCACCGTCGAAGCCACGGTGGCGAATACCCGTGCTGGCACGGTAGAAGCCTGCCAGCGAACCAAGCTGTCCACCATTTCAGGTGGCCGAATCGAAGTGCTGGCTGTAAAAGAAGGCGACAAAGTCAAAAAGGGCCAGCTGCTAATGCAGCTGTGGAACGACGATCAGCAAGCGGAACAGGCTTTCGCAAGCGCTCAACTCGACACCTCACGCAAACGGGTCACCGAAGCCTGCACCCTGTCCGACCTGGCTCAACGCGAAGCCAAGCGACAGGAACAGCTCTTCAAGCGGGGCTTCATTTCGGAAGGGGCTCTGGACAACGTTCGCGCGCAGGCCGATGCACGCGCGGCAACCTGTGCAACGGCGAAGTCGGATGTTGCGCAGGCGCAGGCTCGGATCAGGATCGTCGGGACGGCCCGCCAGCGCACCATGTTGCTGGCTCCATTCGACGGCACCGTGGCCAAAATCGTCGGCGAGGTCGGCGAGTATTCGACGCCATCGCCCCCGGGGGTGCCCATGCCACCCGCAATCGACCTGATCGACGAGTCGTGCCTGTATGTGGCGGCTCCCATCGACGAGGTCGACGCGCCGAAAGTCGCTGTCGGCCAACCGGTTCGTATCACGCTCGACGCCTTGCCCGGCAAGTCCTTCGCCGGCAAGGTACGGCGCGTCGCACCGTATGTGACTGCCGTCGAGAAACAGGCACGGACGGTAGAAATCGAAGTGAACTTCGATGATCCCAAGTCTGCAGGCCGGTTGCTGGTGGGCTACAGCACCGACGTCGAGGTCGTCCTGGACGTGCGCCGCAACGTGCTGCGAGTTCCCAGCTCGTCGCTGTTGCAGGGCGCGCGCGTCCTGCTGTTAGAGAACGGCCTTCTGGTCGAGCGGCCGGTGACGACCGGCTTGGCCAACTGGGAACACACCGAAATTACGCAGGGACTGCAAGGCAGCGAGCGCATCGTGACCTCGCTCGACCGCTCCGGCGTGAAGGCCGGCGTCGCCGCAGTCGAAGACGCCTCTGCGCCTGCCAGGTGAGACCCCGATGGTAGGTCCCGCAGGCACCACCGAAGCACAAATCCAACTCCAGGGGATTGAGCGCGTTTTCCACCTCGGTGACAGCGTGGTGCATGCGCTGGCGAACATCAACCTGACCATCGACGCAGGCGAATACATCGCAGTGATGGGGCCTTCGGGCTCGGGCAAGTCCACGCTGTTGAATGTACTGGGCCTGCTTGATCGGCCCAACGCAGGTCACTACCGGTTGGAGGGCAGAGACGTGACGACCTTGTCGCCCGATGAGCAGGCGCGCGTACGCAGTCAGCGCATCGGCTTCATCTTCCAAAGCTTTCACTTGGTGCCACGGCTCACGGCCGCCGAGAACATTGCGCTGCCCATGGTACTGGCCGGCGCGCCGGCCCGCGAACGCGAAGAACGGGTACGCCGAGCGCTAGCAGGCTTCGGTCTGGCCGACCGCGCAGAGCACCGGCCAGACCAGCTGTCGGGCGGCCAGCGTCAGCGCGTGGCCATCGCGCGGGCTACGATCATGCAGCCCGCGACCTTACTCGCCGACGAACCGACCGGCAACCTTGACCGCGCGACCGGCGAGGAGGTCATGGGTCTGCTGGAGGCGCTCAATGCTGACGGCGTGACGCTGCTGGTGGTGACGCACGATGCCGCACTCGGCGCCCGCGCCCGCCGTCGGCTGCTGATGGAAGACGGTGCGATCCGGCACGATCAGCTTCGGCAGAACGGGACCTTCCACGATGCGCACGCGTGACCTGCTGGGGTTCGCGATCAGCGCGGCACGCGCAAACCATGTGCGCACTGCGCTGCTGATGCTGGCCATGGCGATCGGCGTGGCTGCGGTGGTCTCACTCACGGCGCTGGCCGACGGCGCGCGGCAGTATGTGGTGCGCGAGTTCAGCGCCATCGGCAGTAACCTCCTGATCGTACTGCCTGGGCGAACCGAAACCGGCGGCATCAACCCTGGCAGCTTCATCAGCGGCACCCCCCGAGACCTCACGATCGACGATGCGCTGGCACTGCTGCGTGCGCCGGCGGTGCAGCGGATTACGCCGCTAACGGTGGGGACGTCGGAGCTCTCGGTGGGCGGCCTGCTGCGCGAGGGCATGGTCGTCGGCTCGACCGCCGAGTTCATCGAGGTCCGGCAGTTCAAGATGGCACAGGGTCAGTTCCTGCCGCGCGAGGA
>JBBAOE010000058.1:0-7768 GCA_040401595.1 Burkholderiaceae bacterium
TCAAACCGTTTACTGGGATAACGATTTTCTTGCGCGCCCTGTGCGCTCTAGCGGCCCAGACCTGTCGCGAACGATCCTTGAGATTGGGGCCAGGTTCAACTTTGATCCGATCGACCCAAACAGCTGGGTGCTGGGCCGCTATCGTCCCACGCCCACCATCATTGAAGCTGCCCAGGCTCTCTATGGCGGGCACCAAGTTGAGGATATTTCTCGCTCGGAATCGGGCGCGGAGAACCTGTCGCGTACCTCGGATTACGTTACAAGGGCGATCGAGACCGCCAAAAGTTCAAAGCAAAAAGTTATCTGCTTTGTGACCGGGGTGCCGGGGTCGGGCAAAACGCTTGCAGGTCTGAATCTGGCCACGTCGCGCCAACGAACACATAAGGATGAACACGCCGTATTTCTATCGGGAAACGGCCCCCTGGTCGACGTTTTGCGGGAAGCACTGGCGATTGATGCGTATCTCAGAGCCGAAAGAGCTGGGCCTAACCGATCGAAAGATCAAGCGCGCAGAGAGGCGGACACCTTCATTCAAAACATTCACCATTTTCGTGACGAGGCCCTGAGATCAGACCTCGCACCAGTCGAAAAAGTTGCCATCTTTGACGAAGCGCAGCGAGCTTGGGACGTCGAACAAACTTCAAAATTCATGCGGCAAAAGAGGGGCCAGCTTGGCTTCTCGATGTCCGAGCCCGAGTTTTTACTCAGCGTGATGGACCGCCATGTCGACTGGTGCGCGGTCGTCTGCCTGGTGGGCGGAGGGCAGGAAATAAATACGGGCGAAGCTGGAATCGAAGAATGGTTGCGTGCACTTGAACGATCGTTCAGTCACTGGCAAGTCCATTTACCGGTGACACTGATCCATAGCTGCAAACTGTCTGAGTTCGTGACGACCACAGACCTGCACCTCGCGACTTCCATCAGATCATTCAGAGCAGAGCGACTTTCTGAATTCGTCAAACATCTCATCGTAGGAGAGGCAGAATCTTCGCGACAGATTGCAAATGATCTCAAGGATTACCCCATTCACGTTACGCGAGATCTAGACGTTGCGAGGGACTGGCTTCGTACTCGACAGCGAGGCGATGAACGGATTGGTTTACTAGCATCCTCTAACGCAAACCGTCTCAAACCACACGGCGTTTTCGTAAAGGCCAAGATTGATCCCACCAAATGGTTTCTCGCACCGAGTGAGGACGTGCGGTCATCGAATGCACTGGAAGATGTAGCAACGGAATTCGATATTCAGGGACTTGAGCTTGACTGGGCATGCCTTTGTTGGGACGCCAACTATCGTCGGCACCAGGACCGTTGGGTCGGTCTGCAGTTCAAGGGAAGTGCATGGCAATTAGTCAACGATGACTCGCGAAAGACCTACATCGCCAATTCATACCGCGTTCTTCTGACCCGCGCGCGTCAAGGACTCATCATTTTCGTACCTGAGGGCAGCTCCCGGGATGCCACCCGCGCCCCTCGGTTCTATGATGGCATCTATCAATACCTTCTTGATTGCGGCATCGAGCCGATAACGAGCGATCCATGACCGAGTTTTGCCCGTTTTGCCAGACTGACGAGACACGGGTTTTTCTGCGTTTGCCCCAGGTCCAGGCCCTCTGGGACGGATTTCCAGTCTCCGAAGGCCACGCCCTTATCGTCCCGTATCGCCACATCCCGACACTGTTCGAGGCCCGTCCAGATGAACGCGCAGAATTATTCAATTCCATTGAATTAGTCTGCTCACATATTCGCCGGAAATTCGGAGCGGACGGGTTCAATCTTGGCGTCAACATGGGATCAGCCGCTGGTCAAACGGTCCCCCATCTTCACCTTCACGTGATCCCCCGCCGAACTGGTGATGTCGCTGACCCTCGGGGTGGCGTCCGGCATGTGATCCCTGGCAAAGGTAATTACCTGACTCGAGACAACCAAACACCACCCCAGTTGCAAATTGAGTTGGCACCGCCATCACCGCATGAATTGCCGATCCAGGCGTGGGCAACCCATCGAGCGTTTTCGGCATTTTCTAACGTCGGCTCGTCCGCGGTACTGGAACCACGGCTTGAGGATGTGTTGCTCACGACCGGCGAACAAAATCCACTTTTACCCAATTTGGAGAATGACCTTGCTTCCGCAACTCAGGTCGATATCGCAGTTGCCTTCGTAATGAAAAGCGGAATAGAACGGCTCTATCCCCACTTCGAAGATCTTCTGGAACGAGGAGGTTCGCTGCGCCTCATCACCGGCGATTACCTCGGAATCACGGACCCCGACGGATTAGAGCGGTTACTCGACTTGCAGACGTTCCATGGCGAAGCCCGCTGCGAGCTCCGAATCTACGTCAGCGGCGGACAGAGTTTTCATCCAAAGGCTTACCTCACCTCGCGCATGGGCGGAGGCGGCGTCGCCTATGTGGGTAGCTCCAACCTATCTGGCTCGGCGCTACTAGATGGGGTCGAGTGGAACTACCGCGTCTCGTCATCCCGTGATTTCAGCGGCTGGCAACAAGTAAAGGACACATTCGAAGCGCTTTTCTTGCACCCGAACGCTCAGGCTTTGGCGCACAAATGGTTGAGCGAATACCGAGTACGGCGTGTGCAGCTTCAGCGGATCACTGAGCAGATCCCAACCGACCACCCGATAGACCCCCCAGCCATCAGCCCCGCTGCAAACCAGGTTCAAGCAGAAGCATTACACGCGCTCGAGGCGACTCGGGCAATGGGCAATCGAGCAGGGCTCGTGGTGATGGCAACCGGGTTGGGCAAGACATGGCTCGCAGCCTTTGACACCGACCGTCCTTTGTTCCGGACGATCCTATTTGTAGCCCATCGAGAGGAGATTCTTAACCAGGCGCTAGCCACCTTCAGGCGCATCCGCCCGACTGCTTCAATAGGGCTCTTCAACGGAACACTCAAAGCCCAGGGCGCCGACATCTTGTTCGCCTCGATTCAGTCCTTGAGTCGTCGCCAGCACCTCGAGCGCTTCGCGCGTGACGCGTTTGATTACATCGTTATCGATGAGTTCCATCACGCCGACGCTGCCACGTACCGGCGCCTGATCAATTACTTCGAGCCAAAGTTCCTTTTGGGACTGACGGCCACCCCCGAGCGAACGGATGGCGGCAATCTCCTCGGCCTGTGTGGCGAGAATCTTGTTTTTCGGTGTGGGGTGCCGCGCGGAATCGAACTCGAGCTGCTTTGTCCTTATGACTATTTCGGCGTTCCAGACGACGTTGACTATCGCAACCTACCCTGGCGGAACAACCGGTTCTCGGAGGAGGAGCTCACCACAGCGGTCGCCACCGAGACGCGTGCCAATAACGTTATTGAGCAATGGAAGAAACGAGGTGGGGAGCGGACGATCGGATTTTGCGTCTCGCGTCGCCATGCCGATTACATGCGGGCCTGGTTTACTCGCCACGGTGTTGCCTGTGCTTCGGTCCACTCAGGCCCATCTTCCGATCACCGCGCCCTCTCACTCGAGCGCCTCAACCGCGGCGAGCTGTGTGTTGTTTTCGCAGTTGACATGTTCAACGAGGGTGTCGACGTTCCGGCGATCGACACGGTCATGATGCTCCGCCCAACGGAATCAGCGATCGTCTGGCTTCAGCAGTTCGGCCGAGGTCTGCGTAGGCACGGCACCAAACGACTTCGTGTCATCGACTACATCGGCAATCACCGAAGCTTTCTTCTGAAAGTGAGAACGCTTTTCGAACTCGATCGCTCGAGCGATTCAGCCATTCGAACAGCACTCGAGCTCGTACAACGCGACAACATGGTTCTACCGGCTGGCTGTAGCGTGACTTACGAACTCGAGGCAGTGAATATTCTGCGCGCACTTCTGCGCGACGGAACCAGCGACTCAAATGCGCTGATTGAGTATTACCAAGATTTCCGCGGACGAAATGGGCAACGCCCAACCGCGAGCGAGACGTTTCATGATGGCTATTTGCCCCGCACTGCCCGCGCGAGCCACGGATCGTGGTTCGGTCTCGTGCGCTCCATGGGCGATCTTGATGACCTACATATCCAAGCTCTTGAAGCCTCGATCGCCCTGCTCAGTAGCCTCGAATCTACCCCGATGAGCAAGAGCTACAAAATGCTCTTACTGCAGGCAATGCTAAACACAGACACGCTTCCAGGACATGAAGGGATTGAGATCGAAAAATTGACAACCGAGTTTGCGCGCGTTGCATCTCGATCCGCGAGACTTCGAGGTGATGTTGGCATCTCACTTGATGATGCGGTAGCGCTTCGCCAAGTCATTCGAAACCCTATCAAAGCCTGGACTGGCCCGGGCGCCGTAAAGGACGGTATCGTCTTCGCGCTGGAGGGTAGTAGGCTCCGCTTTATTCCAAAGATCCAGGATTCCCTGAGAGAGGCTTTTCAGAGTCTGGTGCGCGAGCTTGTTGATTGGCGACTCGCCGAGTATTTGGCCCGGGCTGAAAGCAGCGCATCAGAGAGCGACCAAGGCGTCGAGGCCTTTGCGATGAAAGTCAGCCACGTAGGCAAGAAGCCAATGCTGTTTCTACCAGACAGGGCAAAAACAAAGGGCGTCCCGACAGGGTGGACCCCAGTCCTCATCAATGGCGAAGATGGTCAAGCCAATTTCGTAAAAGTCGCCATTAACGTATTGAGGATTGGCACGAGCAGTTCGAATCAGCTCCAGACCGTACTTCGAGAATGGTTCGGCGAGAACGCTGGGCACCCCGGAACTGATCACCGTGTTCGATGTAAGCTCAGTGAGGTCGGTTGGATTTTGGAGCCATTTGATCGCCATGTCTGACGTTCTCACCGTACTGCCAAATTTCAGATGGCGCAGCTCGAGTGATCGCCTGCTTCGGCTGCATCCAACGTACCGTCCATTAATCAGGGCGTTTTTTTCGAATGACCCGAGAGATCAATCGAATGCGCGCAGTCCATCCTGGTGAAGTTTTGCGCGAAGAATACCTGGTACCGCTAGGCGTCAGCGCGAGGGCGCTCGCCACTGCGCTGGGTGTCCCAGCCACGCGGATTCACGAGATCGTCAAGGAACGTCGCAGCGTCACGGCTGACACGGCAGAGCCGTTAGCGCGGCACTTTGGGGGTGACGCCGCCTCCTGGCTGGCCATGCAGGCCGATTACGACCTCAAAACCCTCTAAGCCCCCGACTGTAGACCTTGGATAGCGATGTACCGCCTTTGAAGGTCAGCTTGCTCGCGAGGTCAGACCCGTAAATCGCCCCGAGAGTCCAGACGACCCAGATGTCCTTTTCCAGAAGGTGAGCCGGCCGTCCGGTTGAGGCGGCGGCCACTTCGAGTGCTTCTTGCTGGTCGGCCGTGCTGAGCGAGAACCAGGAATCAGCCACTCGTCACCTCGCTCACCGCTCGCGCCATCCAACTGGGGAGCGACGCTCGTGCTGAGCGCATGGCATCCCATTCTTTTTGAGCCAGCTTCCCGCGAAGCTGCTGCAGGGCCTCCGGCGCCCGTTCAGGGCCCAGCCAGGTGAGGGCTCGCAGTACCTTGCCGGCTGGGCGCTTGCCCAGCACTAACTGCCAACGCGCCCCGTGCTTGAACTCGATCTCTCGATTGCCAAGCTTGAGCCATCGAGACGGGCCAGAGGTCAGATAGACCTCTCGCGTCGGAACCTGCGTTGTGAGCCCTAGTGCGTTGGCCTCGGAGGCGCCGCTCGCGACGATCGTCTCGCCGCTGCTGGCCTCTATCGCTTCGACCACCGATTCGGTCGATGGAGGCCGGGGGCCGAACCGCCCGCTGATAGGCAGGGAATAGACACCGCGTCCGACCCTCAGCAGCGTGCCCTCTCGGGCCAGGCGGGACAGGGTCTGATCAATGGCAGCGCGCGAACCCAGGTGCAGGAACTCTTTGGGCGACAGCAGGCCTCCCTCTGGCAGGGATTGAGCGAAGGACAGGATGGACTGGGCAAGCTGGCTCATGAGGAATCCTTAACATTGTCAGAAGTTTACTCTTATTTCTGACAAAGCAACACGGGGAAAAGGCACCAGCACGTGACGGGCTGTGTCTGCCGTAATATGAAATTTAATAAGAAAATCAACATATTGGGGTAGTTCTTTATCTAGTGCCTTATCAGTTTCGAGGTATGCGTCCGGTCAACACACCCCTGATTGAGTCGGTCGGACAGTGGACACGTGTCCACTTCGAGTAGGCCGCTCAAGATATTTGTCGTCCGCCACATTTTGACCGTGTGTTGACATCAGCTACACAAATGGCCAAGATTCGTGTATCTGTTGTGTATTTGTTTGGAGATTGCCATGCGTGACGCCGCCATCAATTTGCGAGCCCTACCTCAGCAGCGAGACCTGATCGACCAGGCCGCACAGCTGCTGGGCAAAAAGCGGTCTGACTTCATGCTGGAAGCCGCCTGCGACAAGGCTCAGTCGGTGCTACTTGATCAGGTGTTTTTCAGCCTGGATGACGCTAAGTTCCGGGAGTTCAACGCCATGATTGATGCACCCGTGCAACCCAACCCAGGACTTGAGCGCTTGCTGGCGGTCAAGGCTCCCTGGAAAGCTGTGGCGTGAATTTGCACGCTCCCGAGTCGCTGTCGCCAGATCACCAAATCAATTCGTTCGCCTGCGGTGAAGCGGTGCTCGATGAGTGGCTCAAGCGTCGCGCTCTAGGCAACCAGATCAGTGGTGCCAGCCGAACGTTCGTCGTCGCGAACAGTCAGAAGGAGGTCATGGGCTATTACGCTTTGGCCGCTGGAGCTGTTGCGCACCGAGATGCAACACGGTCCACTCGTCAGAACATGCCTGATCCGGTTCCAGTGATGGTCCTGGCCCGTTTGGCAGTTGATGCACGAGCTCAAGGGATGAAACTGGGTGCAGCGATGCTTCAGGATGCGCTGCAGCGCTGTGTACTGGTCTCGCAAAACACAGGGGTGCGAGCCATGCTTGTACATGCACTCAACGATCGTGCTCGCCAGTTCTACGAGTATTACGGTTTCAAGGCATCGCCCACGCATCCCATGACACTGATGCTGCTGCTCAATCAGTCATCGCGCTGATACTCAACCAGCGATTTCCGACCACGGGTCGTTCCTGTCCACCGAATCCTGAGGCACCTGAACGCGCGAGCGGGCGGCGGGCGTGAACCCCATCTCAGACTCGTACCCCCTCATCTCCATCGCCAGATCCCGGATCACATCCATGAGCGGCGAACGCCGCCACGGAGACCCCGGGTTGGCTCGCTGCCTCAATCACCTGGGCGCGAAACTCAATACTCTATTGGCGCCGAAGACGGCGACCGGGAAGTTCAGAATGAGGTGGACACTAAGATCCTAAATTCGGATCACCCAATCAAGATGACTGCGTGAGCGTTTGTAGACCCGCAGATCCGGGACTACAAGCATTTGGTTGCGTCCAACCGTATGGCTAGGTTGCAACTTGCCCGCCTGAATATACCGACGCAAAGTCGGCAAGGACACTTCCAAATACTCCGCGGCCTCAGCGGCCGAATTTCGCCCGAATCAACCCTAACTCAGGCTCGCGTGGTGAGCCTAGCACCCCTCACAATCGGGCGCGAGCGCCCCAATTGCGCTCGTGAACTGGATACCGTCAGATGAACATCTCGCATCACAACACCCGCGAAGCCTGGCTGCGCGCTGCCATCGAGGCCGTACGCCCGCTCTTCACCAAGCACGGTTTCATCATCCCCGATTGTCAGGTGTCATGCGGCTTTGCCAGCACCGGCACGCGCAGCGGCCACATTGGCCAGTGCTGGGCCAAGTCAGGCAGCGAAGACTCGCGCAACCA
>JBBAOE010000059.1:0-6157 GCA_040401595.1 Burkholderiaceae bacterium
GCGGTAGTCGGTGGGCGCCCCGCCGGAGCGGAGCGGGAAGTAGGTCCGATCTACAGCCCCCCTATTGCCTGGTTGCAGGGATAAAAGCGTTGTTTGAGTCAGGGTGATGTCGGAGGCAGGAGCGGGTGTGGGCCCCTGGTGGAGTCAGGCAGTCTGAGCCTGGGTTAGCCGAGCGCACTCTGAAGTGATACCCAGTGAGGCCAAGCGTGCGAGCAGGTCGCTGTCGATGTAGCGTGTAGCGCTGATGGACCCAGCAGTGATGACGTCGTCGAGCGCCACGGTGACAATCACGGCCTCCATGCTAGAGGTGGGCTTGACCTTTTGAACGTATGTGTCCTTGTCGGCGTCATAGTACAGGGGGGTGAAGAGGCGCTCGGCTTTCGGAGCCTGCCGATGCTCATGGACGAGGCACCTGGATGTCTCGAGTGCGATCACCACACCAGCGTTAACTGAACGGGTCGTAGGATGAGAATAGAAAATGAAGTCGCCTGTAGCTAATGGAACCTGAGTTCCCGGACTCACGGAGAGCATGTGCTGGGGGCGGTGGGTCGCCAAAGGGCGCAGCTTGGAGTACAGCACCTCGATGGGAGCTGCTGCAGGGTCATCCTCCAAGCGTATTTCTGAGCGCATTGGAGCTGTTGGGGTAGACCGGGTGTGCCGGAGCAGGACGAAGCGCTTGGCGTCGTATGAGACCACGTCGCCGGGGCGGAGGTCGAAAGAGGTAGTGCGCGCTTGAGCGGTGGTAGCGCTCTTGCGGAGGGCGTTGTCTCGGGCCCTGTCGTCGCGCAATATCTTGGCAGCGTGAGTGCGAGCGTTGATGACAGCGCGCAGTGAATTGATGAAGGCAGCGTCTAACTCAGTCGTGGGCACATCATCGATCACGGGTTTGATGACGAGGTCGTTGTGGGTGCGGGGCTGGGCACCTGTGACGTATTCCATGACTGTGTGACCGTTGTACTCATATTCCAGGTTGCAGGTCGCTGTGGCTGCAGCGGCGTACAGCTCCAGTGCTTCGAACGAAGTGAGATCGCCACTCGAAGCGCCCACATCCAGAAAATGCTCCATAACTCTGTTACGGCGCTCCACGACGGAGTGGTGGGTGGGGTTGTCAGGCGCCGATAGGTCCCAGCCGTTGACACCCAGGATCTGGCACACCATGAGCATGAGGTCCGAAGTGAAGGCTGAGCCTTTATCGCTCCGGAAGATCATCGGCACACCAAAGAACGGGTACCACCGGGTGACGATGGCGTGGGCAGCGTGGAGGGTAGATGTAGATTCTACCGGCACGAACAAGGTGAGCTTCGACACGTCGTCAACCATGGTGAGTATGGCGTCACAGCCAGTCGCTGCAGCTACCTCGGCGTCCAGAATCTTGTGGTCGATCTCTACCAGGCGGAAGCGGTGTACGGCATGAACGGCGTCGCCCACTGTCGCGCGTGCAGTCCGGGCTGCCAGGCAGTAGGCGCAAGTCTCCCAGTGTGTAGTGACGTCCGCACTCATCAGAGGCCACCAAGCGATCGCCTTGAGGTTGGTGTGGGTGCGCTCGAGTGTAGCGTGGTGTGCGTTGTCATGGCAGTGCAGAAGGAGGTCTCGGCGGAGGTCATGGTCTTGGTAGTGGGTTCCATCACCTGCGTCGGTGATGGGGGGGTTGGTTGTGATGCGCACATCAGCGCCTCTGGGGATGACTGGGACAAGGACTCTCGTACCATCTGAGTTGGGCGCCTCGCAGTCGTGGATGCGAGTCGCGGTGGAGGGCGTGTAGAGGATTGGTCGGGCAGCTCCCGGAGGGGTGACCGAGAAGAAGCGTGTGTTGCGCCAGCCCCGGATGCTTTGATGGTGCATGTTGGGCACGGAGACCTTGGTTGGGTGGTCGGTGACAACACGGTACACGTCCGAGAGGGGCACTTTAGCGACGAGGGATGTGTCCGACAGGTATGCCTCGGCTATGGCATCCACATGGGCAGCTGACAGCGGCAGGTGTACCATGGTGAAGTCGGCCAAGGGGTCTCGGGGCTGGTCAGCGTGGTAGGAGTGAGTACCTGGGAAGGCCACCATGGGCGCCCATGCAGCAGTAGCTCCGACCGAGGAGAGGTACTCAGCTCTGGTGTGTAGTTGGTCGCCAAGGTGCGACATGACATGAGCCAGGTCGTTGGTCTCGCCCGGAATGTGTCGGATGAAAAGCGGCCAGTACTTGGTGTAGGACACTTCATCAGCCCATGCATGGAAGCGTCGCGCTTTCGCCGAGAGGAAGTCGGTGGTGGAGGCGGGCAGGGTGAGAGAGGTCCATTGGCTGAGGGCGGTCGTCGAGTCGCTCCAAAAGGCTATTTTGGGCGTGCCTGAGGATGGGAAGTTGGCGGTCGCAGTGGTGATGAAGGAGCCATACCACTTCACTCCGAGGACCATAGCATAGAGCTCCGACTCGAAAGTGTGCCAGCGCCTCTGTGTGTCGGTGAGCTTGCGGTAGCGCACTGCTATCAGCTGTGATAGCGTTGGGTTGAGCAGATCTTCTTTGGTGACGGTGGATGCGTCGCTGCGGTGCACTCTGAAGAGTGACACAGCCACACCGGTGTCGCTCGCATCGGTGACCTGGACCAGGCAGGTGTCTGGTGACAACAGGGTCGCAGGGTCCAAGGCTGCCCGGGGGAGGTTGTGGAGGAGGCTCTTGAGGCGCGCGTGGATGGCTGGGAACTCTGCAGCCCATCGGTCAGCGATCTCCTTGCGCGGGGCCAGCCCAATGTCGTTGAGAGCGGAGACCAAGTCGACAAACTCCGGAGAGGGCAGTGCGTCGGGCCAAGAGAAGGCAGAGGAGGAGTACTGGATGACGCCGACCACGTGTTGAACGTCGGTTTGGGTCTTGACAGGGTAGCGGTCGAGGGCGTCATGAAGGCTGTCAATAGCCTTGTCCGAGAGGCTCACCCCGCGGCTGTCGAAATGCAGGCCTGCCAGGTCCATGTGGTCGTCGTAGGGGACCGAGCTGTTCTTGGAATTGATGGTTTTGCCGAATGCGCGGAGGATGGCTTCAAGCACCCGGCTGCGCGTGATCACCTGCTCGGGAGTGGCACCATGCACACCCACATCATCCACATAGATGGTGTAGAACTCGCGCCAGTGGATGCCTAGGATGCGATCCAGGATGTCGTGAAGGTGGCAGTTCCAGTGGATCGCCATGTTGGCGATGCCTTGCACTCCCCCGGTGTACTGAACCATTCGGTCGCCAAATTGCACCACGGTGTACTGAAGAGAAGCGTCGGCCACTTTGCATGAGTGGAAGGCGTCGGTGATATCGTAGGTCCGGAAGTAGCGTGCGGTGGCAGGCACCCTGTAGCACATGTCTGCCTGCGTCGGACATTGAGCCATGTGGTGAGCCGGAGAGGGCTGCATGGCAGCGTTCAAATACCGTGAGTCCGATAGCAATCGTACCATCTGGATGTCGGTACCCTCATAGAAACGGCCTGGTTTGGGCTGGACGAAGCCGGGAGAGACGAACATGGCGGAGGTGTACTCATCGGGCTTGAGCTCGCGCATATGGCCCTTGGCAATCTCTAGATCGATGGCGTAGTTGCATGACTTGCGGAGCCCCGCCGGGATGGAGTAATTGAAGCGTGGCTTGGCGGGGGGCAGCTGGCCCGGAATGGGCTCGAGGTGCAGCGGGATGGGGGTGTAGTCGCCCTTGCGCGCAAGGACCCACTCGTCAAGCTTGTGTTGGCTCATCGCACCCAGCTGGTGCTCCAGTTGTGAGGCAGTGGGTGGGATGGGAGGCGTCGTGACACCTGGTCGGGCCACTGCTGACGGGGCGGTAGGGAGGCATCGGAGGATGCTCCACAGCTGACTGGCGTTGAGAGCGTTGCCAATCAGGCGCTGTCTGTCAGCGCGGCTGGGAGGGGACGAGGAGCCGATGTCGGTGATGCCGGTCGGCCACCCTTGCAGGCGCTCCATGACCTCGATCGACACGAGCGTGGGGGTCTTGGAGCCGGGCGGGATCGAACATGGTGGGTTGTGTGTGTCCGGTATGGTGACTACACACGGGAGCACAGGTGCTGGTGGGTGGTGGCCCGGATCCAGCACCAGGTGCGGCGCCAATGACGGTCGCTTGGGCAGCTTCGAGAGGTCAGTAAAATTCGCGAGGTACTGCCGGGGCCGTGACGAAGGGCTGCCATAGTCCGAGGCGTTGAGGGGCACGAAGGTGCTCGTCCACAGCGCTTCAAACTGAGCCTTGTCGGCTTGCAGGGCGCGGTGAAATTGGACATTCTCCACCAGGTGGCAGATGTTCGGATTGGTCTGGCGGAGCCGCCGGAACAGCGCAGCTGCACATCGGGCAGGGGCGGTGCGCACTGTGTCTCTGAAGCCAGGCGGGTTTCTGCGGGCGCGACTGAAAGGCTGGCATGGCGAGGTGTCCAGATGTAGGTCGACATGTAGTGTGTTGACCCACTGGGGTAGCTGAGTGACGTCGTGCGGCTCGATGTGATGAAGCTCGGCGGCAGGCACAATGGTGCTCGCCACCTTACGGCACAACTCGTCATTATCCACAGCATACCACTTTGAGATTGTGAAGCCCAGGTTGCGCATCGTGCAGTAGGCCAATGAGCAGCCACTGCTGGTGGCCATCACGGTCATGGGCGGGGCATCGACCCGGGCTCGGTTGGATGCAATGGAGTCGATGGGAATGTCAAGCTTGTGCGCAGCGACGAAGAAGCGGTCGGCAGTGCAATCGACGATGCCACCCAGAGCGTTGAGAACATCGCGGCCCATGATGACGTCTACACCCGGAGGGGTGGCACCCACATACATTAGGAGGGTGTCCACCGGAGCGCCCCATTGGAGGCGCACTGGAACCAGTACCACCGTGTCCAGAGCGGCCGTGCCTCCGATGCCATTGAGCCACATTGGGGAAGTCACTTTGCGCGAGGGCCAGGTGGGGTCCACCTTCGCGGGGTCGATCATAGACACGTCACAGAATGTGTCGGGCCCAATGGTCAGTCGTGACCCGGAGGGGAGGAAGCCATTGAACACACCCACGTTGCCACTAGTCGCGGGACCCGGACAGCCGACAGGGGAGGAAGCTGAGTGCAGTGCGTCGGAGACGTTGTGGGTGGCAGCCAGCGCCTCGGCGGGCACAGTAAGCCATGAGAGGAGGATCATGAGGACGACAGCCATGGTTACCCTGTAGCCACCCCGGGGACGAGGGAGCATGTAGAGGATGCGGGAGAGGAAGAACGCAGTTGTCGTGCCATAGCGGGCAGCCAGAGAGGCGTGAGGATAGACGTTGCCTTCCGCGTCGGCATAGTCGTCAAAGTAGAGGGTGCGCCCACGAGCGCGCCAGAAAGGAGTCAGAGCGTGGTCGGTGAACACCACCAGGGCGGCGAGCACGGAGTACAGCCAGACGAAGGGGAGCCAAAGCAAAGATGTTGTATGCGACCTTGCAGTACCGGAGTTGAACCAGGTCGTAGGGGAGCTTGCAGTACCAGCGGTGAACCAGGTCGTAGGGGATCTTGTCGTACCAGCGGCGAACCAGGTCGTAGTGCTGCTTGCAGTACCGATGTGATGCCCATCCACGGGGCGCACCCGACCCATGAGGCGGGGGAGGGTCGCCGGAGGTGACGCATGATGGAAAGCATCGGTGATATCGATAGGTGAGAAACGTTCGACCGGAGGTTCGACCGAAGGCATGTCACGTGTGGCATGGGGGCGCTCGACCGAATGCACGGGTGAGGGGGAGTACTCTACCGACACGGTTGGGCTCGTACCATCGGGCCTCTTGGGCGTGACGAAAGCGGGGTCGATCCATGATGGATCCACGTCGTCCCCAAGCGTGGACTCTTCCGAGTCCGAATCCGAGCACAGGCGGCCTGTGGTAAAGGTGTTTCCATAGAAGTCAGTGTGAGTGCGCGGGGGAGAGCGGATGACGGCGGGACACCCCATCGCGGGCGCCTCCTCTGAGAGACCGATGGAGGAGAAGGTCATCACCACACCAGAGCGTCCCACAGCAGGTGGATCAGCGGGTGGAGACGAGGCACCAGTGCCCGGGGCGGCTACACCGAAGTTGTGGGGCAGGTTCCAGGGTTGGCCATCGCAGCGGTCGTAGGGGCAGTCCCTCAGCCTGTGCTTGAGCAGGCAGTTGGAGCAGGTACCGTCTGCCTTGGACTTGTCGTAGCGCTCC
>JBBAOE010000059.1:6257-7587 GCA_040401595.1 Burkholderiaceae bacterium
TCTTGGAAGAGGGTCCAGGTGATGTCGGCGGCCACCTTGCCATCTTCGCGGAGTAGTCGATCGCAGGTCTTGAGGATGAGTTCACGTGCGCCTGCAGAGACGATATCAACCAGCGCCACGTTGGGGTGGGGCAGCTCGGCGCCCTTGCCAAGAGCGCGTAGGTCGGCACACGTTTGGTTGAAGGCCAGCTGCATCCTGGACAGGTACTCAACGATGGGCTCGTCGTCACGTTGAACGTGGGATGCGTCGCCAGGCTTGAGCTGTGCCCGGAGGGCGGAGAGCTCCGGACCATCGGCAGTGCAGGAGATGGCAGAGATGAGGATAGACACTAGGTCGTGCCATGCGCGGATGCAAGAGACCGCGGTCGTAGTGGAGCTTGCGTTGAGCGCGGGATCCAGGCGGTGGATGCCCGGGGAGGTGTAGACGTCGAAGGAGTGCCACGTGGCCGAGCTCGACAGGAGTCGGGACCACTGGCTGGCGTTGGTGACAGCGTCGCGGAGGAGATCAAGTCCGATGGTAGGCACCCACAAGTACATGCGGAGGACCATGTTGAGGTACGAGGACTTGTTGGACTTGGCCGAGAGGAGGATCCAAACGGCAATCGCCACCAGGAAGATCTCCTTGGCGCCCCCTGGTCCCCCAAACACGGCGTTGATGTGCTCGTATGCCACCACAAAGGCGGTGCGAGCTGCGGAGCCGGCAAGGGAGGGAACGTTGGCCATCTCGTTGTAGATCTCAGGGTACTTGTCCTTCATCTGCTCGACGAAACCGGGGATCGAGTTGGAGAAGCTCTTGTCCCACTTGACGTACCTCGGGGCAAACGTGGAGGTCGTGATGAGCGTGGCCACGATGATGGCCAGAGAGAGGGGAGAGGTGAGTCTCTCGGGGCCCAGTGAGCTGAGCAAAGAAGCGCCTTCAGCTTGGGCCAGGTCCCAGACGTCGGCTGGAGGTGGGGCCCCCTCGGCGGCGTCGTCGGTGGGGTCGTTGGAGCCATCGCGCTGGGGTGGGTGGGTGGAAGAGAAAGCTCTTGGTTTGGAGTCACTCTCTTCTCGATGAACGGGTATTGTGCCTTGTGTCGCTCCCAAGCGACTGGAAACCGATGGTTCGGGCGTGTGATGGCCACGATCCATGAAGGAGAGCGCACGACGAGCTCTGGAGTGGTCGTCGAGGATGTTTGGGCCATCGAAGTTGTTTGAACCATCGAAGTTGCTTGAACCATCGTCCATGTTCAGTTGTGAAGAAGAAGATATCGTGCTGATCTTGCGAGGTAGTGAAGATCGAGGGCTTATCGAAATGTAGCCGGCCGTCGGGCGGGGACTCGGAAATCAGT
>JBBAOE010000060.1:0-6154 GCA_040401595.1 Burkholderiaceae bacterium
ACACGCAACCAACACGCAACCAAAACTCAATTAAGCGTCAGAGAAGTCCCACCGAAGCCCCAACGAAGGCCAATCGAACGAAACTCAGCCGCCGGTCAACGACGTGCCCACCACCCCGGTCGGTGTGACTGGCGGCACGGTGGGGGTGCCATCGCCATTTGCATCCGGGCGCAGGTCCGCGCTCAGGCCCACGATTGAGTCCCTGAATCCGGCCGCGTAGAAACTCGTCGCGACCGCAGGCAGCTTCGCCGCCGCCGTCTCAACCGCAGTCACGCTCGTTGTGAACTTGCCGGCTCCGGCCTTGAATTCAGCCGCCAGCGCTGCCGCGCGACCGATCAAACTGACCGCGCCCGTCGGGTCTGCCGTCGACTGCGCCAGGGCGGCAATAAACGCACCGTACTGCACGCCTTTTGTGCTCCCAGCGGCGATCACCGTACCCGCCTGCGGGGGCACGGGGACATCGAGAATGTCAAAGGCTGTGAAGGTGGAGCCCAGGATCGCATTTTTGACCTGAGCATTGGCGGCGGTGATCGCGGCCGCATTACCGCCACTCGGGTTTGCCGCAGCCGGATCAACCCCGGCGGCCACCGCAGCGATGTGGGTGAGCGGTGTCACGCCCATCACCGGCGCATTGCCGGCGGGAATCGCCGGGGCTGCGCCGACCAGACATTCAGCCGCGCCCAAGGCGACGTTGGCAGGCGTGGCGAGGGTTTCATCAAACACAGTCACGCCCGTGCCGCCACAGACGCGCACAACGACCGGGCCGCGGAACTGCCCAGTCTGCAACGTACAGTTCCCCGCCACATCGGTCGTGGATGCCACCAGGAACGTGCCCGACGCGCCATCAAAGGCCTCGCACTTGGCCCCAACACTGAAGGCGCCCTTGGCGGGCGTGACCTGCAGCGTGAGTCCGGGTACTTCATCGCCGCCACCGCCGCCGCAAGCAGCAAGGCCCAAGGGGAGCGCCAGCGCGGACACGAGGACTGAGACGCGATGGCGGGTGCGAGTGAGGATGGGATTAGGCGTAAGAGAAGCAGCGCTGCGGGCCGCGGGTAAACCATCATCAGGTCGTTGCATAGTGCTTGAGTCCTTGTTGTGAACAATGCGGTTGATGAACGATGCGCGGCGCACTCAAGTCCGCACCCGGGAAAGCAGCGAAACTATCGGGAACCCGGGTACGTGCCCGTGCAATTGCGCACGGAGATCACGAGGTCGACCCAGCAGTTACAAGTTCACAAACGAGCTCAACAACAAAATCACAGGCAAGTTCACACGCGAAATCAAGCGTAGGTGCCGATGGGTGTCCAGGATGGGAGCCCATGATGGGAGTCCACGCTGGGAACCCATCGCGGTCAGAAAGCCCGACCTTTCGGCGAGCAACCGCCGAACGTGCGGCCCCCGATCAAAGGGCGCAACTAAAGGGTCGGTGCGGGGTAAAATAGGCGCATGCAAAACGAAAATGTCACGCCAAGCGCCGCCCCAGGTGCCTCTGCAAGTGCCGCCTCTGGCGCCGCTAAAACCGCACTCATCACCGGCATCACCGGTCAGGACGGGGCGTATCTTGCTGAACTCCTGCTCGCTAAGGGCTATCAGGTCCATGGCATCAAGCGTCGCGCATCGTCGTTCAACACCGACCGCATCGATCATCTGTATCAGGACCCGCATGAATCTGGGCGCAGGCTCCATTTGCACTACGGCGACCTGACCGACGCCACCAACCTGATTCGCATCGTTCAAGAGGTTCAACCCGACGAGATCTACAACCTCGCCGCGCAAAGCCATGTGCAAGTGAGCTTCGACACCCCCGAATACACCGCCAATGTTGATGGCTTGGGGACCTTGCGCTTGCTAGAAGCGATCCGAATCCTCGGGCGTGAGAAGACCACCCGCTTTTACCAGGCATCCACCAGCGAACTCTACGGCTTGGTGCAGGAAATCCCGCAGCGCGAAACAACGCCGTTTTATCCCCGCAGCCCTTACGCGGTGGCCAAGCTCTACGCCTACTGGATCACGGTGAATTACCGTGAAGCCTATGGGATGTATGCCTGTAACGGCATCCTGTTTAATCACGAGAGTCCGCTGCGCGGCGAAACCTTCGTGACCCGGAAAATCACCCGCGCACTCGCGCGCATTCACCTGGGCCTGCAGGACTGCCTGTACCTCGGCAATCTGGATGCACTGCGCGACTGGGGCCACGCCCGGGACTATGTGGAAATGCAGTGGCTGATGCTGCAGCAAGAACGGGCGGAAGATTTTGTGATCGCGACTGGTCAGCAGGTCAGCGTGCGCACCTTTGTCGACACCGCAGCCGCAGAATTGGGCGTGCTGATTGACTGGCACGGTACGGCTGAGCAAGAGACCGGGACCGTGGCCGAGGCACCCGCTGAGAGCGCCATGCGCCCGGGGCAAGTCATCGTTCGGGTCGATCCGCGCTACTACCGCCCGACCGAAGTCGAAACCCTGTTGGGGGACCCAACCAAGGCCCGCGAGCGTCTGGGCTGGACGCCGACTACGCCGTTCTCAGAACTCGTATCCGAGATGATGCGCGAAGACCTCAAGGGTGCACGGCGGGATGATCTTGTTAAGCAGCATGGTTATGCAGCTTATGACCATCATGAATAGAAGATCAACGGGCGTGACACGCACCCCCCGGAAGCGTTTGACCGAATTGCTGCCCCAATACGAGGCCGACGACGGCGCACTCACCAAGTCGCAACTCAACCAAGTCAAAGAGGCTGCACCGAAAGCCAAAGCGGGCACTGTGTGCAGCAATCTCTTTGACATAGAAAGCACCTGATGCGGAGGTGGCCCAAACGCCCTACGACCAGAATCCTAAATTGGGTATCCTGCGCCCGAGCGTGGTTCGAATCACTGTCGCTCAGCGATCCGCTTCATCGACCGGTACCTCGGGCACCATTGACAAGAATTGTTCAAAGTCGGCCCGGCGTCCTTCCGCGGCTTCGGTCTTCAGATAATCCAGCGTCAACACTGAAGCCATTTTCTCTGCAACGGCACTGGCGATGAACTGGTTGAGTGAAATCTCCTCACGCAACGCCAATTCCTTGACCTTGCGATGGACCGAAGTAGGTAGGCGAATCGTGAGTGCCGTCATGACAGGTCTCTCAAGTGGTTCAGGAACGCTCGCGGCGTCAAGGCACGAACGTGCAATTGCTCGGACCGCTGAAAATCCCTGATGTTATGGGTAATTATGAATTGGGCCCCGGCGGCGACAGCACACTCCAGCACCATATCGTCGTCCGGATCTCTCAAAAAAGGACGCCAGAGAAAATGTATGTCTTGAAGATGAGCAATCGATGCCAAGTAACGCAAAAAAGCCATCGCCGACGATGGTTTGGCGCCTGCTGGGAGATGTTCGGGACGGCAGACCACATCCTGCCATTCGGTGTAGAGCGCCACAGACAGTGCCACCTGGAAACGTGAATCCGGAAGCGACGATATCAATGCGAAACTCGCGCCGACTCTCGATCGGGCGGCGGCAACCAGAACACAAGTGTCGATGACGATTCTCATCCCCCATCGTTTCACATTGGTTACACGGGCGCAACCAATTCTACCTTTTTCTGGCTTGGGCAACACGTGTTGCCTTTCCCCCAATCTTTGAGCACCATCAAGCCATGACGGAACGCCCACCCGCTCTCACCCTCACCGACCGCATCTACGTCGCCGGTCACCGTGGGCTGGTGGGCTCGGCGCTGGTGCGCGTGCTGCAAGCGCAGGGTTTCCACAACCTCCTGCTACGAACCCATGCCGAGCTAGATCTCACAGACGCCAGCGCGACGCGCGCGTTTTTTGACACTGAGCGCCCCGACCACGTTTTTCTTGCGGCGGCTCGCGTGGGCGGCATCCTGGCCAATAACACCTACCCAGCGGACTTCATTCGGGACAATCTGGCCATTCAGACCAACGTCATTCACGAAGCGTGGCGCGCCGGTGTGAAGCGCCTTCTGTTTTTGGGGTCTTCGTGTATCTACCCGAAGCATGCTCCGCAACCCATCCAGGAAGCCGCGCTGCTGACCGGACCGCTCGAGCCCACCAACCGCCCCTATGCCTTGGCAAAGATCGCGGGCATCGAGCTCTGCTGGTCGTATAACCGCCAGCACCACACACGGTATCTGGCGGCGATGCCCACCAACCTTTATGGCCCAGGCGACAATTACGATCTGGCCAATAGCCATGTGTTGCCCGCGCTCATTCGTAAAGCCCACGAGGCCAAGCTCGCCGGACAACCCACGCTGGTCGTTTGGGGCACGGGCACGCCGCGACGGGAGTTTTTGTACAGCGACGACATGGCCGCAGCCTGCGTGCATCTCATGCGCCTGCCTGAACCCGCGTTCGATGCCCTCTTGGGCGTCGCAGAGCGCGGGGGGGATCCGGACATCGCACCGCTCGTGAACGTTGGTAGCGGCGAGGATCACACCATATTCGAACTCGCCCAGACCGTGGCGGAAGTGGTTGGATTTACTGGCCAGATTGTCCTTGATCCCAGCAAACCGGATGGAACTCCGCGCAAACTCATGGACTCCAGCAGGTTAAGGGCGCAGGGGTGGGCACCATCGGTTGGCTTGCGCGAGGGTATTGGGCGGGCTTATCGGGATTACCTGGAACGCAAAAACGAACGCAACGTCGAGCCCGAGGCTGGGTCCGAAGTTGTTCACGAAATTAAGCGCTCGGGCGTCTAAATGATTGCGATTCCTGAGGGCAGTTTAGCCGGGCCAGGAACGCAACCGTCTGCGCCCACGAAGCCTGCCGCGCCGGGGACCCTGGCACCAGACCCTGCGCAAATTCACTGGTACCTCATTCATACCAAACCACGGCAAGAACGCCGGGCACTGGAGAACCTCGAGCGCCAGGGCTATCCCTGCTACTTACCGATGTTTCCGGTGCAGAAAATCCGCCGCGCCAAATTGACGACGGTTGAGGAGTCTCTTTTCCCGCGTTACCTCTTTATCCAGCTCGATATCGGCCCGCAGGGCCTGGACTGGGGACCGATCCGATCAACCATGGGCGTCAGCCGCCTGGTTCGGTTTGGGGTCGAGGCCGCCAAAGTCGACCAACGCGTCATCGATTTCCTGCGCAAACACGAAACCACTTTTCGATCGGCACCTGCGGAGCACTTCACCCCGGGCGAGCGACTGACGGTGCTCGATGGCCCCTTCGCGGGTCTAGAGGCCGTCTTTCAAATCGCGGAGGGTGAGAAGCGCGTCATCGTCTTGATTGAGATGCTGGCCCGGCAGGTGAAGGTCGCGGTGGCACCAGGGAGCGTGCGCAAACTGCCGGTGAACTAAACTCAAGCAATCGGCAAACTACCGCTTGCACAACTTGAATCCAACATGACATCCAAACGAATTCTTGTCACCGGATCCGCTGGATTCATCGGGTCCCACCTCACGCTCCGATTGCTCGAACGTGGGGACACCGTCATCGGGCTTGATAACCATAACGACTATTACGACCCAGCGATCAAAGAAGCGCGGCTCGCCCGTTTCTCGAGCCATCCGAACTACACTCACCTTCGCGCGGACTTGGCCGACCGTGGCGCCATTGAAGCAGCCTTCGCGCAGCACAAACCCCAACGGGTGGTAAATCTGGCCGCACAGGCCGGCGTACGGTATTCCATCGACAATCCGATGGCGTATATCGACAGCAATATCGTGGGCTTCGCTCATATTCTGGAAGGCTGCCGCCACCATGGCGTGGAGCATCTGGTTTACGCCAGTAGTTCCAGCGTCTACGGCGCGAACACCACCATGCCGTTTTCGGTACACCACACCGTGGACCATCCGCTAAGCCTTTATGCTGCGAGCAAGAAGGCCAATGAACTGATGGCACACACCTACAGTCACCTATACCAACTGCCAACCACCGGATTACGGTTTTTTACGGTCTATGGACCCTGGGGCCGCCCAGACATGGCGCTCTTCAAATTCACTAAAGCGATTCTCGCAGGCGAGCCCATCCAGGTCTTCAACTACGGCCATCATCTGCGCGATTTCACCTATGTCGACGATATCGTCGAAGGCCTAGTGCGTATTCTCGATCGCCCTGCCCCGCCCAACGAACAATGGTCGGGCGACCATCCCGACCCGGGATCCAGCAAAGCCCCCTGGCGGGTCTACAACATCGGCAATAACGC
>JBBAOE010000061.1:0-6134 GCA_040401595.1 Burkholderiaceae bacterium
TTGAAAATCCGCGTGTCGGTGGTTCGATTCCGCCCTTGGCCACCACGGATTCCCCACGCTGCCTGCAAAGCGTTGCAGTCACCGTGCAGTCAACACAGTCTTGCACGGTCGAGCGTTGAACTAAACCAAGAAAACGCTCTTGTGACGCTGCAGCACAGGCTGCACAACGCAGCCAACTTCACACGCTCTGCACCGTGCGTATCAGGCTAAAACATCGTATTAGCCGTCTTCCACTGCCCCCACTGACCTGTACTTGTTCGTTCGGCGGGCCTTCAAACAAACCGCTCAAACAGCCGAGGGGCTTCAGAAGCCGCGAGCCATCCGCCATGCGATTGGCTGGCGACGCGCCTCCTGACAAGAGTTACGCGCTTGCGCTCAGAACATCACGAGATCACTTGCCACGAGCTTCGTCACGCCCACCAGCGTGCAGATCGCAATCGAGGTGGCAGGCCCTGAGCCATCGGGGTCATAGCTCAGGACCCCCGACTGCGGATCAAACACCAAGTTCGATCGAGCTGTGGCAGGGCTGGTCGACGTCGAGAGCCACAGGTTGTCACTCAGATCGGTATCGCTGCGCAAGGCGGTAAAGATCGATCCCGCCAAGGCAATCTTGTCGCTGCCACTGACAAAGTCCGTCACCGTGTCGACGTTACCGCCGTTCTTGATCGCGCTCTCAAAGACAAAGCGGTCCTGGTCGTCGCCACCGGTGAGCTGATCGTCCCCCAGGCCGCCCACCAAGGTGTCGTTGCCCGCGCCGCCGTTGAGCGCATCATTGCCCGCTAGGCCTGTGATGCTGTCGGCCCCCGCCCCAGCAATCAGCGTGTTGTTGTCTGCCGTGCCGAGGATCTTGGCGACGTTCACGAGTTTGATCGTGAGCGGTGTGCTGGCAGAGAGGGATTGTTTATCGGTCGCTTGCAGGGTGACCGTGATCGTTGCCGTATCCGCAGCCGCATAGTTGGGTGTGCCGCTGAGTTTGCCCGTGAGTGGGTCGATCGTGAGCCACGCCGGTGCGCCGCTTACGCTATAGGTCAAGACATCGCTGCGATCAGGATCGACAAAGGTCGTTTTGGGAAACGCAAAGGTAAACGCCTTACCTTCGGTGGCGCTGGGTGTGGTCGTGAGCGCCTTGGCAACAGGTGCACGGTTGATGTCGAGCACGGTGAGATCAAAGCTGTCCGTGACAAAGGCTTTGCCGGCGTCGGTTGCTTTGACCGCAATACTGGCAACCCCAGCATCAAGCTCACTGGGAGTGCCGCTAAACGTGGCGGTCTTGACGTCGAACTTGAGCCACTTGGGTAGCGGCTTGCCTGAACTGAGCGCAGCCGAATAACTCAGTACTGGGCTCTCGAGGTCGGTAAAGGTATTGCTGGGTAACTTCAGCGTAAACGCTTGTCCCTCAGAGACTTGCTGGTCAGCAATCGGGTTGGCTACGACGGGCGCGTAGTTCACGGCCTTTAGGTTAAAAGTGACTTTCGCGTCTGAACTAGAGAGCGTGCGTCCGTCGCTGACCTTGAATCCAAAGCTCGCATAGCCAAGCCCGCTTTGCATGGCGGCGCCCTTGAACGCGAGCGATCCCCCGTTGACGTCGTCGGCTGAAATCACTTGCCCCACACTTACCGCGCTGCCGCCCAAGAGCAGCGAACCCTTGGCAGGCAGGGATGTGATGGTGATTGAGCGCAGTAAGTCGCCCTTGTCCGCATCACGAAACCCGATTGCGGCGGCGCTGATGGCGACCAAGGCGTCCTGCAGGCCCGAGACCGTTGCGCCACTTGCGGTCGGTGCACGATTCACCATCGTATCGATCGTCAGCAGGACCGTGTTGTCACCGTCGTTACCATCGACGTTGGCGTTACCCGCGGCATCCGAAAAGGTGCCACTGCCGACCGAAACCTTGGCGGTCTCACGCTTGTTGGCTGCGGGTGTGAAGGTGGCGGTATAAGAAGTACCACTACCCGCAAAGTTACTCAGCGTGCCGCCCGAGACCTCGACATCTCCGGCGCTGAAGTTGGTCGAAGTCTCACTCAGCGTGAACGACAGGTTTGCCGTCTGCCCAGTCAGCAGCGCCGTCTTGTCAGCCGAGACCGAAACGGTTGGCGGGGTGATATCCCCAACCCGCGTATCAACCGTCATTGTGACGGTGTTGTTGGCGTCCGCGCCGTCCACATTAAAGTTCCCCGCCGCGTCGGAGAACTTGGTACTCGCCACGCTCACCACACTAGGGGTTGTGCTGTTGATGGTCGGCGTAAACGTGGCCGAATAGCTCGTGCCGCTGCCGGTGAAGTTACTCAGCGTGCCGCCCGACACCGTTATGTCCCCGACGACGAAATCGGTAACGGATTCGCTGATCGTGAAGCTCAGAGTGGTGGTCTGGCCAAGACCGAGGCTCGCTTTATTGCTCGAAATGGCGATTGTGGGTGGTGTGGTGTCGCTCGGTGCCGTCGTGATAACTTGTGTGTAGCTGAGTGTCTGGTCAGCAAATGCAAAGCTTTCGAGATTTAGAACTGTATCGAGGCCATCGCGCCCGGATGTTCTGTCCTGAATGGTCAGTGCATTGGTCGCTTCAACATAAATGATTTGATAATCTGCCGAATTGCCCCTAAAGCGAAGTACGTCCGATCCAAGACCCCCGTCGAGTGTGTCGTTACCCGCTCCACCCGAAATGGTGTCGTTGCCTGCGCCGCCTTGGATCGAATTGTTTAGCTCATTGCCAGACAGTGAATCGGCAAAAGCCGTGCCCTGGAGGTCTTCAATTTCGGTTCCAAAGTTGACTGTAATTTGCCCCGCTGCGCTGATAAGCGATGCCGCCGCGCTTCCAACAAAGCCTTGGTAGCCCGGGGCCAGGTAAATCGTCACCGCTTGGTTAACCGCCGACGCGTCGATCAGATCGAGCCCGCCGCCATCCCAAATAAAGTTGGGTACGCTGGCGTCGATCGAATAGGTATTGGTGCTGCTGTTCGCGCTTGCGCTGGGGCCATATAAATACTGTAGCGCTGCGAGGTCGAGCTCGCGGAAGACGGCGTGGTACTGGGCAGCAGTTGAGGTGTAGGCCATCACTGTCCACTCGGACCGGTCTTCCGTCGAGCCGAGAAACGGCCCGGGGGGCGTGGCGCCACCGGCGTCGTAATTGCCCGGGTGTTTGAGACCCAGCGCGTGGCCGAGTTCGTGAATCACGGTCAGCGCCGAGTAGGTGCCATCCGTCAAAGTCGTTGGGCCTCCCCCGATCGCATTGGCGAGGAAAAAGTCGCCGCCAACCGGGGAACCTAGCGTGGCGTCGGACGCGTCACTAGGGTAGGAGGCATAGCCTGCTGAACCCGTTTGCGTGTTGTTGGCAAACGCGATCGTGAAGCGGGTGCTTGCGATCGAGGCGTCGGTGGTTTCAATAAACCCTAAGCTGACGACCGAGGAAATGTAACTAAGTGTGTTCCGGGTAAATGTTTTTTGCGCATCGGTGAAACGGCTGTAGCCAAGGCCATGGTCGGCGCTGGTGTCGTAGCTTGGCAGGCTGCTGGGGAAATAGTAATAAACCGTTTTTTCCCCTGAAACTGGGTCGGAATAAATGGAATCCTTGAAGTAATCTCCATTCGCCTCGTCAGGCAGCAGCGAGGCAATCCAGTAGGGCAGGGCTTGGACACCAGAGCCGTAACTGGCGTTTTCAATGAAACTGGGGACTTTGAAGAAATCGACTGAAATCGTCGCCGAATCGCTGCTGCCGCCGCTATCCGAAAGGTGGGTTTGGCTGCTGGATACGACATAGAGGTCGTTACCCGCTCCGCCCTGCAAACGATTGACGCCGGTGCCGCCGTCGAGGGTGTCATTACCGTCACCACTGATGAGGGTGTCGTTACCGTTGCCGCCGACCAATGAATCGGACCCAGAACCGCTGTAGGTGTCGAGGCGGTCGTTTCCGTCACCACCCAGCAGGGTGTCGCTGCCGCCCGTTTGGTCGTAGAGTGTGTCGTCCCCGGCGCCTCCAGACAGCGCGTCATTGCCAACGCCGCCGTAGAGCGTGTCTTGGCCGTCGCCCCCGTCGAGCGAATCGTTGCCCGCGTCGGCACTGAGACTGTCATTGCCCGCGCCACCCAAGAGTGTGTCGTTGCCAGAACCCCCGTTGAGTGTGTCGTTGCCATCGCCGCCGTCGAGACGGTTTGCACCGGTGCTGGTGTAGACATCGAGCGTGTCGTTGCCGGCGCCGCCGCTTAGGGTATTGCTGCCGCTCGTCGAGCCCTGGTCGTATAAGAAATCATTGCCGTCGCCGCCCAACAGAGAGTCGTTTCCCGCGAGGCCATAGAGGGTGTCGTTGCCACTGCCGCCGTCAATCGTGTCGGCGTTGCTGCCGCCCAGCAGGAAATCTTGACCACCCTCGCCGTAGATTACTTTTGTACCAGTGCTCGAGGGCGCTGAATATCCGGCCCCGCTTTTGATGCCATTGATTGAGTCGTCGCCATCGCTCCCCGCAATGGTGTCGCTTCCGCTGGCCGAATAAATCGTGTCGTTGTCGGCGCCGCCATCGATCGAATCATTGCCCGAGCCGTCAAAAATCAGGTCATTGCCTGCGCCTCCGCGGATCGTTTTGTTGCCCGAGGTCGGGTAGCGACCGAGGCCGGCAGTGCCATTAAAAATGTCGTCGCCGGCATTCCCTTCGAGTAAGTCGTCGCCCCCCAACCCGTGAATCGAGTCATTACCGTTGCTGCCGAGAATGGTGTCGTTGCCCTCGGTGCCAAATTCCTGGCCGGCTTGCGTCAGGGTTGTTTGCGCCATTTTCGGCTCTCGGGGTTGCGGTTAAGAGAGCGCCTAAATTTTTGGGCAAGCGCCTGACTGTCTTGCAGGGTACCTTGGCGTTTAGTAAGCGCGCAACCGAGCTACGGTTTCCGTTTTATTTTTCTGAGCTCAATGACAGTTAGAGGCAATCGCTGCTGTAGCGATCCTGACCATACACGGATGCGGAAGGTCAAGACGTTAGGGTATCAGCGAGATTTTCTGGATGCCTACCGTCCTAATGAGACTTGGCATCTTTCTGAGTCGCTGCGCCGCCAATTACACCAGATGGGCAGAACGGCCGACGGCGACGAACCTGTCGGAAGCGATGGCCGCACCATTCTCCATCGGTTACTGATCGATTTGTCATGGGCATCGAGCCATCTGGAGGGCAACACCTACTCCCGACTCGACACGCGCGAACTCATTTAGCATGGTAGGCGTTCAGAGAATTGGTTCGATACCAGTCGCCTGCCCACTACCAATCCATAACGCCTGACCGCTCGTGGTTCAGCGTTTTCATTTGCGCGAGCCCCGCGACACGGGGGAACAGTGCCATTTTGCGTGTGCCACCGCCTCGCCCACAGGGTGATGAACAGGGGGCAGTTCAATCCTGTATTGATCTCTGTTCTCCCGAAACCAGTGCGAACCGTTTTGCGGCAGCACACGCCGACCTCCAATCCGATCAATGCCTTTGCAGGTGTGTCGAATGGTGCACTTCAGTGTTTGCGGCCCTTGAGGTCTCGGTAGAAAGTCTTGTGTGGACCAACTATCAACAATTTGAGTGTGTTGTCATCAAGGGAACCGGTAGGTAAGTCGGCCGGGCAGGTTGCCCCTGCTGACCTTGTAAACCTGAACGCCAGCTAGATCACCGACTTTTGTTTCACCGACTTCGGGCTGGCTGGCGATGGAAGGTCAACAAAAGGAAACGCCGGGGCTACCCCCGGCGTTCCTGAACTAAGGAGATGGCCGGCTATGCCGGCGTTTCAATCAGTGTGACGGGGCTTGGGGATTGCCTTTTGAAGGCGCCTGAGAGGGGTTTTGTGTTGCCCCTTGCGAAGGGGCTTGTGGAGGGGTTTGGGAGGGGCTCTTTGCAGGCGCTGGGGAGGCGGTTTTAGAAGCGTCGTGTGACGGAGCTTGAGGTGGGCGTTGGCCCGAGGGTTGGCCCGAGGGTTGGGAGACGTTGGGGGATTGAGCCATGGTGTGTTTCCTCTACAAAGGTGGGTCTGTACGAACTAAGGCCCGAACGAGTAAGGCCCAAACTTTCAGACGCAAGTACTGCTCCCGCCCTGAGTAGGTGTGATCAAACTGAGTGTTGGAGTCCCCGACTGACAAGCGCCCGAGTGGGTGCCGACCGAAAACCGAGCCACCGCGCCGAC
>JBBAOE010000062.1:0-5946 GCA_040401595.1 Burkholderiaceae bacterium
GCTGGCCAGCGAACAGCAGCGACATCGCCGCACCACAAAGCGTGATGAAAATGCCCAGGGCCATCACCCAGTTGAGCTTTTCGTGGTTTCGCAGTAAGAAGTAGCTCAGCGGCATCACTATCAACGGTGTGCACATGGAGATGAGGGCAGCCACGCTGACCGGGATGTATTTCATCGAGGCAATCACCAGCGACTGCGCAATAAACTGAAGTACGCCGATCCCAGTAAAGAGAGCTGCTCCACGAGGATTGGCCAAAATCTCAAGCCGGTAACCTTTTAGCTTGGTACGGCTCGCCAGCAACAGAACGAGAAGCCCTGCGGCCGCGCCAATCGTGGCACCAAGCAAAGGCTCGTTCCAAACGCGCACCGCCGAGCCGCGAAACAGATGGCTGCCGGAGTAGGCAGCAGACGAGGCAATTCCAAAAATCAGGCTGCCCGACAACATAGCGTGGCCCACCCGTCCCTTTCCCTCAGCCGAACCGTGGTCGGATGCACGCTTTTGCAAGCCGCGGCTCATGGCCATGAGGCCAAGGATGGCCAAGGTGATTCCCGATACGCCCATCCAGCCGATCACCTCGCCAAGAAAGACCCAGGCGAACAATGCTGTCAGCAGCGGGCTGGTACTTTGCAGCGCCGACGCACCCGATGGGCCGATGCTTTCGATGGACTTGAAAACCAACCACCGACCCAGGTAGGTGGAAAAGATGCCAGCCAAAGCGAAGGCCGTCACCGACCAAACGTTAAAGCCCGGACCAACGCCGCCCCAGAAAAGCTGAAACGACGAAATCAACAAGCCGATCGGGACGCCCGCCGCAGCAGCCAGCAGCGATCCGGGTTCGCTGCGCATATTGCGCATGCCGACGGAAATCAGCACCATGCAGCTGCCATAAGTCAGCATGGAAAGCAGGGCAAGCGAGCCACCGAGGACGATATCTGGTGTTAGCGCAGGCAGTAGGCTCACAGAACGCTTTTAAGTTTCTAACGGGTGCAAAGGGGCTGCCGAATCCGAGCGCCTGGCGGCGCATTTTGCACGCCAAGGTAAGACCATGCGTTTTGCAAACGCCGGGCCATCGGACGAGGGCGCTGTTCCCAGCATTGAGACGATTTCAAGCCAGTCGGCAGGAAACCGTACCGAGTGCCCCGATCCGGACTGTGATCAGGTCCCCAGCACCTACAGGGACCATAGGGCCCAGGGCCCCAGACAGGATGACCTGGCCCGCGCGCAGATGGGTACCGCGCGCCGCCATGGTGCGGGCCAGCCAGAAGGCGGCACGCAAGGGGTGACCCAGGCAGGCAGCGCCGGTTCCAATGGACACCTGCTGGCCGTTTTTATCCATGGTCATGCCAATCTCACCCAGAGACAAGCCGCCCAGGGTTATCGGCTGATCGCCTAGTACGAACAGGCCGCTGGAGGCGTTGTCGGCCACCGTGTCCACCAGCGTGATTTTCCAGTCGGCAATAACGCTGTCGACCACCTCGATCGCAGGCAGCGCGAAGGCCACGCTGTTCAGGAACTCCGCGTAGGTTGGGGCCTGTACATCCAGGTCGCGGCCCATCACGAAAGCGACTTCAGCTTCCACCTTGGGCTGGATCAGGCGGCTCATCGGAATGTCCTGCCCGTTGAGAAACTCCATATCGTCAAACAGGATGCCAAAGTCCGGCTGGTCGACGCCGAGTTGCTGCTGCACTGCTTTGGAGGTCAGTCCCACCTTCATCCCCACCACGCGCCCGCCGGCCTCGTGCCGGTGCCGGGTGTTGATCTCAGCGACGGCATAGGCGGCATCAAGGCCGCTGATGGCGTGTGTCTCAGAAATACGGCTGATGGCCTTGCGGTCGCGACGTGCGTCTCGTACGGCTTCAGCGGCTGCGCTATGTTTCACATCTGAGTTCATAGAGGGCTCCATTTTTATAAGCAGGTTTCAGGGTGTTCCAAATCTCTCGCGCGCCAGCCAGCGCAGGGCGTTGTCTTGCCTTAGCAGGCGGACGGTGGCTTGATCCAATTGCAGCTCGTCGATACGTTTGGCCGGCTCTTTATCCAAAATGGCAAAGGGGTAGTCGGTCCCCGCCATGACTTGAGTATCACCGTAGGTCGCAAGCAGGTAGCGCAGTGCAGTGCCGTCGTACACCAGATCGTCAACGTAGAGTCTGCGCGCCATTTCCAAGGGTGATTGCTCCATCAACTGGCGCACATGCGGCATCTGGGTCCAGGCATGCTGCAGCCTGGGCAGCATCATGGGCAGCGCACCTCCGCCGTGGCTCAATGCGATACGCAGACGCGGATGCCGACCCATCAGGCCTGAGGTCAGCAAGGAAGCAGCCGCCAGCCCCATCTCGCCGGGAAAGGCCACCACTTGCTCAAGCCCCGCGCCCACCAGACGCTCCATGCCGGCCGGCCGCAGTGCGTGCAAGAAAATGGCCGTGCCCAGTTGTTCTGCCGCAGCGAAGAAGGGCTCGAAATCGGGGTGGCCCAAGGGCTTGCCGTTGACGTTGCTTCCGAGCTCCACCCCCGCCAGTCCAAGTTCGACGACCGCGCGCTCCAGCTCGCGAATGGCCATCCCGACATCCTGCAATGGGACCGCGCCGAGACAGGTGAAGCGATCTGGGTGCGTCGTCTGAAGGGCTGCCAGCTCCTCGTTCATGTACCGGGTGAGTGACAGGGCATCCTCGGCATCTAGCCAGTACGAGAGCAGCTCCGGCATCGGGCTCACGACCTGATGCGTCACTTCCATCTGCGCCATTTCAACGGCACGCTTGTCAGCGTCCCAGGAAGTGTCCGGTACCGTTCGATAAATCTTCCCCTCAATCATCACGTGGCGGTCGCAGGCGTTGTTTCCCGGCGCCATCGACGGCCAGGCGACGCCTTTGCGCGTACCGAAGTAAGCGGGGAAGCTCTCCGGAATCCAGTGGGTGTGGGCGTCGATGAGGCCGCAGCAGTGCTTCATGTCTGGGTACTCGCAGCTTGGGTGGCGATCCAGATGGTGCCCCCTTTCACGTGGGCGGGGTAGGTCCGGATGGACTTGGTGCAGGGCGTCGCAACCGGCTTGCCGGTGCGGATGTCGAATGAGCCCAAGTGCAGCCCGCATTCGATCACATAGCCTTCGAGCGCTCCCTCGTCGCAAAGCGAGGATGCGCCATGCGAGCACCTGTCATCTGTGGCGAAAACTTCCTCACCGCGCACCCGGTAAATCGCGACCCGGGTACCGTCTAATAAGGTGGTGCTGCCAATACCGCCTTCGTCGATTTCTGTCAGCGGGCAAGCGGCAATTCCAGCGCTTTGCCCGGCAAGCGATTGCTCTGCGCCCCCTTGCTCGGGTTGCACAGACGTGGGGGAATCCGGTGCGCCTGCCGGCGGCGAGCACAACTGAAGGCTTCGAAATTCGCCCGCGATGAATTGCGCCGGTGTGATGCTATCTTCCCTGCCGATCTGCCGGCGCAGGAGGTTGAAATCCTGCGGCGCATTGATGGCGGCTAGACCGACCAGCCGCCCGTCAGACCACAGACCGTGCAGGAAACCCGAGGTGACTTCGCCTCGGCTCGCCTGAATTTCTCCCTTAACGAGACCAGCGCATTGCAAACGCAGCTTGCCCTGGTCAGACCAATACCAGGGTACTTCTGCATAGGGGGCCGCAGCGCCAGCGCCGGCCAAGTGCTGCGCCAGCGCGAGTGCTTGGCCTTGTGCATTGAACCAGGTTTCGATTCGCTCCAAACTGCCGCTGATGGGGTTGCGCTGGCGCGTGACATCCCCGATCGCAAAAACATCCGGCAAGTTTGTTCGAAAGAAGCCGTCGATGATGATGCCGTCGTCGCAGGCGATTCCTGCCTGGCGGGCCAGATCGTCGTTGGCCAACACGCCGATGCCGACCACGACAAGATCGGCCGGGACGGCGCGGCCGCCTTGCAGATAAACCATGCCCTCGTCGATACGGGTGACTTGTGCGTTGAGTTCCACCTGCACGCCATGCGAGCGATGGTGTACCAGCAGGCGCTCGGCGATCGCCTTGGGCGCGCTGCGCGCCATCAATCGGTCTGCCGCTTCAATCACTGTGGTCGTGATGCCAAGTTGTTGGGCGCAGGCAGCCAGCTCCAGGCCGATCGGTCCGCCGCCGATGACCGCGATACGCGAACTTTGCCGCAGCCGAGCCCGGATCTCACGGGCATCGTCCAGCGTGCGCAGGCTCATCACATTGCCGCTGAGTGAAGAACCGGGAAAGGGGCGTGCCCGCGTGCCCGTGGCTAACACCAGCCGGGACCATGCCAACCGGCTTCCGTCAGCCAGCTCAAGCATTCGCTCTTGGGTATGGATCGCGACAGCCCGGCTTCCTGTCAACAATCGAACGCCGGGGGCCAGCGAGGGCTGCAGAGCAAGCGTTGTCTCGTCGCCTAGCTGGAACTCCTTGGACAGCGGCGGCCTGTCGTAGGGCGGATGCGCCTCGTCACCGACCAAAGTGATCGGGCCGGAAAAACCGAGAGACGCCAATTGGTTGGCAAGGGTGTATCCGGCTGGGCCGCTGCCGACGATCACAAGTCCAGCTGAAGTGCTCATTTCACGCGGCCCGGAACTCTGCGAAAACCTTGTTGGAATTGAAGATATGCGTCTCTATGAAGTTGCTCCATTTGAGGGTTGCCTTCAGCTCCTGCATGGCACCAAGCAGAGGACACCAATTGAGCAGTTCCTGTTGCCCTGCCGCCTCGAAGTCTTCGGTTTTTTGCCGGTACCAGTAACCGTAGTCGCCCTCGGTCAGCGCCTGATAAAGCTGGCGGTCTGCCACGGTATCCGGTCGCAGGCGCCAGGTTCGATCGCAGAGAAAAGCATGCGACCAGCTGGAGGATGCCACCACGGCAACACGCCATGGAGAATCGCTCAGAATCCGTGCGGTAGCAGCGCCCATGTCCATGCACCGCGCGGGCGATGGCCCCGGAGGATCAAAATCGAGTTTATCTTCAACCTTGGTGATAAAGCCCCGCGCTGAAATGACCTTGCGCCCATAGCAGTTGATCGGGACAGCGATGGTGGGGTAATCCCAGCCGATACGGTCGTAATCAAGGTAGAGAATGGCATTGGTGAATGCGTGTGCCAAGCTCTCATGATGCAGTGGCTTGTAGGCGTAAGCCATATCAAAGCCGGACTCGAGCAAGCCGGTGACCAGATGCTTTGCGATATCACGCCGGCCTTTGAGACGGTAAAACTTTTCGGGCCCCTCACCCCAGGCGTTTGGTTTTCCAGAGGTCATCGCCGAACTCATGGCATGGCGCCAAGGATAGAGGTCCATATCGTCGTAGGCGCAGACGGCGAAGGGCGGAATGATGTCTTCTTTGAAGTTTTCGTACTGGTCGTCACCCCATATCAGAACAACATCCGGCTTGAAGTCGTCCAGGGCCTGGCGAACGCGCCTAAACTGCTCAACCAGCGCGGTACGGTGGCGCCCGGCGGCGACCCGCCCTTCATCTTCGCCCCACTCCTCGCGCATGGCTGCTGGCCAGTTCTGTGGCGACCTCTCATTTTCAGGAATGCCGGTATCACGCAGCGTCATTCGCAAAATGCCACTCATCATCTCGTCGGATGTGCATAAAGGCGGGTAGTGGGACAGTCCCAAGCCAAGGATTTCGGCCATCTAAATCTCCTATGTGCTTGCCGAGGCCCGCTTCAGGCTTTGGCCAATTCGAGGCTGCCGGCAGGCGAACGCGTGCGGCCCTTTTTCTTTGCGACAGCAGCATCACGCTCGCGTTCCTGTTCATGCTCGATTGAGGCGTTGAGCTGATTCAGGAGTGACACCATTTGCAGCCGCTGCCCCTTTGTCAGTCCGCTCATCAGACGTTCTAGGCGCTCCCAGTGCCCTGGCAAGTGCTTCTTGAGAAAAGCCTCACCCTGGCGAGTCAGAACTGCCAGCAGAGAGCGCTGGTCAGCCACATTCAGCTCGCGCCGCAGCAGACCTTTCTCGGCCAGCG
>JBBAOE010000063.1:0-5839 GCA_040401595.1 Burkholderiaceae bacterium
GTCGCGCTTTGGTGATTTGATGACCCTGAGCCTGAGCATGAGCCGCAAATAGCAAATCCGATTCCCTCAAGCTACGAAAGTCCCTATGAAGAAATTTCTGATGTTGCACGGCATCAACCACAACATGTTTGGCAAACGTGAGCCCAAGTTCTACGGAACCATCACGCTAGACCAAATCAACGAAAGCCTGAGCACACTGGGGCGTGAATTGGGCGTGGCGGTGCAGCACTTTCAGACCAATAGCGAAGGTGCACTGGTCGATCGCATCCACCAGGCTTATATGGACAAGGTAGACGGTGTTGTCATCAACGCCGGCGCCTGGACGCACTACAGCTACGGCATGCGCGATGCGCTGGCAATCTTGACTTGTCCGATTGTCGAGATCCACATGTCCAACAACCATGCCCGCGATAAATTTCGCCAGCACTCGGTGATCTCCGACATCGCCAAAGGCTATATCGCCGGCTTTGGCCAAGACAGCTATCTGCTGGGTTTACGCGCTGCCGTATCGGCTGCCAACTTGGCGCCCACCAACTGAAAAAAACCTTGCACAAGCTAGATTTTTCCGTTGTTCTCGAAAGCTGGCGGCTGCTCTTACAAGGCGGCCTGGTCAGGCTGAGCCTGGCGCTAGCCGGCATGACACTGGCTGTGCTGATCGGCGTCGCGGGATGATCAGGTTGGCCGTCTTCGGCGCCGGAAGGATCGGACAGGTCCACGCGCGGAACTTGTCGGCCAACCCGCTGGTTGATCTAGCCTATGTGGTGGATCCCGATGCAACGCTCGCTGCGCAGCTGGCCGAGGTGGTTGGAGCTCAGGTCGTAGGCGAGCACACCGTGTTCCAAGACCCTCAACTTAAAGGTGTCGTGATAGCCTCGTCGACCAGCGCCCACCCGGCATTGCTACGCAAGTGCGCGGACGCCGGCAAGCCGGTTTTTTGCGAAAAGCCGATCAGCATGGACCTTGTTGAGGCTGCGCTTTGTGTCGAGTACCTCAGCGCGAAGAAGGCGCGATGCATGATGGGTTTTCACCGCCGCTACGACCCCGGGTTTGCCCAGGCGCACGATGAGATCCGTCGCGGAGACGCCGGCGAGATCTTCGAGATCGTTATCTCGTCGCGCAGCTGGGCACCTCCGCCCGACGAGTACATCAAGACATCGGGGGGGCTCTTCCTAGACCAGTCGATCCACGATTTCGACATGATCCGCTACCTGTTCGGCGAAGAAATACACAGTGTCTATGCTGTCGGTGGATGCCTGTTCGAGCCGCGTATCGGTCGCGCCGGTGACATCGATTCGGCCATGATCACGATGGTCACGCGCTCGGGAAAACTCGCGCAGATCAACAATGCGCGGCTGGCAGCGCATGGCTACGACCAGCGGGCCGAGGTGTTCGGCACGCTGGCCACCCTCTTCGTCGACAACGTCCGATCTGGCTCGATGCTTCGTGGCACGCGCGAGGGGTGCCTGTCGGCTAGCCCCGAGTCGACCTTCGTCGAGCGCTACCGCGCCGCCTACGAGCACGAAATGCAGGACTTCGTGCGTATGGTGGATAAAGGTATCGAGCCCCGCGCGAACCACTTCGACGGCCTACAGGCCCAGACGCTAGCCGAGGCGGCATTGAAGTCTTATCGCTCGGGCGAGGCCGTGGTGCTCGAGACAGCGACACTCAGCTAAATCTATGGAAACGCCATGACGACCGTCAACCAACGACGCATCCGCTTAGCCATCATCGGCGGCGGGCCTGGCTCGATGATCGGCCCTGTGCACCAAACGGCGATTCGGTTCGACGATCTTTATGACTTGGTTGCTGGGGTCGTATCCTCCGACGCAGAACGGGCGCTGATAAGAGGCCAGGGCATGAGTATCGCTCGGCCCTATCGCACAGTAGCGGAGCTGCTGGAAGGCGAGCGCGGCCGCATCGATGGTGCGCAAGTGGTGGCCATCATGACTCCTAACGACTCGCACCATGAACTGTGCGTGGCAGCACTTTTAGCAGGATTTCACGTCATCTGCGACAAGCCCCTCGCAAACTCGCTGCACGATGCACTGGATATCGTCGAGCTTTGCAAGACAACGGGGCGACTGCTTTGTGTGACCTACAACTACTCCGGCTATCCGATGGTGCGCCAGGCTCGCGCAATGATTGCCAGTGGCAGCATCGGGCGACCGCACTTAGTCAACATTAACTATGCACAAGGCAACCTAGGCAAGCTTTTGGAAGAGGATCCTGAATCTCTGACTCCGCAACTGCGCTGGCGCCTGGACCCCGAGCGCGGCGGCGCATCCCACTTGCTGCTCGACGTCGGCGTCCACGCACACCACCTTGCCGAGTACGTCACCGGCCTGCATTTCACGAGCGTCTTTGCCGATACCGGCGCTGCCGTGAAGGGGCGGCAATTCGCCGACAGTGCCGTAGTCGTCGGCCGACTGAACGGCGATGTTCGCGCAACGATACAGGCCACCAAGGCTGCCAGCGGAGCGCCGAATGTCTTTTCGATCGCCGTATATGGCGACTGCGGTGGCCTGTCTTGGGAGCAGGCGCAACCCAATGTCTTGCAGTTCATGCAGCAGGATCGGCCGGTTCTGACCTATCACCGTGGCGTCGATGATTTGAGTGAGCTGGCTCGTCACTCGATCCGAACACCTATGCCGCAGCCAGAAGGCTTTCGCGAGGCCTTCTCAAACATCTATGCCGATTTTTCGTCGGTCGTGGCGGCGCACGAGCATGGCGTCGAACCCGACCCACTGTTGATGACCTATCCCACTGCTCTTGAGGGAGCGCGCGGCTTGGCTTTCGTCGAGGCCTGCGAGCAATCGAGTCGAGAGGGGCGCTGGATCGACATGCCGCCGCTAGGGGGAGCGGCATGACCTACAAGTTCGATTTTGCCGTCGTTCTTGCCTCGTTCGACATTCTGGCCAAGGGCTGTTGGTTGACACTGCAGATGTCGCTCGCGGCGATCGCGCTCGCGATGGCTATTGCGCTGACAGTTGCGCTCGTGCGGCGGGTCGGCCCGGCTCCGCTGCGTTGGATCGCGAAGGTCTATGTTGAAGCCATCCGCAACACGCCTTTCCTGATCCAGATCTTCATTATTTACTTCGGTCTGCCGACCATTGGTATCCGCATGGACCCGACGACCGCCGCGATCATCGGGCTGGGCATCAACGGCGGCGCTTACTGCTCGGAAATCATTCGCGGTGGTATCGATTCGATTCACAAGGGCCAGATCGAGGCAGCGCTGGCGCTCTCGCTGACACCGTTTCAGGTCTTCCGCTACGTGATCTTGAAGCCGGCACTGCGCGCCGTGTATCCGGCGCTCGGTAGTCAGTTCATCCTGCTTTTGCTGACCTCGAGCATTGTGTCGTCGATCTCGGCTAACGAGCTGACCCAGGCTGCACAGCACATCGAATCCAAATCGTTCCGCAGCTTCGAGGTTTATATCGTCGTGACGGGGCTCTACCTAGCGATGACGATGGCTCTGAGCTGGCTCCTGAAGGGCGTTTTCAGGCTGAGTTTCCGCTACCCGGCCTGAGCGCCACATTGCCATGATTCGCGAGTTCACATTCAACGAGATCCTGTTTATCTTGACGGGCTTGGGCGCCACTTTCGGGCTGTCGGCGCTGGCCTTCGTTTGCGGCATCGGTGGGGGGCTGGCGGTGGCGCTGTGCCGTACGTCGCAGTTTCGCCCGATGAGGGCGTTGACCTCTCTGTACATCGACGTGTTTCGTGGGACGCCGCTGCTGATGCAGCTGTTCGTCGCCTATTTCGCCCTGGCACTGCTCGGCTTCGAGCTCAACGCATGGAGCGCGGCTGCCCTGTGCTTTACGTTGCATGCCAGCGCATTTCTCGGAGAGATCTGGCGGGGCTCGATCGAAGCGGTGCCCAGGGGCCAGGTCGAGGCCGCAAGGGCCCTCTCGCTGGGCTATTTTTCGCGCATGCGCTATGTGGTGCTGCCGCAGGCCTTCAAGATTTCGCTGCCGGCGACGGTGGGTTTCCTGGTGCAGCTGATCAAGGGAACGTCGCTGGCCTCGATCATCGGCTTTCACGAGCTGACCCGCGCCGGTACGATTGTTTCCAATGGAACTTATCGACCGCTGTTGGCATATGGCGTGGTGGCGGTCGTCTATTTCGCGCTGTGTTGGCCGCTGTCGCTGTGGAGTGCGCGGCTCGAGCGGCAACTGTCCGCAAGGAACTGAAGATTAGAAGAGGCGGTAACAAGTCGCCCGGTTTGGTGGTTACCCGTAAGTTCAATTAATCTATAAGGAGACTCTGAAATGAAACACTATTCGATTCTTGGCTCAGTCGTCGGCTCTTCCCGGCGTGCCCTTCTCAGCATTGCGTTAGCCGCGTTCGCCCTGCCGCTGCTGGGCCTGCCTGGTACCGCCTACGCCAGCGGTGTCGATGATATTAAGAAGCGAGGCAAGCTCCTCGTCGGCGTCCAAACAGATAACGCGCCTTGGGGCTTTGTTGACGGCAGCAGCCAACTTGCGGGCTATGACATCGAGGTTGGTAAGCTGCTCGGCGCGCGCCTGGGTGTCCCGGTCGAATTTGTCCCCGTGACCAACCCGAACCGCATTGCGCAACTGCAGACCGGCAAAGTCGATGTGCTGATCGCGGTGGTGGGCATGTACGCGGACCGTGCCAAGGCGGTGCAGTTCTCCAAGCCCTACGCGACACTGCAGAACACGATCGTCGCCCGCAAGGCTACGAATATCAAGGACTATGCTGACCTCAAGGGTCTGCGTGTCGCCACCGCGAAGGCCAGCGCCCAGGACACAGTGATCACCAAGAACGCGCCCGCGGGCACGATTATTCAACGCTTCGACGACGACGCGGGTTCGATCCAAGCCTTCATCGCCGGGCAGGTGGATGCGTTGGGGGGCAACAGTACGTACATCGCGTCGATGACCAAGATCAGGCCCGGCAACGACTTCGAATATAAGATGGTCTTGCAAACGCAATACCAAGGCATCGCGATGCGCCTGAACGACAAGGCTATGCTCGATTACATGAATGCCTTTGTCGATGCAGTCAAGACCAGCGGGCAGTTGAACGCGATCAGCCGCAAGTGGCTACTGGCCGATCTTCCGGAATTCCCAGCGAAGATGGAAGGCATCCCCTACTGACTGGGAAGATCGTCGAACATGAACGCAGCTAGCAAAGACATCATCGTTTCGATGCAGGGCGTCGACAAGTGGTTCGGAAAATTTCAGGCCCTCAAGAACGTCAATCTGGAGGTTCGCTCGGGGGAGCGAATCGTCGTGTGCGGACCGTCCGGCTCAGGAAAATCTACGCTGATCCGCTGCATCAATCGCCTTGAGACCATTCAGAATGGCGCGGTGATCGTTAACAGCATCAGCTTGAACAACCCGAAGCAGGATGCCAATGCCGTACGGCGCGAAGTGGGCATGGTTTTTCAGCAATTTAATCTTTTCCCGCACCTGACGGTGGTGGAAAACTGCACCTTGGCACCGATGAAGAGCCGAGGCCTGGGAGCGGCAGAGGCCAAGGCTTTGGCATTGAAGTACCTTGAGCGCGTTCGTGTCATCGATCAAGCCAACAAGTACCCAGCGCAACTGTCTGGAGGACAACAACAGCGTGCCGCCATTGCCAGGGCTCTGTGCATGGAGCCAATGCTGATGCTATTTGACGAGCCAACCTCGTCGCTTGACCCAGAGATGGTCAAGGAAGTTCTCGACACAATGATTGGGCTGGCTGAGGGCGGCATGACGATGGTTTGCGTGACCCATGAGATGGGGTTTGCGCGGGCCGTCGCAGACCGGGTTGTGTTTATGGCGGATGGCGAGATTCTGGAAGAGGCGCCGCCCGATGAGTTTTTTCG
>JBBAOE010000064.1:0-5740 GCA_040401595.1 Burkholderiaceae bacterium
GTCATTCAAAAGATTGAGATTTAATTTCTAATTCATCCTGGGGCACGGGCTACTCGTGCCTTACTCCCGGATACGCGAATGAAGCGCAGTTCACGACCCTGGCAACTTCTGGCAAGGCATAGCCCCGAAGACCATGTGCCTCATTCAGTCGCCATCACCGCATTGACTGCAGCGAGATCCTCGGCCAGAACTTCGTCCATGACGCTCAAGAAGCGCGTCACCAGTCTGCTCTCGGGGCGGTGCCGGGGAGCGACCACGTGGCTGGCGAAGACGATGGATGGCTCGAAACGCCTGATGCACAAGCCGATATGATCGGTCGCGATAGCCACTAGCGGATTGACGATACTTACTCCCAGCCCCAGCCCGACCATCCGACAGATCGTGACCGCATGCGGCGTGTCATAGAGCAGCCTGCGTTTATCGTTGGGTTGGAAGGCCTGATCCACTTTCGCCCGCAACGGATCCGAGGACGCCATCGACACAAAGCTCATCCCAGTCAGCATTTCAGCACGGATGACCGTCTTGTGTCGCAATTGATGATCGGCCGGCAGGATGCAAGCGGCCTCGAGGTTAAACGTGCGTTCCACCATGACGTCGGTCGGTTGCGTCAAGATGGCTGCGTCGTCCAGGTAAGACACTAGGCCGAAGTCGCAGAAGCGCGATCCCACCCACTGCATCACCATGGAGGTGCTGTCGGTGTGTACTGAGATCGGCACATCCGGTGTCAGCGCGTTGAAGCGGGCGATCGTCTTGGGCAGCAGGCTGTAAGACAACGAAGGCACGCTCGCGATGCGGAGTCGGCCATTACCGAACTTGCGGATGTTTTCCACCGAAACCTCAAGCCCCTCCAGCCCGACGAACAGTCGCTCCACATCCTGGAACAGCACGTGCGCTTCCAAGGTCGGCACCAGCTTGCCGGGGATGCGGGTGAACAGGGCCAGCCCGGTCTTGTTTTCCAGCCGTGACACAAGTCGGCTGATGTTGGGCTGCGACATGTGCAGTGTGGCTGCCGCGCGGGTCATCGAGCCCGTCCGCATGACGGCGCGAAAGGCCCGAATCTCGTTGAACAGCATCTCGGCGCCGACGGTTGGCAGTTCAGTGGGCATGACCTTCCTCGCTGGTGCGCTGGGACGGGTCGGGGCCTTGCCAGCGACGTGTCACCCCAACCTGCGCAGCTCGCAGGAATCGACTCACAGGCGCAGCGGCCATCACACCGATCGCAGACTCTGCCTGGCCGGCAAAGTCCATTAGTCTGTGGTCATTACCCGGCGCGCATGAAAACTGCAAACCGACGGGAAGCCCGGACTCTGGCTCGAGCACCGGCAAGCTGATGGCGCATAGTCCGAACACGTTCGCCAGCCGCGTCGGACCCTTGCACAACTCGGCGATGTTGAGCAGTGCCTGCGCATCGCCACGTTGGGGCAAAGTCGGGGCAAGATGAAACTTTGTCGGCTGCATCAGCACATCGCATTGGCTGAATATTGATTCCGCTATGCTCATCGTGTCAAGAGATTCGTGGCCCGGCTCGGTCTGGTTTTCCTGTCGCATGCGGGCGATTCTGCCAGCAACGTCGGGATTGGCAAGCCTGGGCTCGATGTCGAAACGGCTCTGTCCGTAAACCGAAAAGAATTCGCGGCGTAGGCGTTGCTCGTAGAACGCGTCCACCGAATGTGCGGGAGGCATCGAAAGGGGCACGAACTCGGCCCCAAGACGCCTTAGCTGCACTATCGCCCTGTCGATGGCCTGACGCACCTGAGGGGCACAGCTCTCGAATTCGTCGACCGCATACCCGATCCGCCATTGGCCCGAGGTCCCAAAAGGTGAAACCACAGCGGTCGCAAGAACAGAGCAGATGAGCCGTGTGTCTTCAACGGACCGCGCCAGCGTGCCAATGGCGTCGAACGATTCCGACAATGGCAGCACACCATCGCGGTTCCACAGCGATTGCGTCGGCTTGTAGCCGACGACGCCTGTAAACGCCGCGGGTGACCTCACCGATCCGCCGGTGTCGGTGCCCACAGCGAACCCGCAAAGCCCAGCAGCCACCGCTACTGCCGACCCGTTGGACGACCCACCACAGGCCCGCGCGACTCGGCTGTCCCACGGGTTGCGAGTCGTGCCCCGGAACAGGTTGATGCCGACCCCGCCCATGGCCAGTTCGCACATGGCGGTGATGCCGATGACGATAGCACCCGCGCGCCGCAACGCGGCGATGAACTCTCCTTCGGACGCAAGGATGTCGGAGACGTCCACCGGGGTGCCACCACGGCAGTCGGCTCCGTTGACGAAAAAGTTCTCCTTCATCGCGACCGGCACGCCCATCAGCGGGCCCAGGTCGATGCGCTGTTGCAGGAGGCTGTCCAAATGGCTAGCCTGGGCCATAGCGCTGCCAGCCAGAACCTGAACGTAAGCGCCGAGCATCGGATTCAGGAGCGCGGCGCGCGCCAAGCAGGCCGACAGAGCGCCCTGAATCGAGACCTGCCCCGCGCGCAAGCGGCAGCCGAACCTATGCAGTCCATCGCCGAACGGATCCTCCGGGATGACAAGCCCGTCCGATGTCTGCGTCATCATCTACGGCTTGATGTTGTTCGCCTTGATGATCTTCCCCCAGCGCTCGACTTCATCGTTAACATATCGGTCAAACTCCGCCGCACCTTGGGTGCGCACTGTGAAACCGAAATCTTCAAGCGGCTTTTTGACAGCATCCGAGTGCATCGCTTTGACGATCGCCGCATTGAGCTTGGCGACGACCGCCGGTGGCAGGCCGGCAGGCCCGAAGACGCCGTACCACAGGGCTGCCGAGTAGCCCTTCACGCCCGCTTCGTCGAAGGTCGGCAAGTCAGGCAGCGTGGGCACGCGCTGCTGGGTCGTGACAGCCAGAGCACGAACCTTGCCTCCTTTGATCATAGCGCCCGCTGTTCCCGTGGTGGCAAACGCGAGATCGATCTGGCCGCCAACGACATCCGCCATCTGCGGCGAGCCGCCCTTGTAAGGCACGTGAAGGATGTCGACCTGCGCCATGCTCTTGAATAATTCGCCCGTTAGGTGCGTTGTGGTGCCGATGCCGGTGGAGCCATAGCTGAGCTTACCCGGACTGCGTTTGGCCGCGTTGATAACGTCCTGCAGGCTCTTGAAAGGCCTGTCCAGCGGTGTCAAAAGAACGCCGGGCTCGTCGGCCATGAGTGCCACGTTGGTGAAGGACGTCTTCACCGAGTAAGGCAAGTCGTCCCGTAGCCCTGGGTTGACCGCGTGCGCGGAGGCCGTCACCATCAACGTGTAGCCGTCGGGTTGCGCCCTGGCCACGAAGCCGGTTCCAATCACGCCGCCGCCCCCGGCCTTGTTGTCGACGATGACCGTCTGATTCAGGGATTTGCCCAACTCTTGCGCCAGCAACCTTGCGATGCGGTCGGTTCCCCCTCCAGCGGGGTAGGGAACCACGATTGTGATTGCGCGGCTGGGGAAGTCCGATGCCTGTATTGGCTGGGCCAGCGCGGGGCATGCCGCTGCGGCCCCGGCAACCAGCACGATGCTGAGCAAATTGCGACGCATTTCGAGATGATTCATGACAACCTTTCAAAGTGACTAGGGAGGGTGGAGTACTGAGCCGATCGTTCGAACTGATCTTCGGTGTTCAGGTCCTGTGATTTGCGCGGAATCTGTAAGTAGTGCCTTTGGTACGTGAGTCTCATACGCGCGCCAGTTGGCGTAGCCGGTGCTCTGCTGCACTGTGCGCTTTGTCCAGCTTGCAGGCCCAAGCAATGGTCTCCTGTTTGAGCTGGTGAGTCCTTTGTTGAAGCAATGCGATTGAGGCTCGTGTCGTGTCAGGATCGGGCCCACCTTGGGGCCTCGCACTCACGCAGTTATCTGGGTTCAGCGCTTGTTCCAGACTGCTGCCTTTGATAATCAAGGGATGACCGAGGACTTCTAAGCCGGCCTGCATCACCATGTCGGAGGTAATGCCTGTAGCTGTCAAACCCTGTTCGATGGCCTTTCGAACGACATTTCCCACGACATGGTGGGCCTGCCGGAAAGACAGTCCGGCGTCGCGTACGAGCAAGTCAGCCACGTCGGTGACGCAGCAGAAGTTCTCTTCGGCCCGTTGCCTCATGAACACAGGTTTCGGCGCCGCGTGCTCAAAGATCAGCCGAAGCAGCTTTGCGGCGTCAAGGCATTCTTTGACGCAGGCCTTAAACCCCGTTAGGCTCTCACGATTGGCATCGCCTGAATGACTGAAGCCGCTGCCCTTGATGGCGGCAGACGCGATGAAGAGAGCGCCCATCGCGTGTCCGGCTCTGCCCTTGAGGTACTCGAGCACCACCGGGTTCTTCTTCTGCGGCATGATGCTCGAAGTGCTGGCAATCGAGTCGGGAAAATCGAATAACCCGAATTCCTGTGAGCCCCAGATGTAGTAGTCCTGCGCGACCCGGCTACTTGTCAGGGAAAAAATGTGCAAGGCCGCGAGGATCTCCAACGAGAAGTCTCGCGACGCGATGGCATCCAGGGTGTTGTTCATCACAAGATCAAAGCCCAGGAGCTGCGCAGTAGCCTGCCGATCGATGGGAAACGTTACTCCCGCAAAGGCCCCGCCACCCATCGGACACTGATTGACGCGCGGGTAGCAGGCCATCAGGCGATCGATGTCTCGCAGGAACGCGCTGGCCACAGCATGGAGGTAGAAGCCGTAGGTCATTGGCTGCGCCGGCTGGAGGTGCGTGTAGCCCGGCATCACCGTGGAAGCATGGCGCTGCGCCTGTTCGAGCAAGGTATCGAGCATGTCGAGCATGGTGTCAATCAGCTGCAGAAGGCTTTCTCGGGCCGCCACTCGCTCGGCTGTCGCCATCATTTCGTTGCGGCTTCGCGCCGTGTGCAGTTTGCCACCGACGAGCTCGCCCACACGTGCGATGAGGTGAGCCTCGAAATTGAAATATACGTCTTCCTTGCTCGTGTCCATCGGGATTGACGAAGAACCTGACTCGCGAATGGCAAGGAGTTCGGCCGCTAAAGTCCTAGCCGCTGTTTCGTCGATGATCCCGGTGGCATGCAACATCAGCAGGTGCGCTGCGTTCAGCTGGTGCAGGTGGTCCAACGCCGCAGGTACGTCGACGAAACGCTGCGCGTAGATGATCGAACAGACTTCATCAAGCGCCGACTGAGCGAGCCTGCCGCTCGCCTGCGGTCTAGATGCGCGGGGCGACTGGTTTTGGAGCGGGACCGAAGTATCCATTATTGCAATCTTAGATTGATGGCTTCATGCTGGCTAATTCCAGTCTTTTGGATACACATCAGGAGTTGATATGGGCGCACCTCTATCGAGATTAAGATTTCGAGTGTGAAAATAGTGCAGAAGCAAAGTTTAGGATCTCGCACTCCACAACCCCAGACTTCAGTAGTTGTAAACCTACATGGGGGAATGCCAAGATTAAATTTGAAAGAGTACGCAAATAAAAGATCAGACTTTTGACATTAATCTTAAAAGAGCAATTGAAAGAAATAAAACAGATTAAAAATAGTTTAAATGCCCTAATTGAGCAGACAAAGCTCAAGCGGATGGGCGCTTATCTATATTCTGATTGCGGCTACGAATGGATGTTCGTCCAAATTAAACTGCCTGCTGAAACTTGGATGCAAATCAAAACAGGAGAGCGCGTAAAGGTCGCTGGCAACGGCTGGGTTCCAAAAGAGGTCATCTATTTAATGATTTACATCCGGTCCACAGCAAGCGTCCAGACTCTGGACACCC
>JBBAOE010000065.1:0-5673 GCA_040401595.1 Burkholderiaceae bacterium
ACCTTAGGTCTAAGCCTTGGATCTAAATTTTAGAGCGAGAGCGAAGCGACTTCTTTGTACGCCTCGACCAAGCGGTTGCGCACCTGGATCATCCCCTGGAACGCGAGGTTGGCTTTTTGCAGCGAGATCATCACTTCTTCCAGGCTCATGTTGGACTCGCCAAGCTGGAACTGCTGTTGCTTGGCGGTCGCTACCTGTTGGGCGTCGCTCACTTGCTCGACCGCCGATTTGAGGATGCTGCCGAAATCAAGCCCGCCACTGGTACCAGCCGCTGCGCCCAAACGCTGCGCCGCACCCGCACCACCAACCGAGCCCATGGCACCCGAAGACGCCATGTCGGCCGCAGCGCGCAGCTGGCCCAGTACACGTTGAATGTTGTCGGTAGAGATGTCGGAAGGAAGCATGGCGCAGTGTCCTAAAAGTACGTATGAATCTAAGCAAGGTCCAGGCCATCTTTAGGACGCTGCGGTTGCGTAGGCCGGGGGCCCCGAAATGCTGGGCTTTCGGGGTAGGGCGCCGAGATATTTCGTTCGCGCCCAACCGTAGGGCGGCAAGATTTGCCGCAGGGGTACCGTCAGTGCCGTCGGGGTGCCGTTAGAGTAGTTCTTGTTAGTATATCCAGTCTGAAAACGCACGCTTGCAAACGCACGCCTGCAAACGCAAGCTTGCAAACTTGCAAACTTGCAGACGCCAGCACGCCGAGTCATTTGATGCCATTTTCGTCTGCCCAGTTCGGTTCTTATTCGTCCGCTCAGGTCAGTGCGATCACGTCGGATGACGCCATCGCCATCGCCGGCGACGAGATCACCGCGCTGCCCGCGATCTACGCGCTCACCACCACGGCGCTCACCGCGCTGGGCGCACAGCAAATCCCCAAGCTCTCGACCAGCCAAGTCGTGACGCTCAGCAATGGCCAGTTTGCCGCGTTATCGACGGTCCAGATCGGTGGGCTGACCAGCAAACAGGTCGCTACGCTCGGCTCCGGCAAGGCCTCAGCGCTGAGTTCGGCAACGATTGCCGTGTTGCCTGCCGTCGAAAGCCTGGGCACGGCCCTGGTCCAGGCACTCACCAGCACCCAGATCCGCGCCGTCACCGCACCCCAAGTCCAGCAACTCGCCACCGCGCAGTGGGACGCCATCAGTGGCGCCCAACTCGCCGCTCTCAGCGCCAACCAGGTGCAAGCGATCGGCATCGACGCTGCAATCGCCATCGGCGCCCCCGATATCGGCTCGCTGACCGAGATTGCCAGCCTGCTCTACGACCGCGTCAGTGCGCTCACTGCGCTCGAAGTGCAGAGCCTCTTGTCAACCCAGGTACAGGCCCTCGGTACGCTGCAATTTGCTGCCTTATCGATTCATCAGGTTGCACTGCTCGGGCGCTCGCAAGTCGCCGCGCTCGGCTCGGCGCAGGCCGGCGCGCTGGTGGAATCTGAGCTCGCGGTCCTCAGCACCACCGCCCTGCAGGGGCTCTCGACTCTGGCGCTTGCCGCACTGGACAGAGGCCAATTCCGCGGACCGACGTCGGCCGAGTTCGACCCCTCGGCGTCGCCTTACGGCTTCACGACCCAACAAATCCGCGGGCTCACCAGCAGCCAGTGGCCCGCGTTCTCGACCGTGCAAATGGCCTCGCTGAGCGATCTGCAGCTGGCAGGCTTGGTTTCGCAAAGCATCCTGAGTCTGCAGACCAACCAGGTGAGCGCCTTCGATGGCGTGCAGACGCTGGGATCCGAGGCGGTCCTGACCCTGAGCGGCAGCCAGCTCGCGAGCTTCACCACCGCGCAGGTCGTGGCGTTGGGCACCCCATTGAGCAGCGTCCAGGTGGTTGCGCTCGGGGCGCAGCAGGTCGCGGCGCTGACCTTGAACCGCTACACCGCGCTCTCGTCGGCACGGTTCGCGAACTTCAGCTCGGCGCAAATCGGTGCCTTTAGCCCGGCGCTCATCGCCGCCATCAACTCCAGTGAGATGGCGTCCTTGAGCGCGGTCGATGCCCTCGCGAGCCATGCGACCGCGGCGCTCGCCTCCAATCAAATTGCAGCCCTCGCAAGCCGGCAAGTGAGTGCGCTCACCCAGACGCAATTTGGCTTGCTCACGACCGCGCAGCTCTCCGCCTTGAGCGCTTCGCAAGGCGGTGCGATCCATTCCGACAACGTGCGCGCGATCGGGCCGGCCGGTATCCCGGCGCTCGGCTCTTCAGTCATCCAAGCGCTCACAACGAACGCGATCGGCGCGCTGGCCACCGATCAGATCCGCGGCTCCGACGACAACGCCAATGCCCGCGGGTTGAATACCACGCAGTTTCAGGCGCTGATGACGGCCCAGTTTGCGGCGCTCTCGGCCACGCAGGTGGGTGCGTTCGGCTCGAAACAAGCCGCCGCGCTCGAAACCGACGATTTGCGCGGGATTGGTTCCGACATCGTGGGTCTCTCGACCGACAATTTGAGCGCCTTCGAGCTGACTCAAGTGGTTGCGCTGACGCCGCTCCAGTTCGCTGCACTCAGTAACACCCAAGTCGCGGCGCTCCAGTCCGAACAGGTCGCTGCCCTCACGAGTACCCAAACCGGCGTCATCACCTCTGATGGCCTGAACGCGCTCGCAACCATCAGCCTCCAGGCGCTCAAGAACGTGGAAACGCTGGCAACGAATCTGGTGGCGGCAATTGCCGCCAACCAGATCGCTGCCTTTAGCGCCGCGCAAGTGGCTGCCCTGGGGTCGGCCCAGCTCAGGGTGTTTTCGTCCGACCAGCTGCGCGCGCTCAAATCCTCGCAGGTGCGCGCCGTTGATGCCGCTAGTGTCGGCGCCATTGCGCCCGCCAACATTGCGGTGCTCTCGACCGAAGCCCTTGCCGCGCTCGCGCCGGCCGCCATCATCGCGCTCACCACCGACCAAATCCGTGGCTCGGTGCCCGGTGCCAGCCTTTCGGGTTTGCGCACGGACCAACTCCGTGCACTGAGCTCCACGCAAGCGGCGTCCTTGGGCTCGAGCCAGCTTTCGGTGCTGCAGACCCTGCAGATGCGCGCCTTTGAAACCAGCGATCTGGCCGCCCTGACCGGTGTGCTGGGAATCGCGACCAACCAGTTGACCGCGCTCGCCAGCGACCAAACCCGCGCCTTTGGGCCGGCCACACTCTCAGGCCTGAGAACCGATCAATTTAAATCTCTGACGGCGCCGCAGCTGGACGCGCTGACATCAGCCCAGCTGGCCGCCTTTGGCTCAGGCCAATTGACGGTCGTCGAACCAGCGACGCTCGCGACCTTGGCAAGCAACCAAGTCCGCGCGCTGGCCTACCCGGCAGCGCTTGCCACCGACGCACTGGTGGCCTTGCCAACGCTCTTGGTGGGCGCCCTGTCGTCAACGCAGATCGGGCTCTTCAGCTCGGGCCAGTTTGTGGCGCTGCGCACCGCGCAGGTGGGAAGCCTGTCATCCGCCCAAAGCGCGGCGCTGCGGCCCCAGATTCTGGCTGCGCTGGATACCAGCGATTTTTACAGCCTACGCACGGACGCTGTCCGGGGCCTTGCGGCCGTGTCGCTCGGTGACCTGACCGCGTTGCAGCTGGCAAGCCTGCCATCGCAGTTCTTGCAGGCGCTCGCCACGCCGCAGCTACGGGCCTGGAATACCCTTCAAATCAAGGCCCTTGGGACCGCACAAGTCGCAACCCTGTTGCCACCGCAAGTGGGTGGCTTGGGCCCGAACCAATTTTCCGCGCTCGCCATCGATCGGGTGGGCGCGCTGGGCACCGATCAGATCCTGGCCATCCCTAAGCTGACGGTTTTTGAAGCGACCCAGATCAGGGCCCTGATCGGCAACGACATGGGTGTGCTGCTGACGGCGCAGGTGGCCAGCCTGGGCTCTGCGCAACGGGCCGCCCTCAAGAGCGATCAGCTTGCCGTTCTGAGCACCACCCAATGGGGCGTGCTCTCGCAATCGGCTGGGGCCGGTCTCGCGGCTGCAGTGGGCAATGTTCCCGACCTCAGCCCGCTCTCGGTTAAAACCCTGGCCGCGATCAACCTTGGTCAGCTGAAAGCCCTGCAATCGGCGCAGCTCCTAACCCTGACCTCATCACAGTGGAAGGGCCTCACCGCAACCCAGCTCGCCGCGTTGACCTCCGCGCAGACGCCCATCATTGAAGCGGATACGGTGGCCGCCCTCGGGCCGGCGTTACTCAAGTTGTCGTCCTTGCGTGGGCTCACGACAACGTCGATCGAGGCGCTTGCGCCCAGTCAGTCGAAGCTCTTGAGCTCGACCCAACTGTCCGGCCTGAGCTCGTTGCAGGTCGTGGCCCTCAAGACCTCAGACTGGGCAGTCTTCTCACCGGTCCAATTGGCCGCGGTGACGACCGGGCAGATCGCGACGCTGAGCGCGAACGATGCGGCAGCCCTGGCGAAACCGGCACTCGCAAACCTCCGTAGCGCGTCCCTGGCAGCGCTGAGCACCGACGCCCTGAGCGGTCTGGTCCCAGCGCAGGTGAAAGCGCTCTTACCCGCACAACTGCAAGCGCTCTCGAGCTTGCAGTTTGCCGCCCTGAGTTCGACACAGTACGCGGCGCTGAGTCTGGCGCAGGCCAACGCAATCGCTGCGCGCGGCACCTTGGCAGTGGCTGCACTGGCCCCGGAGAACATTCCATCGCTCTCAACCACGCTGATCAAAGCGCTCGGCGCCGCCCAGTTTGCGGCCCTGACGTCGGTGCAAGTGGCCGCCCTGGCTCGAGTTCAGGTCGCGGCGATCGACAAGACCGATTTGGCTGCGATTGGGCCAGACATCGCGGCGATGACGGCAATTGATGGGTTGACCAAGCTCACTGTCACTGGTCTTTCGACCCAACAATTGAGCGCCGCGCTAACGTCCTCGCAGATCGTCGCGCTCACGACCATCTCCGGCATTGGCCCCAAGACCTTGTCGACCGCACAGATTTCGGCGCTGTCGCGAAGCCCTGGGTACGCGCAAGTCACCTCGGAAGTCTTTACCAAACTCACGCCCTTGGCGCTCGATCTCAACGGCGATGGCGTACGAGCCCTGGGCGCCCAACCCGGTGTCGTGTTCGATATCGACGCCGACGGCAAGCGCGAGCGCACGGGCTGGTTGTCGGGCAGCGACGCCTGGCTCGCGCTCGACCTTAACCACAACGGCTTGATCGACGACGGCAGCGAGCTTTTTGGCAGCGGTACGCGCCTGCCCGACGGCACCAAGGCCAGCGACGGCTTTGCCGCCTTGCGGGCGCTCGACCTCAACGCCGATCACACGATCGACGCGCGGGACCCCGCCTTTGCCGACCTGCGCCTGTGGCTCGACCGCAATGCCGACGGCCAAACCCAGCCCGGCGAGCTGGCACCCTTGAGCTCGCTCGGCATCCAGTCGCTCGCGCTCGACGCAGCCCCCGCCGCCCGCCTGGATCACGGTAACTGGATTGGTCTGCTGGCTGCTTACACCAGCACCGACGGCGCGACGCATGAACTCGCCGATTTGTGGTTGACGCCCGCGAATACCCTACAGGCGATGGTGAGCGGCGACAGCGCTCGCGCGCCGGTCTCGGTCGCGGCGCTCAGCCCCTTGGCGAACGGCCCCGGATCGCTCGCCATGATTCAACTCGCCGGCAAGGGCGAAACGCTCCAAGTCAGCCTGGCGGATGTGCTGAGCTTTGGTGCGGTCGATCTGCCACTCGAGGGTGTGGCGGGGCTCG
>JBBAOE010000066.1:0-5347 GCA_040401595.1 Burkholderiaceae bacterium
CAGGTTGGCGTTTGATGGGCTCCAGCTGACGGCTTGGTGCTGGGTTGATGCCCTGTTTGACCAGCGCCCGGGCCACGCTTTCATGCCGTTGGGCTTGCCTCCCAGGTACAGGCCCTTGCCGTGCGACAACTTACAGGGTTTGTCTTGGGCCTGGGCCTGGGCCTGGGCGGTGCGGCATTGCGTGTCGGTCAGTATCGGGCTGCTTTGTGGTTTTGAGGCATACCCGGTTAGCGCCTGGTTTTCAATGGATCAGACGTTGAAGCGGAAATGCATGACATCTCCGTCATGCAGGACATATTCCTTACCTTCGAGGCGCATCTTCCCAGCTTCTTTGGCTTTATTCTCACCCCCACAGGCGATGTAGTCCTTGTAGGCAATGACTTCAGCGCGAATGAAACCGCGCTCGAAGTCGGTGTGGATCACGCCGGCGGCCTGGGGCGCCGTCGCACCAATCGGCACGGTCCAGGCTCGCACCTCTTTGACCCCGGCCGTAAAGTAGGTCTGCAAGCCCAGCAGTGAGAACGCGGCGCGGATCAACCGGTCCAGACCCGGTTCCTTCATCCCCATGTCGGCCAGAAAGAGGGCACGATCTTCGTCCGACATGTCGCCCATCTCGGCCTCTATGGCGGCGCAGATGGGCACCATGGGCGAACCCTGCGAAGCGGCAAACGCTGCCAATCTCTCGAGGTGGGGATTGTTTGTAAAGCCATCTTCCTTGACGTTGCCCACAAACATGGCGGGCTTGGCGGTGATGAGGCACATGGGCCGCAGGACCTCGAGTTCCTCGCGACTCCAGTCCAGGGCCCGCACGGGGAGGGCCTGATTGAGCTGGACCTGGCACTTCTCCAGAACTTCGACTAGGCGTTTGGCCTCCTTGTCACCGCCCGATCGGGCGAGCTTGACGGAGCGGGCATGCTGCTTCTCCACGGTGGCGAGGTCGGCCAGCGCGAGTTCGGTCTGGATCGTTTCAATGTCGGAAATCGGATCGACCCGACCCGAGACATGGATGACGTTCGGATCATCGAAACAGCGCACGACGTTGACGATGGCGTCTGTCTCGCGGATGTGCGCGAGAAACTGATTGCCCAGCCCTTCGCCTTTGCTGGCGCCGGCGACCAGGCCGGCGATGTCGACAAATTCGGTCGTCGCTGGCAGGATTTTCTGCGGTTTGACGATCGATGCGAGGGCCGCCAGTCGGGGGTCTGGAACTTCGACGATGCCGACGTTGGGTTCAATCGTGCAGAACGGGTAGTTCTCGGCGGCGATCCCCGCCTTGGTCAGGGCATTAAAGAGGGTGGACTTGCCGACATTGGGCAGCCCGACGATGCCGCATTGCAAACTCATGACGGGGGTCCTTATTTGGATAGCAAAACGGTACCCGAGGCGCCAGCGGCCGAGTATCCGAGGTAGCCGCGGGTCACGGCAAACAATTCCTGGGACGTACCGGTCGGGGCGCTGGCGGTGAATGTGCGCCCATCCTTGCTGGTCAGGATGTTGCCCCCGCTGCCCACGATGATGAACTGGGTGCCGTAGGTGACGGCGTTCCAGCTCACGTTCGAGGGGTTCAAGGGCGTGCCACTGGCTGAAGTGATCGCCGCGGTGATCGGGCCCCAGGACAAGCCATTCGCACTGGTCAAGATGGTGCCGCCCGCGCCGACCGCGACAAAGGCGCTGTCAGCAACGGTCTCCCCTGTCGCCAGGGGGAGCAGTGCATAGCTCACGCCGCGCAGGTCTGCCGTGGTCCCCGAACCGATGGGGGTCCAGGTCAGGGCGTCGGCACTTTGCAGCATCGTACCGCCGGCGCCAACCGCGATCCAGATTCCGCCATTGAGGCTGCTGTAGGCGACTGCGTAGAGGTCACTCGTCGTATTGCTGACGGCCTGAGTCCATGTCAATCCGTCTGCGCTGGTGCGGATCGTGCCGCCTGCACCGACCGCGACCGTCATGCTGAGACCATTGGTTCCGATGCCATATAAATCATTGGTGGTGTTCGACACCTGCGGGGTCCAGGTGATGGCATCTGCGCTGACCAGGATCGTTCCACCAGCGCCCACCAACTTGTAGCTGCCAAGAAATGCGGCGCCGTTCAGGTTGCGCGTCGTAGTCGAGTCAACCGCTGTGTAGGTTTTGCCGTCCAGGCTCGTCATCAAGGCGCCACCCGATCCGCCAGCAACGTACACGCTGCTGAAGGTGGCTGCCCGCAGGGACACGGTTGCATTGAGCGCTGCGGTGCTGGTGGTCCAGTTCGTGCCAGCAAGTCTTGTGGTTGCATAGGTCAGAGGCGCTCCCTTGCCCCCTGGCCCGCCATCCACGCGGCCGTTGACCGTGAAGACATATTCCTTGTCATCGGCCAGGTTGATGATGGTCGCGGGCGATTGGACCCGGATCACAACGTTGCCACCCGCGAGATCGGTCCAGCCCTTACTCATGTCGGTGGATGTCGGAGCAACGCTTTTGGGTGCGTAGAAGAGCCAGTATTCGACCCCCGGGGTTGCCGTCCAGCTGACGGTGGCACTCGCCTCGCCGGCCTGCACGCTGAACCCGTCTGGTGGGGCTGGGGGCGTACTGCTGCCGCACCCGAACACCAGCAGTGTGGTTAGCCAGGTTGTTGTCAGGAGTTTCAGGACACGCAGGAACATGGCAGTTTCCGGAATAGGGCTGAGGGTGAATCGATGGGAAGTTAAGCGGAGAGATCAGCGGGGGGCCAGTGGGCGCAGCGTCAGGGCCCGGAGGTGCCCAGCTCGTCCAGGTTCCCATTGTGCGGTGGCTTTGGCCGTTTGGGCGCTGTCGCCAGGTCTGGTTGGGTATGGAGCTTCTGTGCCGCACGTTCGATCGCGCCACTGACCAGCAGGTCCAGCACGTCGAGCGCGCGTTGCAGGGCCGCGTCAATCGCGATCTGCTGGTCACGGCTGGGGCGCTCGAGTACGAAATCCTTGACGTCCTTGGGTCCAGGGCAAAGCTGTCGCGGGTGCCCGATCCCCAGGCGAAGGCGCCAGTAGGCATCGGTCCCGAGGGCGGCCGTCGCATCTTTGAGCCCGTTATGCCCACCCGATCCGCCGCCCCACTTGAGCCGGGCAATGCCGGGTGCCAGATCCAGTTCATCGTGTGCGACCAGAATCGCAGCGGGCTCGATTCGATAGAAATTCGCCAGCGCGACGATGGCTCGACCGCTCAGGTTCATCCAGGTGGTGGGCTGCAGGAGCCAGACCGGTGCGCCGGCAAGGGTGGCCCGAGCCACCCGGGCAGAAAAACGGGACTCTGCCCGAAGGGTGGTGCGGGCTTGCGCTGCGATTCGCTCGATGAACCAGAAACCGGCGTTATGGCGGTCGGTTTCGTGCTCGGGGCCTGGGTTACCAAGCCCCACGATCATTTGAATCGCCGACATTGTGGTTGCAGGCTGGATCGATCCGCAGCGCGCACCGTCGGGTGCGCGTCGCGGGATATCTCCGCCCTGTTCGCTGTTTTCCCGGATCTCGGCTTACTTCTTGCCCTTGCCTTTGCCTTTGGCAGGCGCGGCGGCGGCAACCACGATTTCTTCCACCGGCGGTGGGATCGTGACGGTCAGGACCGAGGGGTTCTCGTTGCGGCGCAGGACCGGTTTCACGCCTTCGGGGAATTTGAGATCCTTGACGTGAATGGTTGCGGTCGAATCCAGCGTGGCCAGATCCACTTCGATGAACTCTGGCAGATGAGCCGGCAGGCAAGCAATGTCGACTTCATTGGTGACGTGCGACAGGATAGCGGCCTGCGCTTTCACGATCGGCGCGATGTCAGCGTTCACGAAGTGCAGGGGCACCTTCATGTGAATCACGGTGTCAGCTTCGACTCGCTGGAAATCGATGTGCAGAACCTGTTGCCGGTAGGGGTGCCATTGCACATCACGCAACAGAACGCGTTGGCTTGTGCCGTCGATTTCCATGTCGAGAATCGATGCATGGAAGGCCTCGACGCGCAGCGCGTGGAAGAGCGGGTTGTGCTCGATTTCAATCTGCGCCGGTGGCGTTTTGCCGCCGTACAGAATGCCGGGGACCTTGCCCTCATGGCGCAGGCGGCGGCTCGCACTCGTGCCTTGCGCAGGTCGGGTCGTTGCAACGACTTTCATAGGATAACTCCTGAGATAGAACCCCGAACCGCGCGACCACGGACCCGGGGGGTTGAGAAAACGCAGATTTCTAGAGGTCTGTTGGGGTCGAACTCCGTTCTACAGGACTTACTCGTCCAGGAAAAGCGAAGATACAGAATCGGCCCGATTGATTCGCAGGATGGTTTCACCCAGCAAATGGGCGCAGCTGATCGCGCGGATCCGCGGGCAAGCGATCCCTTCCGCGGAGAGCGGAATGGAATCGGTGACCACCAGTTCATCCAGCGTGCTGGAGGCAATCCGCGCAATCGCGTTACCGGAGAGGACGGCATGGGTACAGTAGGCGATCACGCGCTTGGCGCCATGGGCTTTGAGCGCATCAGCCGCCTTGGTCAGGGTGCCGGCGGTGTCGACCATATCGTCCATGATCAGGCAGGTGCGCCCATCGACTTCGCCGATCAGATGCATCACCTCGGCCACATTGGCCTTGGGCCGACGCTTGTCGATGATGGCCAGATCGCATTCCAGGCGCTTGGCGATGGCGCGCGCGCGCACCACGCCACCGACGTCCGGGGAAACGACGATGGGATCTTCGAATGTGTGCCGGGCGATATCGGCGAACAGCACCGGCGAGGCGTAAATGTTGTCGACCGGGATATCAAAAAACCCCTGGATCTGGTCGGCATGCAGGTCCATGGTCAGGACCCGATCAACGCCCGCAATTTGCAGCATGTTTGAAACGACTTTGGCGCTGATCGCAACCCGCGACGAGCGCACGCGGCGGTCCTGACGGGCATAGCCGAAATACGGAATTGCTGCGGTGATGCGCCCGGCCGAGGCGCGCTTGAGCGCATCGACCATGATCATCAGTTCCATCAGATTGTCGTTGGTCGGCGCGCAGGTGCTCTGCAGCACGAACACATCCTTGCCCCGAACGTTTTCCAGAATCTCGACCATGACTTCGCCGTCGGAGAATTTTCCGACCCGGGCTTTACCGAGTGGCAGTCCCAGATGCGCAGCGACGCCACTCGCCAGCGAGGGAATGGCGTTGCCGGTGAAGACCATCAAGCCCTCGGGCTCGAGCGCTTCGCTGTGATGGCGGAGATAGATGGGCGTACTCAAGGGGGCCCGATATGCGGTGAGAGGTTCAGGTGCAGGAGACGATGACTTTTAGAATGGCTGGGGAGGAAGGACTCGAACCCTCGCATGCCGGAATCAAAATCCGGTGCCTTGACCAACTTGGCGACTCCCCAAGCGCTGCAATCA
>JBBAOE010000067.1:0-5165 GCA_040401595.1 Burkholderiaceae bacterium
CCTCCGGATCCCTCGTCATAAAAACCGGCGAGCAGCGTAGCGCTGACGGCGTACCATCCCGGCGACAACGGCTCGCCAGCATGGCCGGATGTGATCAGCCCAGTAACGTTCTTGCCCTCGACGCCCGCCAGTTCCGGCTCACAGGGACCGAAATACGCGATATGCAGCGGTTGTGCCTCGGGATGTTCGAGCTGCCACTGCCTTAGGAGAAGCAGGTCCTGCCCCCAGTCGAGATTGCTGTGGATGAGGTGGCGAATTCCGCCGGCTGGGCCACCCGCAAGTTCATTGAAGTAGGAGAGATTGTGTGGAAACGAGAACTGCGGTTGCACCATCGCCCAGAGAAGTGCAGCCCCGGCTACGGCAGCGATCCCGCGTTCCAAACTGGTCATCCGCGATGGCGGCCGGGGCCAGATGGCGGGTGCGAGCCTACCGATCCAGATGAAGAGAAACGGCACAATCGGCAGCACGTACCGTACATGCTCATTGAGGCCTGTCTGGAGGCTAACAAATCCAAGAATCACCAAAGCCGGCGCTAGCAGCACCACCTCGTCCCGCCACGCCGCCGGCCCCCTTCGCCAAAGCCCTGCCAGAGTAGCGAAGCCGAATAGGCACCATGTTCCCAGTGGCAGTTTGACGGCCAAACCGTAGAGATAGTAGTACCACCAGCCGGTTTTCTGCCACCGGCCTCCCAGATAAAACCAGTGGTGATACTGCTCGAAATCGCGACGCTGCAGATCGATTCCCAGCACATAGTGCTCGGGGAGTGGCACCGGGACGTGCCCCAGCCACGTGCCAGCAAATCGGTTACCGCCTGCCTGAGTCTGCACTTGTTCAGCAACTTGGCCGGTGAGGGCGCTACTGACAAAGCGGAATTCTCCGAGCGGCTTGCCGGTGCCCTCGTAGCCATACCCCAGATTCACGACATAGATCGCCAGCACCGTGCGGGCTACGAGCATCGCCGCCTCACGGCCCCACCTCCGGCGGTTCATCTGCTGCCGCTCTGTCCAGCGATAGCCGGCCCACAGCACAAACCAGAGCGGATAGAAAATCACGAGCGTGGTTTTGGTGAGTTCGGCCACACCCAACACAGCGCCACTGATCACGGCAGTTTCCCATGTTGGATTTTTGAGCCAACGCCAAAAGGAGTAACAGGCAGCCACTGCCAAACTGGTAGAGGCCATGTCTGAGGTGATCAGGTGGCCGGCAGCACCGATGTTGGGGCAGGTGCACCATAGGCATAGGGCAACGAGTCCCGCCGGCCAGCCGTAGAGAGCGTTGGCCCAGCGGTAGCAGACCCAGCCCCCTAGTAGGGCGAAGGGGATGCAGGCCCAGCGAGCGAGCGTCACCAGCCAGAACGTCCGCTGGCCGTTGGCCCGACAGAACGCACCTCCCAGACTCATTTCCGGCCGCGCTCCCGGGCCCGAGTAGAAACCGCTCCAGTCGGTTTCACAGCCGGCCAGCACCACCGGGGCTGCCGCCACCAGCCGTACCAGCGGCGGATTGACGGCATAGACGTCAAACCGGTTGAAGTGCCAATAGCTGATCCCAGCAACGAGGTGTGCCGGCTCGTTGAAGGTGGGGCTGTCGACCTTCGCCGCATACGCCAACAGTGCTGCCTGGAGGATGAGCAGACCGGCTACCAACCAGGACGCGAAACGCGGCGCTGGTCGCAGCACGCCAGTGGCGGGAATGGACGCGGTACCGGCAGTTGGAATGTGCAGAGCAGCCGGATCAGCGAGTGGAGTGGGATTCATCGCGTCGGATTCTTTTGTGGATGCGTCACATGCTTACGGTCTTGCGAGAGCGTTGGCCGCTGCGGTGTCTGGTAACTGATGGCTCAACAGCCAAGTGAACAGCGTGTTGTTCTGATAGACGTCGTCCCAGACGTTGTGTCGGCCTTCAGGATAGACCGTCAATTGTGGCGTGCCCCCTGCGAGCTCGATCGCGTCAATCATTTTGGTCGTTTCTGTCACCGGCACAGATTCGTCTCGCTGTCCGTGAAACGCCCAGACTGGCATGCCCGACAATTGAGTCGCCCAATCAGTCTCACCGCCACCGCAAATCGGCACGATTGCTGCGAACCGCTCGGGATTCAGTGCGGCTGTCTTCCACGTGCCATACCCACCCATGCTATAGCCGGTGAGGTAGATCCGGCGGGAGTCGATATTGAATTCCCGTTGGAGATGGTCGATGACCGCCATCACCTGTTGTGAATCCCAGCTGTGGCCCGGTGGGCATTGTGGCGAGGCCACCACGGCCGGAAGGTGGAAGCCCTCGTCAATCCGGCGAGGCAGGCTCTCGCGACGCACAACTGCCAAATCGTTTCCCCGCTCACCGGCGCCATGTAGATGCACCAAAAGGGGCTGCGCGGGCCCGCTAGCGACATAATCTTCCGGCAGAAACAGAAGCATTCGGTAAGGGAGTGTGCCGTCCACCAGCCGCGGGTCGTCAGCCGCGGGAAATTCTCCCTGATATCCCGGACGCGGGCGGAGCCACCACGCGACGGCCACAGGTGCGAGGAGCTGTGCCGCAAGCGACACCGCGGCCAGCAGCAGGCCGAACTCAAGCAAATGGTTGTAGAGCCAGCGTACGGCGGGCGGCAGAGGTGTACGCATGGGATGCACTCATCGAGTCCCGGCATGTCCGTGGCTGGCACTCAGCAGAATTCGTACAGGCACAGGTTCAGGCGTGAGAGATATCAGGTCAACGTTGTGGCTGCTTCCGAATCCTGACCTGCGCCTGCGTGCGGGCCAACGCGCGAAGTTCGCAGACATACTGCCCCGCTGTGGGAATCGTGACGCTGAATTCCCGAGCATTCTTACCGGAGATCGTGTCTTGCCACGGCGGATCCTGCTGCGGTTCAATAATCGTCTGATACTCACGGGCCCCGATCTCCACCGCCCGCCAGGTCACGTCGCCGATTTTGAAGAAATAAGTGCCCGGCTCTAAAAGCAGCGTGCACACATAGGTTTGCTTACCGACAAACGTCATGCGATTGCGATCGTCACAAAGGGCTCGACTGGCGGCGGAATCGGGATCGAAGAACGTGCCGCGGACGAAAATATCGCAGCCATAGGGTCGTGTGCGGCCTGGAGGTGGCGGATCGCAACCGAGAACTGCCAGCAGCAGAAACAGGAGCAGTACACCACGGCCAAGCAAGGGTGGTCGTTTCATCGTGCTGTTCTCCGTCGATTCCATTCTTGATTGATGGCGATTCCGACTATGAGCAGCACAGCCGCTCCCGCTACCACCCACCTCCAATCGACAGGTTTGAGTCCGGGGGGCACCAGTCGGTTGGGCCCGCCGCGCCGTTGCCAGAGCAGCCATTCCAAGAGACCGTGGTTCCGGAAAGCCGCTGTCCAGCAGTCGTGTGCGCCCGAATCGATCTCCGTCAGCGCTACAGTGCCCCCTGCTCCTTTGAGCGCAGCGACCGTTTCTCGCACGCTTTGTGGCGAGAGGCTGTCGTCAGCCCGGGAATGGAAGGCCCACACTGGCAGGTGTGTCAGCGTGGCGATCCGTCCGAGATTCGAACCACAGCCACTGCCGGCCAACGGTGCGGCCGCAGCAAAGAGTTCTGGCCTCCGCAATAGCATCTCCCAGCAGGCACCGCCGCCTGCCGACAGTCCAGAGAGATAGACCCGCTCGGGATCGATCGGCTCGGTACGCAGAAGATGGTCAACAAGATCGAGGTAAACGGCAGCCGGATCGTCGCCATCGGCAGAGCCCTTTGTGTCAGTCCAGCCAGATGCATCGGCCGGCAGTTGCATGACAACGCAGAAAAATGTCGGGCCCGGCTGACCGGTCGGCTTGTCAAACATCATCTGCAGGTGCCGCAACTGAGCGAAGTTATTGTCCCCTTTTTCGCCAAACCCATGCACCCACACGAGCAGTGGCCAGCGACTCTGCACACCCTTAGGCCGTAGGAGACGATAGGGAATCTCCTGATCCTGATAGCGACCCCGAGGACAATGGAAAGAGTGCGGCTCAAATAGGTCGACGAGATACGAGGGCACGAGCCCCCCGATCCATCCGCCGTTGGCTTGCGGCGCGGCAGCAGCGACTTGATCGCTAGCGGTAGACTGGCCACGGCTGATTCCCGGATCGGCTATGCACCAGGCGATCATCGTGACGGCAATCCAGCCGATGCGTCCCGGTAAAGCACTCCTCTGCTGCCAGCCAGTCTCCAAATGGCTCGGGGCGGCACGATGGACGGAAGAGAGTCTGCACGGCATACGGTTGGGACTTTTTCTAACAACGGCTGGAGCGTCGCGGAATCGCTACTGCTAGGCACATCATTCGGGCAATTCGGTGACGCCGCCATCCGCTCGGTTGCCCAGTTGGCGGTGCGTCTGGGCATCGATGTCGTAGGAAAAACTGTGCGTGGATCCATCGCACATCACCGCTTGCCAGACCAAAGGGTGTGCGCTGCCGAAGGAATTGGTGGTGTTGGCGTAGTTCCGGTCGTGGTCGGGAGCCAAGAACGTGGTGCGGCAGGTGTCGTTGTCAGACCCGGTATAAACGCTCTCATTGTCGCCAGCGTCGGCGGTTGGATCAGACTGGCCGCTGTAAATGTATTTCTCCCCCAGCAGGTAGGTTTTGGTGAGGCCGTCGGTGATCTGTGGAAACGTCGTCTGGCTGTGGCCGTAGATCACCCCGGTGAACGGAGGCTGGATAGTCGGCCAAGAGAACTCTTCGCTGTCCCCTTCCTCGAGCGACGTTGGGCCAGCCCACGGGGGGCGGTAGGAGCGGCTGAATTCGGCATCAAATGTGTCTCCAGCATTGGCTGCATAGTCGCTCTTGGCGCCCATCTCAAGAGGCTGTGTGAGCGGGCCGCCGAGCGTGAACGGGGTTTGCCATTTGGTATAGGGTCCAACTCCCTCGCTGCGTCTTGATGGGCACAGGAGCAGCGGAAGGGGCGTTTTCACGCGGGCCACCAGCGCCAGTGTGCGGTCGACTCCCGTGAGCCCAAGCCCCATGCTCCGTAGCGCCGTCTCCTCGATGTGATCAAGGATGCTGAACACCCAACTGCCAGGCTGTTTGAGCCCCGTGCCACGCTCAGGCTCGCCGATCCAGGTGAAATGCCAGCCCCCTGATGGCAGTCGCCGCGTGGCCGACTCGTGGCTGAGCACCCCGACACCCAGTTGTCGCAGCCGATTGCCACAGGC
>JBBAOE010000068.1:0-5103 GCA_040401595.1 Burkholderiaceae bacterium
AACATCAGCTTCCCAAGCTGAATACGCGGGTTCGATTCCCGTCATCGGCTCCACGATGAGCAGGGCGAATGTTGTTCGATCCGTTCGATTCCCGGCCTCGGTGTCACGTCGTTGTCACAACCCGGTCGAAGACCTCCCCGGCAGCCTTCAACGCATCGTCCTGACTATGCGCATAGACCCGCTGTGTCAAAGTGCTGTCCCTGTGCCCGATCCATGCAGCGATCACCGCGATTGCCACACCGTCGAGGTGCATCGCGGTAGCGGCCGTATGCCTCGCGGCGTGGAGCTTGATATGACGCAACCCAGCCGCCTTGACCGCCTGCGCCCAGTACCGGGACAACACCTGCGGGTGGTAGGGCAGACCAACCTCGTTGCTTACGACGTAATCCCACGGGCCACCGTCGGCACCCAAGGCAAGCTTCTCTGCAGCCTGGCTAGCCTTCGCTGACTTCAGCACTGACACCAGTCGACCCGGCAGGGGAAGTGTCCGCCGCGACATCGAAGACTTCGGATCATTTTCGACCGCCCGCCCGCCGGCATCAACCCGGTTGTTCGTCACCGCGAGCGTCTTAGCGTCGAAGTCAACGTCCGACCAACGCAACCCCGCGATCTCGCCACGACGGAGACCGCACAGCGCCAGTTCCCAGGCGTGAGCCAGCCGGTCATCCGAGATCGACCTAAGGAACGCAAGCACCTCCGCCTCGCTGTAGGTGTCAACCTCTTTGAACGGCACTGAGGCCCTGCTGACCATCGTGGCGACGTTGCGACTCACAACACCTTGTTGCAATGCGTCGGCCAGCACCTGGGCGATCGTGGCGATCACCTTGTTCACCGCCATAGGAGACCACGGCCGTCGCGCCCTGCCCTTCCCCGTCGCGGTTCCTCCGGCAAGGAGATCAGCAACTAGGGAATCAAGGTCTGACTTGGTCAATCGCTGCACTGGCAGATCCGCATGGCGCTCCCGCAGAGGAGCGAGGTCGTACCCCAGCTTTGACAGCGACGTAGCCCGCAAGTTGTGACGCCCCTTGATGTATTCGTCACACACCTGCTCAACAGTGGCGGCCTGTCGTGGGACAAACTGACCTTTGAGGGCCTGTTCGCCGATCTCCGATAGCGCCCGCCTCGCCAACTTCTCGGTGGCGAATCGGCGACGAACCTGATGGCGTTTTCCGGTTACCGGGTTGATCCCCGCATCGACTGTAAGTTGATACCGCACATCGGGTTTCCCCGTCTTGCGGTCGATGATCTTGACCTTCTTGATCTGCGGAGGTAGCTGCTGCCTACTCAACGGCCTCACCCAAAAGTCCGAGCGCAGAGTCGCCCCAAAGCTTCAACCTGGCCTCATCTATTGCCTGGCGGATCCTTGCGCCGTCTGCGCTGTAGCGCCTTTTCATATCCTCCAATTCGTCCGGCGCAATACCGAACTGGTCGGCATTCACAAGGGCCATCAGGAACTGGCGATGGTCGTTTAAGTTCGTGACCTCCCTAATGAAATCGACGCCGGGGTTAGACGGCTGGGCGCGGAGGGTGCCATCTAGATCAACCGTCGGCGGCAAAACCGCTTCGCCGGACATCCATCTGACCGCTTCCCAGCCAAAGGAATCAGGGCCAGGGATCGGCCGGGCCTCGCCGTATGGAAAGTCGGGAAATACAAGCAGAACCGGGGGCATTTCAAGGGCGGCGGCAAGGATGAGCAACTCGGCAACATCCACCTTGCCCGCCCTGGCATTGTTCTCAATCCTGCTGATGGTCACCCGAGTGATTGGGTAGCCGAGGTCGTTGGTTCTCGCAGCTAGCTGGACAGCCGAAAGACCTAATGCCTTTCGTCGAGCCAAGACCGCTCGTCCGACCTGGCTGGAAAGGTCGAGTTCCCAGGCTTTAGCTTCAGCGTCGATGTTCGGCATCCGTACAGGTTCGCATAAGTTTTGTTGCATGTCAGTAAGTGTACCGGTACAGTCCAGTTTATTAGTGTAACTGGCTCATACCAGAACAATCGGAGGTAACAGTGAACGAGGCCGCGACGCACACCAGCCCACGTCTGCACCCTATTGAGGCGGTTATGGAGCGACTCTGCCTGGGAAGGAGCATGGTGTTTTCCCTCCTCTCGGACGGCCAGTTGCGCTCGGTCAAGGTCGGCCGCCGGAGGTTGGTTCCAGAATCGGCGATCTCCGATTTCATCGAACGGTTGGAGTCCAGACCGCACTGCCCGCCAACCGGAAGGGCTGCTAACGGCGAGCAGACCATGGACGACCCCCGCGCAGCGTCTTGACCACGCCGATGGATGCCAGGCCAGAGTGACGCGGAGCATAATCATGGGCCGTCGAGACGACCAACGCATTGCCGCCGCAGAACGCCGCAGACAACTCAGATCGCTCGCAGCGTCCCTTTCGGTCGACCGCGAGCAGCAGGGCTGTGGACGGGAAATCCGCAGAGGTCAGCCAGGGTCACCGCTTGAGGTGCTAACGATGAAGGTCTGGTGCCACCGAATCTGGGTCTGCCCATTGTGTGGATTCAGCGCCGCCGGCAAAAGGGCAGCGACACTGGAGAGCAGACTGCGCCACTGGACAGACCAGGGGGGCGTTGCAGCATTGCTGACCCTGTGTCAGTCCCACCGACTAGACGACCCATTGACTGACCTGTGGAGCCACCTTGAACATGGTTGGACGGCGCTAACGAGGGGGTCGGGGTGGCTCACTGTCAGGAAGACCTACGGCATCAGGGGCTACCAGCGCATCACCGAAGTTGTACATAACCCCCGCACTGGCTGGAGTCCCCACATCCACGCCGTGTTGTTCATGGACAACGGGACTGAACTAGACGGACTGAGCACTGCTGTTGGCACACGATTTACCCGTGGGATCAACACCAGTGGCGGTTGGGCCCAAGTCGGTCTCCAGGACATTAGGTCAGTTGCCCGAGGAACCGAACGACGGCTCGCGCAGTATCTCCTCAAAGGCACGACCGAATACGTCTCACGCGACGGATCCCGAACCCCCATGGCCGTTCTGGGCCGTCTCCATGACACGCACCATGGCCGCGAACTGTGGGAGGAGTTCAGCGCAGCAGTCTCACCCTCCATTCGCCGAAAACAAATCGCATGCTCCCAGAAACTCGACAGACTTCGCCCTCCGTATCCACTCGCAGCGCCTACACCTTGGTAACAAGAAACGTAGTTAGGGAGTTAAAGCCACCGCACTCGTAAACCCGTCACGGCGAGTAGGAAACCGGGCCGGATGAAACCACACTGAAGGATGGACAAATCGCCGATGACCGCCAACCCATCGCTCAACCCCAATGTTGACGACATCGCCGACTGGGCTAAACACTGGTTCGCCCACGGCACCAGTGATTTGGCAACACTGCAATACCGGCTGGGCGAACTCGCGGGCAGCGGCAAGCTGGATCGGGAGGAGTCGATGCGGTTGCAGGAGTGCGCGGTGAGCATCTGGGAGGCCCTCTATGAGGGCACGTTGTGTGCCGTGCGCGACCAAGACGCCCCAGACTCAACGTGGGACGAGGCCGATAACACCTACAGTGACGGACGCCCCGTTTTGGTTCAGGTGCGGATTGAACCCGTTGAGCACTCCGACTTGGCCTGGGAACACAACGCCTTCACCCTTGGCGACGGTGCGATCGCCGAACGCCCGATGGGGACGATCTACTGCATCAACCCAATCAAGCCTCCTGACTCAAGTCCCGGCCCCACGTCGGCTATAGGGCAGTTCTAGTCCGAGTCAAATCGTGCTTGACGCGAAGGGGACAACGGTCGATCCAACCCCGGCACCCGAGTTGCTGCTCACCCTTACCGACCGCCAAAGTTTTTACAGGCCGGCTGTTAGGGCTGATCCAATCCAGGTACGCAGAGGAACCTCACCGAATCGGAGCAGCCCACTCATGCAGGGTTGAGGAACGGCTTCCCCGGCTTCAATCACCCCGACAGATGCCAGGCGGCGTCTATTAGGTGTTCCCCTTGCCGGTCATCATCTTGCGCCACTTGCCGATATGGCTCAGTGGCGTGGGTTCCCCCTGGAGCGGTGGCGGGTCGCTGATCCAGCCCTTTGCCGCCCGTAGCTTGTTCCTGTTGGTTTCGTCGGGCGGCGGGGTTGCGCCGTCTTCAATGCCCCCGAACTGCGGCTCAGTCATCCCTTCAGCATGCCACCGGCGACGGTGATGGTTCCTGGCCGCGCCGCCCGCGCCTAGACCGCTGAACTCGACCAACCCAAGTCAATCTGAAACAAAGTTCCACAGGTCTAGCCAGAACCCGACAACAACTCCTGAACTCGCCGCCCCAACTCCGCCAGGGTCTCCTCGGGTGCCATGCCGGTCTCATCGGCCCGCATCTCGACCAGCATGGTTGCCAGTGCGGTCATTCCAGCCAGCAGGCTGAGCATCTGGCTGCGGTCGGTGGGCACCCCCGCCAGGTAGTCCATCCGTCACCGGCCCGGCCATACGGTGGTCGGCGTGCGTCGCGGTCAGCAGGCCAAGTGCCGCCGTCAGAATCGCGTGGGGGGTGTCGTCGGCACTCATGGCCGAAGTCTCACCCAGACCCTTCGGGGCCGCCAGTCAGTCGCCGCCCAGCCCGCCGCCGCACGGTCATGTTCAGGAAGATCGCCGCGAAACAGCCACACACCTGGACGGTGCTGCCAGTCTTCGTCGCTCAGGCTGAGCAGTTGCCGAAAGGGAAATACAAGCCGTTGGGGCATATTGCGCCGGTCAGGTTCGCGCCGGTCAGGTTCGCGCCGGTCAGGTTCGCGCCGGTCAGGTCGTAGCCGCTGAGGTTCTGGTTGGAGAGGTTGGCATTGGTGAGGTTCGCGGCGGTCAGTGTCGCCCCGGTGAGGTTCGCGCCGGTGAAGTTCGCCCCACTGAGATTAAAGCCGCTGAGGTTCTGGTTGGTGAGGTTGGCCCCGGAGAGGTTCGCGGCGGTCAGTGTCGCCCCGGTGAGGTTCGCACTGGACAAAATCGCCCCAGTGAGGTTGTAGCCGGTGAGGTTCTGGTTGGTGAGGTTCGCGCCCGTGAGGTTCGCCCCGGTCAGTGTCGCCCCAGCGAGGTTCGCGCCGGTCAGTGTCGTCCCAGTGAGGTTGTAGCCGGTGAGGTTCTGGTTGG
>JBBAOE010000069.1:0-4941 GCA_040401595.1 Burkholderiaceae bacterium
CCGGCAGACTCACCGTCGCGGTGGTGTTGGCAGGAATGGTCACGTTCACGACCAAAGCTCCCCCGATCTTCTCCCACCGAACGGCGATGGTTCCATGAACGCTGTCGTAAGTCGTCTGCGCCCACGTCAACCCCGCTCCGATATACGGTTTGATGACAAGGTTTTTGAAACCCACACCCTGCTGGCCAATGCCCCCGACATAATGGAATAGCCACTCATCAAGGGAAGCCATCAGATCGGGCATGCTAAACGAATTCATGGCGGGATCCTGGAAGCCCTTGTCCGGAGTCCAGCTATCCCACCTTTCCCAGGTGGTGGTGGCGCCGAGCGTAACCGGATATAGCCACGAGGGATAAGTATCTGTAAGTAACAGACCGTAGGCCACATCGTTGCGCCCGTAGGTGCTCAAAACCGGCAGCAGAGCACCAGAACTGTGAAACCCGGTGGTCAAGTGTCCCGGCGGTATGATGGGGTTTTTGCCTAGCGCATCGGCACGAGTCTGCTGATGGCTTTTGTTCTGGATATCATTGACCAGATTGGATACTGCCATTGAGATCTTGTTGGTCGGGATAAATCCGTAATACAACGCCAGGGCATATTCCATCTGGCTATCATCGCGAACCACGCCCTGAGAAGAAACATACGCTTTGTCAAATGCGGTCTGCATGTTGGCGAACAGAGTGCGATATGCCGCCGCGTCGGTCGTCCTACCGATGGCTTCGGCCATCTCCGCCATCTTTTTAACCGAGGCTCCATTCAATAACGTATTGAAGATGTCGGCATCACGTTCCCGGTTTTCGGCGATGGCCAGCCAATCACCATAGCCCACAAAATTAGTGTCAGAAGCGATTCTCAAGTTGGCCGGGCGCAAGTTGTTGACCAGTTTGCTTTGGATATATCCGATGTATCGCGCCATCGCATCGTAGTGTTTTTGGATGATGCCCGTGTCGCCGTAGGCCTTGTAGAGACCATAGGGAACCGAAATGCCGTCGTCCGACCAGCCGGGCGATTCCACGTCGCCCCAGAACGGAGCCACTTGCATAAATGCGGCCCCGGATTCGTTGGCGCTCAGGGATTGCGAATCCACCAGATCCACCATCCACTTGGACAGGAATCCGCCCATGTCCATGGCATACGTCCACGTGGTCACCAACGGAGTCTTGGCGCACCAACCCAGTCGCTCAGCCCGGTCCGAGTTGCCCGTGGGGATGTCCACCAAATTGTCCCGCATTGTCCAAAGGCTGTTGGTGTAAAATTTGTTCACCCGGGCATCGGAACATGCGAAGGAACCGGTGGTGGACAGGGTTGAGCTACACTCTATGCCCGTGAGGTCGTCCAGCGACGGTTTACCGGGATATCCGGTGACTTCCACATACTGGAACCCATGATAGGTGGTGCTGGGCTCGTAGACTTCCTTTCGCGCTCCTTTGAGGAAGTAGGTGTCAATGGCGCGGGCGTCCCTCAAGTATTCGGTGTAGATAGTCCCATCCGGATTGAGCCACCCTGAGTGACGCAGCACGACCTTAGTTCCGCGTTGCCCTTTGGCTTTTATCCTGACCCAGCCGGCGATGTTCTGACCAAGATTGAACACATACACTCCGGGTCGGGGTTCAGTCAGTTGCACGGGAGCAATTTCCCGCTGTTTGCGCACCGGCGCGGAGGGTGAAACACCGAGCACAAGATTGGTCACCACCGAGACGGTCACGGGCTGCCATGCTGTATCATTGAATGCCGGCTTGTCCCAGCCGGGCATTTCTAAGCGGGCATCGTAGGTCTCACCCTGTTGCACATCGCCTTCGCGAATCGGCCCGTAGGAGAGCTTCCAGGTTTCATCCGTTGCGATGGTCTCCCGCGCGCCGTCGGTATATTCCAATCTCAACTGCACGCATAATTTCGGTACGGTCCCATAGGTGTCGCGCCCGGCCCAAATGTAGCCCGAATACCAGCCGTCGGACAAAATCGCGCCGATCGCGTTATCGCCCAGCTGCAGCATCTTGGTGACATCGTAAGTCTGGTAGTAGACCCGCTTGCGAAACTCCGTCCAGCCGGGATTGAAGTAATCCTCGCCCACGCGAACGCCATTGAGGTGGAGTTCGTAGTTTCCCAGCGCGGTGGCGTAGAGTGTGGCGCGGCGGATGGGTTTGCTAGCCTTGAAAACGTGCCGCAAATAAGGTGATGGGGGAAGAACCCATGTTCGCCCGACTTCGTCCCAGCGAACGCCACCCCATGGTGACATGCCCATTGGTCCCAGCACCATTGCTGGCGCCCAAGCGTAATCATCGAAGTCCGCGGACTTCCAGTTGGCAATCTCCTGGTTAGAGGTTTTCCAGGATTGGTCCAAGAAAATCACGAGCGACGTGTGGTCGCCAAATTCGACAGTCAACTTGCCAGTGAGTCCCCCAGCGCTGCCTTCATTGGTGGCGGCAATCGCCAGGGTGTTCACACCCAAGGTAAGGTATTCCTTGATATTGAGCTTCGGGGGTTGAGACCAATTCGTGCCTTGACCCGCTTGGACGCCATTCACAAACAGCTTGAAGCCATTGTCGCACGTGGCATTCAATGTCGCTGCGATGATCTCTTTCCCAGAGGGCACGCTGAACTGACGGCGAAAATATCGTGTCCCCGCGGGTGCGATTTCATTCGGTTTGCCCTCGGGATACCAAATCCACTGGTAGCCTTCCGAGTTGTAACCGGATGCCCGTTTCTCCTCGCCAATCCATTTGGCCACTTCCCACTCCTTGGGATTGAGCAAGCCCATTGTCCAAAGTGCCGGCTCGCTCCAGGCTGAGGACTCGCCGTTCACGTCCCAGACTCGCACCTTCCAGAAGCATTGCTGGCCCGAATTCAGCAACACACCTTGGTAAGATACCAGCACCGACTGATCGGACAGGACCTTTCCCGTGTCCCACAAATCACCCTTGTTTTGTTTAAGCAACGATTCACTCGAAGCCACAAGCACCTGATACGCCGTTTGCTTCTGCCCACGCTGATCCGATGTGATGATCCAGCTCAGACGCAGATTAGTCACTTCGATACCCAAGGGATTCTGCGCATACTCACAGCGCAGTCTTGCGGTCGCCATCGGAGATTGGGCCGAGCTACAGGCAGTCCAACCAACCCATCCGATGGCCAGCACAAGACTCAGGACATATTTCGAAAACTCGCTAGAACTCGGTGCGATTCGGTGCACCCACGGCGTGGCCCGGTTGGTTCGCTTAATCTTGCAAGTCTTCACAAATTGGAACTCAAGCGTAATTACCTCTTGCGGGTCACCCGCGCTGCCATGCCGGGATCCGGCGCGTCCCAACGCAAAGGTTGAATCAGAATGCCATCTAAGTCGTGGGCAGCCGGCGTGACGCTGGGCACCGTTGAAACCATCGAGCACGCCATGTAATCCGTTCCGTGATCGGAAACAATTTCCGGCGCATGGCCCGGTTGTTCCTCGATGGAGTTCGTAACCGCATCGCCAAAGTTGAACGGATCCTCGGAGATGAAGAGGTGAGTGTGACTGTAATCAATGCCACTGGTCCAAAGGTAATAATATCCATTGCGATAGATGACCAAAGGGGATTCGGAATAACCGTGGGGGGAACCCGTGCTGTCTCTGAGGACCTTCACCGGATCAGACCAGTGCAACAGGTCGTTCGAGGTGCGCACTTTCAGTGCATCCGTACAATAATACATAAGATATTTTCTGAGGCGGGCATCCCAAAAGACGCAGAAGTCGCGGTCGACAATGTCGCGAAAAATCAGATTTTGCTCCGGCAGATCTTTTCCAGCATAGGGCAGCCAAGTCGAAAGATCAGGAGAGCTGGAGGTGAGCAGGCGACAACCGGACTGGTCTATGATCGGGCTGTAGCTTCCAAAAAAGTGAAAGTAATACAGATACGCTTGGGTGTTGTTCTGGTTCCATATCACGCCGGGTGCCCACATGACCGCTTGCGGGGACGCAATCTGGTAGGAAATCTTGTTGGTAAACATCATGGGCGCGTTCAGGGAGCTTCCTACCGCGTGGAACAACGCATAGCCATCACTCTCCGCATATCCGTTGCCAGTCCCATTCCCGTCCTTGCCAAAAGTGCCGATGCAGTGCCATTGGCCCACCTTGTCTTTGATCAGCGCAAAATCGCTACACAAGGTCTTGCCGTCCCCCACCAGCCGCAAAGCCTCCTTCCAGGGCTTGGTCACCCTTGGAATCCTCAACTCCACTTTCGCCACTGACGATTGATGAGATTTGGAACTGAAGCCGAGAATCGGCAGCAATAACCCAGCCAGCGCAGTTACGGTCAATCCGGCTATTTTGTATTTTACAGGGGTTTTAATCCTGCTTTTAAAATACTTATTCAGTCGCTTCTCCGATTGGAACGCATCAAGGCTTGCGGGTCACCCGCGCTGCCATGCTGGGATCCAGCGCGTCCCAACGCAAAGGCTGGATCAGAATGCCTTTCAAATTGTGTCGGGATACTTTTGTTTATCATCGAAAGGTAAATTGATTTCCAATTACTTTCGACTTGGCACAGCCGGATTTTCGTTCCTTTGCATCACTACAAAATCGAGTGTTTTTCGTGATTTTGCAGGAAGTTTTACATCTGATAACCGCGCCCATCCAGATTCGATCCGAACCCTGCTTTCAGAATCACGAAGACGCGTCGTTCCTTCTGGTAATCGTACTCTCAAATCCCGACTACAGCTTTCATTCAGGCAGTTCTCCAGTGTCACTTGAACTCGATCCACCTCAAATTTACCTGAAACCAGCACACCTCCCTTGGCCGCGAGTTTCTGAAACGACACCCCTTTCTTCTCCCACTCGATAGGGATGGCTGGGAAAAGGATGATTTCCTTTTCATCATCCGGCCCGAGCAACATTTGGGTCAGATTACAGATGAATGCTCCGTGGGCTGCCACTTCGGGGGTTTTCTTAAAGTCTTCAAAATCAGCCAC
>JBBAOE010000070.1:0-4747 GCA_040401595.1 Burkholderiaceae bacterium
AATCCTTGCATTGCTATATCAGCCAGTCGGACAAGGGCGGCGTCGTTTTTGGCGGTGACCCTGACAATTGGCCCAGCTATGCCCAACGTGGCCACCCGATGGTGATGGAAGGCGCTGTGGCGCAAGGCCTCGCGCTTGTCCCGGCTTTGTCCCGCCTTCGCATGGTCCGGACGTGGAGCGGTGTGACGGATATGAGCTTTGACGGCGCTCCCATCATTGGCGAAACGCCGGTTCGTAACCTCTTCCTCAACGGCGGCTGGTGCTATGGCGGCTTTAAGGCGACACCTGCATCCGGTTGGACCTATGCCCATACGCTTGCGACTGGAAAGCCGCATGCGCTGAATGCGCCTTTCTCGCTCGACCGCTTTGAACGCGGCGCAACTATTGATGAAACCGGGAGCGGCCCAATGCCGAATAGCCGCTAATGATGCTCATCCCCTGCCCCCATTGCGGCCCAAGGGCGCAATCCGAATTCATTTATGAGCGGACTGTCGATTCCGTTGTGCCATTGGATGCGCCATCACAAGAAGCGATGACCAAGCTCTTCACCCGCAATAATCCGCGCGGCGTTGATGATGAAATTTGGCGTCACACTTATGGCTGCCGGGCATGGATGATCCTGACCCGCCACCGCGTGACCAATGAGATTTCGGGGTGCCGCGCCATCGGGCCGGAGGCGTTGCCATGATCACCTTCAGCTTTGATGGGAAAGCCTATACCGCACAGGAAGGCGACACGCTGGCGGCGGCCTTGTTGCGCAATGGCATTGGCCTTGTGGGCCGCAGTTTCAAATATCACCGCCCGCGCGGCATCATGACCGCAGGCGTTGAGGAGCCGAACGCGCTCGTCACCGTCGGCGAAGGTGGCCGAGCCGAACCCAATACCCGTGCGACTGATGTGTTCGTCTATGACGGCTTGGTCGCCCGTAGCCAAAACCGTTGGCCTAATTTGTCGTTCGATGTCGGGTCGGTTCTGGGCCTCGCTGCACCTGCTTTGTCCGCCGGATTTTATTACAAAACCTTTTTCGGCTCGGCCAAAAAATGGATGTTTTATGAATATTTCATCCGCAAAGCCGCCGGCCTTGGCAATGCACCGACACAGGCGGATCCGGATCGGTTCAGCCATCGTGCCGCCTTTTGTGACGTTCTCGTTGTCGGCGCTGGCCCCGCGGGTTTGCAGGCGGCGCTCGACGCTGCCGAGGCCGGCAAGCGCGTTATCTTGGTCGAACAGGATAACATCCTTGGCGCCTCGCTCATCCGCGACCCGCAAGAATTGGACGCCGCATGGATTGAGGCGACAGCCGCACGCATTCGCGGCGCAGGTGGGCGTATCCTGACCCGGACAACGGCATCAGGCTATTGGGAACATGACCTCGTCACCCTGACCCAGCGCCTATCGGAGCCGGGACAAACTCCTGCTAATGGGGTGGCGCAACGTCTATGGCATGTCCGCGCAGGCCAAGTGATTTTGGCCAATGGAAGCATTGAACGGCCCATGGCCTTTGCCCATAATGACCGGCCCGGTGTCATGCTGTCGCAAGCATTGCGCAGCTATGTCCGGCGTTTCGGCGTCGTTCCCGGCAAGCGCCTCGTAATCGCTACCAACAATGACGATGCCTATAAAACCGCGCAGGCGCTTAAAGACGCAGGCGCGCAAATTGTTGCGATCCTCGACGCACGGCCAGCCCCTGCCGGTGCAAACAGCGGTCATCGCGTCTATAATGATGCCGTTCCGCTTTCGACCAAAGGCGCGCGGCATTGTTTGAAAAGCGTCAGCGCACTGGTCGATGGCAAGACGATGGAATGGGATGCCGATCTGCTGGCCGTTTCCGGCGGATTTACGCCGGTCGTGCACCTGCATATGCAAGCGGGCGGGACGCTTGACTGGAATGAAGATGCGCAAGCCTTCATTCCTGCCAGTTCGCGTCAGAATGTGACGACCATCGGCGGGGCCGCCGATCCGCAACCGATATTCAAAATGGTGCCCGTTTCCAGCCCTAACAAAAGCTTCATCGATTTCCAAAATGACGTGACGCTGGCTGATGTCGATCTGGCTTGGGCCGAAGGCTATCGCTCGGTTGAGCATCTCAAACGTTACACCACTTTGGGCATGGCCACCGATCAGGGCAAGCTCAGCAATATGGCCGCCTTGGGGCGTTTGGCGGAAAAACAGGGCGTCGCCATTCCCGAAGCCGGTTTGACCACATTCCGTCCGCCCTACACGCCTGTAACGATGGGCTTGATCGCGGGTGCTGGCGCGAAAGATGCAGGCGCGCATGTTCGCCGCCTTGCATTATATGACCTGCACGCGGCGAAGAACCCAATCTGGCAACCATTGGGCTATTGGTTCCGCCCGCGCGCTTACCCCATAAACGGCGAGAGTTTGGCGCAAGCCGCGCTGCGTGAAGCTAAGGCCGTGCGTAACAATGTCGGGATGACCGACGTGTCAACCTTGGCCAAATTTGAAGTCAGCGGCCCGGATGCGGCGGCCTTCCTAGAGATCATCTGCGCCACGACGGTTAGCCAACTCGCCGTCGGGCGTGGCCGCTACACCTTCATGCTGCGTGAGGACGGGTTTGTCTTTGATGACGGCACCGTGTGGCGATTGGACGAGAACCGTTATCTCCTCACCAGCTCCACCGGCGGCGCAGACCGCATGGCGACGCATATCTCTTATGTCCGGCAATATCTGTGCCCGCATTTGCGCGTATCTGCTGTCAATGTGCAGGAACATTATGCCGGCATTGCAATCGCCGGACCAACGGCGAAAGCTGTGCTCGCTACGTTAATCGGTGAAGAGCCACCACGCCACATGTCAACCGTTCCAGCGGTCATCGCGGGCATTCCGGTCATCATCTTGGCCGCCAGCTATAGCGGCGAACGTGCGTTCGAAATCTATATCACCGCCAGCGACGCCGCAACGGTCTGGGCCGCGTGCGAGGGGCAAGTGATGAAAGTCGGCGGCGCGTTATACGGGCTCGAAGCCATGGAATTTCTGCGCATTGAAAAGGGCCATTTGGTCGTTGGCGGTGAAGTCGATGGGCGCATGACGCCGCATGATCTGGCGCTCGACAAGATGCTCAACAAGGCGGGTGGATATATTGGCGCTTCGGGCCTTGCCCGTCCCGCTTTGTCCGAAGCCGGGCGACGACAGTTGGTTGGGTTGGAGGCGCTGGAGGGCGATATCCCAGAAGGGTCGATGCTCATCCCCAGCGAAGGAGCCTCACCGCAGGGCCATGTCAGTGCGGCGGCTTTCCGCATCATCGAAGGCGGGTCGGTTGCGCTGGGCCAATTGGTCGATGGCTTTAGCCGTCATGGCGAAATCCTCATCGCCTCGTCCCCCACACGCGGCCAAAAAGCGCGTGTCCGCGTCGTGGCGCCTCATTTTTATGATTCAGCAGGAGAGCGTTACCGTGACTGAAGTGACGATCACGACCCTGCCCGCAGCCCCGCTGCACGTCTTTGAGATTTGGGGCAACGCAGCTTCTGTCGCGAAACGCTTCAAAGCGGCGACTGGCTTTGCACTGCCCGCGACCGGACGGTCGGGCGGAAATGACGCGCTCCGCTTGATCCGCTTTGAACCCACCGTTTGGTTGGTAGAAGGCGATATCAGCGCCCTTGGCGATGTTCTGGCCGATGACGGGGCGCTGACTGCCATAAGCGGCGGGGTCGTCCATATGCGCCTTTCAGGCCCCGGTTGGCGGACACTCCTGATGGAAGGCGGCGTCTTCGACGCGGAAAGCCCAGCTTTTGCCGCAGGATGCAGTGCAGCGACAATCATCGACCATGTCAACGTCCGCCTGCATGTCGTCAGCGACGATGCGTGCGACGCCTATGTGCCGTTGAGCTTCAGTCAGGGCCTGCGGCACTTTTGGAAGCAAGCTGCTGGGATTCTGGCAGGGTAGTTCAGTACTTTCGTATCTCGTAAATAGTTGCTCTTCTTTTATTAGTGAAAAGGAACGGCAGTTGCCGACGTCGGAGCATTGTTGTCTGTATCGCCGGGATTGGGCGGAGATCGGATATTCAGTTGAGGCTCACAGATATCTTACTATATTGCCGTCATGGTTTGGGACCTTGGACTGGCAATGCGAAAAAAGGAGGAGTTCGAGTCGGAACGGCTCATGAACTTCGAATTTTCGCAGCGTGTCCGCGCGACGCGCCTCTTTGCTCGAAAGGTCGGCTTAAATGAAGCGTCGTTAGTGGGCGAGATTGCTTTGCGAGGCAGCGATGACTTGCTTGATTTGGTTGCTAAAAATACCTCTCGCTCCAGAGATGAAATAGCCACAGTTTATGAACAATGCCTCGGCGAAGCGCGCCGGCAACTGATTGCAGAAAGAGGGGATCCTGCCCCCAATCAGTTGGGGTAACGACCGCAATGGGATCGTGCCTGGATAGGCGGCATAAAATACTTCCCTTTCAGACACGCTTCTCTCTCGCTGCAATCTTGTAGGAAACTTTATTGCGCGCACGACATATTGTGCAATTTCGTCAGAGGCAATTTTGGTGAGAACTTGCAAGCAATTCTGCGGGTTTCGCGGAGCTCTGTATCCAAACACGCGCTTTTCGCGCATCCACCCCGCCGCTAGAAAGTTTTGTCCTTTGGCCGGTATCGCGAACCTATCCTTACTTCGCAGCGGCCTGATGCTGCAAAGTCATTCCCCGTGCATGGCGGCGTTGGAAGCCCTTCCATAAAGTCACGCCTTCGCCGCCGGGGCTATAGGCGCCCCATGCTGTTCCGGCGGGGGCAT
>JBBAOE010000071.1:0-4696 GCA_040401595.1 Burkholderiaceae bacterium
AAAGCAGATGAGGGGGAGAAGATTGAGGAGGATGCCACGAGGGGCGGAGGATTTCGATGGGGGGTGATCGGGCGACGCAGCGTGCAGGTCGCCGCGGAGGCCGGGATTTGGCACGAGCCGGCGGAGCCGGAGGGCCTGCCGCCGGTGGGCACCGTGCTGGCGGAGACGGCGGCGACGGGCGGAGGCTTGTCCCCCCCGGAGCCGCCGGACACCGGCGGCGCCGCCTCGTCATCAAGCGCAGGGCCGGGGCCGGCGCCAAAAAAGCGCCCACGAGGCCAGCCCACGCGTAAACGTACGCCGCCCACGGAATGCAGCGGAGGGTTGGAAGAAGGGCAGCAGAGAGGTTGGGATGACGCGAGAGAGAGGGAGGAGGGAGAGGGAGACCGGGAGATGGGGGCGGGAGAGGGGGAGGGGTAGCTGGAGAGTGGGGGTGTGGAATGGCGAGGGGGGCAGGGAGGAGGGAGGGATGGAGGGGGACACCTGTAAAGGCTGGGGGTGGTTGGGGGGACACGCAGGCTCGATCGCCCAGCCTGCTGCGCCGCCAGCGGTGCCGCTGGCGCCGCCAGTGTTCTTCTCCACTGGGTACAAGTACCTGGAGCAATCCCGCCGGGGCCCCAGAAGCGTCGATCCAGCGATCGTTCTGTGATCGCCAGGCGGATCGATTGTTTAACTGTTGTTTCACTATCGGTTCAGTTTAATCAGAGAATGGACGGAAACGGTTGCCAGTTGCAGATCGGTTGTCGGGGTCTTGACTCGCCCCTGGCCATGTCGGCATGCCGCCCTTGAATGGGGAGGGCGGGGGGCGACTCCACTCACGTACGCTTGTCTGGGGAATTGCTTGCCAGCCAAGCTGGGTGTTCCTTAAACCTTGCTTCGTGCGATCATTGATCGCATTGTCAGGTTTTGGTTTGCTCGCGCGTGCTGGTCCGTCGTGCATGGTATGGTTGCATCAGCCGAGAGTTCCTGTATTTGGGCGCGGCTTGCGAGCGGGCGGCAATGGCTGCAGCTTGCCTCCCGGCGCTCATGGACCTGCTGACCTCAGAGCAGCTGGGGTACGTGATGTTGCAAGTGCTGCCGATCGCCACCGTGCCGCGTGAAGCGAAGCATGCCAGGAAGGCACGGCTTCTGCAATATGCGAGCCCGGGCCAACGGGTCGAGAAGGTCGTTCGGCAAGTGGCTGACTTGGTGTCTTTGGACTGTCTGAAAGCCTTCTTGCGGGCACGTGGGTGCAGAATTGGCCGAACGAGAGCCGACAACATCGAGCGGATTTTGCAGCACGTGCTTGCCGACGCGGTGCCAGCTCTTGCTAGCGGCTCGTCGGCTGGCGCAAGCTCGTCGGCTCGCGCTAGCGCGCAGTCTGACGCTGTGCCCGATGCTTTGGTGCTGCACGAGAAGCGGCCGCTGCAGGCACGCCTTATGCGTCGGTGGGCCCGGGCAGCGGAGAAGTGGTCGCGTCGTGTCCGCGCTTCTCGGGCCATCAAGGGTGCTTTGCGAGCAGAGTTAGCTGCGAGCCCAGGGAGAACTCTGAACGAGCTTCGCGCAGCAGTGGCTCGCATTGTGGGCATGTCCTTGGAAGCTGGCCACGAGCGGGTGTTCTACGAGAAGCACTTGCAGAAGCTGTTGAGTCCCAAGCCACCTCGCAAGAGGCGCCGGCGAGCCCCCACAGTTGTGCATGATGTTTCCGTAGGGAACCCAGTGGCAGAGCATCGCGAGCGGGGCCGGATGTGGCAAGAGGACCATCTCTCCGAGGCTTGCTGCCGTGCTTGAAAAAAACCAGGTCGCATGCTAGGGGAGACGGAGGAGGGAGGGGGAAGAGGGGGCGAGGGAGGAGGTGCACCAAGAGGGGGAGATGGAGGGGGGAGAGAGTGGGGAGCGGGAAGGAGGAGTGGCTCTGGCCGGGCGTGGAAGCTGCTCTGACAATTTCTGCGATCCACGATCGCAGCACATTGTGGCTAGAGGAAGCGCCTGTCATGTTTGCGGACTTGCTTCTTTGGCGCACAATCTTCTTTCCACAGTTGTGGCGATCCCTGATCGCGCGATGCATTTGCTTCAGTTGAGACGCCGGCCGCAATCCAGTACCGAAGCTTCGACCACACGAGGCACGTGTCCGGAGCTATGGGTGGGGCTTACAGGACACAGCCACTAACACTGTGCTGGCTGCGATCCCCGATCGCTCCGCCCCGATGCGCTTCCCATCTCATCAGGCTTGTTCCCGAGCGTCGGCTCGAGAGCAGGAGCATGTGTTGCGAGGATGCCGGTGAAGAAGCGGCCTGCTGCATGGGAGCCGACGCGGCAGCCGGCGTATGCGCAGTTGGGCCGGAGGCCCGCGGACATGCCCCCGTGGGCGCGGCACTTTTGCCAAGCACTGGCAGCGGACTTCGAGGCCATGGCGGCGAAAGTGAACGGAGGCGAGGTGCCTGTCAACTTATGGAGTGATTGCGCTGGCATGGCGACAGAGGCGTTGGCGCTGGCCGACATTGCCGCCGCCTGCGCCGAACGCTTTGGCTTGAAGCTGCGATGCAAGCTGTATGGAGCATGTGACAACAATCCTGCAGCCGAAGCATTCATCCTTGCCCACCACCGGCCGGTCACTTTCGCACGCGATTTGTTCCAGAGGGACTTCGAGAGTGGCGCCTACCATTGCAGCATCCAGAACAAGAAGCTCCTGTTGCCCACGACTGGCATAGATTTATACACAGCCGGCTTCCCGTGCACACCGTGGAGCCCGCGAGGTCGACGCCTCGGCTTCGACCACCAACAGGCAGACCATGCATTTGCCTGCGTGCGGACCATCCGGCACATGCAGCCTTGCATCTTCATCTTGGAGAACGTGGTGGCAGTCCAGCACAGCGGTGCCTCGGACCGAGGTGCTTCGCAAGACGGGGAGGAAGTGTCGGACTTCGCCGACATCTCCCGGTTCTTGTTGGAGAACCTCCCATCCTACGCCTCGGTCATCGTCTCCGGCCTTTCGCCGCTGCATTGCGGCTTCCCGACACACCGCACGCGACTCTTCGTGATTGGCGTTCGAGGCGACCAGGCCAGCAAGGAGCTGTTGGAGGCCACGCTGGGGCAGCTCATGGCCAACCCGGCGCCGCTGGCGTGCAACTGGCGGTCGCTGCTTGGTTTGACTGCCAGCGTCAGTTGGGCGCGGCTTCACGAGCTGCCTACGGCAGCTGAGCAGGAGTTCATCATTGCATCAGGCTGCGTTTGCAGCGTGGACCCGCGTACGCCATGCCCACGGCATCCTTGCAAGTGCTCGAAATGTGCCAAGGCTTCGCAGGCCCAGGAGTGCATCTGGAGGCAGAAGGCGATTGACTGGATCGAGAAGCACTACGGGCCGCAATGGCTCCAAGGCTCTGTCACACAGCGCCTCACATACTGTCGTATTGCGGAGATGCAAGGGCGGGACACTCCGAGCTCTGCGCGAGAGAGGTCCCTCCTGAACGTAGTCGCGTGCATGGAGGTCCTGAGACCGATGGCAGCAACGCAGGGCATCCTCGACATATCCCAAGCAATTGACAGATGCAGCACACGCACCGATGGGAGCATCCCCACTGTCGCGACCAACACTCGGCTGTGGTCACTGAGCGATGCCGAGGAGCTCTCCCTCGGGTCTGTGGCCTACTTGCATGGCCACGAGCTGCAAGCGCTGAGGGGCCTCCCAGAAAGCCCCGCCCAATTTCGAATCCTTCTCGGGAACGGATTGCACAGGGCTTGCATAGGGATGCTTGAGGCGGCTGCCTTCGCAGCGATCTTCCGCGCCAGCGGGGCGGCAGCCGGTGGGCAGTGAGGCTCTTCCGCATTGCCGCTGCCGTCCGGGGCAAGCCCGCCCACGAACTTTGGCCGCCGGCCTGCCGTCGCCGGCGGGGTGCAGCGTCGCGAGTCGCGGAAGCAATTTCGCGCTTCGTGCATGTGTGGCGATCTGGAATCGCTCCACGCCCCATCGGCTAGTGCCATCGCATGGACAGCTTCCCACGTGTGGCTCCTCCACCGTCATTTCGGAAAGCAGAGCAGGCTTCTGGCAACGAAGTTCGGCGCAGCCGCTGGCAGGGCCGCAGCAGCAGCAGCGACAGTGGACCCAGCAGGCGACTAGCGCCGCCCACCGGCCCGTGGCCTCGCCCCACAGCAGCAGCAGCGGCGGCGGCCGCGGCGGCGGGAGCGGCAGCACTGACTCCAGCGGCAGGAGAGAAAGCATAGTAGCGGCCATGCGAGAGGCAAAGGCTCCGACCGTGGTGGCAGCAGCAAGAGTGGTGCTGGCAGCAGTACTGTCAGCAGCAGGCGACAGCGACGACGGCGGCAGGGACGAACAGCATGCCAGGTCGGGTCGCGCCTCCAGGTGGACGGGCGCGGGCAAGGAGCCAGTGATTTACAGCAGCAGGGAAAATGCAACTTGCCCAACGCCCTGATTTCAGGCAGGCGCCGCGAAGCGGGACTCACTTAGTAGCCTTCCGCTGTTGTTGTGGCACACCTGGTAATGCCAGCGGTGCTGTGCAGGTGGCTCGCCCTCAGCCTGAAGCAGATGGCGATCCCTGATCGCTGCTATTGTTGGGACAGCCTGAAGCAGATGGCGATCCCTGATCGCTGCTATTGTTGGGAGGCTCGGGTAGAGAACACAAGCTCGCGCGCGGCAGCTGCCACTTCTGTCCCCCGCCACCCAATCGACCCTTGCAGCCCTCATGCCGTCGGGCTCGGCTAA
>JBBAOE010000072.1:0-4212 GCA_040401595.1 Burkholderiaceae bacterium
CGGCAGGAACGATTTCTATCGGAATGAGCGCCACGGCAACCGCCGCCCTTACCGCCGGGCGCGGAGTCTACGATCTTGAGCTGGTGAGCGGCAGCGGCATCGTAACGCGGCTGCTGCAAGGCGTCTGCACAATCTCCCGCAACGTCACAAGGTAAGGCCATGGCCACCGAACTGGTCATCGAGGCGTCCACGGCCACCTTGGTTGTCGAAATGCCCTGCACGACAGTGCTTGAGATCGGCGCAACTGGGCCTCAAGGGGCGTCGGCTGTCTTGGCCAATGGCGCGACCAGCGTGACCCTGCGGACGGCCTCGGGCGCGGAGTTTGCTTTGTCGGTAGATGATGACGGGATGCTGACTACGACTAGGCTTTGACACCCTGGCTGGGGTCTATGGAAAAAGTCATCGAGCAGCTTGGGCAATCTTCAACGTGGCGCGGCCTCATTCTCCTAGCGGGTGCGCTGGGGTGGCAGCTTTCGGAAAGCCACAACGAGGCAATCATCGCCGCTGCGCTCGGTCTGGTCGGACTGATCAACGTCTTCCGCAAGGGCTAATCGTGCGCCAATTTCTTTTGGCGTTGGTCGCGCTGACCCTCACCGGCTGCGCGGGAACCAAGTTCAATTTGGGCTACGACTTCCAAGCGAAACGGTTCTTTGCCGAGTTGGAAGCTCCCCTTGAGCGCGGACTTAAGAAGTGAAACTGATCCAATGGTTAAGTCGTTTATTCGCGGGCTCTCCCGCTGGCCGTCCACCGACCTCGCAGAAATCGTCATTGCCATCCAGCGCATCCTCCACGAGCGCGCCGAGCATCAAGCCGAAGCCAAGCGGCCCAAGGTTCAAAGAAAAGCAGCTTAACACGCCTAACGTCTCGGCTGGTCGGCGCATCAAGCCGCAGGCCATTGTCCTGCATCACACGGCAGGGAGCTACGCTGGATCGGTAGCCTGGTGCATGGACCCTGCGAGCCGCGTGAGCTACCACGCCATTGTGGCCCGCGACGGCAAGCGCACGGTGCTGGCAGATCCCGACGAGCGCACTTGGCACGCTGGCAAGAGCGAGTGGCGCGGGAAGAAAGACCTTAATTCCTATGCTATCGGCGCGGCATTTGAAGGCGACACGAACAAACGGGAGTTGGGCGAGGCCGAGATGGCCAGCATGGCCGAATACCTTTTGCCGATCATGCAACGCTACGGCCTCACGCTGGCCGACGTGACTGATCACCGAACCATCAGCCCCGGTCGGAAGGATGATCTGGCTCCAAGCGAGTTGGCGCGGTTCAAGGGCTACCTGTCGAAGTTGATCTGATCTTTCGACACGTTTGTGGAATGTGTCGAAGGCTTCAAGGGGGGGGACAAGTGGACCCCTCCCTTAACACGTGGAAATCGACGGGATTAAACCCATAGAATTCGATGGGATTACCGCCAGGCAAGCCAAAGGAATCCCAAATTAGCCAACGCATAGCCGCCGAATGTCACCGTCATTGGGCCGTTGCCGTCGCGGGCGAAGCTAATGGCCGTCACCACATAGAGGCCGGTGCAGATTAACAGCGGCCAAAAGGTCATTTGTCTGCTCGGTGCTGGCCAATAGTGACTTTGCCGTCATTCAAGCCCGCCGCCCACCGCACCACGACAGACACCAGGCGCTCGTGATCGCGGACGTTCTCCTCGGCCACGCACGGCATGGTGACGTGGGCCAGCTCATGCGCGCAGATACCGAGCAAGTTTCCCTTGAGGGCGGCAGGGTGCAGGAAGACCGTGCGCTTTTTGTAATGGGCCATGCCCTCGCACAATTCCTTGGAGGGCGGGCGCTGAACCTTGACCGTCCACCATTCGCCATCAAACTTAAAGCGCATCGAGGGCGGGCCTTTCTTACGCCTGCGCGGGGTGCTGGCGGGCTTTTTCATTTAAAGGAGACGGTAGTGCGGAACAGGCCGAGTCTGCGCGGCCAGCTTGATGGTGAAGCTCCGTTTCTCGGCCATGCCAGATTCGACCATTCGCGCTAGGGAAGTGCTGGTGGCGCACTCGCTGCGGCCTCTGGCTTTGGACAATTCCTTGCAAGTGAACCATCCCGGCGGCACGACCTCGGCCACCACCGTGCCAGCGGCTAGGGCTTCGCACCAGCGGGCCAAGTCTGGGTCGGGCGTCACAACTTTTGCCGACTTTTTGTGACTCATAGCGGCAGCCGGTAGTGGGGCGAAAGCGTGACCATGTTGACCGTGCAGCCGGTGGCGTCGGGCAGATACTCCCCAAAGGCAAAGCCGTGCCTCCACGCCAGCGTCTGCCGCCTGCCTGCGGCGTATTCCATGTCGAGGCGGGCAAGGCAGCCAATGTTATAGCCAATCGCGTCCGCGTGCGTCCTGGCAGGCTCAACGGCCACGCGGTGGGTGTGACCAAAGACGCAATGCGTGCCGACCGTCTCGGCGGTGTCTCGGGCGGCGCTCACGTTAAACAGTGCGCCGTGGAGGAATGCCGTGCCGCCAATGTGCCGCACCGACTGCCGCAGCATTCCCTTGTAGGGGACAATCTGAGTTTTGTATTTGGCTAGGCCGTCATGGATCTTGGCCATGACCTGGCTGGCGGCATAGGCCACGATCTGGTTGCCACTGTGGGCGAGGCCAACCGCACGATTTTCATGGTTGCCGTGAAAGTAAATGGTCGGGCGGATCTCGTGCAGGAAGGACAGGCCGGCAAGCAGATCGTCCATCAAGGACTGCGCCCGGTCTGGTTCGTCAGGATCACGGCGAGCGCCAGCGCGGAGGCAGGCGAGGTCGATGGCGTCGCCAAGGTGAATGCGCGTCTCGGGCTTGTAGCGGTCGAGGAAGGTGAGGAACGCTTCGCGGGCCTTGGGGTCTATGTCTGAACCGTGGCTGCAAGAAACTCCGACCCATTTCTTCCATTTGCGGGTGATGGACGCCACGAAGCGGCAGCGGGTGTCAAAGCGGCTGTCATAGCCATAAAATCAAAACAGTGGCAATCGTTGGCAGGGCTTTTGTAAGTAGCTGACCACCAGCGTAGGACAGTCACCTCGAAATCGAGCGTTGGGTTAAACCAACCGTGGGTTCGAATCCCACCCCTTCCGCCACTTTTCTCTGTAAAAGCCGCACAAGCCCAGACACTTACGCCGCTCCAGTGTCTTTGCTTGTCGCGGCTTTTCGTTTGCCAAAGTTGCAAAGATGGAGGAGGTTTGTGGCACTTATGGCATTTTCTCGCAACAATAACCGCGTGCGATTCCGAGTGCGGAAGGACGCCACCCGGGCGGACAGTCCGTGGGTCTGTGATTTTCACGCGCATGGAAAGCGTATCAGAAAGTTTTTTCCGACGGAAGAATTGGCCTGGGTGGAAGGAGCCAAGCTGACCACCCAAGTGGAGGCCAAGGGCCTGGAGTCGCTGGCGGCAGACAAAAGCGGACTGACCGTGGCGGCTGCTGTGCGGATGTTCGTGAACGAGGCCGACCCACAAAGCAACAGCCACCGGCAGAAGTTACAGATTTTTCAGCGCGCCTTCCCTGCGGCCTTTCGCGGCTTTGCTGGCGACATCGAGCCGGCGGCTCTCCGCAAGTGGATCAAGGCCCGCTCGGCCAATGGCAATACTCAGGCCATGTATTATCGCTATTGCAGAATGTTCTTTGCCTACCTCAAGAGCAATCGCCTCATTGCCGATGACCCGATGGGCGGAGTGCCAGTACCCAAGACCAAGCCAGGGCGAAACATTCTAACGCCAGGACAAATGAAAGCCCTGCTCGACCTCGAGCTGCCCGACTATGTGCGGGCCTTGCTGCTCCTTGGTGGCTTTGCCGGCCTTCGCACCGAGGAGGTGTCGCGCATGACCTGGGACAATGTGAACACGGAGTCGGGCCAGATCCATGTGCCGCCCGGGGCGATGAAGGACAGCGGTGGATATGACCAGCGGATTGTGGACTTCACCGAGCCGATGAGTCGACGCAAAGATTGGTTGGCCGAGCAGTCGGGCAAGATCATCCCTGTGGCCAGCGAAACCCTGCACACCCACCGTCGGCGGGCTTGCTCGCCTGTGCTGGCCGAGTGGCCCGACAACTGCCTTCGGCATTCTTTTGCCACCTATCACCTTGGCAGGGCCAAGAACGCGGGCCTGACGGCCTATCAGATGGGCCACACTTCGTCAGCTATGGTGCAGCGGGTCTACTCTGTGCCGGCGGCAATGGCCGATTGGCAGGCTTGGTGGGCTATTTAAGAACTAACTT
>JBBAOE010000073.1:0-4200 GCA_040401595.1 Burkholderiaceae bacterium
CGCCGGGGACGTATTCGCCGTGGCCGTCCTGATGGTCGCGCAAATATTCCTTGCGAACCCAGACTTGCACGGCGGGGAGGTTACAGATGAGGGTGCTCATGGCTTTGCCTTGGTTATCAGTTCGGGCCGGTAATCGTCCGGCCCTTTACCATGATGCTGCCAGCCTGTGATCGCCTCCACGCAGATGTTGTGCCAGTCGTAGCCTTGGCCGTATGTGTCGTGATGGGTGAGCTGGTAAAGTTGGCGCAACGTGGCGATCCAGTCTTGCAACAGATCGAGGCGGGCAACTGTGTTCAGGCTTGCCCACGCCGGGTTGATTTTTACAGCGCCGTCAATTTCTTCGGTTGTTGTCAGGCTAATCGGGGTCATGCCGCTTTCTCCTGTGTGTTGCGGAAAGCATTGATTGCTTCGCGGATTTTTACAACGCTCGGCTTTGCAGGCAGGCTCAGGTTGTTTGCCGCATAACGGCGCAATCCGTATAGGATTGTCGTGTGGTCTCGCTTGCCGACGATTTTCCCCACTTGCGGGAGTGATCTGTAAACCGGCTGGCCGTTTTCCCAGCGGAACGGATCACAGATCAGGCGCACGTAAAGTTCCCAGCGCGCAGCCATCAGCCGGCGGTCCTTCAGTGGTCCTAGCAAATCGGCTCGCCCGATGTTGTATTCCTGCATAACCGCCTGGATATGCGCCTCGGCCGGCGGTCCGTATTTTGTTAGCCCCTCGATTGTCATGCTACTTTTCTCCTTTGTGCTAAAATCTCATCGTTCCAGTCCCGGCCAAGAGTTGACGGAAAATGCACCGTAACCTCTTTCCCCATGCCCCGCAGCCGATGCGCCAAGGCATAAGCTGCCGCGTGGCCGGCAAAATTCTCGTCGTTATCGCCAAAAATTGCAATGTCATCGCACCCTTCAGGCGGTATCCATTCGGCCAGCAGGCTCGTATTCAACGCTGCCCACACGGGCATATCGTAAAGGATCATTGCCGACATCGCCGTTTCGATCCCCTCGGCTATTCCTAGAGGGCCACCCGTATAATCACTGAGACGCACCGCTGAGCCTTTTGGCACAGGTCCAGGCATCAGCTTGCGAGGGCTAGCCATTTCGGCCTTGGCGAGCCCGTCCGGGCGCAGGAATGTGCGATGTAAGGTGACGTTCTCCCCGGTATGGGCCTGCACCGTCGCCACGAGCGCCGGACGTATGCCGCCTTCCCCGTCCCGAAGCTGCGGCGCAAACCGAAGCGACTTGGCATAGGTGTGCTGACGGCAACCCCTCGCGGTCAGATACAGGTCAGCGACACAACCCCGCTCAATCTTGACCGTTTTGGCCGCGACTTCCCGCAAGGCGGCCTTGCGCTGATCGTCAGACAATTCAGCCTTGGGCTTGTCCGGGTCAAATTTCTGGTTGCCTAGCATCCGGTCAATTTCGCTTGCGATCTCGGGATATGTCTTGCCAGAAAACTTCATGGCCAGCGCCATCCCGTCACCGGACCCGCAGCCATTGCAGATCCACGTTCCCCGCCCCTCCTGGTTGTCGAACCGGAACCGATCCTTTCCCGCGCACAAAGGGCAAGGCCCATGCTTGCCAGTGAGTAATTCCGCCGGCACCCCCAGTGTGTTCAGGATGCCCTTCCACTGGCCCTTGGCCGCTTCGCCTGTTTTCCTGTGCCAAATGCTCATTTTGTGCCCCGTTCTTTTTCCATCCGCTTTGCGTAAGCAATGCGTCTTGATTTTTCGTAGCTCATAAACTCAAAATCCGGGGCCTTCCGGCTGTCACGCAGGTCACGGGGCCACACCCCGAACTTGCCCTTGTAAAGCCCCTTCGCTAACCGCCCGCCCTTGCCGCGCTCATCGTCAACCCAAAGAGCCATTGACCAGAAATTTTGCTTTTCCGCGCGGCTGTAGGTCTTTGCCTTGCCTGCGCCGATCTCGACCAGCTCGCCTTCTCCTTCGTTAATTCTGGCGAGCATCTTCACATGCCCACAAGCAGGGCATACCGGCCCGGTGTGCAATACCCCGCAGTTTGTGCAGGGCTTCGGCAGCTTCTCAGCCTTTGGCTTTTTGCGATCCGCGTCGGACATCTTCCCATCGTCAAGCACGTCGTGGTAAATGTCCGTCACCAGACCCAGGCGCAGGGAATTTCCGGCATGGTCGAGGATTATGCACGTCTCGGTGCCCGGATTGATCCGCAAGCCCCGGCCAATCTTCTGGACGTGAAGCATTTCTGAACGGGTCGGTGCGGCGTCGATAATACAGCCCACTGGCCAGTCTATCCCCGTGGTCAGCTTGCGAACAGAGCAGGCCACCTTGATTTCGCCTGACCGGAAATCCCGCTCCAGCTTCGCCATTTCCATCCGGTCCGTATCGCAATCGACATACCCGGCAGACACGCCAGCCCGTTCAAACTCGGCTTGCAATTGCGCGGCGTGGGCACGGTTGATGCCAAACACCAACGTCGGCCTGCCTTCGCCCTTTTCCAGCCAAGTGTTGACCACGTTGGCAACGATCTTGTTCTCGCCCATGACGCCGACAAGGTCATCGTCCACATACTCGCCAGCACGGGACCGGACACCGCTCAGGTCAGGCACATGCGGGGCAAACACCGTAAACTTTGACAGGTAATCGCGTTCAATCAGGTCGCCAATCGTTGCTGCGATGACCAGCCCTTGCCAGTGAATAGCCAGCCCTTTCGTCCACGGGGTCGCAGACAGGCCGACGAAATGCGTGTCAGGCCACATGCTCATCAACTGAAAACCGACTTTGTGCGCCTCGTGGCACTCGTCGATTATCACCAGATCAAAAGGCCTGCGGACAGCCTCAAGGCGCCGGCCAAGGGATTGGAACGTCGCCACCTGAACAGGCGCTGTCGCGTCGGTTCTCGGATGCGATGCCTGGATTACGCCGATGTGATCTACACCCTCGCGCTCAAATTCATTCACCGCTTGGTCAATCAAGGCAATCCGCGGCACCGTGAACAACACCCGCTTGCCCTTGGCTAGGGCACTTTCAATAATCTTGGCCGTGGTCAAGGTCTTCCCAAAGCCCGTGGGCGCTTGAAGGATAACCCGCTTAAGGCCCTTGCCAAAGGATTGGCGCAGCCCGTTTATGGCTTCGATCTGGTGTGGCCGTAGTTCTCGTTTCGCAGGCATGAAATCATCAAACATGGCAGGGTCTCCCCCACCATTCAGCCCTCCAATCATCTGGCTTGGGCTCCTCCGGCGCCCGCAAAACAGATTGAGTGCAGTTATTATCTAATCCGTGTGCAAAATTTGCACGCTTTTGCCATAGCGAAAACGGCTTAAACCCTGAGTAGTATTTCGTTATTTTACTGAGGGTTCCCTGCACCACTTCGGGCAGTTTGTAGCCCAGAAACAGAACCATCCCTTTGACGTTCATTTTGTAGCGTGTGGAGGCTCTTCCGCCCTTGCCGTGAGAGACAACCTCCAGCGCGCCGGCAGCCCTCATCTCGGCCAGTATTGTCGCCACCGTCCTGATGCTGACGCCTGACATCTTGGCCAGCTTCTTGCGTCCGGGATACATGACCCCCTGAGACTTCTTTTGAAACCATATGTTGAGAATGGACATCGTAACGTCGCGGACGTTCTTGCTCACCTTTGCCCGCCGCACTGCGTTGCGCATAAATTGTCTGTGAGCGTGTTCTGTCGTGTCCTGAAACGTATTGCCGTTCCGAATAAAATTGATTATGTGTTCTTCAAGCATGGCCGCGCTCCTCTCAGATTGGCGGTTATGTTATGGGCCGGTTGAGAGCTACTAACTCTCCCGGCCCGCCCACCTTCACCGAAGTTTCACGGTTTGGCAAGCGACAACTTTTCTATCTGCCCCACCCCAAAACGTCTGCTCGGGATCGGCCTTTGTCAGTCGCGTAATACACCTGCTGTTCCGTGCCGTAAGGTCCAAGACGCTCGCCGGAAACAACCAGGATATTGCCGTCCACCATGTCCTTCAGGCGGGCACAACAGGAACTTTCTTTAATGCCAGTGCGGGTAATTACCTGCGCCCGCGTAAGGCCGTCATGGGCTGCGCAAATAGCTTTCAGAATGGCGTCACATTGAGGGCTGGTCCAGTTCGCGGCGCGGCGTGCTGCACGTTTCTGGGTTTCAGGGCCATCGCGCCGGGCCTTGGGAACGGGTTGCCAGTCGAGAAGGGGGAGGTCAGACATGCCACAACCCCGCCGCTAAAAGGAT
>JBBAOE010000074.1:0-3727 GCA_040401595.1 Burkholderiaceae bacterium
AAGAGTCGCAGACCAAGCCAGAAGCCCAAGACGAAGAAAGGGCAGAAGCTGAAAAAAAGAACGACAACCAGCCCGTAGCGCCCCCTGCATCTCCCCCTGGCCAAGATGCAAGAGGGGTAAATCTGTCTTCGACGTCCTCGAGCGGCGCGCCTAGCCCGCCTTCGGGGCCTCGCCCAAACAGCGGCTCAAGCCCTAAGCAGGACGCCAAACCAGCTAAACCGCGCCTCCCGTATCCTAGCGCAAAAACAAAAACTTCCCTGGTTAATTTCTTGCAGATGCAGCAGGCCGCCGGCGATCAACCCTTCGGCTTTAGGGCGGGCGACCTCGATCACAATTTTTCTTTTGTTTATCTTAAGCCCACCGATGGCAACAACTTGCCGTATCGTGTCCGCCGCGACGATAACGGCTACCAAATAGAGGCAAGCACGGTCTTTGACTTTTGCTCTAACGGAAACCTTGTCAGATACAAAATGTTTGCCACCAGGGTCGCGGATGGCGGGATTTAGCCAGATTTTGACACCGCCTTGCCACTAATGGAGGCGCGCAAATTTTACCTCGACATTCAATCTCGGCAGTTTGTCGGCGGCCCCGACAACAATTTAGCCGCGTCTACTCCTGTTTTTTTTGAGGAGGACGTTGAATCTATCGAGCTCTACTTTTTGCGCCCTAATGCCTCCGCTTACGATTACGTCGACTATTCTTCCAACACTGTAAAATTCGCTGTCGGCACGACCACGCCGGCCGCCCTACAGCTGACCTGGTCAACCATTGCAAGCGCGGTTACCGCAACCATCACCTCCCTAGTTACCGGGGGCAGCGGGTCCAACGAGCAGCAACAGATTACCCTGTCGCCCAAACCGGTCTCGGGCGGTTTTGCCCTCCAACTGCCAAGCCGCAGCGTGACCGTTTCCACGGTCTCGACCGGCGTCTTCACCGCGGCTGACCACGGCCTCTACAACGGCCAGAGCGTTACCCTAACCGCCTTTTCTCTCACGGCCTCTTCAGTTGCCAACGGATCGGCCTATTTTGTTATCCGCAACAGCAAGGACACTTTCTCGCTTGCCTCTACAGCATCATCGACCACGGCCCTCGCGGCTTCAGTAACCAGCGGAGGAGGCACCGTCAATCTTGACGCCATCACCACTGGACAACTTACCTACAACGCCAGCCCAGCCGATGTGCAATCGGCATTCGTTGCAGCGGGCTTGACCGAAAACGACCAACCGCAGCTGACCGTGACCGGAACCGCAGGCGCACAATACGTTGTCACCTACGGAAACGGGTCGGCTAATCGAGATTACGCAAACCTAACCATTGTTGGTTCAACCATTGCTGCCGCTACGGGCTTATCAGCCAACGTAAATTTTGCCACTAGCGAAATTGCAGCACTAGTGGCCGCAGGCACAACCTCGGCCAAGCTTGAAGTAGAAGTTGCTGGAAGCGGCAAGCGCCAGACATACCAGGACGACGTCACCCTGTCAGCGGACATCATCTCCTCCGCCTCCCCGGCTCCGGTGCCCGCCGGCTCCTCGAGCTTCGCCCTTTTAGATTCAAGCTCCAACCAGTGGATCATTTCCATCGACCCAGACGGCACCCTCTCAGCGACCAAGACCCCTTGACACTCCCGCAAACTGAAAAGCTCATGAAACTCCTTCTCACTATCCTCGCTTGCTTGATCGCTGCATCGGCAGGAGCGCAAACCGTCAAGAGTCTCGGCTACAACACCACGAACGGACAAGTGGTCTACGGCGGCAGCAACTCCCTGACCTTCACCAACGCGCTGCAATTTTCCACCAACGCCCGAGCAGCAACGCGCACCAATCTGGGTGGGACCACGGTGGGCAACTCGGTTTTCACGGCGACCAATGCTGCTGCTGCGGCTTCGGCTGTTGGTCTTGGTTGGTCGGCGCTTACAAATGCTCAAAGCACGCTTTATTCTGGCCAGGCCACACAGCTCCTGGGTTATGCACCCGAAATCGCTGGCGGCAGCACAAATCCCACTGGCTTTAATGTGTTGGCATACACGAACACCAACGGCCTCGTCATCCCTGCCAACATTTTGATTGGTGAAGACCAAACAAGCGGGGGTCCAAGAAATGTGCGCAACGTAACCGTAAACGGGGCGGTCACCATACAATATCCATTTAGCTCTCCCACTACCATTTATGGAAACAATTCAATAACAGCAACGGACGCCAGCACATACACCAACACGTTGGCAACGTGGAACAGCAATACCGTCACCTTCTCAAACGTCACGGCCAGCGGAACACTCGCTGTCACCGGCAACGTCACCTTGAGCGGCGTAAACAACACCATGCCGGGCGCGACCAATGCCGCGAGTGCGTCGAGTTTGATGACGCGGGATTTGTCGGACGATCGATACACAACCTACGTCTGGCTGACTGGAGCTTCCGACAATCAAACCATCACAAATGGCGGCTTTAAGTTTTTAGGGCCGAGCAGAATAAATTCATTTTCTCTCGGCTACGGGGCTAGCGTTCCAGCGGGATACACAAAGTTTCGCGTGTTGCTAAATTTCGGATGGCTGACTGACCCCGCGACCAACAGCAGCAACTTCCAAGTTTTTGTTCGTTTTAACAACATGGGCGCGCTTTCGACCAGCACACAAGAATCAGAGCATGGCAGTGTTGCTGGTGTGTCGCTTTATCCGACCAATTCTCCGACCAATGGTCTTGTCGGAACTCTTACTCGGCTTGGTGTGGTCAACACCACCAACTCCATTTACTCGTTTCGGTCTGAATACGAGACGATTCCCGCAGCATGGCAAAATAACGCGGCGAGCAATGGATTTTTTCACCTCCAGGGAGTTGCGATACGAAACAACACCGGGGCCAGTGTTACCGACGCATTTAACGCAAACCATGCTCCTGTTGGCATAATCGAGTTCCGAAAGTGAAATTATGAAACTTCTTCTCTCCGACAACACCTTGACCCGCTACTCCAAGAGTGGCGCATACGCCACAACCACCGCCATCCCGCTTGACGGCCCATTGGCCCTAACCGCGCAGACCCTGCTCGCATGGCTGCAATCGCAACTTGTCGAGGGCGAGAGCGTCGGCCAAGTCTTCATCGAGCCAGACGGATTTGCTGGCGAGATGGACGAGGACGGCAACGCCACCAGCACCCGGGCAAAGTTGTCCGCCGCCGTGACCGCGCACGCCGAGCAGGGATCACGCTCCGTAGTTTACTCCAGCGAAGCCCTGCCCAGCGAACTGCGGGACGGCCTGCTGGCTGCATGGACCGCCATCGAGGGGATGCCGTGAATGCAGTAGACCATCATCTTTCCACCGTTGAGCGTGGCCTCCTTGGAACACTCGCCACCGGGGGCAGTGTGGCCGTTTCTTTTCTGTCGCAGTTTGAGCTTTATCTGCGGATCGGCGGTTTAATCCTCGGTCTGGCCATCGGCATCGTGACCCTCATGTCCGTGTGGCGGGATTACCAAAGGAAGAAGTAACATGGCCGCGACAACCTACGACATTCTCATCGAGCAAGGCGCGACCTTTAGCCAGGTCATCACCTACAAGGAGTCGGGCGTGGCGATCAATCTTACCGGCTACACGGCTCGGATGCAGGTCCGCAGCACGCTGGAGTCGGCGTCTCCAATTATTGAACTCACCACTGGCAACTATGGCATCATTCTTGGAGGCGCGGCAGGAACGATTTCTATCGGAATGAGCGCCACGGCAACCGCCGCCCTTACCGC
>JBBAOE010000075.1:0-3661 GCA_040401595.1 Burkholderiaceae bacterium
ATGACCCCTTTGAAACTGCCGACCCGCAAGTCGCTCGCCTGTTAGCCGAGGAGCGGCCCGGCGACAATGCCCAGGCGATGAGCGTGTCGGAACTGTCGCTTGCCCTGAAACGCACCGTTGAGGATCGTTTCGGCCATGTCCGCGTGCGCGGCGAGATTTCTGGGTATAAACGCGCGGCATCGGGGCATATCTATTTCTCCTTGAAAGATGATAATGCTCGGCTCGATGCGGTGATGTGGAAAGGCGGCGCGGCTCGCCTGCCCTTCGCGCCGGAGGACGGGCTTGAGGTTGTCGCGACAGGCAAGCTCACCACTTATGCGGGGCGTTCCAATTATCAGATCGTCGTCGATAGCCTTGAGGTAGCGGGCGAAGGCGCGATGATGCTGTTGTTTGAAAAGCTGAAAGCGCGGCTTGCGGCAGAGGGGCTGTTTGCGCCGGAACGTAAAAAGAAACTGCCGCCGCTGCCGCGCACTATCGGCGTGGTTACATCACCCACGGGCGCAGTCATCCGTGACATATTGCACCGGTTGGCCGACCGTTTCCCAACGCATGTCATCGTCTGGCCCGTATTGGTGCAAGGCGAAGGAGCGGCGGCACAAATATCGCGGGCCGTAAACGGATTTTCCGCCATGCCCCAAAATGGTCCGGCCACGCGCCCCGACCTTGTAATTGTCGCGCGCGGTGGCGGGTCCATTGAGGATCTATGGGCCTTTAACGATGAAGCCGTGGTCCGCGCGGTCGCCGATTGTACGATACCGATAATCTCGGCAGTCGGGCATGAAACCGATACTACCTTGTGCGACTTTGCGGCGGATTTGCGGGCGCCAACGCCGACCGCTGCCGCCGAAATCGCGGTTCCAGTACGCAACGACCTGTTGCAGCGCGTCGGGCAATTGGGCCTGCGCATGGCGAATAGTGTGCGCAAGCATGTGGACCTAGCGGCCGAACGGCTTGAGGCGCAACGCCGCCTGATGCCGCGTCTGTCCGACCTTGCCGCTCCACATCAGCAGCGCACCGATGATCTGGCTGAACGTCTGCGCCAGTCGCTGCGCACCCGCGTTGGCAAGGCGGAGATCGCATATTCAGGGCCCGCGATGATGCTCCACCCACGCCTTTTGACCCGGCGTGTTGAGCAAGGACAGCAACGGTTGGATGCCCTCACCCGGCTTGCTGGGAGCCTGCACCCCGAAGCCCCGCTGAAACGCGGTTTTGCCCGCGTGACCAATGCCAACGGCAAAACGATTATGTCGCGGGCCGCAGCGTTGACAGCGGGCGACGTGACCCTGCGGTTCGTCGATGGCGAAGTCAGCAGTGTTGTCGTTGGCGCTGCTCCGCCGCGATCCGCGACGCCCAAACCTACGCAGCCAACGGTTAATCAAGGCAATTTGTTCGACGGCTGACGCGACGCATTGCCCATTGCGCGTCGATGCGCCATAATGTGCCCATGCTGATGTCTTCGAAAAACAAAGTCGCGCGCCTGCATTATATGGCCAATAGCTTTCGTATACTCACCGCAGGCGACCATGTCGTGTGCGCGGTGACAGGCCAAGCCATTGCGTTGGAAGAGCTGCGTTATTGGAGCGTCGTCAAGCAGGAGCCTTATGTAAGCGCAGAGGCATCCACCCGCGCGGCATTGGCCAAAGGCTGAACACTTGCTGCGCACCAAACGGTTTTTGCGCGCAACCATTACGGCTTTCCTCAGTCTTGCCTGTGCGGCGCATCCGGTTTCTAGCCAACCGCAGATCCCGTCCCACATTAGCCCAGCCGAATTATGGCTGTCCGGCGCTGCGGTTCAAGGCGGGCTGGTCGTCGGCCGCGTACCCGAGGGCGCGCACAGCCTGTTTTTGGACGACATGCCGATAGTGGCACCATTAACAATACTTAAACAAAAAAGGCCGGGAACGACCCGGCCTTTGTTTTGTCTCGCAAAGTGCAAAAATTAATTGGGCGTTTCGAGATACGCGATCAGGTCTGCCCGCTTTTGTGCATCTGGCAGACCCGCGTAGATCATCTTCGTCTGCGGAATGACGCGCTGTGGCTTTTCCAGAAACTGGAACAATTTTTCCTTGGTCCAAACAAAGCCGGCGCCCGCATTTGCGGCAGAATATGTATATCCCGGTACTGTTCCAGCCGTGCGTCCAATAATGTTATTCAAGGATGGACCAATTTTGTTCACGCCAGCGTCGGTCACATGGCACATACGGCATTGCGCGAATACCAGCTTGCCGTTGGCGGCATTGCCGGTGAAGTTGGCAAATGTGGTGCCATCCAGCGTGCTGATGTCGGTTGCAGCAAGGGGGCCGGCAGGTGCGGTCGTTGCCGTCGCTTCTGCCTGTGCGGATGTATCGGCTTGGCCTTCCGAACCAGCCGAGCATGCGGCCAGCATTGCAGATAAAGCCAGCAGGCCAGCGATTGCTTTTATGTTGACCATAGATTCTCCTGTCGTGTCTTTATCGGCCTATTAGCCAATGTCTTGCTTCCTGAACAGGCTTGAAAGTTTAGCCCACAACGACTCCCATGGAAAGGCCATTATGCAGCACTATCCGTGCTTTTCCATATGCGCATTTTCCTCACCACTCTCCTTTAAAACCTTGTGCCTAAGGCGGTTTACGAAGAGGTAAATCAGCAACACCACTGGCAAGGTCACAGCGCCGACTATTATCTCGCTGCTTGACCCGCCTTTGGTCGCGGCCACGCCCTTGGTCATGTAGGCAATGAGCCCAACGAGATAATAAGCAGCCGCAATAACCGACAACCCCTCCACCAAGGTTTGTAGACGTAACTGAAGCTGCGTTGAGCGCTCCATCGACCGCATCAGAACAAGATTCTGTGCCTTTATCCGACTGTCAATGCGCACATCCAGCGTGTGCATGACGCCAGAGATCCGCTCGGCAATATCGCTAAGGCGTTTCCGGAATACAGAACAGGTCCGCGATGCCGGCACCAGCCGTCGTTCCGTAAAATCGGTCAGGCTTTGGAAATTCAATATCGGCTTTATATCCAGCGCGGCAAGCCTGTCCGCCGCGACTTCGGCATAAGCTGCCGTCGCACTGAGCCGGAAACCGGTTGCCGAACGAATGAGTTCAAGCTCGGACGAAATGGCAGCGAGATCATTGAGCAAGATTTCATCGTCTTCATCTGCCGAAGCAACGCGGCGGGCATGGTCCGACAAGCGATGCTCCAACTGGTCAAGCTGGGGGCCATATTGCTGCACCACCGGAAAACCCAGCAAGGCAAGATTTCGGTAGTTACCCAGTTCCTGAACCCGCTGAATGATGCGACCACGTTCGCCCTCTCCCACATCACCTGCGGTGATCAGCAATCGGCCATAGCCGTCGCCATGAATACTGAAATCGGACCAAAGCCGAATGCCGGCATTGATATCGCAACAGACCATTTCATCAGTCGAAATGCCGATTGCGGACAATTCAGCAGCAATGTTTTCTGCGCTGGGCACAACGCGTATTTGCGTCGCGCGCACAACGCCCCCCGGCCAATTCTCCAACCATTTAATATAATTATGCCGAACAGGTTCAGGTGTTTCTGGCGGAAAAATGAGGGTTAACGTGCTGGCTTCGGTGTGCCGTTCCCACAGGAAATGAATGCCGCCAAGCGTATGGCCCGAACCATGCCGCGGCGCGAGGGCCCAGTCATCAAAATC
>JBBAOE010000076.1:0-3327 GCA_040401595.1 Burkholderiaceae bacterium
TCAACCCTCGGCGAACTGCACGGCACCCTCGCCGCCATCCAGTCAGTCCTCGACGCCCACCCGAACATCGCCCGCGAGGTCGCCAAAGCGGTCGAGGCCGCTGACGCGGTCGCGCAGGCCGAGTCGGCGGCGCAGGACCAGGCCCGCGCCAACGCTTTGGCCCGCACCCTGGAAGCCACCATCGGGAAGGTCGCCCCGCTGAAGCACGCCACCCCCGTTGATCCTGACACCGCCACGAAAAGCCCGTCCGCGTAACACTCATTTAGTGTGGCGTTCCTCAAAGCAGTCACCGGGCGGGGCCTGACCACCTCCATCGCACTTGAGCTAACCGATTTGGGCATCATGCGCTGGGATGCCGACCGTAACTGCATCGTCGCCATGTTTGGGGACAGTTTCAGCTTCGGCTGGGGTCAGGACTGGCGTTCCCCGACGCTGGCATGTTTCGACGCCGACTTCAATTGCATCGGCACACCCATCCGGGGTTCAATCGCCGCAGCGCCGGCGCAGCAACTGTGGGAGTACGGGCACAACAACCCTGACTTCTCCACAGTTTTGCCGTGCGATTTCATCCGCATCGGCACCACCTGGCACGTCGCCGTCATGCTCACCAAAGGGTTGGGCAATGAGACGATGACGGAGTTTTGGCAGTCCCAAAACCTGATCGACTGGACTTTGTCGGGCTTCGGGTTCCCCCACCCGGCCTCCGACCCGTGTACCACCATGCTCAGCTTTGATCAGTTCGGTGACGACATCTACATCGTCGGCACCCACGGCCTGCGCCGCGACGGGCCAATCAAAATGTGGAAGACGCTGGCGTCGGCATTCCCCCGCGGCTATTGGGAGCCGTGCGGCGTGATCCGCGACGGCCGCCACGGCGAACTGTGCTTACGGAACGTCCAAGGCCAGGCGGTACTCAGCTTCTTCAACGAAGCCGAATACACCCAGACCGCGCTGACTGTCGCGCACCCCGAGGACGACTGGGGGCAAGCCAACCGCCTCGACTACGCCACCGGCCAGGATCTGCCGCAACTCTACGGCGGCTACATCGCCCCAGGCAGCAAGCTGGACGAGCCCGACGGCATGACGTTCATGGTGTCCCAATGGGTGACCGCCACGAACGATCCGTACCACGTCGTCGCCTACACAGGAACACTGCCCGCGAAGGGCCGCAAAACCGAAGGGGAGAAGGTGGCGTTCACCGAGAACGGCTGGCCGGGCCTGCCCGCAACCGAAGACATGCTGAACTGGATTGTCGTCCCCGGCACCAACGTCAAGCTGCAAATCCAGAAGGGTCAGCCGACGCAGATCCTTACAGCGTTCGTGGCCGACGTGAACGCCTACATCGAGACGGTGCGGGACTCCGACACTGCCTGCTACACCCGCGAGAACAGCGTCCCCACCAGCAATCACCGCTCAGGCACCGCAATCGACATTGATTGGGAGCGGCACGCCTTCCACGTCAAGGGCACGTTTGGGGAGAAACTTTCGCCGCTCCGCGAACTGCTCAACTGGTATGAGGGCACCGTGTTTTGGGGTGGTGATTGGACCGATCCCATCGACGAAATGCACTTCCAGATGGGCTACAACACCTACAACAACCCGAAGACCGCCGACTTCATCACGCGGAAGATCCGCGCCGACGGCTTCTCCACCTACAAGCGGGAGCAGACCATGACGGAAACCGTCCTCGCGTCGGCGACTGCCACAGAGAAAGTCCTGCAATACAACCATTCGCAGCAGCGGGTGGCGCAAGAGAAGCCGTGGGATTGCGGGCCGGCGTCCTGCCAGATCGTACTCGACGGCTTGAGTATCCAAATGTCTGAGGACGAGTTGATTCGCGCCCTAGGCACAAATGAGGGCGGCACAAACACTGTTGAGCAGGCGTTGCCGATTTTGAATCAGCGGGCCGGTGACGGCGGTAAGTGGGTGGCGCAGTGGATGCCAAACGATCCGCCGCGCCCAGATCAGGTTGAGGCGCTGTGGCATAACGTCAAAAACTCTATTGATTCCGGGCGGGGTTGTGTCCTGAACTTTGAGGTGCCTAGCTCCAATTTCCCTCGGGGCACACGCGGTTCGGCGTCCCCGCAGTATCGGGGCGGAAAGATTTGGCATTATGTGGCGTGCATGGGCTGGGCCGATGACGGGCCTGGCGGCCGGCATTTGTGGATTGCCGATCCGGGGTTCCCGCCGTTCGATAAGGGCGGCTATTGGATGAGTTTGCAGCAGGCGGCTACCGCGATTCCGCCCCATGCTTACGCCTACTATGCGCCCAGTGTCGCGCCAACAATGGTGCGTCCCGCCCCCCAGCCCGCCCCGCAACCCGCCCCGCAGCCGAATGTGCGGCCAACCGTGCAACCAACCGCGGTGGTCGCGGCGCCCGTCGGTGACCTCGGAGAGTTTTGGGCCGAATGGTCCGCAATCGAACTGAGCGACCCCGACTCCATCGCCCACGTCATCCGCACCGCCGCCAGTAACGCCTCACCGGAAGTCGTTCACCGGGCACGCGCCGTCCTCGCCAAGGTGTCGCGGCCCGCCCTGTCCGCGGCACTCGTCCAAGTCGACCCCGGTCTACTCAAAGCGTTGATAGGAGCACAGACATGAGCGCACACAACAGGCGGTGGGTGTACCTCATCTCGGGGCTGATCGCCGCTATCGTCCCTATCCTGACTTCTGTCGGCGTTTTGGACACCGGGCAGGGTGAATCCACAAACCAAATCGTGTTGTCGCTAGCATCCCTGCTCGGGGCTGGCGGGGCGGTCACCGCAGCACGGGTCACCCACAAGCAGATCGCTGAGGGTATCCACGATCCGGCGCTGTCCCCGATAGATCAAATCCAAGAAGCCGTCCCGAAAGTGCTGGCGCAGCAACAGCAAGCCAACGACGCAGTCGACCAGCTACGCCAGGTCACCGCAGCCCTATCGGGCACCGTCCCCGTCGTGGGGCCAATGGTTGGATCACTCGCCGATCAGGTGTTGGCGCAACTCCAACCTCAGCAGTAAGTACGGTGCCGGCAGGCCCGGCCAACTAACAACTCACCCTGGAGGTGGGGACAATGAAAACTTTGGAACCTTTACCGCCGCACATCGAGGGGCCGACCTGGCGTCGGTACAACGACGGGTCGTGGTTTCTGCCTGACCGCAGCCTTGGCTGGGAGTTACTGGGCTGGATCGCAGAGTATTTGCGTTCCCCGACTGGTGACGGCCGATTCATGTGCACGTTGGAGCAGGCCCGGTTCCTGCTGTGGTGGTATGCGGTGGATGAGCGGGGCGAGTTCATCTACAGGTCTGGCACGTTGCGTCGGATGAAGGGCGCCGGCAAGGACGTGAT
>JBBAOE010000077.1:0-3284 GCA_040401595.1 Burkholderiaceae bacterium
TCGGCTGGGATTACCCCACCATCGCTGTCCCGATCAACTGCTATGGGCGCAAGGTGATTTCAGCGCGGGGTTTCATCACCAAGGTAGAAGACAAACTTGATTTTGACCCTCCGGGGCCATCGCCCGCGCGGTGCATGGACATGGGCGCGGCTACCGCACGGATTCTGCGTGATTCGCCCTGGCGCGTTGCCGTGGTGGCTTCTTCCAGCTGGTCGCATGCTTTTCTATGCGATCGAACCTGGCGCCTGCGACCGGATACCGTGGCAGACCGTCAGCTTTATCAGGCGCTGACCGAGGGTGACTACGGTTACTGGTACCGGCAAAAAACCGAAGACTTCGAGGCGGCAGGGCAACAGGAACTGCTCAATTGGTGTCCCCTGCTTGGTGCCATGCAGGAGCTGAAGGCAACCCTCAAATGGAGCAACTTCACAGAGACGCATATCTTTAATTCCAACAAGGTTTTCGCAGAGTTCCGGGCCGCGTGAAATGACCACTTCAGCTGGACTCGTGATCGTCGGCAGCGGCCCAGCCGGATACACCCTTGCCAACCAATTGGCGGCGCTAGGTTTTTCCAGCCCGATCACTTTGGTCGGCGACGAGGCGCATCCGCCCTACGACAGGCCGCCGTTGTCCAAGGAGTTCCAGCTTGGCGACGAGACAACGCTTGCTCTGCAGCCCTCTCTGGCCCCCGGCGTTCGATTGTTGACTGGAAGCCGGGCTGTCGCGATCCATACCCAAGAGCGAATACTTGAGCTGGCTGACGGAAGCCGGCTGGCATGGTCCCGGCTGGTGTTGGCCACGGGCACGCGGGCACGCCCCTTTCCCGGTTCTTCACTCAGCGGCAATGTGATGAGCCTGCGCACGCTGGACGATGCCCGTGAGATCCGGGCTCGGCTGCGGCAAAGTTCGCGTATCGCGGTCATCGGCGGCGGACCGATCGGCCTGGAGCTGGCTGCCTGCGCCCAACAACTTGGCATCACGACCACAGTGATTGAAGCGGCAGACCGATTGATGGCGCGCAGCGCGCCCAAGGCGATCGCCGAGCGCCTGCTGGTACACCATCGCTCGCATGGCGTGCAGGTGGAACTCAACGCACAAGTCACCCGTATCGACGAGGGCATGGTTTATCTGCAAGGCGGCCGCGCCGTCCCGGCCGATCTTGTCGTGGTCGGCATCGGCGTGTTGGCCAACGACGATCTGGCCCGCCAGGCAGGAATCGCCTGCGACGACGGCATCATCATCGACGGCTTCTTTCGAACAAACTTGCCGGATGTTTTTGCGATCGGGGATGTCACGCGCCAGCGCAACCCCATCAGCGGCAGTTTGGAGCGAATCGAAACCTGGTTCAATGCACAAGGCCAAGCACTCGCGCTGGCGCAGCACTTGGCCGGCGCTGGCGCTGCGGCCCCCTATGCAGAAGTACCCTGGTATTGGTCTGACCAGGGCAAGCTGCGTTTGCAATGCGCTGGTCTCGTTAAGGGAGAAATTCAGGCGAGCCGAGGCGAAGTCACCTCGGGTTTCCTGCACGGTCTGTGGTCTGACGGGCGGCTGGTCGGTCTGGCCGCCATCAATGCGCCACAGGATTTCAACCTCCTGCGCCGGCAGATCGGCAGGGAAAATAGCATCACACCGGCGCAATTCATCGCGGGCGAATTTCGAACACTTCAGTTGTGCTCGCCGCCGGCAGGCGCACCTGATTCCCCCGCGTCTGTGCATCCCGCGCAAGGGGGCGCAGAGCAATCGCTTGCCGAGCAAAGCGCTGGAATTGCCGCTTGCACGCTGGCAGACATCGACGAAGGCGGTATTGGCAGCACCACCTTATCAGACGGTACCCGGGTCGCGATTTACCGGGTGCGAGGTGAGGAAGTTTTCGCCACAGATGACAGGTGCTCGCATGGTGCTTCTTCGCTGTGCGACGAAGGAGCGCTCGAAGGCTATGTGATCGAATGCGGGCTACACTTGGGTTCATTCGATATCCGCACCGGCAAGGCGGTTGCGACGCCCTGCACCAAGTCCATCCGGACCTACCCCGCCCACGTGCGAGGGGGCACCATCTGGATCGCCACCCAAGCTGAAAGCACCGCCACATGAAGCACTGCTGCGGCCTCATCGACGCCCACACCCACTGGATTCCGGAGAGCTTCCCCGCTTACTTCGGTACGCGCAAAGGCGTCGCCTGGCCGTCGATGGCGCCGGGAAACAACGCCTGCGACCGCCACGTGATGATTGAGGGGAAGATTTATCGAACGGTACCGGACACTTCCTGGGACGCTGACAAGCGTGCCGTTGAAATGGCGCAGATGGAAGTGACGCATCAGGTCGTGAGCCCGATGCCGGAGCTGCTCTCGTACTGGCTAGATGCCGAGGATGCCCTGTCACTCACCCGGTACATGAACGAGGAGCTGGCAGCCCTTCAGACGACGCACCCAGATCGCTTCACCTGTCTCGGCGCGGTCCCATTGCAGGATGTCGGGATGGCCATTCGCGAGCTGGAGCGCGCGGTCGTCGAACTTGGACTGGCGGGGGTGGAGCTCGGAAGCAACGTCAACGGCAAGCCCTTGGGCCACCCCGATTTCGAGCCCTTCTTCGCTGCGGCAGAACAACTGGGCACGGCCATTTTCTTGCACGCACTGCGGCCGGCCGGCATGGAGCGTCTGGTGGGCGCGGGGCTTGAGCAAGTGGTGGCCTTTCCCGGCGAGATGGGGCTGGCGGCTGCTTCCTTGCTGACCTCAGGCCTGATGGGCCGGCATCCGGGCCTGCGTATTGCACTGAGCCACGGAGGTGGTGCGCTGCCCATGATGCTGCCAAGGCTGCAGCATGCCTGGACCCAGATGCCGCATGTGCGCCAGTTGATGGCGCAATCGCCCCAGGAAATGGCGCGCAGACTCTACGTTGACGATCTCGTGTATGACGGCACTGCACTGCGCTTTCTGCTCGCGACCTACGGTGAGACTCAGGTCATGGCGGGGACCGACTACCCCTTTGCCATCCTGGATAAAGAACCGGCCAAACGTATCGACGAGCTGCAATTGGAACAAGCCACCGTCCGACTGCTCAGGCAAGACAACGCACTTCGCTGGCTTGCGCGTGAGAGATTTTGAACGCCCTGAAACCTGTTGAATAAAAAATGGAGCCCCCTATGAACTCAGATGTGAAACATAGCGCAGCCGCTGCAGCCGTACGAGACGCACGTCGCGACCGCAAGACCATCAGCCGTATTTCTGAGACGCACGCCATCAGCGGCCTTGATGCCGCCTATGCCGTCGCTGAGATCAACACCCGGC
>JBBAOE010000078.1:0-3184 GCA_040401595.1 Burkholderiaceae bacterium
GGGTTGGTGATGGCGTTCAGCGCACGGGCGTGCTTGATGATGCCGCCGATGTAGTGCAGCGCAAACTCGCTCAGGCCAGCGTACTTGTCGCCTGCGAAGAGGTTCTTGCCGTCTTTCCACACCGACTGATGCACGTGCATGCCGGAGCCGTTGTCGCCAACGATGGGCTTGGGCATGAAGGTCGCGGTCTTGCCGTAGCTGGCAGAAACGTTATGCACGACGTACTTGAGAATCTGCAGCCAGTCAGCGCGCTGCACGAGCGTGCTGAACTTTGTACCGATTTCGTTCTGTCCGGCGCCCGCCACCTCATGGTGGTGGACCTCGACCGGAACACCCATTTGCTCAAGGATCAGGCACATCTCGCTGCGCATGTCCTGAAAGCTGTCAACGGGGGGCACTGGGAAGTAACCGCCCTTGACCGGAGGCCGGTGGGCGAGGTTGCCACCTTCGAATTCACGCCCAGTCGACCAGCTGGCCTCTTCGGAATGGATTTTCACGAAGCTGCCCGACATGTCGGTATTCCAGGTCACCGAGTCGAAAATGAAAAACTCAGGCTCGGGTCCGAAATAGGCGGCATCGCCGATTCCGGAGGACTTCAAATAGGCCTCGGCGCGCTTGGCGAGCGAACGCGGATCGCGGTCATAGCCCTTGCCGGTGCTGGGTTCGATCACATCACAGGTGATGTTGAGCGTGGGCTCCTCGCGGAAGGGGTCCATCTGGGCCGTGTTCGGATCCGGGTACAACAGCATGTCGGAGGCTTCGATGCCTTTCCAACCAGCAATCGATGAGCCGTCGAAGGCATGGCCCTCGGTGAATTTCTCTGCGTCGAACATGGAAGACGGCACCGAAACGTGCTGCTCCTTGCCGCGGGTGTCGGTGAAGCGGAGATCAACAAATTTAACCTCGTTGTCCGCGATCTTCTTGAGGACGTCGTCGCCGGTGGCTGCCATGGTTCTCGTTACTCCAGGGGAAATCAGAAAAAGGGTCCGCTCAGGAAGCGGTGTCCGCAGAACCCGGTCACCCTGTTCACTTGTGAAGAGGAAGCGACCGAGACCGTAGGGAATGCAATTGTCGAGTCTTTCCGACTCCCGCGCAAACCAGACACCGCGTTCGAGCGAGCACGAAGCGAGAAGCATGCCGCACAATCAGGACCCAAGGGAATAGCAGGGGACGCACTGTCAAACGCCAGAAAACCGGACAAATTCCTTTTTTTGGTGCGTTTTTGCGCTAGATATATCCTTTTGCGCACCATATTAGTGCAATCGAACGATCCGCACCTCAATCGGGCAGAAAGATTCCAACCAGGTCGTTCAAGAAACGCAGCCCGATCGGACTTGCCCGAAGTCGGGCCGGATCCGGATCGAGCAGGCCGCGAGTAAGCGCTTCTTCGATGCCCGAGGACAGACAAGCGAAGGGCACCCCGGTTCGTTCAGAAAACAGGGCGCTTGGGACCCCGCCCGTCAAACGCAGCGCATTGAGCATAAATTCGAACGGAAGCTCTGCTGCATCCAGCACGCGCTGCGACTCCACCACCTGCCCAGCCTCGACGGCGGAAAACCAATCCCGGGGCTGACGTGGGCGCGTTTCGCGCAGGATGCGGTCGGGTAATGAAATTTTTGCGTGGGCGCCGGGTCCGATCCCGAGATAGTCGCCAAACTCCCAGTAGTTCAGATTGTGACGGCATTCATCGCCCGGGCGCGCCCAGGCCGACACCTCGTAGCGGCGAAGCCCTGCCTGGATCAAACGGGCTTCGAGTGCCTGCGCCATCGAGTCGGCCATATCCTCATCGGGAATTCCGGTCGGGGGGCGCGCGGCAAACAAGGTGTTGGGCTCGAGCGTGAGGTGATACAGCGAAAGATGGCGGGGTCCAAAGGCGAGTGCCTGATCGACATCCCGCAACGCCGCCTCAATCGTCTGGCCCGGCAGGGCGTACATCAGGTCAAGATTCACCCGCCCGAACGTCTGGATGGCATGCGCAGCCGCGGCCCGGGCGGCCTGGTCATCGTGGATCCGGCCAATCCGCTGCAAGGCCCCCGCATCAAAACTCTGCACACCGAGCGACAGGCGATTGACGCCCGCGTCGAGAAAACCTTCGAACCGGGCTGCTTCGAACGTCCCTGGATTGGCTTCAAGCGTGATCTCGGCATCCGGAATCAATCGGACCCGAGCCCGGATCCCCGAAATCAGGCGCTCGACAGCCGGGGCAGGCAACAGGCTCGGGGTTCCGCCACCAAAGAAAACGGTATGGACCGGTCGCCCCCAGACCATTGGCAATGCCAGCTCAAGGTCACGCAGCGCGGCGTCCACGAACGCGTCGGCGGGAATCTCACCATTCGCGCCCGCCCCTGTCTGGGCCCGCGGTTCATGGGAGTTGAAATCACAGTAGGGACATTTGCGAACGCACCACGGCACGTGAACGTACAGCGAGAGCGGCGGCAAGGCCTCGAAGCGAACCGCCCGAGGCGCCGGAAAGGCAACCGGGATCATCAATGCCAAGGCACCCTCAACGCAGTTCGCGCAGCCGCGCCAGCAGGGCCTGAATCGCGCGGCCCCGGTGACTCACGGCATTCTTGTGCGCGGGCTCCAACTCAGCCACAGTCATCCCGAGATCAGGCAGGAAAAAGTGGGGGTCATACCCAAAACCATGGTGTCCACGCGGCTCATCGACGATTTCGCCCGGCCATATCGCATCGACCACGATTGGGTGCGGATCATCAGGACTGCGAACCAGGACCAGCACACAGACATACCAGGCGGCGCGCGTCTGGCCCGCGAGGCGGCGCAACAACTCCGCGTTATTGCGCGCATCGACCACCGCAGTTGCGAGCTTCTCCTCAGGGAGTGCCTTGGGGGCCTCGCGCGCATCGGCGGCGAACCGGGCGCTACGCACCCCTGGGGCGCCCTGCAGCGCAACCGTGCATAACCCGGAATCATCGGCCAGAGCCGGTAAACCGCTGACCCGGCTGGCATGGCGGGCCTTGAGCAGCGCGTTTTCCAGAAACGTATGGTGGACCTCCTCGGCCTCGTCGACGCCCAGGGCACCTTGCGCAACCAACGCCACACCCAGGGGCGCCATCAGCGCCTGCAGTTCCCGCAACTTCCCCGCATTGCCCGAAGCCAGCACAAGCCGTTCAAATCCTGACAATCGATTGTGTAGCGCCACGTGTGTTCGCGGGTTCGATGG
>JBBAOE010000079.1:0-2999 GCA_040401595.1 Burkholderiaceae bacterium
TTCACGACCGACACAATCCCGTAGTCCATGCAGTTCCAGAATTGCAGCTCGGTCAGCGGCAGATCCGGCGTTGGGGCTTCCGGCGATGACACAAAAGCGCTGATCGGCAGCTTGTCGTAGATCGCGCCATACGTCGGCAAATAGGCCTCGAAATAGAACGCGCGGCCCGGTATCGACTTGGCTGTCAGCCATACGCCAAGGACGTATTCGCCGTGGCCGTCTTGGTGGTCGCGCAAATATTCCTTGCGGACCCAGACCTGCACAGCGGGGAGGTTGCAGATGAGGGTGCTCATGGGCGCCCCGCTAGGCCGCAATACCCGTCCGGGGCTTCGCTGTCAGGGTTGATCCAGCGCCACGCCATGCATGATGACGCTACGCACGCAAACCTTTTGGCAAACATCTCGTTTGCAATTACCCTCGCCGGGCTGCCGTCACCGTCGATTGATCGATGGCAAATCTTCGTCTTCGCTTCATCTTCGGTCATGCTGCCACCTGCGTTTGGCTGTTCGTGTGAGCTTGAACGGCTTCGCGGATTTCGTCCAGCCTGGCTTTAGCCGGCGTGCCGTAAAGCTCGCTTGCAATCGAGCGCACGCCATACAGAACCGTGGTGTGGTCGCGGTCGCTGAAGTGGCGGGCAATCTGGGGAAGGCTGCGGTAGATCGGGGTGCCGTCTGCTTTGTGTCCGATGGGCTCGCAGACCAGCGCCAGAAAGCACAGCTTGCGCGGCCGGACAAAGCGTTGGGCTTTGCTTTCGCCGGTCACGTCCTCAAGCTGGACGCCGTGGAACTTGGCGGTCAGGGCGATGTGTCGGGTGATTGAAGTGTGGTCAGTTCGGGTCAACTTCGTCTCCTTTGAGTTTTTCGAGGTGTACAGCAAGATATTCCGCCACTGGACCGGGCGGTTCGTAAGAGGCTTGCAGGATGAGGGTTTCCCCATTCACCCCCTGAACAGCCTCTTTAAAACTGTCGATGTCACGAAGACTGACCTTGCCGCGCTTGTGCAGGTCTCTAAGCCCTTCGATAATGTCCCGCGCTATCTGAGAGGCCAAGCCCTGCGCTTTCATAGCGCTAAGGGCTTCGGCCTCCGCAGCGCGAATTTGCCGTTGTTCACTGTAGGATAATTCTTGGTTAATTAGAGGTTCGTGTGAAGTGGCTTCACACCCAGTGTGAAGTAGCTTCACACCCAGTGTGTAATTTTGCACACCCTCTTGAGGGGGGGGTGTGTAATTTTGCACACCCCCTAGGTAGGAGCGGGGAAGGGCCATTAGCGCCCGCACGTTGATTTCGTATTCATATGTGCTGCGGTGCTTCTTGCCATGGTCGATCAAAATGCCATCAGCAACCAAGCCTTGAATGCAGGTAATGACAGACTTACGGCTCGCCTCAATCTCATTAGCAATGCGGCCTTTGCCCATCCACACGCCAGCGCCATTGTCGTTCGCCCTGTCCGCCATACAGGCCAGCACGGCCTTGCGCAGCATAGAGCCACAGCGGCGCTCGTAAACGAGGGTCACAAGTTTGCGGCTCATTTCACAGCCCTCGGTTTCCCGGGGCCTTGAGAATGTCACATACGGCATGTATTAAAGTGTCAAGCATGGCCGCGCTCCTCTCAGATTGGCGGTTATGTTTAGGGCCGGTTGAGCGCGTCAACGCTCCCGGCCCGCTCTAATTGCCCGAATTAACCATCACTTGCAAGCCATATCCCGAAGCACCTTGGCGCAGGGTGGTCATGACGGCTCCTTGAAATTGAACCGGAAGTGCCAGTGCCCACGCCGACCATCAATGCCTGGCACGCGCCGGGCCTGCATGGCATCCGTGCCATAGTCCTTGCGCACGTCCCGCAGACGGGCAGATACGCTGGCCTCGGGGTCGCCTGTGGCGTCCGAGATCTGGCGCAGGGAGCGCCATTGGCCGTCGATCATCAGATCCCAGACGCGCAGGTATTGCTCGCCAAGCCGCTCGCGGTCCAGGCTGGGGACGTAGGTCGCCCCGCCGATCTGGGGGCTAGGCTGAAGCGACAGCCAATCCTCAAGGTCCATCTGGGTGCCGCTATCCATTGGAGGCCTCCGAGAACAGATCGGCAGGCTGAGACAGCAGCGGCCCCCATTGATCGGCCATCGCTTGGGCAATGCCTTCGAATGTGCGGCTGCGTTCTTTCCAGCGGTCAGGGCCGGGCGGCATACGGTGAACGCGGGCTTCCCTGCCCTCCACGATGTTTGTGGGCTTCAGGGGCGGCAGGTTCTTGAGCCAGAGGCAGGTGGCCTTGGTTTCGCCGTGTCCGAACTGCCAGGGCTGTATGGTCTGCGTAGGCTTGCCGAAATGGCTGGAAATGATCGAGACGGGGTTTTCCAGAGCGATGCGCGGGATAGGGGCTTGCAGGAGCAGCTTGACGAACGCCAGCGCCTCCGCTTGCTCTGTCAGCTTGAATTTGAACCAGCGGGCTCCAGACACACTCAGGTGCGTGCATGGCGGATGGCAGACAAGCAGATCCCAGCCGTCGCCCAGCACGTCACGCACGTCGCCCTGATAGTGCGGACCTAACTCCTCGGTCGGGAGCAGATCGCAGGACAGGGCGTCATGACCAGCGCGGCGGAAAGCGTCACGCACGCGGCCGGAGTATTCGCAGGCGACGAGGACGCGGCTCATGCCTGCTCCGTTCGCATTGCATAGAGGGCCTCGTAGGTGACGCCCCGAATGTGCAGTTCTCTCGCCAGCGCGACCAGATGGGGGAAATGCTCCGGCGGCACGCTGCCCCTGTGCTTCCATGCGCCGACCGTTGGAATAGGCACGTTGATGCGGCGGGCCAGCTCTGACGAGCCGCCGAACGAGTTGATTAAATCAGCCACTGTTTTCATTAGGCCATAATGCACGGCCCATGATCGGTCGCAAGAACTTTTTTGCGTGGCGCATCAAAATAGTTGTTGCACCACGCAAAAGAACGTGCAACTGTCTGGTCATCGAACAAGGAGACAGACATGACCAACCCAACAACCTACCTGA
>JBBAOE010000080.1:0-2994 GCA_040401595.1 Burkholderiaceae bacterium
CCTTGCTTCCCCTTCCCCCATTCCCCCTGCCCCTCTCCCCCGCTTCCCCACCCCCTGCCCCGTCCCTGCTGCAAAGCCTGCCCGCGCTCTCCCTTCCTCCTGCCCTCCTTCGGCGCGACGCTCCCTTTCTCCCCCTCCCGGCAGGAGCACCAAGCCCTGCCTGCTTCAAGATCTTCGCCGAGGTCGATGTCGTGGCCGCCCCATCTGGCGAGGAATGCGCGAGGCAGAACGCCGTGCACCTCCATCCCCAGAGCCACCCAAGCAATGTTGCTGGCCAACGATTGGTGTTTGTTGGTCGAAGGTCTGGTAGGCATTGACAAGGACAATAACCCCACCAATGCTTCAGTGACCTTGACCACGCTTTCGTGGCGGCTGCCGCTGCCGCAGCAAGTGCCGTCGCAGAAGTGCTGGATGACTGGCTGGGCGAGGTCCCCGTTGAGATACTGGAGAAAACGAGCGGTAGCTGCGCGCTTGGACTCAACGGCCCGGCCGTCGCCTGCCCCCTGCAGAGAGAGGCGGCCCCTGGTCTGCTCCTGCGTTCGCAAGACAGTGTGGCTGAGCAGCGAGGTTGCGTAGCGTCCCCAAGCCGCATCTGGTCTTGCAGCGTATGTGACGACCTAAGTTGGCTGGAAGCGGAGTGACGAGGAGCCAAGGTTTTCTTGGGAAGAAACAACCTAGCCAACACGTCCGAAACGCTTGGCCCAAATGTGGCACGCCAATGCAAGCCTACGGCGGCACCAGCTGCGATGTAAGGCCCCAGCGAGCTCTTTCTGGACAATGGAGAAAATGCTGGCGACCCATTCGTAGTAATAATCGCACTGTCTCAAGAGACAGTTGAGACTGAACAATGGCGAGGGGCACCCCCATAACTCCAATGCACTGATGAAAGGACGAAATATCTGATGCCATAGGCATCGGATGAGCACGTGAAACGTGGTGCCGCCAGAGCCTTCCGCGACGTCGCTGAAGAGCCGCACGTTTGCAGCCGCGCTGTCCATGGCCCACAGGTTCCACACAAACGCGACGTGTGGCGCCACCTTGCTGTTGATCTCGCTCGGGGAAAGGGCCGGCAACGCTTGCGCCAGTGCCCGGGCCATGCACGTGCTCGTGGCGCGCTGCAAAAACAGTGGTGGCAGATGCACGCGCTGGCACTTGACGCCTCCTGGCGTGCTGGCCATGAACCACCCGGACTGGACGAAGGTCTCCAAGGCACCCACTCGTTGGAATCGTGCTGCTGCGCCCAACTGCTGTCGCTCTTCCTCTGAGAGCCCAGCGCTGCGTTGCAACCTCGCCAGCAGCCAGGTGACGAACAGCTGCGTCAGTGCCTTTGGAAACGACAGGACCTGGCTGGGCAGTGGAAAGAGGCTTGCTACAAACCGCCCCCCGCTCTCCCGCCCCACCCCGTGGCCCCGCCTTCATCACTCCGCCCCACTTCAGCCGGAATGTTTCCCCACTGCGCCGCTGGCCCAACCCCTGTCCCCTTCTCCTGTCTGCCTTCCTCCCCTGCGCAAGAGAAAAACTTCCAGCCACCAAGAAGCTGCGGGCCATCTTGGTCCCGTCGAACTTCCGCTCGATCGCCAACCAGCACGGGGCTGACGCCGCAGGCTGGGTGACCAACTTGTGCAGTGTCTGCTGCACTCCGCGCTGCTGCGCTTCCAGCGCGGCGACGGCCACCAAGGCTTTTGCACCTCGATCTTATCAAGCTGCGCAGCCCCTACAGTAAAGACGGATGAGCGGATGGAAGGGGGGACTTAACACTTACGCAAAAGGGGAGCGTGAGTGGAGTGTGTGTGTGTGTGGCAGCGTCCTAGCCCGCTGGCCAAATGGCCACTGAGTTAGGGACTGATGCAACTGTGCGTCGACATCCTGCGCCCGGCGACCTGGCTGCCCGCGCGCTGCCCGCTGCCTGCAGAAAATGTCCAAGCGGTGCGCAATGTGGCTGCGAGCGTCCACTGATTGGGGTGCGCGGCTGCCCTCTCGCCAGTGGTTGCTGTGGGCATCAGCTGATCTCCATAAGTATGGGCCACCCACGTGTTCCAAACGTCGGCAATGTCAGCAGTGGGCTCAGACCCGGAGGCCGGCGCGTGCACTGCCAAAGGCTGCGCCTCTGCGTCGGAGCTGACAGAATGCAAGTCCAGCTCGCAGTGGCACTCCTGTAACGCAGCTGCCTCCTCATCCTGGCAGCACTGCAAAAGCAGCCGGTCAAAACCGTCCATGGGGCCAATGTCGCAAGCTGGCCCCGGGACTGTGCAGCTGCTCTCGAGCCCAGCGCAACAAGAAGCGAAGACAAAACAACACCGCGCAGCTCCCACCTGATGAGAGGGATCTGCCCCCATGCTCTTGCGACGCCCACGCTGCCGCTCCCCCCTTCTCTGACTCTTAAGCCACACTGCCCCCGTTCTCTGACTCCTAACGCAACACTGTCCCCCGACTCTGACTCTTAACCCAACACTGCCCCCATGCTGTGACTCTTAACTCAACACTGCCCGCGTGCTCTAACTCTTAACCCAACATTGCCCCCCATTCTCTGACTCTTAACCCATCACTGCCCCCATGCCCTGACTCTTAACCCAACCCTGCCCCTATGCTCTGACTCTTAACCCAGACTGCACACATCGCTCGCCACTGTGACTTCGCTCTTGACCGGTAGACGCGATCTCAACTCGGGCACGCTTCCTGCCCTGCTCATGCTTGGCGAATGCCTCCCACTATCTCGCCCTGTTCACTTCCACGCAAACCCATACACTGCCTCTTGAGATCAAGGGAGCCTCAGTCGCCACCACTTAACCCCAAGTGAGACGGGCGAAACTCGGGTCGCCACCTCTGAAGCGGCACTCGCGCTCTTAACACTGAGCCCCAATCCCGAACTCCAACCCCTAACTCTTAAGAAAACCTTCCGAAACCTCAAAAGCGGCCTTGCAGAGGGGCGAGCCCGGCCAAAGTAAATTTCGATGGCTTCAGGGACGGAACGATGCTTAGACGATCCCGGAACCG
>JBBAOE010000081.1:0-2896 GCA_040401595.1 Burkholderiaceae bacterium
GCGGTGCCGCAGGTCATGTTTGGAGACGAGACCGCGTGCGGCTCAGCGGTCGCTGTCGCGGAGGACGAGGCGGAAAGTTCGTTGGCTCTGCTTGTCAGCGGGCAGAGCGCCGCCAATAGCATCACAACCGAACACATCCCGACCAAACGCATCGCAACGACAACGGCTTGGGCTCGCATTGCACCGGTTCCTTCAGAAGAGCGTGAGGACAGAGTTTAAAAAGAGATCGGGAAAACGTGATGAAAAATTGAAAAAGCACCCGGGCGGTTTCCCACCCGGGTGCTCTTGTTTTACCAGTGTCCGGGTCTTCCGAAATGATAGTCAGGCCGACAAGAGAGGCAACCTTCGAGAAGCATCACTCCAACCTAACTCGCTACGACCAGATTCACCGATACATGTGGAACTATCGAATCACTGCTCAACCGACGCGGTGGTCTCCCCACCGCTCCGGGTTGAGGCAGCCCGATAGACTGCAATATCGACGCCGTCAGAAACCGCACCAACGTGGCCGTCCGCAAAGGCAAAGTTGCAGACACCAGGGTGATCACTACGGAAATTCGAGCTATAACCGACAGCGGAATTGATGTAACCGCTCGCGAGGGTGTACTCACTACCAACAATCGGATTGTTGTTAGCCTTAACCGCAGTGCTACCGTAGTTGCCACCGGTAGAGGCAGCAGAAATGGCTGCAAAGTCATTTGCAGCAGGCTGGCAAGCAATCCAAATCCCACCGGTGGTGATGTTGTTGAGAGCCGTGCCGGTGGCCGTGCCATCAGTACCCACAGTGGCGTTTGCACCGTTGATGATCTTCCACTTCTGGTTGCTTCCGGCCATGCTGCCCGTCCCTTCACCCATGAGGAAAGTCTTGCTCAAGCCGTCTTGGACTTGACCAATCTTTGTCTCCATGTTGAGCATGAACATGCCAACGCCCGCGAGTGACTCCGCCGAAGTATTCCCAGTGCCAATGGGCTGGTCTACCCCACTGAGGTTCTTCGCTACGACCATCGACCACGTCGCGCCCGACCCCTTGTTGAGGAGGTACGTGTTTGTAGCACCAGTCTTAAAGGGATAGCTCACCGCGCTCTGGCTGTTCAAATAGCTGAGAATCGGGTCGGTGATGGTCCTGTCGAGAGCAGTCGACGGACAAACGTAATACGAAATGACGTTCGAAGCGACGCTCGCGGGCTGCTTATTCCAGTCTTCCGTCTTGAGCCACAGGTTGGCAAGATTCGCATCTTCCATATACGGCAGGATCAGGGCATGAGCACCCTGGCCCACGCTCAAGCCGTAGGCACCACTTACACTATTGGCCCAGCCCTTCGAACCAGCCGGGAACTTCTTTTGGGCCCCTTCGTAGTTCAGCATGGCCAGGGAGGTGTTCTTCAGGTTGTTGGAGCATGACATCCGACGGGCAGCCTCACGAGCCGACTGAACCGCTGGCAGGAGCAGGCCGACCAGCGTGCCGATGATCGCGATCACGACCAGCAATTCGACCAGGGTGAAACCCTGACGAAGCTTCGAGTTGAGATTGGAGACCTTCATAAGATCACGTTTCCTTTTTGAAATGAAAACAAAAAAATAAAAACGATCCGAAACAAAAACCGTCGCGAAAACAGGATTCAGGATAAAAATATGCGTCGGGATAGCATTCAATGCGTCGCCCCGACCCCGTCCCATACGATCTATGTTAGAGAATGGTTCAGTCGATGTCAACGAATCGGGAAAATTTTTTGGAGCACCTGCCCGGCACTCGATGACAGTCGCGAAGACGAGGCCGAGAAAACGGCATACGATCTGGTTTCGGCTTGCTGGGCCGCACATGATTGGTTGTTTTCAGTAAAAAGCGGTTTCATCCGTCGGCACGCTCGGGCAGCCGTCAACAGTCAACGCCTCTAGTCCAGAATCATCGAATTTCCACTGGAATCTCATTCTATGGCCGCTCTTCCCCAGCTTGACGTCGCCCTCCGGCGATTGGCCGACGGCGGCCGTCTCCATGCCGGCCGCACGCCTGCGGAGCGGGTTTCCCTGGCGCTGCAGACTGCCCAGTCGGTGGCGACCGCCGCGGACCGCTGGGCAGAAGCTGCCCGCTCCATGAAGCTGCGGCTTGAACCGGGCAGCCGTGGCTGTAGCGATCCCTCCTCACTACCACCCCCGGCGGCTGTGCTGGCTGAGGAAATGGCTACCGGGCCGTTGGCCACCGTTCGGCTGCTGGTTCTCACCGCCCGGGCATTGGCTGACGCCGAGCGGTTTGGACTGCCGCGACTCTCCGCCCGTCCCCGGCTCGCCAACACCTCTCAGGGCGGGCTGCCCGACCTCGTGGAGGTGGACGTGTTGCCGGCTGCAATTTCCAGCGGACTGCACGACCGGGCTATTTTTCGCGGCTTCAGCGGGACCGTCCGCTGCGTCAACTCCGGCGACACTGCCGCATTTGCCCGCTCCTGGGAACGGGAGATCCAGACCCGCCCCACCTCGGGCGGTGTGGCTCTGGTGCTGGGGGCAGGCAATGTCACCGGGTTGGCGGCGGGTGATGCGATCTGCCAGATTTTTGAATATGGCCGGTCGGTGCTCCTGAAACTCCACCCACTCCATGCGGTGCTCGAGCCGGTCCTGCGGGAGGCGCTTGGGCCACTGATCGCGGCCGGCGTCCTGGAAATCGTGTCTGGCGGCACCGATCTGGCTCAGGCCGCCGTGGCGGCCCCGCTGGTCACGCATGTGCACCTCACCGGTAGCGAAGGGGCCTTTGATGCGCTTGTCTGGGGTGTGCCTCGGGAAAAACGGACCGCCGACACCCAGCCACGGCTCACCAAAGCGATCACCTGCGAACTAGGCAACGTCACCCCCTGGATCGTCGTGCCGGGCCGCTACACGCGGCGGCAGCTCGACTCCCAGGCCGACA
>JBBAOE010000082.1:0-2851 GCA_040401595.1 Burkholderiaceae bacterium
ATTTCGACCTTTATTTTCTGACCTTTTGATACTGGGCCGCGCTACCCTATCCCCCCCCCAAAGGGCTACTAGCACTTTCCAAGAGCCCGCCTAAGATGGAACTTGGATATGATTTCCCTCCACCATTGCCATCCACCCAAGGCCTGCGTTCACACGCTTGGGGCCATGCCCAAAGCTGGTAGGGGCACTGGCCCAAGGCTAGTACCGAAGAGCCTCGCAAAAGAATTTCTCCTAGCCATGAAGACTGAGGTTGCGTCATGAGTTTTTTCTCGTCGAAGACGATCGGATCATTTTCCCTCGCTTGCCTTTTGGGAACAATTTTGCTCGGTAGCCAAACGTGGGCCGCCCGCGGTCGTCCCCAAATAGATCAAAGCCTAGGCTGCAAAGTAATCCTTTCGGACAAGCAGACCTTGCTTCGCGGGGTAAGCATCTCTTTCGACGGGGGCGACCCCTACGGCAGCTTGCCCGTGGTCATTCCGACCCAAGCACAACTTAATGCTTTGGCCAAAAACTACGGTCTCAACGCCTTGCATTTATACTTGGAAGGAGACTCGGCAGGTGCGAACGGGAACAATAATTCCGTCGGTTATAACGCGGCGGCTTGCGACACATTGGTCCAACGCTGCGCTGACGCCGGCCTCTACCTGATCATCACCATCGGCTGCAATGGCAAGAACGGTCAGATGAATCTGGAGTGGTCGCAGAGGTTCTGGAACTTCTACGGGCCGCGCTACAAAGACCAGTCCCACGTCATCTACGAGGCACACAACGAACCGGCGCCTAACTCGCTTTGGAATTGGACGACAAACGATTGGAATAACCAAGTCGCACTTTACAATACTATCCGCGCCGCCGCACCCAACACACTTATCCTGCTCTGTTCATTTATGGGATTCGCCGGAGCGAACGACCTCAACTCCTCCAGCGATCCGCGGAACCGGGCCAATTATCTCACGAGCCAAGGGGTCAACTGGTCCAATGCCGCCATCGCCCATCACGGCTACGAGAGCAAAAACGGGGTGGAGACGGCCATTTCCTTGCTCAAAACCAGTACCGCCTATCCGGCGCTGCTTTGCACCGAATTCTGGCCGGGTGACACGACAGGACAAGAGTACAACAGCATGTATGAAAGCCACTACAACGGTTGGATGCAGTTCCAGTGGCTGGGTGCCAACGACAACGATCTCTCGGGGCCGGACGGATTCAAACAAAAGATCATCAATGCTGGCACCGTCTGGACGCCGGACGACCCAGACTGCAGTTGGCCGGCCCGCGCGACACCCCTGACCATTCCGACCCACAACTCGACTGTGGGAATCTATGCCTACGGTCCGGCTCGCTTCATCCGGGTCAATACCTCCAGTGATCTGGTCGCGAACTTGACCAGCTACAGCGGCAATGAGAACGACAAGTTTACGATCGAGCGTTCTGGCATGAACCTGATCAGTCTTAAAGCGTCCAACGGCCTTTATGTCAGCAGCAGTTCACAAACAGATTCTTTGAGCGCGGTCAGCTCCACGGTCGGGGCGAGGGAAAAGTTCCAGTGGATTGAGCTGGCCAATGGCGCAGTCGTGCTGCGCGCTTACGGCAGCGGCGGCCACCTGCTCCGTTCGGCCAACGGTACGATCCTGCCCGACGCGGACGACGGCCTGGCTGCCTCCAGCCACTTCATCTTAGTGGACGGCTCCGCACCCTCGGGTCAGCCCCCACTTCCGACCAGTTTGCCTTCGCCTTGGCAGACGGCTGACATCGGTACAGTGGGAGTGGCTGGCACGGTGAGTTACGGCAACGGTTTGTTTACCTTGGCCGGGTCGGGGGCGGACATCGAGGGTGCGGCTGATGCGTTCCGTTACGTGTATCAAGCGGCCAACGGAGATGTGACCATCGTGGCTCGGGTGGCCACCCAGCAGAACACCGATTACTGGGCCAAGACCGGCTTGATGATCCGAGAGAGTACGGGAGCGGGATCGATCAATGCGGCGGTTTTGGTTTCGCCGGAGGGCGGGGTGGTTTTTCAGCGGCGTAGCAGTACGAACGGAGGGACGTCCAATAGCCGCGTGCAAGGCCTGATTGCGCCCCACTGGGTCAAGTTGGTCCGCACGGGCAACAGTTTTTCCGCCTATCAGTCAGCCAACGGGGTGGCCTGGTCGCAAATCGATAGCAGCCAGACAATCAACATGGCGGCCTCGGCCACCGTCGGTTTGGCCGTGTGCAGCCACAAGGTAGACATCCTGGGCGAAAGCACGCTGGACAATGTCGACTTGTCGGGTTCCTCCATTTCCGCAGCAGCACCCGCCTTTAGCCTGGCCTCCGGGATCTACACAAGTGTGCAATCGGTCGCGATGAGTTCAGGCACATCGGGCGCGTCGATCCGTTACACGCTGGACGGCACTACGCCCTCGGCGACCGCGGGAACGCTTTACAGCGCACCTTTGACCATCACCGCAAGCACGACAGTCAAGGCCGTGGCCTACAGAAGCGGGTTACTCGTCAGTCCGGTGACCACGAGCGCATACATCCTGAGCCTCTTGCCCTCGACTTGGCAGACAGCGGACATCGGAAGCGTGGGGATTCCTGGTAGCGCCACTTATCTCAATACCACCTACACCCTGAAAGGATCTGGCGCGGATATTTGGGGAACTGCAGATGGATTCCATTTTCTGTCGCAAAGTATCAGCGGCGATTTTGTCATCACTGCCCGCCTGGCCAGCATGTCCGATACAGACTACTGGGCGAAAGCGGGCTTGATGGTGCGCGAGACCAATGCCGCCAACGCGAAAAATGTCGCCCTGCTTATTACTCCGCAGGGTGGAGGTACCCGCATGCAGTGGCGAAACACACAAGGTGGAAC
>JBBAOE010000083.1:0-2808 GCA_040401595.1 Burkholderiaceae bacterium
GCCCATTAGGCAGGCGGACAAATTGTGATTTGAGCCACGTCTTCGGGTCGCCGCCTAGGCGCACGGCCTCCTCCATGAACTTCCGGTCATCCGCCTCGTCCTTGGCCTGATACCACCCGTGCAGTGACTTGCTGCCGCTGAAGACCACCATGCGTAGTTTGCGGTATTCGGAGAGCCAGATATGCCTGGCTGCCTGCTCGTCAGGCGTGGCCCCGTCATCAAACTCCACCACGATGTTCTGGCGTGGCCCCGTGTTGTCCAAGGTATGCGCCGACAGTTCGCCGTCGCTCTTTCGCTTGCCCTCGAGGGCCGACATCGCGTTCGGCACGACAAACTCCCACAGGTGCAGCTGCGTCCGCACCTCCTCGAGCGGCAGCGTCTCGAACTTGGCCACACCCTGCCCAATGCAAACCAAGGCGTCCTTACCAATCATGTCGGCCATATAAAACCACGGCTCAAACTGTGCCGCGTCGGCCTCAGTCAGAGCCGACGATTCCCGCAGGGCCGCCAGCGTCCAACCCCGCGCCTTGGACAACCGCCGGCATTCACCTTGCAGGGTGCGGTTCGGCACCGGCCAGGGCCGAGTGCGAACTGTGCCAGTTGAGGGCGTCACTTCGTAGGAATACTGAATGGCCGAGAGAACTTCCCGATCCGGCACAAAGCGCGCACCGGCTTCCCGCTCTGCGTCAAGCATCCTGCGGATAATGTAATAGGCTCGTGCATGGCCAACACGATCGTCCCGCAGTAAGCACGCCCAGAAATATATTTGGCCGTGGATGCTGCTCCAATCGCGCTTGCGGCGGTTGGGATTACGGCACCAGGCAAGAAATTTGCTCATCGCGCAAACCTCCACCCATTGCTGGCAATCATCTCGTCTCGGCGCTTGCGCGCCTCCTCGAGGTCGCGGGTCTTTAGGTTAAATGCTAGGCGCTCGGTCTTGACTGGATCGTAGGGCTGCACCCGCATCCACCAGCCCTTGCCGTTTTGCCACAGGTATTTGTTCGGGCCATTGCCCCAGCCGCGCCTATTCATTCGGCACCTCCGGCAATTCCATCCAATGGGTGATGACGCTGTCGATCGGCTCGGACGTGCCGGCCTCGACCCATGCGCCGTCTTCGTAGATGGCCACAAAGTGCGCCTCGATGTCCGTAGCCAAGACGCACCGCATATTGCCTGGCAGTTCCTTGTCGGCGGGTATCCACTCACTCATGGCCACCCTCCTTCCACTCCCGGCTCGCCCTGATGAACTGGTAGTAGGCCGCATTGACCGTCTGCTCGTCCATGTGCCCGCCGCCGGCCGGCAAGGCCCAGAACAACTGCTTGGCCAGGTTGCGCGCCTCGTTGCGTTCTTTAGCCAGGCGCAGGATGGCGCTGTCGAGGGTGGGTTGTGAGGCGATCATGCGGCCTCCCTTGCTTGGCAAAAGTCTACAAGGCTTACGCCGTAGTGATCTTCCGCCGTTGATATAACTCGAAAGCGAGCGTTACCCCACCTATCGCACACCCACAATTCAAATTGCGGATACATCTCGCCGTCCCAAATTAGAAAAAACCAGCTTTCTATAGCCTCAAGTTTTTTCTTGGACACCTTGTTGCTGTCTTCAATTTCCCACAATTCAACACAGGGAGTTTTGTGCTGCTGCTCGTGAGCGAAAACACACTTTCGCCATCTTGTCGCGTCTGGAACAAACGAAGGCCTCTGCCAGACGTATTGATCTAAATACTCCTTCGTATAGTTAGGGTCTGCCCAAGAAATGGCATCGTAGATAGTCGGCTTTAACCCAAATTGCCTAAGTCCAGGGAGGTCTTTTGCAAGATTGCTAAAAGCCCATTGCTCTAAGCTCATGCCGCCTCCCTCATCTGCAAATCCGGCCTCGGGTCATACCCCTTGCGGAACCGCCACACCGCACACATCTGCGTGAAAGCCTCGTAGGCCGCGACCAGCTTCGCCTTGTCGTGCTTGACCACCTCAAGGCGGCCCGGCTCGGTGGACGAGATGAACAAATTGGCCGCCACGACGTGCTGCAAATGCTCTGCGCCGTAGTGCGTGGCCGCGTAGGCCGCGAGTTGCAGGGTATGTTCGTCGTAGGCTTCGACCTTCTCGCCCTCCTTTGTTTTTTTCGTCTTGAAGTCGAGAATGCCCATCTTCCCGAAGCCATCGCCCCAGGTGAACAGCGCGTCGACTCGGCCGGCAAAGCCGTGCACCGCATTGACCAGGACAATCTCCGAGTGTGTGACCTTCACGCCGACCTGGCGCATCCAATCAAGGACAGGCTTGACGTAAGGTTTCAGTTCCTCGCTCGGCTCCTCGGCAGATCCGCGCATCAGGTTCTCGATGGCCGCGTGGATGCGGCTGCCCAAGTCGGCCGCCTCGCCCACTTGGCTCATGGCTGCTTCAATGGCGCGGTCGGCAAACCGCTCCACCGGCTCATCACCCTGCGGCCCAGGGATGGCGATGGCCGCCTTGGCCACCTCGCGCATCTTCCAGCGCGTCAGCTGCGGCTTGTCGAGTATGCCGATGATTGAAGTGACTGACGGCAGCAACATCATCTTGCGGGCGTCCCGCAAAGTTGTTGCCCGTTGCCCATCGCCGTCTTTGGTCGGCTGGGTGTGAACCGGCTTCCCATCGAGGGAATACCAGTGGCTTGAGTCCATGACGGACTTCGTAATAATGGCCATGCAATCGGTAGGGTTGCGGGGCGGGGCGCTTGAGGATTCCCGTCGAAAGTTGTCCTCAGTTGCGCTCCCGCCCCAATTTCCTCAGAACGGATCTCCGCCCTTGACCGGCCCGATGGCCTCGAGGTCCGAGTC
>JBBAOE010000084.1:0-2781 GCA_040401595.1 Burkholderiaceae bacterium
CCCGTGTCAGCGTAAACGGCTGAAACATCATCGCTGAGTGTTTGCGCGATCAGCAGGGACACAGCCGAAGCGGCGCCGCAGGAAAAATGCACTTTGATAGGGCGGGTCATGCTTTTCCTTCTAACGCCTCAATCACAACCCGCACAGCCTCGCGCCAATTCTCGCGGGCAATTTCCATTTTGTCTGGCCAGGGAATACCCCCGGCATCACGGTGTTCTGCTAGCGCTTGTGCGGCGCGCTCAATGTCGGCGGGGGTCATTGGCCAGTCTCCTTCAGGGCTGCGCGGGCGATGTCCCGCATACTGTCAGCCTGTAAACGTCCCGGCCCGGTGATGCCGCCATTGTAATGCGCGGCGATCTCATCGAGCGCGTCGTCATACCGCTCCAGCCTTGCCAGCAGCTCCGGCATGGCGTTGATTGCTGCGACGATCAGGGCGGCGTTATCTGGCGCCTTAATGTTGCCAGCCGCGAGCTTGTCGCTTGCGTGTGTCCAAGGCCCCGGCGTTGCGGCGGCCAGCAGTTTCTTCAGGTCTTCCATGAAATTTCTCCGTTGAACTTACGTGATCCGGCAAAGCCCTTGCCAGCAATAGGCTTGTGCCTGCCTTCAGCCTTCTTCTGTGCGCGCCGATCCGCCTGCGTCTTCTTGCCTTCGATGCGCCGGACCTTGGCGCGATCCGGGGCCTCTGCGCTGGTCTTGACGGTCGCACAGGGCTTGCAGCGCAGTTCCCGGTTGTCCGTGTCGTTCGTGCCGCCTGAAAACAGCGGGACGCGGTGCTCGTCTACAACCTGGCCCTTCTTTGCAAAATTTAGCTTTGATCCGCACGCAGCGCACTTGCCAGCCTGTTCGAGGATGAGCGTGGCAAGCTGGTTGCGGGTAAGGGGGCGGCGTTTCTCGGTCATGAAAGGTCTGCCTCAAACATATCTGGTTGCTCAACTTTCACGGCCCACTTTGCCGGGCATTGCATCGCGTCCCATCGGTCAGCCATGCCTCTTGCGGTGTTCTGCGGGCGGTTGTGGTTTTGCGCTATGTCGGTGCTATCAACTGACGCAAACGGCCATTCCCGCCCGCTGAGCTGCATCCCTCGCAGCATGTGAATGACAGGCGTTCGGGCGTGCGCCTTGGCAAGCGCGTCCCATGCGCGGTCCATCTGGCGTGTCCATTCCGGCGACAGGATTTTCCAGAACTCGCCGGTTGATCCGATGCAGACGCGCGGCCAAGTCTCGGTCAGGCGCACAAGGCGCTCAACAGGCTCGTCCATGTGCCAGACCGGGGCGCCCTTGTGTCCGTGCGGCCATTCCCTCAGCAGAGCGTCCTGTTCCTGCGATCCGGCGTCAATCACGTCAGGGATGACCGCCCATGTCGTTGGGTAATCCAGCCAGCGATCCGCCCACTGATAATAGGGCGCCCAATCAACCACAGGCTTGCCCTGCGTGAAAGCCGAGAATGCGCCATTGTCCAGCATCACTGATTGCGCCTGTTCATGCACGCGGGCGACCTGTTCCGGCCTCCAGGCCGACACGCAAAAGTGTCGCCCTGCAAGGCTGTAAAGAACTGCATTTGGCGTGATCGGGGTGCCGTGGTAGTGGATCACTGGTGATACCCCTCGATGGTTTCGAGAAACACATCCACCGCATCGCCATAGCCCTGCTGACGCATTAGGACGCACATTAGCTTATCAACGGCGCGGTGCAGTTCTTGGCCCGTAAGCGTGCGGCAAAGTTCGCGCATTGCGTCTGCGGCTTCAGAAGACGAAATCGAAAAGCCTTCAGCCATCACACTTCCTCACCTTCCCAAATCGTCACGCCATGCCGTTCGGCAAAGCCTTCCATGATTTCCTGAAGCAACGTATGCTCCTGCTTCCCGAGCTTGGACGTGCTGCGCCCAATGGGGATCATTCCTCCGTCCTCTGACGGCATGAACCGCCCGCCGTTCATCGCGTGCATGAAGTAGTCCTTCCAGTCCTCGGGGCTGTACCGTTGACCCTTCCACACGAGCTGCGTGCTGATGGCGGTTAGCAGAACCCACATTCTCGAATTTTGATCCGTCGTCCGCTTCGGCTCTTGAAAGCCGACCCTCCACCCTGTAGGGAGCGCCAGCAGCTTCTGCGCCAGCGTCTCCCGGTTGTTTTTGTGGATGACGAACTCGTAGCGGGACATTAGGCTTCAACCGCCTTCAGTTCATCCCGGCGCATGGTCCACATGGCCCGCAGATCCCGCGCGGTATCCTCTGGGAGGTCGTCGATTTCAGAGCGGTTCTCGGTGCTCCACTCTTTCAGTGCCTCGATGCTGTTGCAAGCGTTGATTTGCCTGGCAAGATCAGCGTGGGCTTTCCTGATTTCCGGGTTTGACTTGCCGTTAGCGTCCAGTGGCGCCACGTCAACGCGGGGCGCTTGACGCGGCGCAGCTTTGGCAGCGGCATTGCCGTCGTCGTCAATCGGCGCCACGCCCGTCAGGCTTTCAAGGCCGATGCGCTTGGCGTAGGTCGTGGCGCTTTTGAAGCCCTGCATGTCGTTCTTATTTACGATCAAAGGCACGTCGCAAGCGATCTGGGTGTCACTGGCGCCATGCGCCAGCACTGTCCTCATGTAACGCTCCCCGTCGATCACAACGCCGGTTGCGAAAAACGCGATGCCTTGCGCATTGAGAGCTGGCGAGACAGCCGCAACCACGTCGGCCAGATCCGCGTATTTGCTCTTGAAAGCCGGATTGACCGAGCCTTTCTTGACCCCGGTCATGTCAGCCTGGGCGGCAGCAAGGGCCACGTAGATGTTCTTGTGTTCAG
>JBBAOE010000085.1:0-2760 GCA_040401595.1 Burkholderiaceae bacterium
GCACGGCGCAAGTTGTTACTGGTGGGTGATTCGTCCACGCTCTGTTGCCATCCGTTTTTTGTGGACTTGTTGGCTTATGTGAAGCGTATAGGGGGCTATTTCGAGCTCGCAGGAGGTTACGACAGTTTAGTTAATCACTTACAAATCGTGCCTGAAGCTGATCAAAATCAATCTAAAAAAACAAAATGATCGAACTTGAATACCGAATTCTGTTTTGTCTGCATGAGCAACATTTGTCTTACTCCCAGTTGCGAATGGTGTCGATCGGGACATCGATGCAGTCGGCAAATTCAGCTTGGCTGAACCCAAGCTTTCTGCGCATGCGACGCGCAAACTACAGAAAGTTTCTTTGAGAAGTGTGGCCCCATGAACCACTTTCGACAGCGCTTTGCGAGTCCGCAGATACAGCCATTCGCCGGTGGGAAACTAAGGCCGACCCAAATAGGTGCTTCTGGGGGACAAATGCGACTTTGGGCACATGCGATGTCCCCTCGCAGATCGTCCGAACACCGCGCGAAGCGGGCTTCAGAGCGTCGTCACTTTTCAAGGTGACAGGGTTTGCTACGATTTTATGGTGAGCTCGTGTGATAAATTCGCGCACTAGTTGGGAGGGCATCAAAAGTTTGCAACTCGGTCGCCTTGAGCCCACCAGGATGTTTTGCGAAAAATCATTCGATTGCGGGGCGACGTCAGTGGCGGTTTCCAGTGTCTGACGCTGACCAGGATGCGTTTCGCGCCGGTGTCATCGCGATGGCGACGCCGTTGGTCGGGATACTGATCTGGGGCTCCGTGACGGGGGTCGCGATGATTCAGGCGGGGCTATCCCCGACGCAGGCCGTGGGAATGTCTTTCATCATGTATGCGGGATCGGCCCAACTCGCTGTTCTGCCGTTGATGGCTAACGGGGCGCCAACCCTTTCCATCCTGCTCACCGCGCTTCTGGTGAATTTGCGCTTTGTGATGGCCAGCGCCTTGCTGGCTCAGGATTTTCGAAGCCTGCCACCGGCCCGCCGGTTCTTGCTGGGCGCATTCACGGTGGAGACAACGCTGGCCGGGTATCTGACCCGCGGACGCGAAGGGCGCAGTCAACGCCAACGCGAGCATTTTAAACGCGGAGCGAGTCTGGCGATTTGGGTGCTTTGGCAGGGTGCCACCATGCTTGGGATTTTTGGTTCGGCGATCCTCCCAACGTCGCCGGGTTGGATGTGGATCGGGCAGTTGGCGGTGCTTGCGATCGGAGCTCCGTTGTTGCGGGTCCGAGGGGCAATGGGCGCCGTGCTTGTCACCGCGCTCGTTGCGACCGCAACGGCCAACCTGGCGCCTGGGGTGGGTTTAGCCCTCGCGACGATCTGCGGTGCCCTGGCTGGCATGTTGGGTCATCAGATCGGACACAAGCCGAGTCACGACGAAGCGAGCGCCTGAGAGGAGTCATGATCGATGATTGACGAGGCACTGCTGTGGCCCACCGTCGTAGGGATGGGGGCGATGACAGCAATCACTCGGACGGCGTTTCTTTGGTTGCCAGAGCACTGGCAGCCGCGTGGTCGGGCCGGTGTAGCGCTGAGTTTTGTACCTGCGCTGGCGTTAATCGCGATTGTCGCGCCATCGGCGCTCATGGTTGCACGTCAGGCTTTGGTGGACACCCAGACCGTCCATATCAGTGTGGCGCTTGTGCAGGTCCTGACCGATGCCCGATTGCCGTCGGCAGTCGTCGTCATGGGCGTTGGCGCTCTGCGGCGGAACGCCTTGCAAGCCCTGGTTGCTGGCGTCATCGTGTTCGTTGGCTTGCGTTGGCTTCTGGCGGGCAGCCTGTAAACCGTTCGTGTGCAGCCTGGCGATCGCCGAGGGGACCTCGATCTGAGGCGACACCAAGCATCATGGCGATTGTTCGTTGGCCATGGCATGCTTGAGTATGGAATGTTTCCCCCATGTTAGGAGTCTGCTCATCATGATTCGTCCTCCCAGGTCTGCAACCCTCGCGGCGGTCATCCTCGCCTCATTCTGTCTGTTCGCTCAGGCGCAATCGACCCCCAAGCCCGGGGCCGACAAACCTGCCGCGGCGGGTCCAGCGGCTGCCCCGGCCGCTGCCCCAGCCCCTTCTACCGCGGCTGCCCCTCCCTCGGCTGGAGTAGCGGCGGGTACGGGAGCAGTCCCAGGACCGGCCGCGGCAAGCTGCATGGCCGGTGCAACCGAAAAAAAGCTCGCGGGTGCAGCCAAGAACAGCTTCATGAAGAAATGTGAGAAGGACGCCACCGCCACCTGCGAGGCTTCGGCCGGCGATCGCAAGCTCGCCGGTGCGGCCAAGAACAGCTTCTTGAAGAAGTGCATCAAGGACGCGGTGGGCGCCTGACCGCTCTGGTCTGGACGCGCCCCCGGGCGGCTGTTTGGGCGAGCTCGGTGACGAGTTTGCCCAGCGTTTCAAATGCTTCCCGGCGCGCACTTTTGGGTCTGGCGACCATCGCAATGCCGCGACGCGGCGCTGGTGCCCCGATTGGGTGGGCCGTGATCGCCATCCCCTTGACCAAACCGCCCCGGGATGGCCATGTCTGGATGATGGCATTCCCCATCCCCGCCTCGACCATTTGAGCCAGGGTGGTCAAGCTTTGATGCTTCGATTTCCGGCAGCGGCTCAGGCAGTCGGCAGCTTTGCAAGACGTGTTCGCGCAGGCAATGTCCCTCTGCTCCGAGAGGCGGTTGTCTATAAATCCGCTTGGTCCGAAAATCCCAGTACAGGTCACTTGAACGACCGGGTTTTGCAGA
>JBBAOE010000086.1:0-2751 GCA_040401595.1 Burkholderiaceae bacterium
GCGGAAAGCACCGTCATGGTAGTGGCATGAGATGATGCGGCGAAAGTGGGGCAGCAGCAGCGGAAGGAATTGCTCTCGGAATGAATCGCCGACCAACAGAAGTACAGGGCCGTCGTTGCCGTCGTTTTCATACATGAGAGGGGCCGCAGACCGTCTCGTGTCGCTCAACTCTGACAGCTTGATTGTGCGATCAGTTTCGGGATGGCTTACCAGGGGGAACGGGGAGGAGGTGAGCCATCCTTTCAGCCCCAGCATCGACGACAGACCCTGGTCCTTCTCGCGGATCGTCTGGGTATAGCGATCCAGTGGCCACATGCTGATAGGTGCATCTGTCGTGCGCAGTCGTTCCGCCAGAGCGATGTAGGCAGCGTGGGCGCCGAGGCCAGTCCAGTGGGTGTCAGTGTCGTTGCAGGCGGGAGGCGTTTCCGATTTCGCCCGCAGTAGTTGCGGCAGAAGATAGAGCACATTCTCCAAGCCGCGGGCCTGCGCTGCGCGCACCAGCCGTTCGGCAGGCGAGTTTGGATTGGGCGCATACCACCCTGGGGCCTGCTCCGGGTAGATCCGTTCCTTGTCGGGGGGGATCATCATAAAAAAATGGCCGCCCCGTGCGGCTACCGTGTGCGTCCATCGGTCTATCTGGTCGACCCACCTGTTGATTTCCTTGTCCTGTGGGGCGTCGCCTGCCATGCCGAGATGTGACCCGTCGTCGTAGAACAACCATCCCTGCCTGCCGATTACCACACTGCGCACGCCTGAGTCGCCCACGAGATACCGCAGCGAGTTGAGGCCGCCAATCAGCCGGGTGCGGGCCGGAAAATGGTCCTGCACGAAGGCATCGACCGACCGCGGCAGGTTTTGTGTGTCGCGCCAGGAGGAGGGCCACGCTGGCACGGCAGCAAGGGCACGCTGTTCCATCAAGGTCCGTCGTGGGAATAGGACTCCGGAAAGCAGCATCAGCAGGAGGAGGCCCCCGACGCCGGCCATCAGGCACAGCGACCAACGCTGCTCGGCACGCGGATCGATCTCCATGGTGGCCTCAGAAGCGAAAGTAGAGGAACGGGTTGTGCGAACTGCTCGCGAGGAGAGCCATCGAGAGCACAAAGCCGGCAAGGAGCAGAGGAATCGGGAGCGGATGCACGCAGAGCGTGTCGAGCCGTTCGTCGGCGATTCGCGGTAACCGGCCAAACGTTGGCCGGCCCAGAGCTTCAAGCACCCCTGGCACGATGGGCCAGGAAAAGAGGATGCCGCAGGCCATCGCGGCCCAGAATTGGGTGTTCATGAGAATCTGGCCGGCGACCGATGGCCAGTGAAAATGACCGATATCAGCCATCGCCGCGAGGTAATGCCTGGCGTTTCTGAGCCCCTCGGACCGAAAGAGTACCCACCCGATCATCACCACCAGAAGCGTGTAGCAAGAGCAGATGACCGGAGGAGCAGCCTTGAGCCAACGGCCCAGCCAGAGTCGTTCCGCCAAGAGGACCATCCCGTGGAAAAGTCCCCAGAGAATGAACGTCCAGGCGGCGCCATGCCACAAGCCGGTGAGGAGAAATACACCGAGCAGGTTGAGGCACGTTCGCCATGGGCCGCCGCGGCTGCCGCCGAGGGGGATGTAGACGTAGTCACGAAACCAGAACGAAAGCGACATATGCCACCGACGCCAGAAGTCGCTCAGCGAGCGGGCCGCGTACGGATAGTCGAAGTTACGGGGAAATGTGAACCCCAACAGGAACGCCAAACCGATTGCCATGTTTGAATAGCCGCAGAAATCGAAATAGATCTGCAGCGTGTAGGCGATGATACCCACCCAGGCAGTGGTCGCATCGAGGTTCACGCCCAGTCCGAAGGCGTGGTCGGCCACCGGCGCGACGGAATCGGCGATCAGTACCTTCTGGGAGAGCCCAACCAGAAAATACTGTAGCCCCAGGCCGATGCGCACGTGTCGTCCGTCGCGGGTGAGTTCGTCGCGGATGTCTGCATAGCGCACGATCGGGCCGGCGATCAGGTGCGGAAACATCAGGATATAGGTGGCAAAAGCCAGCGGCCGGCGCTCCGGCGGCACAGTGCCGCGTTGCACATCGATGAGGTAGGAAATCAACTGGAACGTGAAGAAGGAAATGCCCAGCGGTAGCGTCAGATGGAGCTGCGGCACCAGGTTGCCGCCCAAGAGCCTATTGAGGCTGGCCGCTACGAAGTCGGCATATTTGAAGATGCCCAGCACGGACAGGTCGATCGCGACGGCCGCCATGATCCAGCCGGAGGGGCCTCGCGATTTCCCAGCACCCCACAGGGCAGCGGCATAGTTCACCGCGATCAGGGCTGCCAGCAGCAGGATGTATTCCCCCTCACCCCAGACGTAAAAGACGGTGCTACCCGTGAGCAGCGTGGCAGTCCGCTTCCCGCTCACAAAATAAAGTGCCAGAAAGAGCGGCAGGAAATAGGCGATGAAGATGATGGAGCTGAAAAGCAATGCGGTGAATCCTTGCCGTACTGCAAAAAGTCTTTCGGAATACTGCTCTGGAAAAAGTAACTCCTGAGCGGGAAAACACCAGATGTTCCGACCGTGGTGGGCGGAGCGTCACCTGCTGCTCAACGCAGGGGTGTAGGCAGCGATCTCGTCAGTCGCGAGACAGGCGCAGGCGGGCTCATGCTTGGCCCATCGATCCCAGCGTCGGATCGTGCTCCACCCATTCCGGTGGCAGTGGTGGGTTTGGATCGGTTCATCGAAGAACTGACAAGCAAGAATAGCAGCGG
>JBBAOE010000087.1:0-2679 GCA_040401595.1 Burkholderiaceae bacterium
ACCCGGGGGTCACACAGGCGCTCAATGCGAGGATCGAAAGGCCAAAGAGGTATCTTGCGTATTCCGGTCGAGCGTGACCAGTGATTCCGGCATCGTGACCAAGTAATCCGGGATCGTGACCGTTCTGTCCGGAGCCGTGACCACGGTATCCGGGCGGGACAAATTGTTGATCAGACAAATGGCGTTGGCGGCCGGCCGCCTCGTCGATGTTGTCGATGCGAGGACGTTGCGTGTGACCCAACCGCGGGTCGTAGCCTTTCGGATTTTTGCCGGAGCTGCGATGCCGACACCGCCACTGGACATACGCATGATCAAAGATGTTCTCAGACTCAAACTGCTCAACAAGCTCACCCATCAGGCAATTGCCTCCAGTCTATCGATCTCCAAGGGGGTGGTTTCCAAATACGCCAACCTCGCTCAGACCCATCAGCTGGACTGGGCCAGCATCTCGGAGCTGACTCAGACTGAACTCGAGCATCGCCTCTTGGGCGATACGGTTCAGAACCGATCGATTGTTTTGCCAGACTTCGCACGGATGCACGTCGAGATGCGCCGCAAGGGCGTCACCCTGACGCTGCTGTGGGAGGAGTACTGCGACGCGCACCCCGGGCAGCGCGTCTGGGGGCGCTCGCAATTCTTCGATCACTACAAGAAGTTTTGCAAAACGCTCAAGCGCTCCATGAGGCAAAGCCACCGCGCGGGCGAGAAGCTCTTCGTTGACTTTGCGGGGCCGACCCTTGGCCTGGCTGACGGCACGCGTGGCCAGGTGTTTGTCGCTGCGATGGGCGCCTCGAGCTATACCTTTGCCTGCGTTACGGCCGATCAGACCATGCGCTCGTGGCTGGCTGCGATTGCCCGTGCGCTGAGCTTTATTGGCGGGGTGCCGCAACTGATCGTTCCCGATAACGCTCGGGCGCTCATCGCCGATCCAGACCGGTACGAGCCCCGGGTGGGTGACACGGTGCTCGACTTTGCCCGTCACTACGGCGTGTCGTTCTTGCCCGCGCGCCCCTACTCGCCGCAGGACAAGGGCAAAGTCGAATCGGCCGTACAGGTCGTCGAGCGCTGGATTCTGGCCAGACTGCGCCATGTTCGCCTGGACAACCTCGCCGCTGCCGATGCAGCCGTTAGCGCGATGCTCGCGGATTTGAATCAGCGCAGATTCCAAAAAATCGACGGCACCCGGTCAAGCCTCTTTGCTCAACTGGATGCGCCGGCGCTGGCGCCTTTGCCCATGGCGCCCTGGCGCTGGGCGAGTTGGCGCAGTGCCAGTGTTCATATCGATTACCACATCGAGATCGACGCCCACCGCTATAGCGTTCCCCATCAACTGGTGGGGATCCGGGTCGAGGTGCGTCTGACCGACGCCTTGGTCGAGGTCTTACACCGCGGTGAGCGGATCGCCATTCATGCGCGTAATCACCGACGCGGCGGATACACGACGATTGATGAGCACATGCCAGCGGCGCACCGCGCCCATAAAGAATGGACGCCAGAGCGCCTGATCCATTGGGGCGGCACGATCGGGCCACATACGGCTGCGTTCGTTCAAAGCCTGCTCACTCAGCATCGTCACCCCGAGCACGGGTATCGCCGCTCGCTGGGGCTCTTGAGTCTGGCCAAGCGTTACGGGCATGAACGTCTGGAGGCTGCATGCCGTCTGGCGATCGAACTGAATGCGATCTACTACCGGCACGTACGCGACATTCTGGAGAACGGACGAGATCTGGTACCCCAGGCCTCTCCCAACCCGTGGAGCAGCCCGCAGCACGAGAACGTACGCGGCGCGACTTACTATCACTGAAGGGGCATTGATGATGATACTCAATGACACCCTGACCAGATTGCGCGCGCTGCGCTTGACGGGCATGGCCGCCGCAGCCGAAGAACAGGCGAGCACCGGCGCGGCCACTAGTCTGGCGTTTGAAGAGCGCCTGGCGATGCTTGTCGATCGAGAACTGCTCGTGCGCAACGATAAGCAGCGAGCGGCGTTGCTCAAGCGCGCCCGCCTCAAATACCCCAAGGCTTGCATCGAGGATCTAGACGCCCGAAGCGCGCGCGGTATCGATCGCAGCGCCCTGATGAGTCTGGCGCTCTCGCGCTGGGTCGAGAACGCCACGACGTTGATCCTGACCGGACCGACCGGATCGGGCAAGAGCTGGCTCGCTTGTGCGCTCGCACAAAACGCGTGTCGGCGTGGCCAATCGGCGCTGTACCTGCGCATCCCACGGTTGGCTGATGAACTGCGAATCCTGCACGGCAAGGGCACGTTTGTGACATGGCTCGAGTCGGTCGCCCGCGTGGACGTATTGATTCTTGATGACTGGGGCGTCTCTGCATTGGACTCCGGGCTGCGTAGCGACCTGCTCGAAATCATCGATGACCGTTGCGGCACACGAGCAACCATCATGACCAGTCAACTGCCAGTCGAACACTGGCACGCATGGATCGGAGACCAGACCATTGCGGATGCAATCCTCGATCGACTGCTCTCACGCTCGCACCGCATCCAACTGCGGGGGGAATCGTTACGCCCGCGTGAACCACTCTCGGCCGATCAAGGAGGTTCAAAAACAGAAAATTAACCGCTCAATCTATACTCAGAACAACGCAACCTCTCGAATCGACAAACGCGGTCACGATCCCGGATTCGGCGGTCACGATCATCGGAATGCGCAC
>JBBAOE010000088.1:0-2621 GCA_040401595.1 Burkholderiaceae bacterium
AGCTCGGTCTATGGCGACAAGCCAATAAGCGGCGAAGGCTTTAAGGAAGATGAGCCCGCCAACGACCCGGTGTCGCTCTACGCCGCGACCAAGCGCGCGTGCGAATTGATGAGCCAGTCTTACGCAAAACTTTACGGCTTTCCGCAGACGGGCCTGCGCTTCTTCACCGTCTACGGTCCATGGGGACGGCCCGACATGGCCTATTTCAGTTTCACGCAGAAAATCCTGCGCGGCGAGGCGATTGAGGTTTACGGCAATGGCCATATGGCACGCGATTTCACCTATATTGATGACATTGTCGACGGCATCATCGGGTCGCTTGACCACCCGCCCGCGCGGGGCGAACACAGGGTCTTGAACATTGGCGACAGTCATCCGGTTGGCCTGATGGAGATGATCGAGACGCTTGAAAAGGCCATTGGGCGAGAGGCGACGAAGATCATGCGGCCAATGCAGCCGGGCGACGTCACCGCGACCTATGCCGACGTGTCGAAGCTACATGCGCTCACGGGGTACAAGCCAAGGGTCATGCTGGCCGAGGGTCTGCAAAAATTCGCCGACTGGTATCGGCAATTTTACGGCGCCGCGTCCTAAGTTGAGGGCTTCAACTGCGCCTGCATCTCATCTAATGCGGCCGCCAGCTTTCGGCCCGCAATCTGCCGTCCCGCCTCGCGCGGCAAGCCAAGCGCCGTGGACAGTGGTCCACCCAATAAAGCATCGCCCAGCGCCATCAGCACCATCTCCAGTGTCAACTCATGCAGCGAGGTGTCTGCGTGGCCGTCTTCGGCAATTTCATCCACCAGCTTGTGGATGGCCTCGACAATAGGGTCGAGCGCGTCTTCATTTCCAGACAGGAGCATCCAAGACGCGAGCGCGCCTGCACCCTCGCGGTCGAATTGGTCAAAGATTAAATCTGCAAGCTCGTCCGGTGTCATTACGCCGCCGCGCATTTGGGTGACGGCCTCGGCGACCTTACTGCAGATATTCTCGCCCATATACGCCGCCAGCGCGCGCTGCAGCCCTGACGCCGACCCAAAATGATGCAGCAAATTGGCGTGCGTCCGCCCGATCTGTCCGGCCACCGCCTTTAATGTGACCGCCTGCGGCCCCGCCTCAAGCAACAGGCCGCGCGCCGCCTCCAGCGCCGCCATCCGGCTCGCCTCCGGGCTTAATCGCCGCGGCACGCCGACGTCTTTAAATTCAATAATCTTGGATGCCCCAGTGGCCATATTCGTCATTACCCCCCGGTTGATTTTGCAACGCTACGCCAATTCAGGGGCATATCCAAGTGTGTTGCGCGGCAAACCGCGACTAAAAATAATCCGTGCTGCCGCAAAATTTTAAATTTGCATTGTACAAATATTTGTACATATTGTACCAGACAGCAAAAGGAAACCCGACCATGGACGTGATGACATACACAGAGGCGCGCGCAAATCTTAAGGACGTCATGGACCGAGTTGTTTCCGACCGCACACAGGTTGTCGTGACACGGCAGAAGTCCGAGGCAGTCGTGATGATGTCGCTGGCGGACTGGAATGCCGTGGAAGAGACGCTGCACCTGCTCTCAACGCCGACCAACGCGGCGCGCCTGCGTGGATCGATCGAGCAGCTTGAAGCCGTGAAGGGTATAGAACGTCAGCTTAGTCACCCATGAGGATTATCTTTTCAGACAATGCGTGGGATGATTACCAACACTGGGTAAGCAATGACGGCAACACTCTGGCGCGGCTGAATTCACTGATCGAGCAGTGCCGCCGAGACCCCTTTAAGGGAACTGGAAAACCGGAACCGCTGAAGGGTGACTTGCAGGGATGGTGGTCTCGCCGCATCACAACGGCCGACCGCCTCGCCTATCGCGTCGAGGGAAGGGGCGCCGATCAGCGTTTAGAAATAGCCCAGTGCCGCTATCAGTACTGATGCGTTTTAAGCCGCCTGCAGCCGCTCCATTTGCGCGCGCATAGTCAATGCAGGAGGGCTTAGTCTTGCGCGGGGCTCTGCGCCTGCGCCATCCAGTGCCTTTTCATACAGAGCGCATGTCATTGCCGCGCCGCGGCCGTTGCTGTGGCGCTGCGCTGTCTCGCCCGTATTTTGAAAGCCGAGCTTGCGCAGCACGTTGCCCGACGCGGGATTATCGGTGAAGTGGCTGGCAACGAGTTTTTTGTGGCCAATGGCCTTGGCGATGTTGACCACGGCGCGACTGGCCTCTGTTGCAAAGCCAAGGCCCCAATAAGGCCGCATTATCCAGTAACCCAATTCGGCGCTTCCGTCATAATTTCCAATGCCGCACGCGCCGATGATACGCGGGGCACCGTGGGTGCGCAGCATCAGTAAAAAGGCGGGATAGAGCGCATCATGCTCCTGCGCCGCAAATTGCGCCGCGTCGTCGGCGGTGTAGGGCCAAGGTGCACGCGCAAGGTTGCGGACGATGCCCTCATCGGAAATCGCCTGATGCAATTCGGATGCATCCTCGGGCCAGCTTGGCCGCAACAATAATCTTTCCGTTCTCGCGAACATCATCTTTCTCCGGTTCTGCGCCGCCCCCTTGCACGAAAACGCGACAGCTATGTTACAGTTCCTCCGCAGGAGGCTGAGAACAGGGAGAATGAGACAAAAAGAAA
>JBBAOE010000089.1:0-2543 GCA_040401595.1 Burkholderiaceae bacterium
TTGACGATACCACCCGCGCGTTGCCGGACCGACGGCTCGTCATTCTGGGCGTGGCTGCCCTCCTGGCCACCGCTGCGGGCGTTGCCGTCATCGCCCTAACGATGGGCCCCGACCGGCCTGGCCGGCGGGAGGCGGTGGCCTTCGCCGTCGCGGTCTGCCTGCCGGGTGCGTTGGCCGCCTGGCTGCTGGCTCGACTCCCAGCCTCAAATCCGGCACTGGCCGTGGCCACACCGCTGGCCGGCATCGCCCTGCGAATCATGCCCCCCCTGGTGGCTCTGGCCTGGCTTTCCTCGCGAAAAACCCAGCCCGAAGCCCCCGGGACCGCCCCCATTCTGGTCGCGATGTACCTGGCGCTGCTTGCCACCGATATCCTGCTGCACATTCTGGTCCGAGGTGCGGCTGAAGCCGATAAGAACCAACCGCATTGACCGGATGGGTCCCCGCACGGCACACTCTTCGCTCCCGTCACGGCAGCCCGAGGAAATCCTGAGCCAATGTCAGCCAATCCGATCTACCACCTGAAGGACTGCTACTTTTTCGAAGTGCCCCAGGCGATGTGGCGGCACGGCTGGAAGACGCTGGAAGACGTGCCGGCATTCCTCCGCAATGGCAGCCCCGAGATCACCGACGTTGCCGCCTTCAACGCCGCTTTGGACGGGAAAATCCTGATCCCTCAGCCGTTTGCCGAACTGCACAGCCTCTACGCGGTGAAATCGGGCTTTGGCATCTCCAAGTACATGCTCCTCGAACTGCTGATCGCGGCATTGATGTTCCTGATCTTTACGTGGGTCGCCTCGCGGCTCCGCTCGGGCGACGCACCGAAGGGTCGTCTGCTCAATCTGTTCGAGTCGATGCTCCTCTTCGTCCGTGACAACATCGCCCGGCCCGCGATCGACGACCACGGCCATGACCACGCCAGTGACGACGGGCACGAGCATCATGGGCATTCTGGCGGGGGACACGCCCACGCCGCCGTTGCCCATACGGGTGACCGATTCGTGCCGCTCCTCTGGACACTCTTCTTCTTCGTGCTCGGCTGTAATCTGATGGGCATGGTGCCCTGGGCGGGGTCGCCTACGGCGTCGTTCTCGGTCACGCTCGCCCTAGCCGGCGTGACGTTTGCCACCGTTGTCGTTGCGGGCATGCTGAAATTCGGTTTTTTCGGGTTTTTTGGCAATCAGGTACCGTCGATGGACCTGCCGCTGCCGATCGCCATCGTTCTCAAGCCGATGATCTTCGCGATCGAGATGCTCGGCCTGTGCATCAAGCACCTCATCCTCGCCGTCCGACTGTTGGCCAACATGGTGGCCGGCCACTTGGTTCTCTTGGGGATCATGGGGATGATTTCGGCGGCCGCCTCCTATTCGATGGGAATGTGGGCCACCGTGACCGGCATTAGCGTTGTCAGCAGTGCCCTGTTCAGCCTGCTGGAGCTGTTCGTGGCGTTCCTGCAGGCCTACATTTTTACGTTCTTGTCGGCTCTTTTTATCGGCGCCTCAGTCCATCAACACTGATCGACCTGCGGCCCTTTGACCACCGCAACCGAGGTAAAAAAGCGACTCCCCACAACTGGCCTTCAAAATTGCTCGGAATTCCTTAGAACATCCGTTTCCTGAACCCACAGCGGTGTTCTCTTGCCCGAGCCAACACTGACCACGCAAACCTCAGCCTGATTCTCGCGATTCCGATTTCGTACCTGTTTTCAACTTCAGACTTTCATTTCCTGGTCTCATTTCCTGGTCGTGGAGCTCACTCCACGATCCTCGTTTTGCAAGGAGCTTGATCCCGTGATGATTCGATCGATCTTTTCCACTCGTACCCTCACCGCTCTGGCCGCCGTGGCCCTGACGTTCGTGTTCGCCGACTTTGCCAGCGCTGCGGACGCTGCCACTGGTGTTGGCCGTTCGCTCATCGAACTGACCGCTCCCTTCAGCGTGGCCATGGTGGTGATCGGTGCCGCCTACGGGATCAGCAAACTCGCGGCCTCGGCCTACGAGAGCATGGCCCGCCAGCCCGAAGTGTCGGGAAGCATTCAGACGGCGATGATCATCGCGGCGGCCCTCATCGAGGGTTTCACGTTCTACGCGTTGTTCATCTGCTCGACGAAGTAAGGACGGCCGACAGCGTGTTTGCTTTCGGGTTGTCCACTCGGAAGCCTCGTTGGTCTGATGGTGGCCCCGCCCGCGTCAGTAAAACCGGAATATCGGGGAGGGAATGCGTGCCGCACGCATTCCCTCCCGATCCCGGCTTTGGCGACGATGGCGTAGGCGTGCCGTTCTGTCCGTTCCAGCCAGCGAGTTGTTGCTACTGAATTCCTTTGGCTTGATTGAATCCACGTTCCGGAGTCCTCCCGTGAAACCGTCTGCCCTCCATTTCAGTCGAAATACCAGCATTTTTGCTGGCTTTTTCGGTGTCTGCGTCGCAGCCTGCCTCGTGCTGGCCGTGACGCCAACGACGGCCGTCCGAGCTGACGATGCGGGAGGCCACGGCGACCACGTTGCAATCGGCGAAGCTGCTCCGGACGGCGTGTCTCAAAAAGACTT
>JBBAOE010000090.1:0-2518 GCA_040401595.1 Burkholderiaceae bacterium
CCTCAAGGCCAGCGGCCTTGGCCTGCGACAAAGCGTCATAGGCCATGGCCCCGCAGTCGACGGTAATGATTAAGCGGCTGCCGCCTGTCCCAATACGGACCAGCGCCTCGCCTGAGGGGCCGTAGCCCTCCATTAGGCGGTCTGGGATATAGTAGCCCGCGTTCAACCCCAAATTGCGCAGCAAGCGGATGAGCAAAGCCGCGCTGGTCGCGCCATCGACATCATAGTCGCCATAGACGGTGATTTGCTCTCCCGCCTCAACAGCCTGCGCCAATCGCAGCGCGGCATTTTCCATATCCTGAAAGATCGACGGGTCGGGCATGAAGTTGCGAATGGTCGGGTTGCGGTGCCGCTCGATGTCATCGCGCGTGACGCCGCGCGCCATCAGCAATTGGCTGACAAGGTCATCGGGCTGAAAATCTGGGTCACGGCCGTCGGTGCCGCTGCCTCGCCAATGCCAGGCTTGTTCAAGGATCGAGTGACTAATGTCGAGGACTGGCTTCATCCCTCTTCCCTATGGCGCGCCGCTGGTGCTAGCAAGTGGGGATGAAGCAACTCGCAATAATCTGGCACAGCATGACCGGCGGGTCTGAGGCACTAGCACAAGCCGCGCATGATGGTGCACGGCGGGTGCAGGGCGTGAATGTGCAGTTGGTGAATGCTGCAGAGGCGGATGCTGAACATATGTTGTCGGCAGACGGCTATCTGTTCGTCTTTCCCGAAAATCTCGGTGCGATCAGCGGGGGGATGAAAAGCTTTTTCGACCGATGCTATTATCCCTGCCTCGGCGCGCTGAACGGCCGGCCTTATGCGATGGTCGTCTGTGCGGGTTCCGATGGCCGCAATGCCGTTACGCAAGCGGAGCGTATAGCCACGGGCTGGCGGCTGCGACAGATTGCGCCCAGCGTCATTGTGTGCACGCAGGCACAGACGCAAGAGGCGATATTGGCACCTAAGACCATCGACAAAGTTGACCTGTCGGCCGCTGCGGAACTAGGTGAGCAGATCGCAACGGGCCTGCAAATGGGTATTTATTGAATATCAGCCGAGGCGGTCAGCCTTGCGATGCTCGCTCTTGACCCAGCGCACGGTACCCGAAGAGGCACGCATTACGACACTTTCGGTGGTCACGCGGCCATCGCGTAAGGTCTTTACGCCCTCCAGCAAGGAACCATGGGTCACGCCGGTCGCGGCAAAGATACAGTCACCCTTCGCTAATTCTTCGAGGTCGTAGATCTTGTCCAAATCTTCGATACCCCATTTGCGCGCGCGCAGCCGCTCGTCATCGTTGCGGAACAGCAAGCGGCCCTTGAACTGGCCGCCGACGCAGCGCAAAGCTGCGGCCGCCAACACACCCTCTGGCGCGCCGCCGCTACCCATATAGATGTCGACCGTCGTGTCGGGGTTCGTTGTTGCAATGACGCCCGCGACGTCGCCATCGGGGATAAGCATAACGCCGCAGCCAATTGCGCGCAGTTCGGCGATAATCTTTTCGTGGCGGGGACGGTCCAAGACGCAGACAATCAATTCATGCGGCGGCACGCCTTTTTCGGCGGCGACGGCGGCAACATTTTCAGCGACCGATTTGTCGAGATTGACAATGTTGGGCGAGTAGCCAGGGCCAACCGCGATTTTGTCCATGTACACATCGGGGGCGTTGAGCAAATTGCCTGCTTCAGCCACCGCCAGAACGGCCAGCGCATTCGGGCCCGCCTTTGCGGTGATGGTCGTGCCCTCCAATGGATCCAGTGCGATGTCGATTTTGGGGCCAGTGCCAATCGCGGAACCTACCTTTTCACCGATAAACAACATCGGCGCCTCGTCCCGCTCGCCTTCGCCAATGACGACGGTGCCGTCCATGTAAAGTGCGTTCAAGGCGGCGCGCATGGCTTCGACTGCAGCGGCATCCGCCGCCTTTTCGTCACCACGTCCGATCAGCTTCGCCGCCGCGATCGCTGCAGCTTCGGTTACCCGCACCATTTCCAGAACAAGGACGCGGTCGAGGATTTGGCTTGCTGCAGTCATTTGAATTTCCTAGCTATCTGAGAACGAAGGTGCGCGAACTAAGCACCTTGTATGGATCGATATATAAACGGTTAGTTTCCGATAGTGAAGGTGCGGCCCATTGTCGAGATTGCTTGTGGCGATTTTCACCTCTGCCGTCGAACCCCGCGAATGCGGCGGCACAAATCTAGCATACACGGGTACCATATTTTCAAGATCTGCAATATGGGCGCCGGCCTGCGTTTTGGTTATGCCCCCAAAATGTGCATGACCATGGGCTCGCCAAGTAAGCTGTCCGAGTTTGCCAAGGCATTGATGGTGTCGTTAATCGCTTGCTCTGGTCCAGCGTGGGTTACCATAGCAATCAGGGCGGATCCGTCGTCGCTTGCCTCGGTCTGGATCAGGCTTTCGATCGACAATCCGGCATCGCGCATGGCTGCCGTGATTTCAGCGAGTACGCCAACACGATCAGCCACCAGCATCCGCAGATAGGTCTTGCTAATCCGATGCGCGG
>JBBAOE010000091.1:0-2408 GCA_040401595.1 Burkholderiaceae bacterium
CCCCGCCCACCCTTGCCCCGCCCCTCCTTGCCCACCCCTGCCCCGCCCCCCCTTGCCCTCCCCCTCCTCCCCCTCCCCTCCCCTGCCCTCCCTCGCTAATTTGCCCATTTGCCACTCCCTGCCCATCCCCCCACCTGTGGCGTCCCGCCCGTGAGCACCCAACGGTAACTATTCCGGGCACGAGATCCGGCCGCAAAGCACCCAGGGGGGCAACCCTGTCAGCAGGCACCAACAGCACCGCCTTGCTCCAGGCCTCGTCCGTCATGTATTGTTTCCAGCGGATGTATATCCCAGCTCTACGGAAAACCTCGATGGCATGGACGTTGCGTAGCCGACTGACGGCCGGAAGGTGACCCTGCAAACTCTTCCAATTCCAGACGGAGTTCAAGTGCGCAATCTCGAACGGCATGGTCGGCATGCCTTTTTGGGCCACGCGGAGCAATTGCGGCACTGTGAAATAATCGTGCCCTGCCACGGCCACCGCCATCCTGGAGAAGAAGCGATCCAAGGAATCGTGTGTGTGTCCAACCAATAGGAATGTCATCTTGATGGACCACAGCTTGGTCCCAGACAAGGCAGCGAGCAACCAAATGACGAAGTGAAGGAAGATTGATTTTTTTGTTTCTTTCGCTGTATTATCAGCGCCGAATGTAAGTTCCTCTGGCAAGCTCTTGTCCGCCATGGCGGCGGCGTGAAGGTTGAGCAAGCAAGCAGAAGCTTGCATCTCGCTCCCATGACTTACATCGGTGAAGACGGTGCGGACGACATGCCGCGTGGACAGCGGGCCATGGAGCATCGCGCCTATCACCCCGCACACGAGGCGTTCCCCAAGAGCGAACAACGGGGTCTTCAATTGCGACCATATCGTTGGCACGACGAACTTCTGTTGGTCGAGTTTGTCCGTTTTGAAAAACCACTTCGTGTTGTTGGAAGCGCAGTCTTCTTCCATTCGCGCTTGTGCGAGGCGTTGAGCTGCTTGGAATTTGAAGTGCTTGCCCAAGCGGTCCTTGAGGGCTTCCATGACCTGTGGCTGATCTCGTGGTGTTTTATCGATTTGGAGCTTGAGCCATTCGCAAAGCCCGCAGGCGGTGAACTTCGAGAGGCTCTTGCAAATGACCAAGTAGGGCACTTCGCACCTCCAGGCCTCCAGAAACGTGGACAGCGCCGCAAACTGACGGCTTTGCCTCTGCCTCTCCATTTGGTACTGGACCCAGTAGAAGAATTTCCGCCCGGACGGAAGGTACGCTTCCAACTTCATGGGGCTCTGCTCGGCATGCGTGTCTGCGTAGTTTTCCAACCAAGACCGAGCGTCCAGATACAAGTTCGGTTTCGAGGTAGGCCCGATCCGCAGGTGGCTGTTGAGTTCCCCTGCACCTGGGGACGAAACCTTCCCGGCGATAGCCCCTTCGCGTGCTGCCGTCAAGCTGCTGGAACCGATCTTGGTGATCATCTGAAATGCCCGGAAGCAAACCTCGACTCCCATGATACGGTACCGCTGCTCCCAAGCGCCGATTCCGGATTCCTTGTGGGCCCGAAGCGACTCGCCGAACATCGCCAGCAGCTTCTCCCGGCGGGCCGCCGGGCTGATAGATCGCCAGAGTACCTGGGGCAACAAGTATCATGATCGAAAGCGGGGCGCTCTCTCGCAAACGATTCACCACTCAGCGTTCGTGTTGAGATGTAAGGCGGCGGGTCTGAAACGAGGGCGCTTGCCAATTGCGCGCTGCGCCCGGGTTCTCCCGGAAGGGGTCGAGGCATGTGTGGGCGGTGCCATGCTGCTGACACGGTGCAGCCAAGCGCGCCGAGATGCTTGCCAAGTCCAACGCCACGTGTGCATCCAACTGGTCCAAGATAGCCTGCGTCCGCGCCTTGCTCTTCGCGAGCAAGGACACCCGGTTCCGTCGGAGCCGGTAGCGCGACGCAGCATGGTACTGCAACCGCTGCGGCAAAGTGTCCCCGGCTGCCTGGCCAAACATCAAGAGAACAGAAACAGCAGACAGTGTCGATAGTTGGTCTACATGAACCATGACTCATCACCTTGGACTCGCAGTTCTCAAGTACATGTTCTTCCTTGCTTCGAGCGGCGAAACCCAGAAAAGCTCGGAGGCCGCAGGCCGCCGCCCAGAAACTCAGAGTCCAAGAGTCATGGTTCACGAATCGTGAAGACCAACCATGGAAATGTGAACGGACTCACATGCGCATGTACAGTCCAGCTCGGCGCCCCCCCCACCCCGGAGTCCCGGAGCCTCCTTCCCACATCCCCCACCGCGCGGCCTCTTCGTACGCAAGGTCTGCCACGACCTGCGAACGCAAAAGGAGGCGGCCGCTGCTAGACGCCTGCGTGGTCAAGGCACTCAGAGCCTGGACTGCTGCCGTCAGCCGCGCCGTCGGGCTCTGCCAGGGGTCCC
>JBBAOE010000092.1:0-2346 GCA_040401595.1 Burkholderiaceae bacterium
GAGAACGACCGTAACCAGTGAGATCTCTGCGTCGTTATGAACCAAGGTAGCCCGTCGCCACAATCACTCGACTCCGTTAGTCATTTGTACTAACATTGCTTTGGTTGATCTAACAACATCGGTGCTGCCATGACTGCCGTTTCATCCTCACCTTCTGCTCGGTCTGCCCGCCTAGGACTGCGCGCCACCCCCGAACAGGAGGCGGTGCTGCGTCGTGCAGCTGATGTGGCCCACAAGTCGCTGACCGACTTCATCCTTGACAGCGCCTGCCTGGCCGCTGAACAGACCCTGCTCGATCAGCGATTGTTTATGGTTACGGGCAGCCAGTACCAGGCCCTCATGGATCTTCTTGAGCGCCCCGAACAGGTCAACGACGGAATACGTGACCTGTTTGCCCGCAAGGCGCCTTGGGATGCGAGGTGACGCTAAGTGCACCGGAGCCTCTGGCCGCGCGTCACCGGCTGGATGGTTTTGACTGTGGCAGGCCAGCGCTGAACGACTGGCTCTTGCGCCATGCCCGGCAAGCACAGGGCAGCGGCTCGGCCAAGACTTTCGTCGTTGCGCAGGAGGACCGAGTAGCTGGTTATTTTAGTCTGACGGTTGGCCAGGTCGATACGCTCGAAGCGCCTGAGCGGATCCGTCAGGGGATGGGGCAATACCCGGTGCCGGTGGTGATCCTGGCGCGACTCGCGGTCTCGGCAAAAGACCAGGGACAAGGCATCGGATATGGCCTCCTCCAGGATGCTATTCGCCGAACAATCTTGATTGCCGAACAGGCTGGCATCCGGGCTATGCTGACCCATCCCATTGACGAAGAAGCGGCGCAGTTCTACAAGCGGTTCGGGTTTATCGCATCACCGCTGCGTGAGCAGCAAATGCTGTTGCTCCTGAAGGATGCCCGACGCTGGGTTTGCTGAAGTATGACTAATGAATCAATGCCTACTTTCACTCCACCCGCACGCAAACGGTGGGAATCTATACCTGCCGCTGTCCGCCAACGGCTGTTAGCCAACGTCTGGTGCGGACATTGCCGCCACGAAACGACGATTACGAACTTCAACGGTACCATCAAGGACGGCGAGCTGTTGCTGGTGGGCAGGTGTGCCGAGTGCCATGGTGACGTGGCACGAGTCATCGAGTTGTAGCGACTGGAATCCTGACAAGCAGCTCCAATAAAGATGGCGAGCAAAAAGAAGATTTCAGATGAACTGCGCTTGGCTTTGGCTGGACAGAAGCAGTTGAGCATTGACCTTTACGTTGAAGCCTTGGCTGCCTTCGAAGAGGACCTGAAAGATTCGCTCAATAGAGATGCCGACGATGCACTGCTGTGTATGCTTGCCGATAGTGGTGATGTCGCAATGATGGTCATCGACTGGGATGGCAGCATTTATCGAAATGAAGATGCTTTGATGAAGCTGCACGCCATGTGGCGCAACAGTTTCGATACCAATGTGCAAAATTTATTGCCAATCTTCAGCGATCATATCCACCGCAAAAACCTTGGTGTCGCAGGCATCAAGTGGTTACCAGTAGGAGACGCTTGAAGGGTCTTATTCACACGGGGGGCCCGCCTGCACAACGGCGCTGAGATTTCAGGCATCAACACCAGTCCGACTCTCGTTGGCGAATGCAGGCTCTTGCAGCAAGTTTTGTTCGAACACAAGGCGGTGGATGCCGCTGGCGCACAAGCGCTCTACATGCATCGCCTGCCTGCCCATCTGGGGGAAGAAGTCACCGCAGAGGTGATCATCGGTCCCCAATCCGTCGTCTAGGACGAAGCGGAGAACCGCCTCTATACCCAGAAAGCGCTGATGGAGTTTCTACTCCTGGGTGAAATCGGCGAATAGGCCGGGGCGTCTCAAGAGCCCCGAGCCCGCTTATTCCAGGTGGTCCCGCATACGGGCCGCCAGGTGTTTGCGCGCACGATGCAACCGGACCCAGCAGTTCGCCTCGCTAATATCGAGCTGCTCACAAACCTCGACTGTCGCCATTCCCTCCAGGGCTTGCATCCGAAACACGGCCTTCAAGTTGGGCGGCATCACCTCGATTTCACGCTCGAGCGCGGCACGCATCCGTGCACTCGCGACAGCGCGCATCGGATCCGTGGATTCATCGGCACCATCCAGTCCGAAACGATCAAAGGGGTCCTGCTCATCGTCGTCGCCAGAAATCGAGACATATCGGGTCTCGCGACGAAAAACGTCCTGAATCTTATGATTCAGAATGCCAATCAACCAGGTCCGTAAACTCGATTGGCCCTGAAAGTGGGCCATACTGGAAATCGCAGCCATCAGGGCGTCCTGCACCGCGTCCTCAGCCAACGCCTCATCGCGCACTTTGCGACGG
>JBBAOE010000093.1:0-2186 GCA_040401595.1 Burkholderiaceae bacterium
GCGACCGCGCTTGGTGCGAGCAGCGGGGGCGTCACTGTGTCCGCGGGGGCTGCCCTCGACCTCAACGGAACTAACCTAAGCAGCGCAAATGCGTTAACGCTAAATGGCACAGGCATCAGTTCTGGCGGCGCGCTTCTCAATGGTAGCAGTGCCGCTGCCACGTACGTCGGCAGCATCACCCTGGCAGACGCCACGACCATCGCCAACACTGGCGCACTCACCCTCAACGGCACACTGAATGGGCCGTTCGCGCTAACGGTGAACAATATTGGCAGTCTCAACCTTAATGGCATCACTGGTGGCACTAGCCCCCTTGCCAGCCTCTCGGTCTCTGGCCCGGCCTCCCTTGGCGCAGACATCACCACGGCGGGGAACATGACCTTCTCCGGTGCAGTCAGCCTGACCCAAAACCTCAAACTCAGCACCGGGATCAGCCAGACTTTCAACCATGCATCCTCGGTGCAATCTTTCACGGTACCGACAGGGGTAACGAGTATCACCGCCAGTTTGGTTGGGGCTGGCGGCGGCAGAGGGGGAGATGATGCTAGCAACCAGGGCGGCGGAACAGGCGTGGCCGGCTCATTGACAGCAGTGTTTAACGTTTCTGCCGGGAATGTTTTGTATTTGGCTCCGGGGGGCGGCGGCACACAAGGGGTCGATTCGAGGAGCAGTGCTGGCGGAGGTTTAGGCGGAACAAACGCTTTTGGTATTGGTACTGGCGGCACCGGCGGTATGGCGGGAGGTGCCGGGTCTTCAGGCGGCGGCGGCGGCGGCGGCGGCGCGTCAATCCTCGCACTATCAAGCTCGATTACGGGTAGTTCGCCATTTCTCGTAGCGGGAGGTGCTGGCGGCGGCGGCGGCTCGGGCAACCACAACAACTGCCCGAACGCCTGTTTTGGCGTGGACACTGGCCAATATCAAGCAGCCGGCACCTATGACGGACAGCTGGGCTATAATGCGGGGTTCACCGGCGCGTTCGTGTCCACTGCTGACGACCCAAGTGGAGTATTTAGACCGACCCCTTCAGAGATTGACGGTGGCGCCTCGGGCGGCGGCGGCGGCGGCCTGCGCGGCGGGTTGAGCTCTTTCAATTCTTTCTTTCCAGACGAATATGTTGGCCGTGGGGGTAACCGGGGCGAGAGCGGTGCCGCAAACGGCTTTATCACATCATCCATCAACGCCTCCACCAGCACTGTAACGGACGGACAGTCGGGCAGTATCGTGCTCAGCTTTGGCGGTGGAAATATTCTGTTTGGAAGCACGGTCGACGGCGCCCAAGGGCTGACCATTCATTCGTCCAGCGGTAAGGTCAGTTTCTCCGGTTCGGTGGGGTCGGCAACTGCTTTGTCCAGCCTGTCCGTCTCAGGTGATGCCGGTATCGAGCTGGCCGGAGCGTCCATTACCACGACGGGGAGCCAGTCGCTGTCCGGCCCAATCACACTCCAGGCTGCATCGATCACTCTGTCGACGAGCAATGCCGGTATCGGGCTCTCCGGCGATATTACTCGGCTACCCGGGGTCGCCGGCAATCTCGCAATCAATTCCGGAACTGGCGCAGCGAACCTGAGCGGCAGGTTGGGTACTAGTGCGACCCCCCTCGGCATATTGTTGTTTAGCGGTGCAGGGACAACGACGCTGGGTAGTGCGGTTTATGCAGCCGGACTTAGTACCGGTGGTAGTGGTGCCACCAGCGTCAATGGCGGCATCGTCAATACCTCTGGCAAACAGAGCTATGGCGGCGAACTCAAGCTTGGCACCAGCACCACGCTGACCGCTGGCGACGCGGTTACCATCTCTGGCAAAGTCACCAACACATCACCCCAGGACTTGACCATAGCTGCCGGCAGTAACGCCGTGCATTTCGGTGGCAGCCTGTCCGAAGCCGATACGCGGCCGACCAGCCTTGGCGCGGTAAGCGTCACCGGGGGTACAGTAACCTTCGGTACCAACTCGGCACCAGTGACCATCGTCGCCAATAGCCTCTCGGTGACAGCAGAATCGATGACGCTGTCCGGTATCAATGTGAGTTCGGTCTGCAACTCCGCTTCGGCAACGTTTGCGGTTTGTCTGCAGAGCCCATCCACGTTCAATCTGAGTTCAACCAGCACTGACAGCCTGATCTTCGGCGGCAACATCACCGGAAACGGGTCCCTCACAAAGCTTGGTGCGGGTAATCTGACGCTTAC
>JBBAOE010000094.1:0-2167 GCA_040401595.1 Burkholderiaceae bacterium
CGGCCTGGGATTCCAGCAACTTCGACAGCATCATCAGCCGATCGAGGTCGCCGGGTTCGGAACTCGAGAACCCCACTCGGCGGTTGACGGCCTGCTCGGCCAGCACCTCAACCTTACGGCTGATGAGGTCGTAGATGCCGCGGACGATGTCGAGGCCGAGCGGCGGCCAGGCATCGACCGACAGCATCGGTGGGAAAAAGTCGGGGTCGATTTCGGGGGCGGCCTCACGATTGGCGGCGCGGCGAATCTGCGCGATCGGCAGCAGTTCGAAGCCCGACAAATCCTCGGTGGAGAGTTTGAGCGTGACGTTCAGGCGACAGAACTCTACCTCCTGGTCGTTGCCACCGGCAGTGTCGTCCTGGAGCGCCTGTCGCACGATCCGCGAGCGGCTGCGATCAGCAGGTCCGGGCGGTGACACATTGGATCCCACCGGATCGAATCGCGGCACTGCCAGATAGACGCGGACGATGTCGACCGTCTGCAACGACTCCTCAAGTTGGGCCGAGAGCTTGGCGATCTCGTCAGTGGCGTTTTGCAGGCTGAGACGGTCCGGCGTTTCTCCCTGTTCCAGCCAGACAAGCGTGCCGTCACGCAGGCGAGCCTGGCAGGCACGCACATCCACCTGCCGGCTGGCCAATGCGGTCGGATTGATCTCGAGCCGCACAATGCCGTAACTGCACGGATCGAGCGCCGTGACCGCAGTGGCCAGTTTTTCGTTCCACGAGCGATCGCTCGCCTGGAAATGTTGCGGGCGAAGGAACATGCCTTCAGACCAGTGCACCGGCAGATAACGCATGAAGCCTCGACGAGCAAATGACGGCGGACGCCGACACGGCGAACAGGCTACGCAGCCGATCGCAGCAGGGACATTTTCCCAGAAGCGTTGGGGAGGACGTTCCGATTTCGCTATCGTAGCAACGGCTGCCTTTTCGGTAAACTCTCGTCGGTTTGTTTGGCTGCAGGAAGACCGTGTGAGACGCACTCCTGTGGAACAAATGATCAGGAAATGATTTGCCGTGCCCCCAACCAATTCCCTATCTCAACGCCGTGGCTCATGGCGGGCGCAGCCCACGAAGCCGGCTGCGCTTGGGGGCTGGCGGAAAACGTCGGTGCTCCTGGGACTCTTGCTGGCGGTCCTGCTCATCATCGCCATGGTGGCAGCGATCGTCGTGGCCCCACTGTATCGCTGGCAGACTGGTTTCGTGATGCTGGTCGTCGACCAATACCAGCTCGGCACACTCGATGCCGTGCCCTATGCCAGTCGCGACAAGGCCGCCTTTAAAGAGTCCCTCAAGGGGCTTCTGTCGGCCGGCGGCACCGAGCCGGTCGATCTCGTCGGTCTCGATTCCGCGGACACGATACGTGACCAACTCGGCCCGCAGATCAGGCAGATGCCCCTCCGTTACAAGGACGTGCTCATCGCCTACATCCGCGGCCAATCGCTGGTGGCGCCTCCGGAAGTTGTCGGCATGGATCGGACCAGAGCCAGCCCGGCGGAGGAAGCGTCGACTGAGGAGGCGCGGACTGAGGACGTCCGGACGGCATACGGTCGAACTGCCAACCGTCGGGCACCGACCGCTGGCGTCGGCATCGACAGCCTCGATTCTATCGGGGGGAAGGCCTGCTTTGTGGCGGCCGATCTGCGTGTGCGCGGCCCTCGGCCACGAGAACTCGTGCCGCTGCGGGAGATCGTTGAGGCTATCGGGTCTGCCAAACCAAAGACAACCTTGTTTGCGATCGACCTAGGCGACATCCAGTGGGATCCTCGGATAGGGGTGGTTGCCAATGTCGTCTCGAAGCAGCTCGATACCGATTTTGCGACTGCTAAAGTCGATGCTATCCACGAAAACTGGATCATCGGCTCCCACGACCTGTTCGAGTCTTCGTTCGCCAGCGTGCCCGCAGAACGGACGTTCTTCGCGCGGGCCTTAGAACTGGCCCTCGCGGGAAAGGCCGACGAAAAGCCCTGGGGCGATGCCAACAAGGTCGTCGAACTCGACGAGATCGCCCGATATGTCGAGGCCTGGACTGGTGAATGGGTGCGTCGCTCCAGCGGCGGTCGCAGCCGACAGCGTCCGGTTGTCTGGAAGCTCGGACAGGGCAGGGTGCCGATCGACAGCCTGCCGAAAGGTATCGCGATCATTCGGGTGGCCGCCAAGCCGGTGGC
>JBBAOE010000095.1:0-2108 GCA_040401595.1 Burkholderiaceae bacterium
GGCACCGGAGATCACGCTCGAAACGGTCACCGTGTTGCTCTGGTTGAAGTTGATCGCGCCGGTGCCTGCGCCGAAGGCGATGGTCGGGGTGATGATCGTTCCTGCCGCATCATTGGTCCCGAAGCGGCCGATGTTCAGCGTGCCGGAGGAAGTGTTCGATGCCGCGATGGTGATGCCCGATGCCGCCAATGTGCCACCGTCAGCGATGGTGAGGTTGTTGCCGCTACCCTCGTAGCCGACATAGAGCTCGGCGCTGTTGGTCCAGAGCGAGTTCGCCCCCGTCACCAGCACTGAGTTGTTCGAGGAGCCAGCACCGAAGCCGACCACAGTGCCATTGGTGCCACCCCCTACCGCCACAGTCGCTCCGCTGGAGACAGTAAGCATGTTGCCGCTCCCACCATTGCCGACATACAAAGCTCCTGAATTCGTCCAGAAGGATCCGGCTCCCGTGACGGTCACGGCATTACCAAAGGAGTTTGTCGTGGCTCCGATCGTGGCCGAGTCGCTGAAAAGACCAGAACCATTGGTCACAAGCAGCCTATTGGCGGCGGCGACATAACTTTGGCTGTAGGTTCCCACGGTCAGGGATCCCGAGTTAGTAAACAGGGACCCGGAGCCGGTGACTGTCACGCTGTTGTTGGACCCGGAGATACCAATGCTCGAGGCGAGTGCTGAGGAGACAGTAGCCCCGTTGCTGATCACGAGACTGTTGCCACTGCTGACATTGCCAATCTGCAGTTCCCCCGCAATGAGTTTACTTCCGGGACCGGTGACGAGAGCCCAGTTATTCGAGGAAGTCGTCAGCGAATCCGAGTTCTTTATAAGGTCCGTTCCTATGATCGTGACGAAGGAGTGCAGCTCTCCGCTATTCGTCACCACCAGGGAGATGCCACTGTTCTTATTTCCGACGGTGACGGTCCTGGGCCCGCCCAACTCGTTGGGGGAGATGCCGGCGTTCAAGTAGATATCAAAGATCCCCCCATTCACCATCAACTGACCACCGTCGACACGGTAACCCAACCCTGTATGACTGATCCCCGTAAGAATGGTCGTGCCGCTTCCATACTGCTGGATCATGGCGTAGGAATTTGTGGCCATCGCTCCACTGATCGAACCCGAAATCGTCAGCGTGTCTGACTGGTTCAGGCCGAGGCTCCCCGTTCCCTCACCGAAAATGATCTCGGGAACATCGAGGGTCATGTTGGAGTCGGAACCCCCCTTGAGCCCTACTTCCACCGTGCCGATGGAGTCGGTTGATCCCGAAATGATGAGCCTGGAGGCGGCGACCGTGCCGTCCGAGGTGATGGTTAAGGTGCCTGCCCCGGCTAGGCCGAGGATCGGGGAAGCTCCGACCGAAATCGATCCGCTATTTGACAACGTTGATCCCGCTCCCGAGACCTGCACCGAGTTGTTGGACCCCCCGAAAGAGCTGATGTAGGTGTTGGATGCGATCACCTTGGCGCTGTTCGTAATGATCAGGCTGTTACTGCTTCCGCTATACCCCACAAAAAGATCCGCACTGCTGCTCCAGACCGAATTGCTTCCCGTCACCACAACCGAATTATTCGAAGAGCTGGCATCGTATCCGATGAACCCTGACCTGCCAGCGACCATGGCACCGTTGGTAATCACCATGGTGTTGTCCGATCCACTGGAGCCGACATAGAGATTGCTCGCGTTGGTCAGAACTGTATTTGTGTTACCGATCGTCAGCAAGTTATTGGAAGCATCCGCCGTATAGCCGACATAGGTGTTCCCATAAGCGTTCGTCCCCGAGATGAAGTTGGTCGCGGGCACCGTGCTGTTGCTTCCGACATAAAGATCCCGCAAGAAATTAGCGGTGATCCAGAGCGCATTGTTGCTGATGCCCAAAAAGTATCCGCTCACGCCGGTCACCGAGAAACTATCCGTGGTGTAGCTGTTCGGCGTGCCCCAGGCCATCAGTCGGACCGCATTGTCACCAAGCGTGCTACCCGAAAGATCGAAGGTGCTGGCGCCCGATCCGGTGAGGGTAAGTGCCCCCGTGACATTGAGGAATTGTCCGTTGCCCACTCCAGGCATCGCAATGACCGCAGCCCCATCCCAGAGCAGGGAACCGATGTCGAGTT
>JBBAOE010000096.1:0-2053 GCA_040401595.1 Burkholderiaceae bacterium
AGCGTGACAGGGGTGCCCTCCGCTACTGTTTATCCTTCTCCCCAGTTCAGCAGCGATCCCATTAGTAAAACTTCAGCGACGAGCGGCACAGCGTACACAGGCCAGACATTGTCGGCTGACGCCACCGATCCGAACAGCCAACCGCTGACGTTTAGCAAGCTTTCCAAGATTTCCGGAGGAACTGACTGGCTCACAGTTTCTCCCAGCGGAGCCCTCTCTGGAACACCGACGTCCGCCGACGCCGGTCTGAACCGTTGGACCGTGCAGGTCGGCAGTAATGGTGGTTCCGACACGGCGACCCTCTTGATTGACGTCAGCGCGCCCGGCCTGAATCCGCCCACGGCGCTGACTTATTCTTTTCCTTCTGCTTACACGAAGGGCACGGCAATCGCAAATCTCTTACCTGCCAGCAGTGGAGGTATCGTGATGAGGTATGTGGCATCTCCCGATCTGCCTAGGGGCCTTTACTTGAACAGCACCACGGGGAGCATTAGCGGCACGCCGATAGAAGTGACCGCCACCGCGACCTACGCCATCACGGCCACGAATGCGGATGGCTCTACGACCACGAGCTACGCCATCACGGTGAACGATGTCGCGCCTTCGGCACTGACGTATTCCAGTAATCCGGCCACTTACACCTCGGGCGTGGCGATCCCCCCCAATACGCCGACCAATAATGGAGGAGTCGTGGTTTTATACGCGGTATCGCCCGCACTGCCGGCCGGACTCACGCTCAACACCTCCACGGGTGTAATCAGCGGCACGCCCTTGGCTACCAGTCCGACGACTCTTTACACCGTTACATCGACGAATTCTGGTGGATCCACTGCAGCTCAGGTCAGTATCACAGTCACCGGTTTCGCGCCCACATCGCTGTCCTACTCCAGCAATTCGGCCATCTACACTAAGGGCACAGCGATCACTAAAAACGTCCCCGCCAGCAGTGGGGGAGCCGCAGCCTCATACTCGGTTACACCCGCCCTCCCGGCGGGCCTGACGCTGGATCCTACTACGGGTGTCATCAGCGGGACGCCTACGACGGTGACTCCGATCGCTAGTTACACGATCACAGCCGCGAACACCAATGGCTCCACGACCGCCTCCGTGAGTATCACGGTCAACGATATACCGCCCTCATCGCTGGGATACTCCAACAACCCCGCCGTTTTTACTGTGGGCACGGCGCTCGTGAGCGGCACGAAAAACCTGCCCACCAGCAGTGGTGGCGTCGTGGTTTCGTATTCTATCACACCCGCTTTGCCCGCCGGCCTCGCCCTAAACTCTCAGGGCGAAACGCGGGGCACGCCCACCGTGGCCAGCCCGACAACGGTCTATACTGTTACGGCGGTTAACAGTGGTGGATCTACGACCGCGTCGCTGACGATCACGGTCAACAGTGCGACCGCGAGCTCAGCACCCGCCAACCTGACCTATTCAACCAATCCAGCCACCTACACGAAAGGGATGGCCATCACGAATAACAGCCCAAGCAGCACTGGCGGGGCTGTTCTTTCTTATTCCGTCACACCCGCATTGCCTGCGGGCCTGGCGCTTAACACCAGTTCAGGGATCATCAGCGGGACGCCCACAACGGTGACTTCAGCGGCCAACTACATTGTGACCGCAACCAATAGTTCTGGTTTTACGACCGCGTCTGTTAACATTTCGGTGAATGATATCGCGCCCTCGGCTCTGACCTACTCCAATAATCCGGTGATCTACACTAAGGGAATGGCGATCACCGCCAACACCCCGACAAGCAGCGGTGGAGCAGCGACTTCGTATGCGGTTTTACCAGCGTTGCCGGCAGGACTGACTCTCAATCCATCCACCGGTGTTATCAGCGGGACGCCCATCGTCGCGACTCCGACCGCCAGTTACACCGTCACGGCGACGAACAGTGGCGGATCTACGAATGCCGTGTTGTCGATCACGGTCAGTGATTCCGTGACTTATAGCAACACATCTGCAATCACGATCACGGATAAGGTAGCAGCTACGCCTTATCCCTCCTCGATCATAGTTCCAGCAACAACCGGAACCGTCACAA
>JBBAOE010000097.1:0-2024 GCA_040401595.1 Burkholderiaceae bacterium
TGCGTGGCGGCGAGATCGATCGCGCGAAGTTCGTGGCGATCGGCGAATCGGATCGGATGACGCTGAAGTTCATCAAGCCGGTGGGCAGCATTTGAGATGGGGATCAGCTGGCGGACCAACAGAGCTATAGTCCTCAAAAAATCTGCCTGTTCTGGCCCCTGTTTTGGAGACTATCCATGTTGTCGATAGAACGTCCGGAAACCCAGTACGTTCTGTCTGGCGAACTGAGCATTGCCTACCAGGTCTTCGGCCATGGCGATTGCGACTTGCTCTATGTGCCCGGGATCATTTCGCACCTGGAATTGATGTGGGAGGACGACGATTCCCGCGCTTTTCTGACGGCACTGGGCCAGCACTTTCGCGTCATCATTTTTGACAAACGCGGGCAAGGCATGTCGGATCGTATCGAAGGGGCCACCACATTGGAGGAGCGCATTGACGACCTTCGGGCAGTGATGGAGGCCGTCGATTCCGAACGCGCTACGCTTTTCGGATTATCGGAAGGCGGACCTGTTTGTCTGCTGTTCGCGGCAACCTACCCCCAGAAGGTGGAGCGCCTGATTTTATTTGGCGCGATGGCCAAATTTTGGGGCAGCGACGACTATCCCCATACTCCCCGGCTTGAAATGGTCCTGGAACCCTTGATCGCCAATTGGGGCAAGGGCCAGTTTGCCGCGCTCGCTGGACCCAAAGGGGGATTTGAAGCCACCCAGTTGAAGACGCTCTCGAAAATAGAACGGATGGCCTGTTCGCCCAGCGGGGTGCGCAAGTTCATGATGGCGAACGATCTGATTGATGTGCGGCCCATTCTGCGCAACGTACTGCAAGACACGCTGGTCATTCAGCGCAGGCACGACCGAATGGTGCGCAGGGGCAATGGCCGGTACCTCGCAGACCACATACCGAATGCGACCTACCTGGAGCTACCCACGACTTCGCATATGCCCCAGTTCGAAGATAGCGCGGAAGTACTCGAGACCATGGTCCGCTTTGTCCGGGTGTCACGCCTTGGCCGCAGCGAGCACCTCGAAGACAAGAAACTGACGACGGCGCTCTTTACCGACATCGTCGGCTCCACCGAAAAATTGATCCAGATGGGCGACCAGGGCTGGCGCAAGGCTCTGGACCAGCATGATGCGGTCGCCAGCCCGTTGGTCAAGCAGTTCCGCGGGCGCATTGTGAAAAATACAGGCGACGGGCTATTGGCTGTTTTTGACGGCCCGGTGCGTGCGCTGCAATGCGCCCTGGCGCTCGTGCAAGCCCTGGACGCCATCGGCTTGCCCATCCGCGCCGGCCTGCATGTGGGCGAGGTAGTCAACCGCGGCGACGATGTGACCGGTATCGCGGTCAATATCGCAGCGCGGGTGATGGATCAGGCCGGTTCGGGAGAGGTCTTGACGACCCGAACATTAAGAGACCTGACCGGCGGCAGTGACATGGCCTTTGCATCCAGGGGCGAATATGAACTCAAAGGATTAAGCGAGCACTTTGAGTTGTTCAGCCCCACAGCGCATGGCTCCGACGCCAAATCGCCCGCCTCGGCAGTGTCGGCCTGAACAAATTCAGGGCTGCCCCACAGATCCATTTCAGACCCGGCCGATTAGCGAGACTCAGCGCGGCGGCAAGCGTCGAGGATCGACTCGTTCAGATAGTTCGCATCAGAGCCTGTCAGGTCTTAGAGAGTCGCCACATCACTGTTTGCCAGACCATAGGCGGTCTTCGAGCGCGATGGCCAAGATGGTCTTGGTACTGCCCGGACCCCTGCCAATAGCAATGGCCCTGCCCTGGGCAGAAATTGATGTTGAAGCCATGAAGGGTGTCCTTCAGAAATAAAAAAGCCCGCTGTGGCAGCGGGCAAAAGGGGAAACAGACAGTAACAAGCAAAAAAGAGTCAGCAAGCTCAGGCCGAGCGATGCCGGAGCGAAAAATCCATCACACCCTCTTCTGTCGCCCGCGCACTGCGTCCCTTTCTAACGACCACAAAAAAGTGCGGCCTATTGTCGACGACCAAAAATTGGGCCACC
>JBBAOE010000098.1:0-2012 GCA_040401595.1 Burkholderiaceae bacterium
GGTCGATCGATCTCTCGTCGCTCGCCGAGCATGGCTGTGCCACCTGTCGCGGCGGTGATTTTCCCTGGCTCGAAGGCAGGATGGGTACGCAGGCGGCGGCGATCTGTGGCCGCGATGCGGTGCAGGTGGCGGCTGCTCGGCCCGGGGCTGTCGATCTGGCCGCAATGGCGGCGAGGCTCGCGGCCTTTGGGGCGGTGACGGCAAACCCATGGCTCGTCCGCGCTGAAGTGGAGAGAGGGATTCTACTCTCAGTGTTTGCCGACGGCCGGGCGATCGTGGCCGGCACCCGAGACGAGTCGAAGGCCCGGGCGATCATCGCCCGCTACGTCGGGGCCTAAAATGGGGAGAATGGGGAAGGGGGCGATTTTTCGGCACGATACGTGCCCTTGTTCTGGCGGCAAGTTTTTAACTTGTCCGTGTTCATGGCATCGATTCCACAAGTCAAAAACTCGTGGCCACGGGCCGATCTCCTTCGCGTCCCAGAAAATCGCCTCCCGTCCCCATTTTTCCTACGCGCAAAAAACTTGCTGTGGCAGAACCGGAGTGTATGTTTTACTACTTATTAGAGCTCATGTATCCGTTTTCTGTTGCAGAAAGGCTTTTGCAATGATTCGCCGCACCGGGTTTCGATCGGCTTTTCCTGTCCGCAAGCATGCCAGCCGTGGGGCCAAACGGGTCCAGAGGCAGTTCGATCTAGAGCAGCTTGAGCAGCGGACGGTGATGGCGGCGGAAAACGTGATTTTCCCTACGGATTACGCCTACACGCAGGCAGACCTGCGGCCCATGGACGTGATCAAGAGCCAGAACGGCGTGCTCGAGGCCAACGTGAGGATGGTCACGGCGGGCTTCGACTCCAATCCGATCCGCTACGGCGACCAGGATGTCTACAGCAGCAAGGTGGTTGACAGCGAAACGGGCGAGGAAACCATTTCCTACGCCCAGGCCTATCAGTTCGACGCCTACGGCGAATCGTACACTGCCGGCTTTCCGAGCACGATGCTGCAGATCAACAGCGGCGACACGCTCAAACTTCGCCTGACAAATGATCTCGCCGGGGACAACGATCCCTCCGATCCGGTCTTTACTTCCAATTTTCACTACCACGGCTCGCACGCGCCCGACCTGAGCACGGCGGATAATGTCTACGTCTCAATCGAGCCAGGCGAAACGGTGGACATCAACATCCCGATCTCCACCTACGAAAACAGCGTGGGCTACAACTGGTATCACCCGCACAAGCACCATGTGTCGAAGAAGCAGGTTGAGGCTGGCCTGGCCGGCGCGATCATGGTCGGCAACCCGCTTGAGCCATGGCCGCAGTACAAGGACGTGCTCACGCAAGTGAACATGACCATCTCAGAGGTGAAAATCACCGACGAAGGCCGGTTTGAACATATGGTCGGGGAGGATAGCAGCACATTTTATGGTGACGGTTACACCGAGGGCTGGCAGAAGCGGATCAACGGCCAGATGAATCCGATCATCCGCGTCCGCCCCGGTGAGACACAGGTCTGGAGCATGGGCCAGTTCGGGGCCCGTGGCGCCACGAACTTCGTTATCGCCGACGACAATCTGCAAAACCCATGGACGGCCACGATCCTCGCAAGGGACGGGGCCAGCGCGTTTGTCCACCCCTACAAGGTAGAGCTCAGCGCCAGTGAAGAACGGATGCAAGACGTCTCCGCGCTCACCGTGATCAGCCCGGGCAACCGGATCACGATGGCGGTGACCGCCCCCACGACCCCGGGCACCTACTACTTCATGGACGGATGGGGTGGTGAAGAGTCTCGGAACAACACGGAAGGCGTGGGCTACTATTACGTGCTGGCCACCCTCGTCGTGGAAGGGGATGCCGTCACCACCGTAGCGCCCGAGTTTGCACCGCAGGAGGCAGACCCGCTCTGGAAGGAGACGCCGGACGTCGTTCGCACGTTCTCGCTGGAGCAGTTGCCCACCATTGATGGTGTTGATCCCGACACCGGCGCGCCGATCATCAACATCGACAACTTCTA
>JBBAOE010000099.1:0-1984 GCA_040401595.1 Burkholderiaceae bacterium
GGGCCGTTTTAGATGGAGTTGGTGCCGGAGAGATGAATCGAACACCCGACCTTCTAATGACGAATGAGATCTCCTGAATTCACTAGCTCTTTGTTCGTCACTGATGTATGTCTATATTCGAGCGCGCATCAGATGGAAAAGACGGGTTGCATTGCAAGAGGGGGCAGCGAGACTTTGGCTCACCGGCCGCGGCTTAACGCAGCATGGAGCCACCATCGACGGCAAGACAGAGACCGGTAATCCAGCCGGCTTTATCAGAGACCAGGTAGGAAAGCATTGCGCTGACATCTTCCGGCTCACCAACCCGCTTGAGGGGCACTTCTTTTGCGCGGGCTTGCAGCAACTTGTCATAGTCGTCCGGGGTCATTCCTGCGGCAAGGTAAATTTCGCTGCGTACCAGTGAGGGCGCTATACAGTTGACCCGCACGCCGTGCTCTGCGGCCTCGATGGCGATCGCGCGTGTGAAGGCCTCCACCGCGCCCTTGGTCGCGGAGTAGGCGACAGTCCCCGGCCGTGGTCGCTGGCACAGCGTGCTGCTGAAGTTCACGATCGATCCCTTTTGATCGATCAGCAACGGTAAAAACGAATGGGTGACATAGAGGGTGCCCAGCACATTGACTTGTACCAGGTACGCTACATCGTCGAGAGACATCTCCACGAAGGACCCCTTTTGAACCGCGACCCCCGCGCAGTTCACTAGTACATCAAGCCTTCCTAAGGCCAGCAGCAAGTCGCTCTTCATACGTGCCACATCCCCGCGGTCGCCAATATCGCACTGGAAAGTACGAAAGCCACGAGCCTCCATGGAGGCCAGCTTATCGGCACGGCGTCCACAAACCGCCACCTCAAAGCCTTCTTGCTGCAGTTGCAACGCAATGTCCTCCCCCAGCCCGGTGGTTCCACCGGTGACCAGCGCCACTCTCTTTTTCGCCATTTTTTCCTCGTTTTATTCAGCTGGCGATCGGATGGCCGACAGCCAGGGTTGCCGCAGTTCGGATGGCCGAAAGCATGCTCAGGTGCTGTGCAAGCCCTTTTCCGGCGATGTCGTAGGCGGTGCCATGCGGAACATTGAGCATCACAAATGGCAGGCCGATGTAAACGGTACAGGCGCCTTCAAATGCGCCGGTCTTGATTGGAATCTGGCCCTGATCGTGAAACATGGTGACCACCACATCATGCCGACCCTCAACGGTGTGGCGAAAGACCGTATCTGGAACCAGCGGTCCTTGGACCTCGATACCCTCTTCCCTTGCCGAAGCGACAGCGGGCGCAATTTTTTCCTGGTCCTCCGGAAACATGGCGTGCGGGTTGATGCCGGCCACCGCAATACGCGGCTTTGTAAAGCCCCAGCGGGTGAGAGTTTCGTGCACGAGCCGCACCACATGCAGCACGCGATCAGGCTGGACCATACCGATCGCCGTGGAGAGCGGAACGTGTTCGCTGAGCGGAACCACTCGCAGATTTCCGCTCATTCGCAGCATGAACGTGCCGGCAGGCTGAAGGTCGTCCATGTCATGAACCTTGCCCGTCGCCTTCATGGATGCTGTTTCCATTGGACCGAGCACCAGTCCTTGCAGCTTACCCGCGCGGCCGAGTTGCTCGCCAAGGGCCAGCCATTGGAGCACCGCCTCACCGCTGGCGGCTGAGGCCACCCCGAATGTGCTGCACCCCACATCGAAAGTGCCGGGATCAAGGACGTACACCGATTTGCTATCAGCCAGATGAGGCAGCTTGTCCAGGTCAGAGACCATCTCCAACTTGAGATTGACTCCGCAGACCCTAGCCGCGCGCTCAAGTACAGCCCTGTCCCCGATCAGCACGATACGGCAGAGGGCTGCCAACTCGCCGGCAGCGATGGCACGAACGCATACCTCGGGGCCGACGCCCGCCGGGTCGCCGATCATCACGCCAACCAGCGGCAGCGTCTGCGTCGAAACCTTCATGGCCTCAGGCCGCAAAAAAGTCCAGCACAAGCTTGTTGAAA
>JBBAOE010000100.1:0-1984 GCA_040401595.1 Burkholderiaceae bacterium
CGTCCTGCGCCAATTCATCCGCTTCGGCGGAAAGGAGACCATCCTCTCCTACGGCGTCACGCGCGACGAATATCTGGAGATGACGGTTGAGGAGCTGCAGACGGCCATGGCGGCGCGCATTCCGCCCGAAGACCTCGACTTCATGCGCGGTTTTGAGGACATGATCGTCATTGGCGACTATATATTCGTGCACGCCGGCATTCGGCCCGGCGTCGACCTCGACAGCCAGACGCCCGCCGACTTACGCTGGATACGCGAACCGTTTCTGAGCCACGCCTCCCAAGAGGGAAGCTGCGTCGTGCACGGCCACACCATCACCGACGCGCCAGACGTGCGCCAAGGACGCATCGGCATCGACACCGGCGCCTACGCCTCGGGTCGCCTGACGGCCATCGGCCTAGAGGGCACGGAGCGGTGGTTTATAGAGGCTAAGTGAGGCGGGTTAGTTGATGCGAAGCTAAGGCTTGCCGTTCGTTGGACGTTTAACGATTAAGGTCTTTGGCATTCAATTCGTCCACAACCCGCTTCGCATTCTCGCGGCGCGCCCGTGTTTTGGGGTGTGTCGTCGCCAGAAATGCGGCGAGCGGGGCGTTGGAATTTAGCCTCGCCCAAAAGTCGGGGGCGATTTTGTAATCATAGCCGGCGCTTGCGGCCATGATTATCCCCATGCGGTCTGCGTCCATCTCCATTTGGCGCTGGGCCCTGCCCGAGAGGCCGAGGCTCGTCGCGAGGCCCGAAAGCGCAGATTTTTCATTGAGCCTCTTTGGGTGATCTAAGAGATTGTGGGCCATCTCATGCGCGATGACGAGTGCGAGTTCGTCCTCGCTTTGAACCCAGTTGACGAGGCGCCCCGAGATTTGCGCGACGAGGCCATTTGCATTTGCATTGATGGCGTTGCCGGGCGCCAGCTCCACGCGGGAGCGGCAAACATTTTTGGGCGTCACGCTGACTTCCAGCCTCTGGCCGCCGCGCTCGATCGACAGCACCGCCGCGCTTTTTTCGGGCAGGGCCTCCAGCGCCGCCATGGCGGCGGACACCGCGTCATAGCTGGCGACGCTTGTTTGCCCACGACTATTGCCGGCGAGGTCGACACCATTGATTGCGCGCAGTCTGTCGTTTGGCTTTAGGCCGCTGGCGGACGCCGGCGAGCCCTTGGCGACTGCGAGGATTGACGGGTAACTGTCGTCTAGCCCGAATGCCGCCTTAGCCGCGGCGCGATATGCGGGCGCATATTGGCTGACATGTTGCAGGCTTATGCCGAGTGCGCCCCAGATCTTGGGGCAGTTGTCTGTATTGCGTGAGGCGATGCGCCAGCCCGTGTCCGCAACGCGCTGGTCGTCTCTCTGAAGTGCCAGCAGGCTGGCCTGCGTGTCGTCACTGACTGCGGCGTGGCTATTTACATTAAAGGCGGACGCCGAGAGTGCGACGAGGATGCAAAGCGCCCAGGGTCGCATGTCTAGGCGCGGCGGTCGTCGAGGACCCAGTTGCGCTTGGAGAGGCGCACCATTGGCTTTCGGCAGCTGCGGCAGCGCGAGGTATATTGGTCTCCAGTCTTGCGGATGTGGCTGCTGCTGCGCTTGTGCTTTCCGCGGGGGCAGCGGAAGATGCGGCCGTACAGGCTGTCCAGGATCCGCAAAAATCCCCGCTTGTCGTCTTCAAAGTCCAAGTCCTGCTCCAAATTCAGTAGACGGCGAATGCACCGCAACGCTTGCTATTCCCAATATATATATAGTTTCCTTAGTAGAGTTTGAGTTAAGTTTAAAGTCCGTTGATGATAGCTGGGGGGGGGGGATTTAATATGCCTACAAAAATACTCATAAATTCTCATATCCATTGACATCGGTGTCGAATCACGGCTAAGGGCTCTCTCGAGACGGGAGAATTGCTCATCTCAATCCAATTGGAGTTTTGTTATGAAAAAGATCGTTTCGGCTCTCGCCGTAGTCGCTCTGATGGCTCCGTCGGTTGCTTCTGCTGCCACGGC
>JBBAOE010000101.1:0-1823 GCA_040401595.1 Burkholderiaceae bacterium
TCCTTTAGTCCTTCACCTCTTTTCCTCATGTCTTTAACCGCCACCATCAATCCGTCACCCGCAACAAAACAAAGCGACTGGTCGTCCGCCGTTCGCGATATCGGTGACGCTCTGCGCAAATACCATCTTATCGGCACGCTTGGATGGCAGGACGTCGCTACACGTTATCGGCGCTCTCGCGTCGGTGCGTTTTGGCTCACGATCAACATCGCTGTCATGATCGGCGCGCTCGGATTGGTCTTTGGCACAATCTTCGGCCAACCCATGCGCGAGTTTCTGCCGTTCCTGGCCGTCGGGCTCATCGTGTGGAACTTCATTTCCTCATCGATCAACGAAGGTTGCACCGCGCTATCGGATGCCAGTGGCATTGTCCTTCAGGTGAAGATGCCGCTGTGGGTCCATCTGGCCCGCGTGATGTGGAAAAACCTCATCATCCTCGGTCATAACCTTCTTATCGTGCCGCTGGTGTTCCTCGTCTTTTGGCGCCCCGTTTCGCCGGTCGCCCTGCTGGCCATACCCGGGTTCATATTGCTCGTGGTTAACCTCCTCTGGATCATGATGATTGTCTCCGTGGTCTGCGCCCGTTTTCGGGACATCACCCAGATCGTGACCAATGCCGTGCAGGTGCTCTTCTATCTGACGCCTGTCATCTGGAACGCCGAGATCATGGCCAATCGTGTCGGCACCACGTTTCTGTATGGCAACCCCTTCTACAGCCTCATGACTATCGTCCGCGCACCGCTGCTCGGCGACATGCCGTCTGCCTTGAACTGGGGCATCGCCGCCGGCATGGCCGTCATTGGTTGGACCATCGCCCTCTGGTTCTACGGCAACCGCCTCAAGCGCGTTCCCTACTGGCTCTGATGTTTGACGCCACCTCGTCGTGAGATTTATTTAACTCATTCACTCCTTCACCGCGGTTGAGGAAAAGTGTCTGGAGACCGGACTCTTTGTTGGTTTTGTTCGCGGATTCCCTGGATCGCCCACGCAAGGGGAGTCCCTTGATGAGCTGCAGGCGAATCTGCGCGAGGTGGTTTCGATGCTTTTGGAGGATGGCGAACCTCGCTTGGAAGCGGAGTTTATTGGCACACAGACCGTGGCAGTCTGAAATATCGAATGGGCCGTATCCGGCGCAGTGGTTATGTGGTGGAGTGGTTTATTGGAGACCACGACCCGCGCCATGTTCATGTCTACGACTCCAAGGGCAGGTTTTTGGGACGGCTTGATCTCGAAGCACTGGTCGGACTTGAAGACTGGTCTCCGTCGGATAAACTGGTGCTGCTGATCAAAGATTTGAAAGCGGAAGGCAAATTGTGAAGACCCCGAATCTCCTCAAGAAACCATTCGGACAATCGGACTTTTCACCGATCCGGCACGCCCGCTACTTGGGCTGGGAGGATGCTTTCGAGGTCGAGTTCGAGGACGGTCTCTGTTTTCTCGAGCCGCACGATGCGATTCGCCGAGCCAATCGGATTGCCGCAGGCGACCAACCGGTGGGTGTCGCGGTTGATCCCGAATTGCACAGTCACTTTACAGTGAGCTACGAGTCTGGTGCCCGTGCTGAGGTTTCTTGGTCATTCATCCGTGAGAATGCCCCTGTCGATACAGTTCCCGCCGCACGCGCGGCCGAGGAGCCTGAGCACTGAGCAAAGTTCGCCTTTGTCTTCCCGTATTCTTTTCTCTCGCCACCCTTAACCCGCCACGGCGGACTCCGGCTCGCACTTTCAACGCCCTTTGTGTCTTTTGCGCCTTCTCGCGGCCATTCCTTCGGCTTCTCTCGCTGAGCCCGAGTCTTTGAACCGAGGCTTTGCGAGATAGGTCGC
>JBBAOE010000102.1:0-1753 GCA_040401595.1 Burkholderiaceae bacterium
AAAGCTGACTGGAACAGCCAAGATGGCAACGTGACGACGGTGGGCACCAACGGTGTTTCTGGCCCTCGTGCTGGGGTCGCTGGGGCTGCTTGAACGTCGTCGGCTGTGTCGCTCGAAGGCTGCCGAAGGCGACGCCACCGTGTCGGCCTGAGCATGCCGGGCGACTGGGAGCGAGGGGTGAAAAGTCGCTCCCCGCCCGGATCGGCCGATCAGTCGCGGCGGCGTTTGCTCAGCGTGGCGTTGAGTTTGTCGAGCAGGGCCAGGCCTCGCTTGGGCGATGACTTAGCCGCGCGGAGACGAAAGCGGTTTTCGGTGTCGAATTCCGCGAGGCTTGTTGTCGAGAACTCCTCCATGAGCTTGTTGAGGCTGATGCCCCGGTGCTTCGCCAGTTGCCTCAGGCGAGCGGCCGTGTCGTCCGGAATTCGAATGGTCAGCGTTGTCATGGTCGTCTCCGTGTGGTCTTCGCATATGGGGTTTTTAAGAATGATGATGGAGTCATGATCTGGATGTCGGGAAAGATCAGCTCCCCCGACTTCAGATCGCGGACGTTGTTGGTGATGATCGCCGCGGCACCGCCAGCGACCGCCAACTCCATCAGATGGTTGTCCGACTCGTCTGCCAAGTTGGGCCGCCAGCGAAACGAAATACGGACCCAGACGCATCTTCCGAGAAACGCATTCAGAAACTCTTCTTGCTCCACTGGCTGCAGCGGGCAGCGGGCCTGAACCGACTTCCGCGAGACGATGCTCTCGTATTCATGAAACAGCGTGGTGCCGATCAGGGGCTCGACGACACCAGCAAGGCAGCACCGCAGCACTGCCCGATTGCTCCCAGCGGGGCTGGTCAGCGCTGCCACGATCACATTCGTGTCGACGACGATGCGTGCCGGTGTCATACCGTTATGATAGCATATATGCTGTCACAAGAAAAACTGGGATCGGGCGGCAGATACAAATAGGGACGGGAGCAAATTTTACTTGCGTTCGGTTGGGCACGCCGTATCCGACGCGGCATGCCAAGAATGAAACGCATGCACACAGGCAATCTCGGTCCGACTGCGATTCCTCTGGGAATCGGTCAGGTGCTCGCTGAAATTCACTCCCGTCCCCATTTTTCCCGCTACTCTATATCGGCGGTTCCGGCTGAATGCTTCGCGGCCGCTGCAGACTCGATCACCAGCGACAGGAAATCCACCATGACGGTTCAAGTAGCCGACGCCACCTCCGCTCGTCGCTTGTCGCTCTCGCAGAAACTCGCCGTAGCGAGTGGAGCGGGCGCGGCTTTGGCCGGCGTTGCGGCCCCGCAGTTGGCAGAGGCGGGAATCGTTCAATCGACGACACTGCCACTGTCGCCGCCTGTATCAGCCGGAAGCAATTTCTGGGACGTCGATGGCGACGGGACGGACGACTTCAAACTGAGTAACGACGCAAATTCAATAGCTTTGCTCGCGGAACTGGGAGCGGCTCAGTTTGTGGCTCCGTCGAGTAGGGCGTCCGTGGGCTTTGCCAAGCTCAGTTCAGGTTTCGATGTTGGTGCCGTGATGACAGGATTCAAGTTTTTGTCGAGTGCTCAGCAATCGATCAGGATGACCCGCAGTGGAAACCTCGCCGGCGTGGCCGGACAAGGCTGGGCCATGGGCGACATCGGTTACTTCGGGTTCAAGTTCTCGAACACGAGCGGCGTCCACTACGGCTGGGGGCAGATCGACATCCATGGGACAACCGGCGGCTATAGCGTTGGCCAGGGCTACACC
>JBBAOE010000103.1:0-1721 GCA_040401595.1 Burkholderiaceae bacterium
CTCGGGCCGTTTGTGCAGAGTGTGGGTTTACGGTGCCGATGCTCAAGAAATTCCTGGTGGTCGGGCCGCCGATCTGTCCAGTCGACAAGATCTCGATGACCGAGCAGGGGGATTGGGAGGCCTGACTTGGCACAGGTGGAATTGATAAAATCGGGAACGGTCGCAAGTTCAAATTTACAAAATCCCCCCGATTTGCACTGCTTGGCGGCGTCAATCGATAACCAGAGATGAAAGATGACGCCCTTTTCGGCTTTGCTAGCTGGCATGCAACAGGAAATCGAGAGCCACAGCCACAGCATCATCCTGCCGCCCGATTGGTTGCAAGGTAGAACCGCCTATGGAGGCCTATCGGCTGCGCTGTGCCTGGAAGCCACTCACCGCGGCACTGAGAATCTGCCGCCATTGCGCTCTGCACAATATTGTTTTGTGGGACCCGCGACCGGAAACTTGAATATCTCCGCCCAAATATTGCGCAAAGGCAAATCAACCACGCTCGTGGGATGCGATATGACGGGCGACAGTGGACTGGCAGTCAGATCGACTCTGTGTTTTGGCGCAAATAGGCCATCGACACACCACTATCAGTCACTTGTCATGCCACTGGTTGCGGGCCCAGACGACTGCCCGAACTATTTCAACTGGACTGCGAGCCCAAGTTTCGCGAGGCATTTTGATGGTCGGCTGGCGGCCGGCGCAATGCCCAGAACCAACGGAGCGAAGCCTGAGATGTCCGTTTGGCTGCGCCATCACGATGTGGGTGATGAAACGAGTATGGTGAGATTGCTTGCACTTGCCGACGCCCCACCTCCCGCCGCTTTGGTTTTGGCCACAGAGCCCATTCCGATCAGCACCTTGACCTGGTCCATTGACGTCCTGGAGGCGTATCCGTCCAATCCAACGGGCTGGTGGTTGGCTCAAACCACCTGCAACACATCCCGAGAGGGTTATTCAGCCCAAGAAACGGTCATTTGGAGTCCAGACGGCAATCCGGTTTTGGTGGCCCGCCAGAACGTCGCTATTTTTGGCTGAGTGCAATTGACCTGTTCCAAAATGAACAGGGGAACCATCGACTTTGATTCGGCTACCGTTGCACATAGGCTTCTAGCATCTGATTAATGGTCGCTGCTGCCTGCTTTCGCAAATCCGGTGGTTCGATGACCTCGACGTCGGTGCCATGGCGCAAGATTTCCCCGATCAACTCCCGCGTATCGGAATACGGCACTTCCAGAATCAGCGCACCGTCGGGTAGGACGGTCGAGACCTGATCCGGGTGCCACGCCTCTTGCGCCACCCAGCGTGCACGCCGGGCCGAGAACTTGAGTTTCGCGCGCCCCACCGGCGCACCCCCAAAAATCCCGTATCCGCGCCCGAACGTTTCATGAATCTTGGCGGGATCAACTTCGACCGCATCATCAACGAGCAAGGTTGCCGATTCCATCGCATCGACAGAAAAGCTACGCAGGTCATTGCGCAGGTGGCACCACGCATCGACGTACCAGTTCGAGCGGTAGTACACCAGACACTGCGGGGATATCACCCGCTCGGTCACCTCCCCCGTCTGTCGACCGAAGTGCCGAATCTTGACCCTGCAGCGAGTGAAGTTCGCCTGTGACACCGCATCAAAGGCGTTGGATTCGAAGCGGCGTTTTCCGGTATGCAGCACCGCCACCCTGCGCGACATCTCCCACGGATCGATGCCCTGAGACTCGAGCAGTTCGGCG
>JBBAOE010000104.1:0-1693 GCA_040401595.1 Burkholderiaceae bacterium
GAATCAGGTCGGCCTTGGACGTGATCGTTTCCTCGGGCTTCTTGGCGGCAGGGCGTTGTGACGGCTTGGCCACCAACTTGGTGTCTGCTTTCACCTTGGAGGCCTTCCGCGCAGGCTTGGCGGACTTTTTGACGCCCTTCGAAGTGGCGGCGTCGGACTTCTTGGCAGCGTTATCGGTAGACATGGGGGCTCCGGATTGGGCGTGGGTGTGGTGCTACAGAGTATAGTTGCCCGGCGAAGCCCGATTCTAGAACCAGAAAGCCGCTGATCCTCTCATGCAGAGTCTGGTGACATGACAAAGATGCACGACGAGAAGACCCCACCACCCCCGCATCAGCCCGACTTCTATTTCGAGTATGGCCTGCTCGTGTACACGGCGGCCTTTCACTTGAAACGGGGCTCTTGCTGTGGATCAGGCTGCCGGCACTGTCCGTACGACCCCAAGCACATCGAGGGCAGCACCAAGGTGGCTGAGTCGAAACGCTAGGACTTTTCGTCGACGCCGACGCGTGCCGCCCTTGCGATCACGCCTACCGCTTCGACGGAAAACTACGCTTCGGCTCGGCGATGTTGAAGTAGGTCTCGCCAATCCGCACCACCTCCGCGTCTGTGAGGTCATCGATGTCGGCTCGGACGTTCGCCACGATCCTGCCAGCAACATCGCGGTGATGTTTCTCCAGATACGACTCCAGCATGTGGCTGAAGTTGGCTTTGCCACCGCCGTGTCCAAGCAACAGGATACGATCGGCTGGAACGAGGGCGTGGGAGATCGTTTTGAGGTATTCGAGCGTCTCGGGCCTGTCGATATCGAAGCCGCCGGCCGGGTTTCCATGGTGATGGAAGATGTTGTGGTTCACGCCGCGGGGATCTGGGGCAACGACCTTCTCCGGCGTTGTCACGGCCGATGAATCGACCGCGTAGATTCGCGCATGGTTGAAGTCGGCCACCACGACGGCGCACTTGCCGGCCACGCTGACCAAGGATTGACCCTCTGCGTTCGAGTCATGTTTTCTGCTATCGGTCATGGCATCACCTCCCCTGGTAATCAGCGTCAGACAGCGGAATCAGTTCCGGGAAAATACAGCGCTGAGGTGCTGCAATGGTGGGGGAGCTTGCGTCAAAAGTCAATCTGGCCAGCCATGCCGTCGTCTTCACTTAGTCCGTACGACCGGAGAATGTCATGGACCTCGGCCGTTTCCCTATGGGGCACCTCGGCGACTTCACGTTCTTCGCGGGCACGCTCCGACGCAAAGTGCTCGATGTCGGTCCGGCCGGCCATGGAGCCACCGAGGCCCATGGCGATGGCCCCGGCGGCCACCTCCGCCAAGCCCGCGGTGAGGATGATGCTGCTGGAGTCGACAGCCCCGGAGAGCCCCGCGGCGAGTGCAAACGGCACCGTCAGGCCGTCCGACATGCCGATCACGATGTCCCGAACGGCTTCGGAATCGGTGAAGTGCTTCTCGGTGTGTGACTGGGGGTGGCTGGTGAGCGTCATGACATGTGATCTCGCCGCTGTCAGGGGTTGTTACGGATCTTCCGAATCGATGGCTTCGATTTCACCGAGGTCTCGGTCGTCGACAACTTCGCGTTTTCGATGTCGAAGCCGCTGTTCATGTCGTGCAGTTGCCTAGCGTCGTACTGTCGCCCCGTTCCCGGCACACCTCCCGGCCATCCGGGCATGCCGCAGCGGCAG
>JBBAOE010000105.1:0-1677 GCA_040401595.1 Burkholderiaceae bacterium
TGTCTCCGCCACCAACGGCTCGGGTAGAGCTGGGTACGCGACTTTGACCATTCAGGTTGGGGCCAACCTTTCCAATCTTTCGAGCACCTTTGGGGCTTCTACAACCTGGGTTTGTCCGGCGAATGTCACGGCGGTGCAGGTGGAGGCTTGGGGTGCGGGCGGGGCAGGCGGGAGTGCGATTCGAGGTACTTCAAAAGCTGCCGTGGGCGGAGGAGGTGCTGGAGGGGCTTATGCACGATTAAATTCCTTCCCGGTGGTTTCTGGCAGAACCTACTATATCAATATCGGAGCTGGTGGCGTGAGTTCCACCAACAATCTGGCCACTGTGCCAGGAGGAGATTCATGGTTTAATTCGAATAATGTGACCTCTACCTTGGTTTTGGCGAAGGGAGGGGCCGGAGGTCAAAGCACTGTCACGACATCGAGTGACGTCTTCGGAGCGGGGGGTGCGGGTATGACCGCCGGAAGTATCGGGGATGTGGTGCGTGCTGGAGGCAGCGGGGCAACTTCCACCACGAACGGCTGCGGTGGGGGCGGGGGTGGCAGTGCAGGAATCTTATCGGCCGGAAATGCACCCGCTTCTACGACCAACGGGCTAGGGGCAGCGCCCGTCACTGGTGGAGGGAATGGGGGCAATGCGAATGCGACCCCCGGAAGTTCCGGAAATGGACAAAGTCCCACGGGGTCACCCGGCGGTGGTGGAGGAGGGGCCAGAGCCGCTTCCACAACCCAGCGCTATGGTGGAACTGGTGCAGCCGGTCAGGTCATCCTCACCGTCCAAGCCATCGCCAAGGCAGGGTCGACGATCTCGGTGACTGGTTCGACGAGCTTTACCTATAACGGCAGCGCACAGGGCCCGGACACAAGCACGGTGACCGGAAGCGGAGGTTCGGTGAGCTACAGTTATGAGGGGGCGAGCGGGACGAGTTATCCTCTCAGTGGGACGAAGCCGACGGCCGTGGGTAGCTATTGGGTGACGGCAACGGTGACTGCAGACACCAACTACGATACTGCCACCTCATCGGCCTATGCTTTTACGATTGTCGCTGCCGGCACGGCCTTTGCCACTTATCTTTCCGACAACAATCTACCCGCCGACACCGCGTTCGATGCGAAGGTGAACGGTGTAGCGGTTGGATTGAAGTACGCGTTTGGGTCGGCGAGCGGAATGCCTCAAAACAACGGCGTTACAGCTGTTCCGGTGATTGACCAGTTACCGAACGGGAATAACCAACTGACCTACACCTTCGATGTGAAGGATGATTCCCCCCCGCTGACTATAACCTACCAGACCAGCACTGATTTGGTGACCTGGACGACGGCTGAAGATGTTAGCCCAGGAACAGGAGCGGTGCTTACCGGTTTCCTGAAAAAGCAGGTGCAGGTCACCGGTTCGGATAGGCTGTTCGTCAGGCTGAACGTTACGCGGTAAGCGGCGGCCAGTTCGAATTTCCTCACGCCCCGCAGTTGCGGGACGCGCTTTCGCGCGCCAAGGACGCGAAGCCCCGACCAGGTCGGGGTAAAGACGGGAAGGGGATTTCGAAATTCGGATTTCGGAATTCGAAAATCATATCCTGCGGAGACGCAGGGAGGATTTTTTTAAATTACCTTAGCGCTCCGTGGCGACCGTGGCGTGAGATTAACGCCGATGCGGGCAGGTGGTGCCCTCGTTCCAAA
>JBBAOE010000106.1:0-1667 GCA_040401595.1 Burkholderiaceae bacterium
AGATCACTGACGGCCTGCGCCATTCCGTGCATCTTCAGACCGCGCAACATGACGACGATCGCGCCGCTGGCTGGATCATGACGCATGACGGGTCTCCCCGGCTGCACGCAACGTGTCGTAACGATCAACATTTGCCTGTGGCTCACTAGCCAGGCGCAACGCCTGCGGCGCCGTCACAGATGGTGTACTGATGGGTTTGCCATCGACCAGCCGGTGCAGCAGGTTCAGGATATGGGTCTTGGTCGCAACGCCGGCTTCCAGCGCCATCGACACGGCCGTCAGGACTGCTTCCTCGTCGTGCTGCAGGACCAGCGCCAGTATCTCGACCATTTCCCGGTCACCGCCCGGCGTGCGCAGAAGATGCTGTTGAAGCCGCCGGAAGTCGTCTGGCAGCTCCAGGAACGGCGCGCCATTGCGCAGCGCGCCCGGCTTGCGCTGGACCACCGCGAGATAATGGCGCCAGTCATAGATCGTGCGCCCCGGGCCATCATGGGATCGCTCGATAACGCGCCGGTGCTCGCACACGACTTGGCCCTCAGCGACAACGAGGAAGTGATCCGGATAGACCCGCAGGCTGACAGGGCGATTGGCGAACGACGCCGGCACACTGTAGCGATTGCGTTCCAGATGCACGAGACAGGTGGGAGAGACCCGCTTGCCATATTCCACGAAGCCATCGAACGGCCGGCCCGCCGGCATCAGGCTGCTGGCTTCATCAGCCCAGGCATCAGCAACAGAGCCGGGCTGGGTGCCATGCGGGATGTCCTGCCACAGCGCACGGCATCGCTGCTCAAGCCAGAGGTTCAGGGCGTCCAGACTCTCCGCATGCGGTATAGGCTGCCATAGACGATGGCGCGCATCCTGAACGTTCTTCTCGACCTGGCCTTTTTCCCAGCCCGCAGCCGGATTGCAGAACTCGGCCTCGAACATGTAATGGCTGACCATCGCCGCAAACCGCGCGTTGACTGTCCGCGCCTTGCCGCGCCCGACCTTGTCGATCGCCGTGCGCATATTGTCATAGATCCCGCGCCGCGGCACGCCGCCCAGCATACGGAACGCATAGTTGTGCGCGTCGAACAGCATCTCATGGGTCTGAAGGATGTAAGCCCGCACGCAGAACGCACGGCTGTAACTGAGCTTGAAGTGCGCGACCTGAAGCTTGGTGCGAACACCGTCAATGATCGCCCAGTCCTCGCTCCAGTCAAACTGGAACGCCTCTCCCGGCGCAAACGAGAGCGGCACAAAAGTGCCGCGTCCGCTCGTCTGCTGCTGGACGCGGTACTCGTCTTGCCAGGCCCGTGCAAACGCCGCCACACGGCCATACGAGCCGTCATATCCAAGGCTCACCAAATCGGCATGCAGCTGCTTGATCGTGCGCTTCTGCTTGCGCGGCCGTGTCATCTCCCGCCTCAACCAAGCCGACAGCCGGTCCGCGTAAGGATCCAGCTTGCTCGGCCGGTCCGGCGTCCGGAAACGCGGCTCGACCACTTCGGATCGCAGGTACTTGCGTAACGTGTTTCTTGAAAGGCCTGTCCGCCGGGAAATCTCCCGGATCGACATCTGGTCGCGGTGATACCACCGCCGGATAACGCTCAATAATGCCATGTCCAACACTCCATGGTCCCCCGCTCGCCAAAGCTCGGGACCGGTTCAAACATGGGTCAGTT
>JBBAOE010000107.1:0-1653 GCA_040401595.1 Burkholderiaceae bacterium
TGATCCTGCGCGATGACAGCTATGGTATGATCCGTTGGAAGCAGGCGAATATGGGCTTTGCCGATTGGGGGCTGACCTACGGCAACCCCGATTTCGTCAAATATGCGGATAGCTATGGCGCCAAGGGACATCGTGTCGAAAGTGCGGCGCATCTGACCGAATTGCTGAAGCACTGCCGTGATACGCCAGGTGTACATCTCATTGACTGCCCTGTCGATTACACGGAGAATGATCGTATCCTCAACGTGCAAATCAAAGAACTAAGCGCTGCATTATGAGCATGTTGAAAGACGCTTATCCGTTATATCTGAATAACAAGGCCGTGCAGTCGAACACCGACCTTGCGGTAACAGACAAGTATACCGGCGAAGTTGCTTTCCGGGTGGCCTTGGCCGACAGCAAGACAATTGATGCAGGAATTGCCGGAGCCGTAAAAGCGGCTGAGCCGATGGCGCAGATGGCCAGTTACGAACGCCAGAATGTCCTGACGCACTGTGTCTCTCGGTTCAAGGAACGCTTCGACGAACTGGCTTATGCGCTATGCGTCGAGGCAGGCAAGCCGATCAAGGACAGCGAAGGTGAAGTCACCCGGCTGATAGATACCTTCCGGATTGCCGCCGAAGAATCGGTCCGGATGACCGGAGAGGTTCAGCCGCTCGACATATCCGCGCGCGCTAAGGGTTATCAGGGCATGTGGAAGCGAGTGCCTATCGGCCCATGCAGCTTCATTTCACCGTTTAACTTTCCACTAAACCTAGCGGCACACAAGATCGCACCTGCCATCGCCGTTGGTTGTCCGTTTGTGATGAAGCCGGCCAGCCGGACACCACTGGGCGCCATCATAATGGGCGAAATACTTGCAGAGACCGATTTGCCGGAGGGGGCGTTTTCGATTCTTCCGGCCAGCCGTGACGGCGCAGATTTGTTCACGGAAGATGACCGGCTAAAACTGCTGTCGTTCACTGGATCTCCCGATGTGGGTTGGGCCTTGAAGGCCAAGGCGGGCAAGAAAAAGGTTGTTCTCGAACTGGGCGGCAATGCTGCGGTTATAATCGACGAAGATGCCGATCTCGACGATGCCCTGGAGCGCGTAATTTTCGGTGCATTTTATCAATCTGGGCAAAGCTGCATCGGGGTGCAGCGGATCATTATCCATGACAGCATCTACAACAAGTTCCGTGACATGCTGGTCGCGCGCGCGGGCAAACTGGTGTCTGGCAATCCGCATGATCGGGAGACTTTTATTGGTCCAATGATCGACGTTAAGGAAGCGGCGCGCCTTGATGGCTGGGTTCAGGAAGCGATCGCAGGCGGAGCGAAGCTGCTCTGTGGCGGAAAACGGGCTGGGGCAATGCTCGAGGCTACTTTGCTCGAAGACGTGCCGCGCACGGCGAAGGCAAATCGCGAAGAAGCTTTCGGACCGCTTGCCATCTTGTCGCGCTTTACCGACTTCGATGCAGCGCTCGACGAAGTGAACGATAGCAAATTCGGTTTACAGGCAGGTATCTTCACCCGCGATCTTTTCAAATCTCTGGACGCTTGGGACCGGTTGGATGTCGGCGGCGTTGTGATCAACGATGTTCCCAGCTACCGCGTCGACAATATGCCTTATGGCGGCGTCAAAGATTCAGGTTTGGGCCGCGAAGGAATTCG
>JBBAOE010000108.1:0-1638 GCA_040401595.1 Burkholderiaceae bacterium
ATTGGAAAACGCTACGAAAAAGCGAAATACATTGATCTCTCCAATCTTCGCAATTGACGGCATTCTCCAGCTTTCATCAAATCCTCTCCACCATGAAACCAACAACACTCTTCACCATTTGCGTGCTGCTCGCATGCAGTGCGTTTGCAGCCACTCCTTCCAAACCCAACATTGTTTTCCTTCTAGCCGATGATCTCGGCGGCAGCGACCTTCACTGCTACGGGCATCCGTATTCACGCACGCCGAACATTGACTCCCTAGCAAAGGATGGCACGCGCTTCACGCAGTTTTACGCGATGGGGGCGACTTGTTGCCCGACACGCACGGCGCTGATGACTTCCAGATTTGCTGCCACCTACGCCAAGTATCCTGCTAACGGCGGCTTTGGAGATCATGTCACCATCACAGAGCTGCTGAAAGAACAAGGCTATGCCACGGGGCACTTCGGCAAATGGCACATCGGGCCGGAGACGAAGCCGGGCACCTATGGCATCGACACCATCGGCGGTGGCGATGAAGAGGGCGGAAAGAAAAAGAAAGTCGCCGATGAACGCGGCCGCGATGCCTACATCTATGACGACGCTATCAAGTTCATCGAGCAGAACAAGAGCGGTCCGTTTTATGTGAACGTGTGGGGCCATATCTCGCACAATCCTGTGAACCCCATCGACTCGTTGGTGAAACGCTGGAGCGACCTCAAAGTCAAAGACGCTGATTTTCCTGAGCAGATGCGCATTAAGATCGACGAGGTGCGCAAAGCCGGTGGCGATGTGGACGACGCCATGCGCCGTTATCTCGCCGATGTCGAGTCTCTCGACGACAGCGTGGGCATGATCCTCAAGCGGCTCGACGAACTAGGCCTCCGTGAGAACACCCTCGTCGTCTTCAGCACCGACCAAGGTGCCGACATGACCAAGGCCTCCCAAGGCGGCCTGCGTTTCAATCAAATGGGCTTCAATGGAGCAATGCGTGGCGGAAAACACACGCACTGGGAAGGCGGTGTGCGCTGTCCCTGGATCGTGCGCTGGCCCAGCCACGTGCCCGCAGGCCGCACCGATGATCGATCCGTCATCAGCGGCGTGGACTGGTTGCCCACGCTCTGCGCCATCGCAGGCGTGAAGATCAACTCCGCCGACTTCGAAGGTGAGGATGCGTCCGCCGCCTGGCTTGGCAAAGCGCCGCATGTGCGCATGAAGCCTCTCTTTTGGAAAACTAGCTCAACCGGCAGCGAGGCCTACATCCGTGAAGGCCCATGGAAGCTACGCTATCCCACACGCAAAAACGGTGGCGAACTCGAACTCTACGACATCCTCGCCGATGCCGCCGAGTCGAAGAACCTCGCCGACAAAAACTCCGACATCGTGAAGAAGCTCTCCGCCAAAGTGGAAGCATGGATCGCCAAACTACCAACCGAATACGAGAAGACCAAGGACAAGGATGAATAGAACGCCACTTGAGTCGCTCGCGAGCGCCCCACGTCTCCTTGCATCATGATGAACTCTTGCCACCGCGTTCGAACACTGGCTGCGCACGCTGCCCTCCTCATTACAACAGTCGTATCGGCATTCGCCGCCGAGCCCACACGCATTCTTATCGTCGTCGGTCGTAATCTCCAATCCTCTACCAATCCCCAACAAA
>JBBAOE010000109.1:0-1577 GCA_040401595.1 Burkholderiaceae bacterium
TGTCCCCCGCCACCCAATCGACCCTTGCAGCCCTCATGCCGTCGGGCTCGGCTAAGAGGCTGCGGTCGGCCAGCTCGCACGAGGACCAGACGGCCTGCATCGACGACGAGCACGACGAGTTCGCAGACCTGGGCAAGCGCCCCGTTGGCCCGCGCTCCCGCTGGAGTAGCCCGCTCCCGAAGTGCCCACGGCGACCCGCAGACCCCGAGCAGCGTAAGGCCACGGTGCTGACGGCCGCGCGTGAGTTCCTTCGGGTGCGTGAGCTCGCGCGGGCAGAGGGCCTGTGGAGCGCGCCCGGGCCGGAGGCGGCGGTGGCCGCGGAGACCGATGCCCCTGCGGACGCCCTGCAGGAGGCCCTGAGCGGCGACGATGCCTTGCAGCTGCCGACGGTGCCGCCGCCGCCGAAGTTCGCCCCGAAGCCGAAGCAGCCGCACGTGCAGTCGGTCGTGCCGAAGCCCAACCCGCCGGTCACCGAAGTCATCGGGAGGGCCCCGCCGCTCGCGAGGGCCGTGACCGTCCACGTGCCGGTCACGCAGTACCCCCTCCCGATTCCACCGCCGGTGTGGGGACAGCCATGCTGGTGGTGCGGCGAGAAGAAGTCGCGGCCTTTAGGTTCTGCGCAAGTTTCCGCGATTGCCCTTTTGGTTGCTGGTGTGTGCGCCTCATGTTGTCCTGTGCCTGTACCCCACGTCACAAAGCTGGCCGAGATGCTCCTTTCCGTGTCCTTGCTGCGTGCCTTTCTCCACCTCGCACGGCCCAGGGCCATACAGGTCAAGGGCGGTTGAGGGCCGCGACAGTGGAAGCACGATCGGACGTATTTTGGCGCAGTGCAGCAGGTGGACAAAGCTCTTGAGGCCCTCGTGCTCCATCGTAATTCTGCGTTACAGGGAGCAGAGGTGGCGGCGGCGTGGAAAGGGAGGAGAGGGGCGAGGAAGTGTTCAGAGGAAGGGGCGGAGGGGAGCGGCGATGAATTGGCAGGGAAGGGCGGGGCAAGGGGCGGTGACAGTTTGGGACCCGTCGCCTCAGATGTAATAAGTAACGGCGAACTCAAGTACCAGGTCACAGACTTCAAGGCTTCAACTTCTCAAGTGGGCTTCGCTAGTCATTGCTTGCCTCGTTCAGCTCGGATGAAAGTATGATCAGATACGTCGTTGGTTACGACTGCACCGCGCTTTCCGTCGCAGAAGAAAGACGGGAAGCAGTTACAAATATTGCTGGTTGCCCCATCCTCAAGTCTTCCCAGAAACTTCCCCCACTGCCAGACTTTCCAAATTGCACGATTATCCCCGACGCATCGCTACACGCCAGAAAGTAACTGCGGCTGCGTGCCCAAGGTTGCAACAGGCTCGCGGAAGCAGCGACGACTTTGGCTACGCGAACCCGACCTTGGAAATTGCTCTCCTGTCCTTGTGCACCTTCAGCTCCTTAGAATGATTGTGCAGCCTGATCCGCGTAGCGGCTGAGGTCCTTCCTCGGTGGTGGCTACTGCCTGTCCTTGATCTGCCCGATGAAAGGCTACTGAATGGGTCAGGCAGGCACAGCAGGCCTGGGGGGCGCCGCTTTGACGGGTCGGCGCC
>JBBAOE010000110.1:0-1565 GCA_040401595.1 Burkholderiaceae bacterium
CAATCCAAACGAGCGATGCCTAATGATTCATTGATCAACCAGCAGTGGCATCTGAAATTCAACAACCAGTCTGGTGCGGTCTTAGGAACAGATCTTAACATTGAGAGCATCTGGGCCTATCCGATAAACGGCGCTGGCGTTCGCGGGCGCGGCATTCGTATAGGCATCGTTGATGACGGGGTGCAGACATCGCATCCAGATTTTGTCGGCAACATAGACACGACCAACGATTACGACTGGAATGATGCCACGCCGAACGATCCCAGCCCCGGAGCGGGGGATGATCACGGAACGGCCTGTGCTGGCGATGCGGCAGCACGGGGTAACAACTCTCTGGGAGTTTCTGGATCTGCGCCTGAAGCGATATTGGTCGGCATGCGGCTGATTGCCGCTGGCACCACCGACCAGCAAGAAGCAGATGCCATGAACTACCTGCCCCAGCTTATCCAGATTAAGAGCAACAGTTGGGGGCCCAACGACACCGGCACCAATCTGGAAGCGCCCGGTCCATTGACCTTGGCTGCTTTGAAAAATGCTGTGGAAACCGGGCGTGCGGGTAAGGGCACCATTATTTTATGGGCGGGTGGGAATGGTCTGGATGTGAACGACAATTCAAACTACGACGGTTACGCGAATTCCATCTATACGATTGCCGTAGGCGCATTTGACAGTCAATCCAGGCAGGCCTGGTACAGCGAATCAGGCGCTAATTTAGTGATTGTTTCACCCTCCAGCGGGACGAGCCCTGCCCTCGGTAAAACCACGACGGATCGAACCGGAGCGGATGGATATGTGGCGGGCGATTATGAGAGCGACTTTGGAGGCACCTCTTCCGCTACACCCACGGCGTCTGGTGTGGTGGCACTGATGTTGGAGGCCAACCCGAATCTTGGCTGGCGTGATGTGCAGGAGATTCTTATGCGCTCGGCTAAAAAGGTAAATCCGTCGGACACGGATTGGAAAACGCCGGTGGCGCCTGCCAACATCAACCACAACCATAAGTTTGGTGCGGGACTGATCGACGCCACGGCAGCGGTCAATCTGGCTGCAACCTGGGTCAATCTATCTAGCCAACTTAAGCGAACGGTCTCCCAAACTGGATTAAGCGTGGCAATTCCCAACATCAACACGACCGGTATCACGCGCGAATTCAATGTTTCTGCCCAAGACAACCTTCGCGTGGAGCATGTTACGGTTGCGGTAAGCATCACCCATACCGCCAGGGGAAACCTCAAGATCACGCTCACCTCTCCGTCCGGTACGGTCAGCCGTTTGGCCGAGGTGCGCAGCGACTCGAACGACAACTACTCCAATTGGAAATTCATGACGGTCCGCAACTGGGGCGAAAACGCGGCCGGTACCTGGCGCCTCAAAATCAGTGATGAAAGCGGCACGGGTAATACCACTGGAGGCACGCTCACGCTCGCAACTATGGAGCTTTTTGGATCCTCGGCCGCGCCGATCAATCCCCCACCCTCCATTACCCTCATCTCCCCCTCGGATGGCTCGGTCTTTTCGCCAGGGGCAACGATCAACGTTGAAGCATCTGCCAGTGACTTGAAGGC
>JBBAOE010000111.1:0-1505 GCA_040401595.1 Burkholderiaceae bacterium
TAACCCCTTCCCCCCTTAACCCCCGAATCCCTCGCCGCCTTCCGGCGGCGTTCAGCCTCACCGAAGTCGTCATCGCCATGGGCGTCGCCGCCGTCGCCTTCACCTCCATCATCGCCCTCTTCCCCCTCGGCCTCAACATGAGCAAAGAGTCCTACGAGGCCACCCAAGCCGCCCTGATCGCGCAGGCGATCATGGCCGACCTGAGCGACCAGACAAGTACAAGCGGGGGAAAACTGATTCAAAAAACTGGATCTAATGATCTTGTCGCCGCCAACTACGAGACGATTTCGATGAGTGGCAGCAGCTCGACCCGAAATATTTACCTCGCCTACGCCCAAGACGTGCGCGCCGACTCCTCCAATAGTCCCATTATGCTACGACCAACAAACTCCTCATTGACCCTGCCCGACTGGTACACGAAAGGGACCAACGGCTCTGTTCTCTTAGTGAAGGTGACCATGGACAAAACATTTCACTTCGCTGGATCAGGCACGGCACCCAGCCGAACGGGCGGCTACCCGCAAAAAGTGGATGTGTCGGTGGAAAGCCCCGCCAGCGCCCCAGCCACGAATCGAACCCAGCACCTATTTAGCGGGGTAATTCCTTACAAATGAACCCCTCCCTTTCTGTTTGCCGGAAGCACCTCCCTCCTGTGAAAAGCCCAACCCGCCAATCGATGGCTTCGGGCACTGCGCCGCCTTCGCGATCTTTACGTGCTTCATCGCCGGAACTTCATACTAAGTCCGCCACGTTTTCTCCTAAACTACATTCTTACTTTCGCACATTTGCACATACGTGCCTCTTCACAATCCAACATCCGCACGTAAGCACGTTCGTGTCCCGCAGCCGCGGTGGCGCGTCCCGCAACCGCGGGGAAAAATTTGACATCCAAAATCGCCGCGCCACCCCCTTAACCCCTTCCTCTCTTAACCCCTTCATCCCTATCCGCACCATGGCGGCCTTCACCCTCATCGAACTCATGGCCGCCACTACTGTTCTTTCTGTCATTCTTCTCATGATGGTCGGCATGCAGGATCAAATGTCCAAAGCCTGGTCGAATGCCAATCGGCGAACCGACGCCACCCGCGAAGCCCGCGCCGCCTGTCTCCTGATGGCCCGCGACCTCTCCACTTTTGCGCAACGCGGGAAAACTTTTAGTCGAGTCGATACCTTTCCCACCAACCTAACCAACGCCGCGGTCCCCTTTTACTACTTTAACGGATCGGGGGGTCTGGCTCCAGGGGGAGCCCCAAACTGTGCCCAGTTTTTTGGCCTAATCCCGCAAGCCCCCAAGGGCACCGATCCGGCCGACATCGCTCTTGTTGGTTACTATATCGCCCTAGCCACCAATACCAACGTCAATGGCTTCCGCACAACCAGCTACAATCTTTTTCGTTACTACATCGCCCCGTCAAACTCCGCTCCTGGAATCGCTACTTGGCTGTCCGTGCCCACCGCCACTGCCACTGCCGCCGCTCTCTTCACCAACATTGCCGCCAACAGTG
>JBBAOE010000112.1:0-1478 GCA_040401595.1 Burkholderiaceae bacterium
AATGCTGGTCGGGCGGGTGGGCTTTGGGGAGTCCTTCCAAGCCTGCCCGGCCAGCTATTCCTCTACTGAAGACGCAATGGCGCAGAGCATCGTGCGGTTGGAGTGCGAGGCCGAGGAGTTGCGGGCGACCATTGCCTTGCTTGAGGCCGAGCGCGATTTGCTCCGCATTGAAGTGCAAGCGGGCGAGCAGCTAGGTCTGGCCCTGGTCAAAACTATCGACGAGCTAAAGACCGAGAAGGCCGAGTTGGCCTTCAAGCTGGTGAACCTGCAAGGCCGCAGCCGGCCCGCCACCTTGGACGAAATTTCGGAGAGCGTGCGGGAGAAATACGACGAGCGGCACGAAGGGGAGGAGATCGAAAACTGATGAGCCGCGAGATCCACTATTGCAAATGCGGCCAATCCATCTTTGGCGACATGACCGACTGCGGCGACTGCCCCGAAAGCGTGGACTCGGTGGTGGTGGGCGTCGATCCCGGCACGGACAAATCGGCCTTTGCCATTTTCGACGGACGCCAAGTCATCAGCCACGGCATCTATGAGAACGAACATTTTTTAAGCCACGGCCTGTGGGCTCGCCGTCATGTATTTTGCGAGATGATCGCAAGCTACGGCATGGCTGTCGGTGCGTCGGTTTTTGAGACGTGCGTCTGGATCGGTCGCTTCATGCAGACAGCCAGTGTCAGCGGCGGCAACTTGACCCGAGTGTTTCGTAAAGATGTGAAGCTGCACCTCTGCAATTCACCACGCGCCAAAGACGGCAATGTGCGCCAGGCGTTGATTGATCGCGTGGGGCCGCAGGGAACGAAGAAGAACCAAGGCCCGACCTACGGCATCAAGAGCCACGAATGGGCCGCGCTCGCGGTGGCGGTCTATGGCTGGGATCAAACTTTCGGACGGTCAACCAAACACGGAGGCCCGCCCATCTGAACGAAAACCAAGACGGGCCGAGCGCGCAAACGCTCGACCCGCAATAGAACACACACCAATGGATACGAACCAGTTAGTAGTGTCAAACGGCACAACACACCAAGTGGCGCACCAGCGTCAAGCAACGGAAATCGCCGCTATCTGCAAGGACATCGTCACCAAGACGGCGGAGAACATACAGGGGCGCAAATACGTCCGCGTGGAGGGCTGGCAAAGCATTGCCAACGCCTACGGCTGCGTGGCCTCGGCCAAAGACGTTGAGCGCATCGAGACGGGCTTTCGCGCCATCGGCCAAGTCCGCAAAATGGACACGGGCGTTGTCATTTGCGAGGCCGAGGGCTTCGTGGGGGATGACGAGCGCACCTGGGCCAAGCGCGATGAGTTTGCCAAGAGGGCAATGGCGCAGACTCGGGCAATCAGCCGGGCGTGCCGCAGCGCGTTTGCTTTTATTGTCACCTACATGGACGCAGGGCTTGAGACAACACCCGCCGAGGAAGTGCCAGCCGAGGGCTTCAGCGATTCGCCGCGCCCTGCACCAACACCGCGCCAAG
>JBBAOE010000113.1:0-1462 GCA_040401595.1 Burkholderiaceae bacterium
TCCAAGCGCATCTGAACCCAACCTGGCGCCTGGGTGTAACGAAGACAGTTTTCCAACAGATTGGCCAATAGTTGCTCAATGCGACCGGCGTCCCATTGCACGCCCAGCGCTTGTATGCCGTCGGGAACCACCAGATGGAGGCGCAGCCCAGCGACTTGGGCACGGCTTTCATAGCGGCCTTGAATGCGCTGCACAAGGCCCACGGCATCGTCTTCAACCATGTGGCAGGGCAGCGTCTGCAGATCGGACATCGCCAGCAGGTGCAGGTCGTTCACCAACCTGTTCAGACGCAGCACTTCCTCATAGAGCACCGCAATGGCTTCAGATCGCAGCGGCCGGACCCCGTCATGCAGCGCTTCAATGTCCCCGCGCAGTATGGTCAGCGGCGTGCGCAATTCGTGCGAAATATCGGCCAGCCAGCGGCGCCGCGCGCTTTCTAACTGCTGAAGCCCTTCGGCCATTTCATTGACGTTACGCACGAGGTCACCAATTTCGTCGCTGCGTGCAGCCAGGGTAGGGCTGTTCGCGAGACGCACCGTCAGTTCACCCCGAGCCAGGCGCCGCGTCGCATCCTCCACGGCGGCCAGCGGTTGGGTCCAGCGACGCGCGAGCCCGGTGGCGGTGATCAAGGCCAGGACGATGAGTCCGAGACCGCTTGCGGCGATCAGTGCGTACTGCTCGCTCAGGAAGCGTGCTTCGGCACCAGTGTGCACGGCGGGTGCGGGACGCATGCGGGCCAACGCCACGACCTGGCCATTAGCGTGTACCGACCGCTCGACGACGGGCCCGACGCCTACGCGTTCGATATGAGGTGCCCCAAGCAGAACAGAGCCGTTTGGCGCCAGCACCTGGATGCGATTGGGAAAGGCGTCCGGGTTACTGGCGAACGGCGGCAACCTGCCTGGCATTCCTGGCATTCCCGGGGATCCCTCAGGTCTCGGAGCCAGTTCATCGAGTAAGCCGCGAAAGTCCATCCGGCCAGCGAGCAATTCTGACGTGTTGCCCTCTCGGGCCAGGCGTGTTTCGACGAGGTTCACCAAGCGCTCAAAGTGCTGAACATCGCGCGCGGCCAGGTACTCGCCAAAACCATTACGCAGATGCCACGCGGTTAGGCCACCCGAGACCAGCACGGCCACGGCGGTGAAGGCCAGCAGTGTCAGTGAAAGCGTGTGAGCGAGGCGCAGATGAAAACGCATGGATCAACCAGAGTGTCGCGAGGTCCCCATTGAACAGAGCAATCGTGAGGACATTATGAGCACCGACTCATCGTTGCTTGACATTGGCAGAGCACATTGCACTGGAGTGACTGGCTCAAACCGAGCTGGTACAACCTCTGGAGATTTTTAATGAAGACGCTCAGTTCTGCTGCGTTCGCTTCGCATTGTTTGGGCACCCTCGCTCTGGTGGCCACGTTCGTAACGTCTGCACACGCCGCCGACGCTGCGGCTGCAGCAAACGAATC
>JBBAOE010000114.1:0-1456 GCA_040401595.1 Burkholderiaceae bacterium
TGTTCCCCGTCAGCACCTGTGTCCCAGATTTACGGTTGTGATTTAAGGAGAGTTTTGGTCTCGTCGTTATGACGAAGGAACCAAGATGAACCCTAGATCCTCAAGCGCCAAAAAGCCTGCCGAGCAGGTGATGAAGGACATACGCCGTGCGACCCGACGGCATTTTTCAGCGGAAGATAAAATCCGCATTGTGCTGGACGGCCTGCGCGGCGAAGACAGCATCGCTGAGATTTGCCGCAAGGAAGGGATTGCACAGAGCCTGTTTTACACCTGGTCCAAGGAGTTCATGGAAGCCGGCAAGCGCCGCCTGGCGGGCGATACCGCGCGCGCCGCCACCACCGATGAGGTCAAGGATCTGCGCCGTGAAGCTAGCGCGTTGAAGGAATGCGTCGCCGATCTGACGCTGGAAAACCGTCTGCTTAAAAAAAGCATGATCGCGGATGGGGACGAAGAGGCATGAGATATCTCGCATCCGAAAAGCTCGAGATCATCAAGCTCGTCGAGCAGTCACATCTGCCAGCGCAGCGCACGCTGGACCGGCTGGGCATTCCACGGCGGACCTTCTATCGCTGGTACGACCGTTACATGGGCGGTGGCCCTGAGGCGCTGCAGGATCGGCCCTCAGCGCCAAGTCGGGTGTGGAACCGCATCCCGGCGGACATCCATGACCAGATCATCGAGTTGGCGCTGGAGCAGTCCGAACTGTCGCCTCGGGAACTGGCTGTGCGGTTTACCGACAAGGCACGCTACTTCGTGTCGGAAGCCAGTGTTTACAGGCTTCTCAAGGCCCACGACCTGATCACCAGCCCGGCCTATGTGGTGATCAAGGCCGCGAACGAGTTCCACACCAAAACCACCCGGCCCAACCAGATGTGGCAGACCGACTTCACCTACTTCAAGATCATCGGCTGGGGCTGGATGTATCTGTCGACGGTGCTCGACGATTACTCGCGCTACATCATCGCCTGGAAGCTCTGCGCCACCATGCGGGCGCAGGACGTCACCGATACGCTGGACATGGCGTTGGCTGCGTCAGGATGCGATCAGGCCCATGTGCGCCACAAACCGCGGCTGCTCAGCGACAATGGCCCTAGCTACATCGCGGGGGAGCTGGCGGACTACATCGAGGCCCGAAGCATGAGCCATGTCCGGGGCGCTCCCATGCATCCCCAGACCCAGGGCAAGATCGAGCGTTGGCATCAGACCCTTAAAAACCGCATCCTCTTGGAAAATTACTTCCTGCCCGGCGACCTGCAGACTCAGATCGGTGCCTTCGTCGAGCATTACAACCACCGGCGCTATCACGAGAGCCTCGACAACGTAACGCCAGCCGACGCCTACTTCGGCAGGGCCGCAGCAATCATAAAACAGCGCGAAAGGATCAAACGCCAGACTATCCAACATCGACGCTTGCAGCACCGCAAGATCGCCGCTTAATATCAACCCCATGATGAGG
>JBBAOE010000115.1:0-1435 GCA_040401595.1 Burkholderiaceae bacterium
GGCTACGGGATTCACGGAATTTGGTTTGTTGTGGAGTTGAGGGCGAGAGTATAGCCGGTGAGGGTTTGGGATAGGACGGACCAGCCGGTGCGCATGGTTTTGGGGCCTGGTGGTTTGTAGTAGCAGTTCCAACCGCCAAGCCTTGCACAGACCCAGGCGACATAGGCGAGTGTATAGACAGGATGGGGGTTCTTTTGCCGGTCGGTTTTGCCTTCCAACTTGTCGGACAGCGCCTTGACGGCGGTGCGGAACACGGGGTCAAGGATGTCGGTGTCGGGGCGCGTGCTGCCGTCGCGTGCATCGACCAACTGCATGGTGCGGGCTGCGGCGCACATCGCTAGGGCTACAAGGCGGAACAGGCGTTCGGGGTCGCGGACCTGAGTGTCTTCGATGGCCAGCCCATCGCTCTTGAGGCATCGGAACACTTCCTCGATCCGCCAGCGCAGCTTGTAGAGCTGGATGATCTGTGCGCCGGGCCGGTCTTGGGTGGCGATTAGGACCCAGTGCAGGGGCGGACGGGCATTAGGTGCGGGTTCAGGCGGGTTGATCTCGCGGGCTTCGACGATGAACACCTCAACTGGTTCGCCGCTATGGCCTCTGGCTGGTGCCAATTGGACGCGTTGACGCCGGACTTCCACAGTGGCGGTCCGCCCGCGATCACCTGGTCCCTTGGGGGCAACCGCGACTGCGATGGTGTCTTCCCTCGGGGCATTGGCGACTGCTTCGTGCATCCAGCGGGTCTGGGCGACGACGTCATCCTGCGCGCCGGCGCGCGGGCGGGCCAGCGGGCGGTCCTGCCGCGCGCGCACCACCAGTTCGACGCCCTCTGGCCGTGCAGAAAACAGATGAAATATGTCGCTCTCACGGTCACCGACAACCGTGATCGTCGATGCACCGGCCAGAGCCTGCTGCGCCCGCTGGGCACCCTCAAGCCACTTGCTGCTCTCCTTGTCCTTGGGTGCACGCAGATGGCGCGGCGGCAGCGGCTGCTCGCTCCGGGTCCAAGTCCTAGCACCGCTCAAGCCTAAAACAGCCTCACTGGTTGCATCAATGCTGATAAGGGCATGCACAAACAAGCCCGGGACATCGCCGTTGCCACCAGGCCCCAAGCCGCCGCGCTTGCCATGACTGCCCGCAAAGTTGATCTCCGTGGTGTCCTGCGCGCACACCACATCCAACCCCTGTGCCGCCTCGCGAGTCCGCTCCGATGCCGTGTCGATAATCGCCTCAACACTCGCATGTGGCGACGACAGGAACCGGTGCGCCCCCATCTCGCCCGCTCGCCCCGCACCAAGCCGCCGCAGGTTCACCGTTCCCAATCCACCGATCGCCTCAATCAACGCCTCACCACGCCGCGCCGTGCGAATATCTCCGTAACCAGCCATGATCACCCCTGCCAAAACAGGCCTTGAATCATGATCTGCCCAAAAAGGGA
>JBBAOE010000116.1:0-1431 GCA_040401595.1 Burkholderiaceae bacterium
GCATCATCACCGTGCTGGTCAATGTCGTGGTCTGGTTGCTGGCGGCGATCCTGATTCTCGATAACCTTGGCGTGAATGTCACCGCGCTGGTGGCTGGTCTGGGCGTCGGCGGCATCGCCATCGGCTTGGCCGCCCAAGGGATTTTTTCCGATCTGTTTGCCGCGCTCGCCATCCTGTTCGACCGTCCGTTCCGGGTGGGGGACACAATCAGTTACGGCACCTCCACCGGCACTGTGGAGCATATCGGGCTGAAGACCACCCGCATGCGATCCCTGTCGGGCGAGCAACTGGTGATGGCCAATACCAAGCTGCTGGAACAGCAGGTGGCCAATTTGCGCCGCATTGAAGAACGGCGCGTGGTGCTGAATTTCGGCATTGTCTACCAGACCCCGCCCGATCTGCTGGAGGCGCTGCCCGGCCATCTGCAGGCCATTGTGGACGCGCAGGCCGATTGTCGCTTCGATCGCGCCGCCTTCACGGGGTTCGGCCCGTCCAGCTTGGATTTCGAGCTGATCTTCTTCGTGACCGTTCCCGAACTGGAGGCCATGACCGCGGCGCGGCAGGCGGTGGGTTTTGCCATCGTGCGCCGCTTTGCCGAACTGGGCGTGGAGTTCGCCTATCCCACCCAAACGACCTTCACAGCCGCGCCCGATGGCCGGCTGATTGATCCAACCCAGATCGCCGAACGCCCGCGCTGATCGCTGCTGTGCGCCTGCCAGACAACACGCATGGCCTTAACATGAACAAGAAATTTTAATTAACTTAATTTATTCTTTCTTAGAGGTAAAAAATACGTTACATTTTTACTGTTCAGACTTTGTTTGAATTGTTCGCGGCTGGGCAGCCGCATGGCCGAGGGGGAGCACTACAATGACCAACATGCTGAAATTGGCTGCGATCGCGTCGATGGCCGTGGCCAGGCCGCCGGTCCAACTGAAGCCGGGCGCCGCTGGCGCGTCGAAGCTGACCACTAACTGCTGCCCGGGCAGCGGGACGGGGTCGGGCGCGCCGGCAAGGCTGGTGACCGTCACGGCACCGGCATCGGTGCTGGCGAGCAGGGCAAGGGCGGCCAGGGCACGGGCGGCGGCGGGGTTGTTGCTGGTCATGGCGGGCGATCCTTTGTGATCGGCGTGCCTGGGGCGGCACTGCGGATGCCCAATTCCAGTAACGATGGATTATGGTTAATCAAAACTAATCATGAAGTTAACAGCGTCGTGTTTACACGATTCTGCTGGGTTGACGTGAACGTGAAGCGGGGCCTAGGCTGGCTGCAAATCAGATCATGGGGAGTGACGTGCATGGCCGGAAAATCACTGACGTTGGATGAGTTTCGCGCGCTGGCCGGAACCGAGGTTGGCGTGTCGGACTGGATCGAAGTCCCGCAGGAAAAGATCAACGCCTTTGCTGAAGTGACGGGTGATCACCAGTTCA
>JBBAOE010000117.1:0-1379 GCA_040401595.1 Burkholderiaceae bacterium
GGGTCGTCAATGATTTCTGGCATCAATCGCGGCGGCCGGGTGATGCGGAGCGTTCTGCAGTTCAACAACCCAGTACATGGAGGACAACCACATGCGAGGCTCTAATATGCGTCCACGTGCGCAGTTGAGTATCCCAACCATTCTGATCGCGCTGGTGGCTTGTGCGGCCCTTCTCGGGTGGTGGAATGCGGCCAGTAGTCTTCGTCAGAATCAGGCCAAGCTTGATGCAATGCTTCGAGCTCACCCGGTGCAGCCAAAGCCAATGCCCTTCGTTCCTGAGAATTCCACGCGACCCGAGGTGCCGCAGAATAGATGCGAAACACCCGAGCAGTTTATTGCCGCGTTGCGATCGATTTCGGACTGGCATGAGTTCGCAGATGACACCGCAGGCCCCTTCGCCAAGACGTCGGTCGCCGACGAGGCGATACCACTCCTACTTGAATTGCTGAATGACCCCGACCTAATGATCCGTGTTCGCGCGCTAGCGACGCTTGGCAAGATCCATCGCCATCCTGACACGATCGTGCCCGCCTTAATTCGGTTTCTCAACGATGAAAACCCCGGCATCCGTTGGCATGCGGCTTGCGCGCTGGGGCAGTTTAGGGGCGATGCCGCGGCAGCAGTCCCTGCACTCCTTGCACAAATGAACGACGATCAATCACCAATCGCGGCGTTTTCTGCAGAGATGCTGCGTGAGATCGACCGTTCAATTTGCGTCGAGGATCGGCTGATTGAACTGCTGAGCCAGCAGGAGGGGCCGAATCGCAATAGGGCGATCGATACGCTAGCGGATTTGAGGACGCCCACAGTCAGAGACGCTCTCGTCGGTGCATTTCGCACAGAGACAGACAAGAAGACGTCCCATCAGTTGGCGCAAGCGATCAGACGCGCTGATGCTGCTGGCATTTACAACACGGCAGAACCAGGCGTTGGAGCAGGCTCGCGGTAACGTCCTGCGGTAAAGCGAGCCGGTTGGTCGCGAGCTGCTCAACTTGATCGTTCAGCGTGACAAACATGGCAGACGCAGCGACTGTTCCTGAGGATCGCCCGCTGTCTGGGCAGGAAACGACGCTCGTCCGTTAGATGCTGGAACACGGCGAGCCACGTGCGGCCACGTTTTTTGGCTCAACTGCCCGACGCTCGCCTTGTGTCCCGATGTTTCTGTGGTTGTGCCAGCGTTGACTTTGCCATCGCGGGCGTGAAACCGCCTCCAGAAAATCTCGGCGTGCCGCAGCCCGGCCGATCCCGCGGCGTAGCGACGCGGCGGCATCGGCTGGGCGTCTCCTCCGCTACTGCGTAGGGCCCACTCACTCGCTGATCCCTGGACTTGACGACTGCCGTCGTCGTAGCTACATTTCCCGTTGACGACGTACGTCGTC
>JBBAOE010000118.1:0-1351 GCA_040401595.1 Burkholderiaceae bacterium
TGCCGCCACGAATCCTGGAAGCCGCGCAGGTGAGGCGGGATGACAGCCGACTTCCAGGTCTGGTGGATGATCTTGGGAATCATGGAGTGGAAGCGGGGCAGGGCCGATATCGCCCACAGGAAAGGCGTGCGCTTGCACGCACGCACGCACACACATCGCTCTGAACATTACCATAGGGTTTTCACCTCGCACAGCACGGGAAAAATCGCCGCGAGCACATTGGGAGAGCGGATGCTCAAGAGAACGAAATCGTGTGTGCTCCGATGGTTGCCCTTGGGCGTTGTCGACTGGCTCAAGGCGTGGCGGGTGTGGCTCACTATTCACGCCTTTCGGCCAAGGGTGGTTGAGCACCGATACGGCGACTCCGTCCTCAGGGTGTACTTGGCCGACCCGGTCGCCCAAGCATGGTATGACCACGACTGGTCGGAAGCCGATATGCCCGAGATCGCCGCGCTTCGCACGTCACGTCTCCGGGAGGGCGCACTGGTCTTTGACATCGGCGCGCATCAAGGGGTGGTGGCCCTGATGATCGCGCGCGAGGTCGGGCCAACCGGAAAGGTCGTCGCGATCGAGCCCAATCCTCACAATCATGCCGTCGCCATGAGAAATCGCGACCTGAACGGCATGCCCTGGGTCGAGCTTGTGCAGGCTGCGATTTCCGATCGCCTCGGCGACGTCGTGTTGAACCGTGAATTCAACGGGCAACTCGACGATGGCACGGGGGCGGAGGGGCAGGTGAGAGTTCGATCGCTTACGATCGACGGCATCGCCGAGTGTTTTGGCATGCCAGACGTCGTTTTTCTGGACGTGGAAGGTGCGGAGTGCATGGCTTTAGGTGGGGCTTCCGCCGTGCTGGCACGCGGGACGGATTTTCTCATTGAAGTGCATGTTCGTTGTGGCTTGGAAAAACTTGGTGGATCCGTCGGGCAAGTGCTCGACTATTTCCCGCCGGACCGGTTTTCCGTGTTGGCCCGAAGTGAATCGGAGACCTCATTCCATCCGTTTTCGCGCTGCGATCCGCTGACCGCTGGGCGTTTTTTTCTGTTCGCGAGCCCGTTCTGAAGACCGTGGCCGCTGGGAGAGCGGTCATGGCCGGCACGCGCACGTCACCAGCCGATGACGCGGCGACTTTGTCCAGGCACAAGCCAGCGGATCGTGACGGCGATCCCGTAAGACAGCATCGTTACGACAAGAGTCCAGAGCACCCATAGGACGACCCCAGGGAGAGGATCGTATGCGCCAGAGAGCCATTCCCGCACCGTGAACTTCTCGAGAAGCTTGATCACCAGCGGATGGAGGAAAAAGAGTGCAAAGCTGGCGATGGCGAGCGTCTTCAAAACGGGGTGGTTGA
>JBBAOE010000119.1:0-1334 GCA_040401595.1 Burkholderiaceae bacterium
GTCAGCATTCTCGAGGAATCCAACCGGGACCGCGTAGCCGAACTGATACCCATTCGGTATGGGCGCATGGTACGCAGTCCATTCACGTTTCTACGCGGGTCAGCCGGGCTGATGGCGGCTGATCTGGCGACGACCCCGGCCAGCGGCATACGGGTCCAGGCCTGTGGGGATTGCCATTTGCTCAACTTTGGCTTCTTTGGCTCGCCAGAGCGGAATCTGATCTTCGATATCAATGACTTTGACGAGACACTCCCGGCGCCCTGGGAGTGGGATATCAAGCGTCTCGCCGTGAGCTTTGCAGTGGCCGCGCGCGACAACGATCATGCCGACACGACAGCTGCAGCCATCCGCTGCGTTCGCGCCTATCGAGAGGGGCTGCGAGACTTCTCGAAAAAGAGTCCACTCGAGACGTTGTACACGCGACTGGATGGGCACACCTTGATCGACATGGCCACTGATGCCAAGGATAGGAAACGCCACGCCAAATACGTCGACAAGGCTCGGCAACGGTTGGGCGAGCAGATCGTGCCAACAATTACCGACGTGGTAGGCGGACGCCATCGCCTGATCGATCAGCCACCGCTGATTTACCATGCCACTGCCGCATTGCATGACGCCGACGTGGCAATGGCACTCGAAGCGTATCGCCTCTCTCTGCCCGACGAACTGCACGGGCTGCTGGACCGCTACCGCCTGGAGGACACCGCCATCAAGGTGGTTGGGATCGGCAGCGTGGGCACTCGCACCTATATCGGCCTCTTTTTCTCCCGCGACAATCACCCGCTCCTTCTCCAATTCAAGGAAGCCAGGCCTTCGGTGCTTGAGCCTTATGCGGGCAAGAGTCGGTACGAGAATCAGGGACAGCGAGTGGTCATGGGGCAACGCCTCATGCAGGCGTGCAGCGATATTTTTCTCGGCTGGACGCGGAGCCGGCTGGGACGCGATTACTTTGGACGTCAGCTACGGGACATGAAGTTTTCCCTACCGGTCGGTGGCTACGGGGCCAGGGAACTCAAGCACTACGCCAAGGTGTGTGGCTGGGTTCTGGCGCGTGCCCATGCCAAGTCCGGCGATGCGGCCATGATCAGTGGCTATTTGGGTAAATCCGATCAATTCGACTTGGCGATAGGCGCATTTGCCGAAGCGTATGCCGACCAGAATGAGCGTGACCATGCGGCGCTTCTGGCGGCCGTCAAAGCCGGGCGGGTCGAGGCACTGATCGAGGACGATCTCTGAGGGTCTCCATCATGGTCGGCGAAGAATCGCAGGCGCGAAGGTGGCGTCGTCCAGATTCACGTTGAGCGTCACGTTCGTGTACGTGAATTCCGCCATCA
>JBBAOE010000120.1:0-1318 GCA_040401595.1 Burkholderiaceae bacterium
TCACCACATCAGGCGAGTCGTTGCCACCGGCAAACTGCTGGCCGCGCCTGGCATCAAAGCCGTGCTCGCGGAGGAGTTCGCAAAACTCGCGCTCGCCGCGCTTCCCCTTGTCTCGGGACATCTTACTCATTTTCTATGCCCTCCCCTTCGTGCCGCTCGTCGTATTTCTCCCGCACGCTCTCCGAAATTTCGTCCAAGGTGGCGGGCCGGCTGCGGCCTTGCAGGTTCACCAGCTTGACGGCCAACTCGGCATTCTCGGTCTTTAGCTCGTCAATAGTTTTGACCAGGGCCAGACCTAGCTGCTCGCCCGCTTGCACTTGAATGCGGAGCAAATCTCGCTCGGCCTCCACCATTGCTAGGCTCGCCCGCAACTCCTCGGCCTCGCATTCCAATCGCACAATGCTCCGCGCCATTGAGTCTTCAGTAGAGGAATAGCTGGCCGAGCAGGCTTGGAAAGACCCCCCAAGGTCTACCTGCCCGACCAGCATTCCCCTTACGAGAGCCTGGCTCAAAGTGTTTCCTCCTCGGCATTGCCGCCGCGATAACGGCGAGCGATGGCCAACGCCTCGTCAAGAGCCAGCGTCAAACGACTGTTTTGCTCGCGCAGTGCTTGGTTCTGCTCCTCGACGATGGCCACCTTGCGGCGCAGATCCACCATGTAGTCCTCCATCTCCATCTCGTGGCTCATAGTTTGCCTCCGCTGTGGTGTTTGATGGTGCTGGCGAAAATCTCGGCGGGATCGAGGTTGCACCCGATGAGGTCGCAATAGCCCTTGGCCTCGTCCGAAAGAAACCATGCGCGCAGTTGCCGATGTTCGTGCGGCCCCTGGCAGCAGCAGATGTTTGCTCGCTGGCGATAGTTGAAATATTGCCAACTGCCGCCGCTGCGCTTACGCCTGCGCTGCAAAACAAACGGCCAAGGCCGGCAATCGCCCTTGGGCGTGATCAACCCATATCTGGCGAACGTGGCCAGATCGTCCACCGCCTGTTCAAGAACGGCCCAGGCTAAAAGCTCCCAGCATGACCGCTCGGGGCTTTTGCCGCCCGTCCGCATGGTCGGCTTGCCGTTGAAGCTAGAGCCGGTGAGTCCTTCAAGTGAGCAAATCATTTCAGTAGTTGAAGCAAAAAGTTGACGGACCACGCGCAGAGCAGTGCCAAAGCACAAAGGATGACCAAGGCCATCAGCGATTGATCTGGAGGGTGCGGGGTCACTGGCAAATGCGGTTGCGGAGTTGGCTGAGAACGGCCACCACGCGGTCCTTGAGCGAGGGTGTGCCGCCCTCGGCCAGGCGCTCGCAGACGGCAAGCAATGCGTTGGC
>JBBAOE010000121.1:0-1305 GCA_040401595.1 Burkholderiaceae bacterium
TGACCTGCCCTGATTCTTCGGACCACGGCTATTTTGGGTGAGCGACCAGAACTGCCTTTTCGATATGCCCCTGACGGAGCGGTTGAGCGACGGGTCGGGGCGCGAAGGCCCCACACACCGCAGCGTCCCGACCCGTCGCGTTAGCGGGCGCTGCAATTGTTGATCTTCTGCTGGCAACAAACTCTGCCGGCGTCAGGTATCCGAGGCTCGAGTGAGGACGGACCTCATTGTAATGCCGCCGCCAGGCTTCGATGACAACCTTTGCCTCGCTCCTCGATCGGAACCATTCCAGGTTCAGGCACTCGTCGCGGAACTTGCCATTGAAACTCTCGCACGCGCCGTTCTGCCAGGGCTTGCCCGGATCGATCAGGGCTGTCTCGATGCCCTCGTCGACCATCCACTTCAGGATGGCGCGGGAGACAAACTCGGGACCGTTGTCCGACCTCAGATGAATCGGCGCGCCGCGCTCCGAGACAAGCCTTGCAAGAACTTCGATCACGCGGGTCGAGCGTATCCGCCCATCGACTTCGATCGCCAGCCCTTCCTTGGTCCATTCATCCGTGACCGTCAGGCACTTGAGCTTCTGGCCATTGGCGCACCAGTCGAACACGAAGTCATAACTCCACACCTGGTTGGCGCCGGTCGGCGTGTTCGGCCGCGGACGCCCGCTGGAGACGCGCTTGCGGCCACGTTTACGGGGGACCTGGAGCTGCGCTCCGCTCCAGAGACGCGATGCACGCCCGAAGCTCATCGCATGGCCGTCCCTGCGCATGAAGATCGCGATCCGCCGGTATCCGTAGCGCGGATACTGGCTGGACAACTCGGACATGCGCTGAAGGACCGGGGCATCCTTTGCCGTCAGCCGGGAGCAATAGTTGAGAGCAGATCGTGCCACGTTCAGGAGCGTGCAGGCGCGACGGTGCGATAGACCTCGTTCAATCGCATACGTCGCAGCGGCGCGGCGGGCCCGCACACTCACCATTTTTTTGCGGCGATCTCCTTCATCACCTCGATCTCGAGATCCCGGTCCACCACCAGCTTCTTCAGCCGCGTGTTCTCCGCCTCCAGCTGCTTCAGCCGGCGCACCTCGTCCGTCGACAGGGCGCCGAACTTCTTGCGCCAGTTGTAGATCGTCTGCTCGCTAACCTTGTGTCGCTTCGCAACAATACCGGCTGGCTCCCGATCCGCTTCCCGCAGGATCGCCACCATCTCTTCGTCCGTAAAACGGGCCTTCCGCATGATAACCACCTTTCCAGATGGTCGCGTCCCAAGCAAGAACTGGTCCGAAAAACCTGGGGCAGGTCA
>JBBAOE010000122.1:0-1298 GCA_040401595.1 Burkholderiaceae bacterium
GTTTGAGCGCCTTGCCTTTCCGATTCAGTTGGTACGAGAATTGGAATGATCGGTAGTGAGTGGCTCGATTCGTGAAAGTTCTTGAGATCAAGGCCGTAGCCGAAGACTTGCTCAAGGCTGGCTCGATCAAACTGCGAAGCGCCCACTTTGTACTCGACGACGAATACGATTCCATTAAAGATAATCACGAGATCTGCACGTCGCCCCATCCGCGGAATTAGAAATTCCATGAAGAAGCATGCGCTTACGAGGTCACCTGCGATTTCGCGCAAGTGCCTGATTTGGTAGGTCCAGGCGGTTCTCTGGGCGGGCTCGAGTGCGAAGGGTAGGCGTCCAGCTAACTCCCCAAGTAGCTCGCTATCGCTTTTCCCTGGCAGGGTGTCGGCATCAACCGCTAGATAAGCGCGATGCATTAAACGTTTGCTTAAGTCGAGCGCATGAGCCGGGCATCTCTATTCGATTCCTACGTGTGTTTTCAGCTCGCCTGGATATTGTGACCTAAAGTGGGTGTATTTTGGTTATTAGGATGAGGATGAAAGCTGGCCAGGTCGTTCGACGTTAATTCGGCGGTACTCGCCTGGTTCGATTTTTTGCATGATGGCTAGCGCCATAACGACCGCCGGGATCCCAAGCGTGGTCAGCACGCGGTAGATTTCGCGTTGACCGCGATCAGTGCCTGCTGGGATGCTGATCGACTTGACCTAGGCCGAGTCCGGATTAACCCCGAACCTAAAAAAGGCTTTGTACTGCCTATGGTCGTGACCCAGCGACGATTACCGCGGCGGTCAGGATGTCGGACGGGCGGCGACGTTCAGGGCGCTGAATCTCTCAACGGTCTATTAGCCGTTTCGTCAGAATCGTTGGGAAGTTCTGTCGATGCCCACCTCGGTGGGTTTATGGCGCAGGGCGAGTGCTACCTGGGTTGGTTCAGGCGGGAGGCTGAGTCTTTGCTGCTGTCGTCCGGTCAATCTTGACGAGGCTTACTGGCTGGTGAATAATAATAGTTATTAACTGTTAGGAGAGCATCATGCCCACCAGCGTTGCCCTGAGCCCCCATTTCGAGACCTTCATCCGCGACCAAGTCGAAAGCGGCCGCTACAACAACGTCAGTGAAGTCGTCCGTGCTGGACTGCGATTGCTCGAGGACGCCGAGCGCCAGCAGGCTGTCCAACTCCAAGCGCTGAGAAATGATATCGCCGCAGGCAAGGCCAGTGGCTCAGCACTTGCTGCGGAACCGGTGTTTGATCGATTACAAGCCAAATACGCACAGCAGGCGACTCGCCAAGCTCGCTAATGCA
>JBBAOE010000123.1:0-1215 GCA_040401595.1 Burkholderiaceae bacterium
AAGACGGTCAGCGGGTACCTGCGGCGGGGATTGAGACTGGTGGAAAACGCGGCCCGGGGGTATTTTCCACTGGTTTAGGGGTGATTCGAAAGAGGCTGTAGTTTGTCAGCGGAACTGTATTTCTTTCACAGCCAGACGTGACGAGTCGAAAAGAATCCGCCTCAGAGTTTTATATGGACGGATGCACAGGCATCACCCTTAAAAGTTTTAACGTGTGCGGCGTACATCACAGCTTGCCCTTCACACAACGCTGCAGGTAGGGATACGTATCCGTCGCGTAGTAGTGGTAGATGCCCCTCGGGAACTCGGGCGTCACGCCGGTGCGGCCGTTGCATTCGTCGAGGTCGCCCAGCCCAGCAACGTACTCGTAGTCCTGTGTAAAGGTGCCCATCGGAAAGAGGCTCGTCGCCGGCCGTCTGACGTCGGGCACCGCCTTGATGCGATAGCTCGTCTTGGCGACTCTCAGTGCCGACGTGGCGTCCGCAGCTACGCTGTGGACGTAGCGCGCATAGATGGGAAAGCCGTCGGCCGCCCAGCCAATCAAGGTCATGGCCTGACCCTTGTTTAACTTCGCCACGAACCCCTCTGGGATGCCGTGATAATGGTAGGACCCATCGGGCTGAACATGCGCATTGTTAGCGTCGGTGCCAAAGTTAAATGCTCCGCCGATCGCCTCGAGGTTCCACGCACCAACTGGGCGTCCCGGGTCACAGTTGGTGCCCGTGTCATCGCAGGCGCCTGCTGTACCGGGATCGAGCTTAATACCGTTCAGAACGTAGCCCATCGGCACGCCCGGACCGCTTTGTCCCGTGACCGCCGACGTGAGCGTGGGCGTCAGCGTCCCGGACACGACCGTGGGGCGCGCTGCAATGGTATTGGGGTTATTAACGTTCGGGAACATGCCCACGGCATGATCCGGCAATCCATTGGTTGTGAGCGACCGTAAGGTGCTGCTGCAGGACCACGTGGCGGTGGCCGTGGCATTCACCGACGGGCTGCTGTTGAATACGTTACTAATGTAATCGCAAAGCACGCCTGCCGTGCTGTTGCTCGCAACGACCGGGGTGGTGCTTGATGAATCGCTGCCGTCACCGCAAGCGGTCAATCCAGCAATCGATAGCAACGTGGTGAGGACGAGCGACAGCGGCAATTGCCACCTGCGAACAATGGTGTTGCCGATGTTAATCATGATGATGGTTTTAGAAGATGGTGTTG
>JBBAOE010000124.1:0-1204 GCA_040401595.1 Burkholderiaceae bacterium
TCGTCCCCACCGTCATGGTCACATCCTGATAAAGGGTTCCGCTGGCGATGTAGTTCAGCTCCGCCAAAACATTGCCGTCCCCACCACTTGAACCACCGCTGCCGCTTGGTGTGAATCCCGCACCCCAAAGTTCAATGGTGAAATTGTTGTTGGCCGTAGTTTTCCATCCGGGAACGTTATCTTGGTGGGTCGGCAAATTCCCCCCCGGACTCGGCTTCACGGTTCCGTCCTCAAAGCTGCCGTTGATCAGTCGGTTATAGACGTTGGCCACTGTCGGGCTCTTACCCAAATCCACCTCCAGCTTGTCGTTCGCTCCGTCTCCGTCCGTATCCGCCAAACTCGGGCTGGATCCAAACGTGTTGACCTCCTGCCCGTCAGTCAGCCCGTCCCCGTCGGTATCCAGTTTGGTGGGATCCGGATCGATCGCGTCGTCCAATCCGTCGGAATCTACATCAATCAGCAGCGTAGCGACCGCCTCGGAACCAGAAACAGAAAGCCGGTTGGCAAGGAGCCAGACATCCTCCGTGCTGATCACCCGGTCGTAAATCCGGAAGTCAGCCATTTCGCCTTGGAAATAATTGATGTTGGTTTGCAGACTTCCCAAGGTGAGCCGGCTGGGGGCGCTTTTCGTTCCGGTCGGGCCGATTCCCGAACGGTCGAGCACACCATCGACGTAAATCCTCATCGCCCCGGTGGAGGCCTGGCGGGTAACCACGATATGACGCCAGGCTCCGTTGTTCACGGATCCACTGGAAATCAGGGTGATGTCCGGATTTCCCACCCCGAAACCGATTTTTCCGCCCGCCATCAGGGAGGTCCCAAAATCATTCGTCACCCCGCCTACCTCGCCGTCGAGCAGACCCCGCCCCTCAAACCAGTGTGTCGAACCCGTGCCGGCCTGCGCGGTCTTGATCCAAAACGCCAAGCTGAAGTCGTCCTGCACAGGCCGAGGCTCGATTACCCGCTGCGTCGAACTACCATTAAAAGTCACCACGAAAGCGGTTTCTGGGAAGGCAGGCTTGTCCACTGGACTAGTACCGACCTGAATTTCCACTTCGTTGGTCACCCCGTCCCCATCCTCATCCCCGTTTGGATCCAGCGCCACATTCACGGTCCTCGTCACCTGCACAGCCGGATTCCCCGCCGCATCGGTCGTGTTGTAATTCAACGTATAATTTCCCACGGTCGCTGTATTCACCGTCCC
>JBBAOE010000125.1:0-1192 GCA_040401595.1 Burkholderiaceae bacterium
GAACATCCTGTTCCAGCGGGAAGCGAGAAAAATCACGGGTTGATTTTGTGCTCCGCGTTTGGAATCTATACATTTTCACACGGTGATTTTGCAAAGTTCCGCCCTGAACGGGGTGTTCTCGTCGGAGCTGCTGTGCCCGCCGCGCCCCGCCGCTGCGCCCGACTACCGAGCTGCTTCGTGATTGCATCATAAATCGCGCGTGCGCAGTGTGTTCGCTGGCAGCATGGAGTGCTGTGACTTGCGTGCCCCGGCACGAGGTGCAGCCCTGCAGCCCTGCGGCCATGGTGCTCGCGCCCACAATTCCGTTGCTTTTGCGATATGCAGCTTGCTCCCGTGCCATAGCCCCTGCGCAAGGCATTGCGTGCCCGGACGACCTGCTGCTGCAGCTGGCAGCGAACAGATTACAAGTGTGTGAGGCCACTGTCACCGACGGCAACTGCGGCTTGCATGCGTTTGCGCTCGGCATCTGCCAGCTCGCGCAGCGCTACGCGGGGGTGAGGAGCCACACGCTCTTCAGAAAGGTGTCGGCGGCCCAAAAGGCGGGCACGCCGGAGGTCTGCCGCGTGTTGCGCGAAGCTGCCATTTCCTGGATGCGGGCCAACCGGGACACGCCCGTTTGGGACGGGATGCCGTTCGCCATGTTAGCGGTGGCCATGGCCACCTTCAGCGGCGGTTTTGACGCATACTTGCAGCACATGTCGGGGAACGGTGTTTGGGTGGACGCTGCCGTCCTTCATGCGCTTGCGTGCGAGTTCCGAGTGGATGCGGCAATTTGGCAGATGAACCAGGACCCGACCTTTGTCGGTATCTCCATGTCCGGTCCCGAGCGGGGGCCTGCGCGAGACGTGCCGATACTGGCAATAGCCATGGTCAACGACCTACACTACTGGGGCTGCGAACCGATGCCTGACCCCCCAGCAGAGCCGCATGACGCCAGCGATGGGGATGTGTTCAGGAACTTCGTGGGCATGTCCGGCTCTGCTTCATCGAGCGATTCTGGGAAGCGGCCCCACACTGACCTCGGCAGCGGCGGAGACGCTCTCGATGAGCCGGAGATCGAGATGGATTCGCTGTTTCCTGAGATGCCGCCCCAGGAGGTGGAGGCAGAGTTGGCGCTGTGCCTGTGTCTCCGTGAATGGGACCCCTGGCAGAGCCCGACGGCGCGGCTGACGGCAGCAGTCCAGGCTCTGAG
>JBBAOE010000126.1:0-1184 GCA_040401595.1 Burkholderiaceae bacterium
GCTGCAGATTAAGCGCGTGTCGGGCAAAGAATACAAGCTCATTGACGTCGACGCGTCCCAGTTCGCGACCACGACCCTCGAGCGCGGGGACCAAGTAGCCATAGCCAAAATCACTGACCGCATGAGCGACTACGTGGACGTCGAGGGAGCCGTCTACTTGCCCCAGCGTTTGGCCTACACCCCTGGGATGACCGTCAATCAAGCCCTCGCCAGCGCCGGAGGCCTTCTGCCCGACGTAGTACTCGACAAGGCCTACCTGACCCGTGTCAAGTCCGATCTTACCCTTGAGTTTATTCCGTTTGACCTCAGCGCTACTACCCCTGTGCTGTCCAACAAAGACAAGATCACCATTGTAGCCAAGCCCGACTACGACGAGGGCCTCAACATCTCCGTTGACGGGGCCGTTCGCAGCGCAGTCAACACTCCCTACGCTGACGGCATGACCCTAGGCGACGCCTTGCGCCTCGCGGGCGGACTCCTGCCCAATGCGGACTACTCGCGCGTCGAGGTGAGCCGTCTCAACGCCTTTAGTGAGTTTCAGAAGGGCACCAATCGCCAGGTGCGCACCACCGCCCTACTCACTGAGGTGCCCCAGGAGCTCAGTCGCGACCTGACCGCTGACAGCGAGGTCCTCAAGTTTGCCCTGCAGCCCTACGACCAAATTATAGTGCGCGAAATCCCCGAGTATAAGCTTCAGCAAATGGTCTACATCGGCGGCGAGGTTCAGTACCCCGGCTACTACGCCATCATGGCGCGTGACGAGAAGCTCACCAACCTCTTGGGCCGCGCCGGCGGATCCACTCGCTATGCCGACATTCGCAACGCCCAGCTCGAGCGTGACAGCACCCCCAATGTGGTCGTCAACCTCCTCAAGGCAGTGCGCGGAGCCAACTCGCCCTACAACTACATCTTGATGCCGGGCGACCGCATCATCCTGCCTCGTGTGGATAACCTCGTTAGCATCGTTGGCACTGGGCACAAGTACTACGAGAACGCTCAGAAGGCCGAGATTAACGTTCCCTACACGCCAGGTGCCTCTGCCCGCCGCTACATCACCATGCATGCCCTTGGTTTTGCCAAGAAAGCCGACCGTGCCGGCATTTATGTGGAGTATCCCAACGGCAACGTGGACCGCACCAAGAACTTTGGCCTGTTTAAGGACTACCCAAGGGTCAAGCAGGGCG
>JBBAOE010000127.1:0-1176 GCA_040401595.1 Burkholderiaceae bacterium
GCGTGACAAGGCCGGCAACCGCGAACTGTTCATGGATCAGTATTGCGTGCTGGTGTTGGTATGGCTGTTCAATCCGCTGATCAAGAGCTTGCGTGGTCTCCAGCGGACTTCCAACATGGAGAAGGTGCGAAAACGCCTTGGTGTGTCACGTTCATCACTGGGATCGCTTTCCGAATCGGTCGCTATTTTTGATCCGGAGCCCCTGACGCAGATTGCCGTGGAACTTGCTCACAAGCTTCCTGACGTGCGACAGGGCAGGTTCGACGTCGTGAGGCAGCAACTCACGGCCGTGGACGGATCGGTCGTGACGACGCTCGCACGCGTGGCAGGACTGTGCTGGACTCCCAAGGGCACGGGCAAGGCGGTATCCGGCTACCGTTTGCATACGCAGTTTGAGGTGCTACGCGGCTTGCCGTCGCGGATCGACGTGACGCCTGCGAATCCACGAGGCGATGCCGATGAGCGAGTAGTCCTGGAACGCACCCTGGAACCTGACCGCTGCTACGTGGTGGACCGTGGCTATGCGAAGTTCACTCTTTGGAATGCGATCGTCGCTGCGAAGAGCAGTTACGTCTGCCGGATTCGTGACAATGCCGCTCCCACCATCGAGCGGACCAACGAACTTTCCGATGCAGATCGCGCCGCGGGCATTCTCAGCGACGAAGTCGTGGTATTCGGTGCGGGCAGAGTCAATCAGCCAAAGCCCGACCATCCGGTCCGGCTGGTGACCATCTCGGCAACCAGGCATCGCAGCCGTGGCGGCTACGGAGGGCCGCGTTGCGACGGCACGCTGAGAATCGCGACAAACCGCCTCGACCTGCCGGCGGAGTTGATCGGAGAGATCTACCGTCTGCGTTGGCTGATCGAGCTGTTTTTCAGAATGTTCAAACAGATGCTCGGCTGCCGTCATCTGCTGTCAACGAAGCAGAGCGGCGTCGAGATCCAGGTGTATTGCGCGATCATCGCCTGCCTGCTCATCATGCTCTACACGGGACGACGGCCATCGATCGCCATCTTCGAGGCGGTCTGCTTCTACCTTCTGGGATGGGCGAGTCTCGAGGACGTGGAGTCTCGTATCGCAAAAACCCCGATCTCGGCGTGAATGCAGCTGCGCGCCTTCCAGGCGACGCCGGGGTCGACGCTGCGCAGAAAGCGGCTGTCTGTTCAGCACGCAGC
>JBBAOE010000128.1:0-1170 GCA_040401595.1 Burkholderiaceae bacterium
CAGCATAAAAATATCGCCCGCTCGAATCTCCTGCCCTGATTTTGCAGAATGTAGGGCGGGCATCTTGCCCGCCTCGGGCGCCCTTCGACATGTCCTCCGAAGTCCCGCACTTGCGGGACGAAGAAGGAAGTTTCTCCGCTCCCTCGGGCTGCGAAGCCTTGGCGAAGCAGGCTCCGCAAAGCGCGGTCGCTTTTCAGCCCTCTCTTTTCTAAAATTCCGAATTCCGCATTTCGCATTCCCAAATCAAATCCCCCCCTTGCGTTCCGCGTCTGCGCCCCGACCCGCGTCGGGGCTTAGCGTCCTTTGCGTGATCAATCTTTCCTCCAATTAAAAATTCGCGCGTAAGCGCGTCCCGCTCCCGCGGGGAAACATCCAACATCAAAAATCGCGGCTACTGCGGGATCCACTTCAACTTATAAAACCTGGAGACCGTTACCAATGAATCCCTTGCCACATAATCGGTCACGATCAGCCGGCCATCCGCTCCCGAAGTCCAATACCGGTTGGTGGTCCCGTCCGGTAACACTGTCCACGTCGCACCAGTGCCAGGCTGACTTGCCCCCTCCACTTGAAATGTCATCCCTGGCATAACCAAAAACGTCGCCTTATATCCGTTGGCCGGCGTAGGCGGAGATACGAGCGCTACTTCGATCGTCATGTCTGGACTGACCCAGGATACCGTCACCGTTCCCGTCGCTGTCTTCAGCGTTCCCGCCGCATCCCTTACCCCGTTGCTCACCGTATAGGTGAAGGTATCACTCGTCCCAATTCGAGCCGAGGAGCTGGGTTGATAGATCAGCCATCCGCCCTTGATCCGGATGCTTGCCCCACCCGAACTGGGTGGCTGGGCGCTGACAAAAGTCACCCCTCGATCGTCCCCCGGGATACCCGAATATTTATCGTTCGAAATCAGTGACGCGGTGGTCACCTTTGTCGTCATTCCAGCTACCAACTTGGCCGTAAAGGCGTCAGCAACTGCAATCGGCAGATTCGGAGCTGAGGCAGAATCGTTCGGATTAGTCCCAGCTGAACTCTCCGCTCCGTTGGTCACCCCGTCCCCATCCTCGTCTCCTGAAGGATCCAGCACCACGTTCACCGTCCGTGTCACCGGCACCGCCAGATTCCCCGAAGCATCGGTTGCTGTGTAGGTCACAGTGTAATTTCCCACGG
>JBBAOE010000129.1:0-1145 GCA_040401595.1 Burkholderiaceae bacterium
TGGCGGGCCCGGTCAGCCGCCGGGGCGAACGAGGCTGCCGACGTCGAAACCCAGCCGGCAAGCATGTTTTGGTAGTCGCGACAACCGCTCTCGTGAACCCTGCGTCTTTCCATTCCGCCGCATGACTCTGCAGCCTGCTATCTCCAGAGGCTCCCTCTCAAAGATCGCCGCTGCCATGCACAGTGTCCCTGAATCACGCTGGTCTGAAACCATGCCTCGCGAAGCCGTCAGGGGCTTACCGCCGACCCGCTCAGGCGACGGGATCGAACGCGATCGGCCTCTACGACAGAAAATGAACCAGTGAGGCCGATCTGCTCCTCTGCCGCAACCACACCGATTACTCGTTGGAGAAACGATTCTGGTGACGCAGGAACAAAGCGAAACAGTACGATCCCGCACCGGGCTGGCAGTCCCCAATGAAAGGCGAGTTCCCCGAAATCTTTGTCACACGTGAGAACAATTCGCGACTCTTTCTGGGCTGCTGCCAGAAGGGCTGCGTCCGACTCGGCCGGCATGTCAGTCCTCGCCCAGAACACATCGTGTCCGGCCTCCCGCAACCACTGGACAGCGATTCCCGGAAAGTCCTCGTCGGCGAGAAAGAACATACTGCCCGTTGCTCACCGTGACGAAGCAAGGGCGATGACACGTTCAGATTTCAGCACCTCGCTCGCGTAGAAGAGGCATGCCGAAATATCCTCATGCGAGACACCGGGGTGATTTTCAATGATCTGTTGCTCGGACCAGCCAGCCGCCATTAACTCGACGATTTTTTCCACAGCCAGTCGCGTGCCTTTGATGACCGGCTTGCCACCGAGCACTTTCGAGTCGACGTAAATTCGATCCTGCCAGTTCATCGCTGCCCTTCCGTGTAGAAGTGAAGGATAGGGCGGGCAACGGCACTTCGGCAAGCGTCAAGGCCCTGCATGGCTAACAACTCGGCTGGTACCAAGTTGGGGGCGGCGTCAATCACCCCCCCAGATTCTCTCTAGAAGTGGTGCTGTTGAAAGGGGCAGGTCACCTATAACGGCGCTAATTTGGCAGGCATCGCGGAGGGTGGTATCGGCCCGGTGGCTTTCTTGGCTGCCGATAGCCTATAAAAATCGCTTCGGGCCCGTAGCTCAGCGGTTAGAGCAGGGGACTCATAA
>JBBAOE010000130.1:0-1126 GCA_040401595.1 Burkholderiaceae bacterium
CCACGATCCAGAGGTATGGTTTGCCTCTCTGGAACTACAATTTGATGCGCGCAGGGTCACTAGCCAACGGCACAAATTCACCTACGCCGTTGAGGCTATTCCCGGGGATATCCTACCATCCATCAGGGATTTAATCCTTAACCCCCCGGAACATGACCCATACGACAAACTGAAGGAAACGCTTCTAAAGCGCTTCACGCCCTCTCGAGAAGAAAAGCTTCGGCAGCTTCTCGCACGCCACCCCATCGGCGATACAAAGCCAAGCCTCCATTTAGCGCACCTCCGTTCCCTCGCTGGGCCAACTGATAGGGATTCGGAAATAGTTAAGGAGCTTTGGATAGAGGCCCTACCGGTCCACTTGCAGGCCACGATCACGGCCCTGTTGGAAGATTCCTCCCTTGACAGGGCGGCCTCAATCGCCGACAAGGTCGTTGCACGCGTCGGCAGCGGGGACACCCCCCTTGTTGCCTCGACATCGCAGCAACCCTACGAGGTGGATTTGGACCAGTCGCCACGGCGGACCCCAGCACCACGCCGGCGCAACGTCCAACGACGTTTGTCATTCAAAGACAGGGTCGACATACCTAGTCCCGTGGCTCACCGTTCCCGGTCAAGAGCCAAACGACAGACAGCACCCCAGCGCGCTCGATCCAAAAGCCTGGCTACCAAAGCCAACGGCCCCGAAGCCGGCTACTGCTGGTTTCACCAGACATACAAGGCTAAGGCACGGAACTGCCGAAAGCCTTGTTCTTTCGTGACGGGAAACGCCTAATCCGGCGAGTAAAAGCGGCCGTACTCGCCGGCGGCACGTCCCAGGTTGGCCGCCTATTTTACGTACACGACACACGTACGAACGCTAGGTTCCTGGTAGATACAGGAGCCCAAGTTTCTGTCTTGCCGGTCGGCAGATTTCGACCACGAGCATCCTTGCTTCGGTTGTCTGCCGCGAATGGTTCGCCCATCACTACTTACGGCTCGAGACAGTGTGCGGTTAACCTGGGAAACCGACGACGGTATCTGTGGACGTTCATCCTCGCGGATGTTCCCACAGGCATACTGGGTATTGATTTTCTGCAGCACTATGGATTGCTTGTCGATTCACGTAGGCTGCAGCTAATCGACCCAT
>JBBAOE010000131.1:0-1121 GCA_040401595.1 Burkholderiaceae bacterium
GAAGGCCAGCGGAGCAGCGTCGGGAATCTCAAAGACCGTCAGGACATCGTTCAGACTAGGCAGAGCCACTTCCTTGAGGGAGCCAAGGGTGCGGAGCAGATAGAGGAGAGGGAACACTCGTTCAAAGCGGTTTGGTGTCTGCGGCTCCCAGCCCCGCCACGCTGTCCGATGAACGAGCAGCCATCGCACGCCATAGGCGGCCAAGGTCGCCTGTGGCTCCGAGTCAAGTCGTTCAACGCATGCGTAGTAACGACCAAATCGCTGGACGAGCGGATCGTATCCCAGTAAGGCCGGCACCTCATACTCACAGGGCAGGTTGTGCGGCAGCGACAGTGGATAGGAGGGGTCGGTGGATCGCATCGCCCCGAACGACATGATTCGTTGCTGCCGACCGTTGTTGTCCGGACCGATCAGCCCGGCAAGCTCGGCCGGCAGCTGTGGATACGGGCGAAAGCCATAGGTGTAGAAGGCAATACCGACGCGTGTGAGATGCAGAGCGACCAGCATGAGGCCGACGCCCACCACCGCGGCCAGAAAACGGTGGCGCTTGTCCGCCGTGGGCTGGCCGCGATAGAGCCAAGAATTCTCGAGCGTCTCCTGCACGTACCGTGAACCGGCCACGCAGGAAAAAAACACAAACCAGGGCATGGCACGGAACGGGTTGTTACGAAGTCCGACGGGCAAGAGTCCCATCAGCCACCAGAGTCCGCCCGACTCCCCGAGCGCGAGCAGGAAGGCCACGACCGCAGGGATGATCAGAGCGAGTTGCAGCCGTGTGGAAGAGGTGTCGCCGCCGGTTCGCAGTTGGCCGCCGAAGAGCCGTCCGCAACTCGTGGCGGTCGTGGCAAGGAAGGCCACCAAGAGCACGGTGCCAAAGTAATAGAAGTGGCCGTTCCATTCGAGATTCAGACTTCCCCATTGATTTGGCAGGGTGCCCTGCACAATCGGATAGGGCAGCAGCATGGCGAGGAGATTGCCGCCGATGCCGCTCCCCCCGCCGGCGTCGTTGACGTTGAGCTCACGAGACAGGAGCCACTGCTGAAAAAAAATCGGAATTGAGATCGCTGCGCCGAAGGCCAGGGCCGGCACGAGCCAACGGAGCCGCCACCAAGGCACCAGTC
>JBBAOE010000132.1:0-1073 GCA_040401595.1 Burkholderiaceae bacterium
GCCCCACCACCACTGCCACCGCTCCCCCAGCCGACACCAGCAGGGCCCCCACCGGCACCGGGGGCAGCCCCCCCCGCGCCAGAGCTTGGGCCCCAAGGGCTCTTCCTGGCACCGGCGCCACTGCGAAAGCGAGAGCACGTGCGGCTGCGGCTCTCGGACCAGAACGGGGGGCTGATCAGCGCCTGCGTGGAGGCGCAGAGCTCAGGTATTCCCAGGCCGGTGGCGTCACGCGGGAGGCAGGTTTTACGAGCCGCGTCGCCTGAGTAGGGCAATCAGCATTCAGCATCTAGCGCACGCGCTTGCCATTGCTCTTTCCCCCCGTGCAGGCGCAGGGACAAAAACAGGACGGCCCGTGCAGGCGCAGGGACAAAAACAGGACACCCCGCCGTGCTCGCGCAGCTCAGTGGCCGCTGGCGCCACTGCCGTCGGTCGACTGAGGCGCTCATGACCGACAGTGTGGGCGAGACTGTGGCGGCCACACTGGGCTTGCTGCGGCTGATGGGCTCCGGGCTGGAGATCAGCGCGGGGTTGATAACGGCGGCCCGGCACCCTGGCGCCACTGAGCACAAGTGGGTGCCCATCGCGCACGATTCGTCGTGGCAGTCACTGCACGTGTTGCATTGCGTCGGCTTGCCTCTCAGTGAGGAGGAGCAGGCAGACGGCAACGACACAGTGACATTAGACCTCACTGGCGTGTTCAGATACGTGCTGCCACGGCCAGCAACAGAGAGGGTTGGGCGGGAGCTGCCGGCGGTGCCTTTCCCATTGTCACTGGTCCGCCGCTACTACCCGCAGTATCCCAGGTCGGGGGAGGATCACGGCTTAGTGCCCGTTGTTGCTCTTTCAGTTGTGTTTGGGCTTGGTGTCTCGCAGAGTTTTGCTCGCGTTCAGATTCGATTTTCACACGCTTTGGCGTGGTGCCATTGACCGCATACAGCATTGGGGGTCGCAGGATCTAATTTTATCGGTTTTCCGCCACGCCTCGCGTGGAGCCCTTTGGGTTTAAAGGTGCTTACAGTTTACACTGATCCAGCTTCGACTTCACCAGGTCGGCGAGATCCAGCTTCGACTTC
>JBBAOE010000133.1:0-1064 GCA_040401595.1 Burkholderiaceae bacterium
CCGCTCTATCGGCAAGAGAGCATCTTTGGGCGCGCAGGGCTTGCGATCCCTCGCTCAACAATGGCCCAGTGGGTGGGTTGCGTGGGCGTGGCCTTGATGCCGCTGGTCCAGGCGATGCAGGCTGCGCTCTTGAGCCGACAGGTGCTGCATGCCGATGAGACGCCCGTCTCGATGCTCAGTCCGGGTACGGGCAAAACGCATCGTGCTTACCTGTGGAGTTATTGCACCACAGCCTACGATCCGATCGCAGCGGTGGTCTTTGACTTTGCCGACAGTCGTGCGGGCAAGCATGCACGTGAGTTTCTCGGGTTTGATGATGAACGCCACGAGCTTGGTTGGCGTGGCACCTTGGTGTGTGACGATTACTCGGGCTACAAAGCGCTCTTTCCGAAGGGCGTGACCGAAGCCGGGTGTCTGGCGCACGCCAGGCGCAAGTTCTTTGATTTGTGGGCCAATCACAAGAGCGTGATCGCCGAACAGGCACTCTCACTCTTTGCCCGACTCTACGAAATCGAAGCTGCGCTCAAAGATCTCGAACCCGAAGAGCGACGACGATGTCGGCAGCAGGATTCCAAACCGGCTGCCCAAGCCCTACACCAATGGCTCATTGGGCACCGACCGAAAGTCCCTGATGGTTCGGCCACCGCACGCGCAATCGACTACAGCCTCTCACGCTGGGCAGCCTTGACACGCTACATCGACACGGGGGACCTGCCGGCAGATAACAATCGGATCGAGAATCTGATTCGCCCAATCGCGCTCGGCCGATCAAATTGGTTGTTCGCAGGCAGCCTTCGCGCCGGCAAGCGTGCTGCCGCGATCATGAGTCTATTGCATACCGCCCGCATCAACGGGCACGAACCGCATGCCTACCTCAAGGATGTCCTCGAGCGCCTGCCGACGCATCCTGCAAGCCGCATCGAAGAACTACTCCCCTATCACTGGCAGCCCCCCAGTCTCGCTGATTGACCCGAGACTAAGAGCGCAAGTGTCCACCTATTCGAAGTGGACACGTGTCCACTATCCGACCGACTCAATCAGGGGTGTGTTGACCGGACGCATAC
>JBBAOE010000134.1:0-1050 GCA_040401595.1 Burkholderiaceae bacterium
CGTATGCGTCCGGCGAAGTCATCTTGATGGGGTGATCGGAATTTAGGACCTTAGTGTCCACTGAAGTTTTGGTGGACACATGGACACTTTCATCCCTGCATTGCCCGAAGGACGTCGTCATCGGCGTCAATATAGTTCTGAGTTTCGTGCTGATCTGATCAAGACTGCGAGCCAGCCCGGGGTATCGGTGGCGGCTGTCGCACTGGCCAACGGCATGAATGCGAATCTGCTTCGGCGCTGGATCAAGATGGCGCAGTCTCGCGAGAACCTGGTGACAGCCATGGCTGCTTCGCTACCCGTTGAAGGGTTCGTGCCGCTTTCGATGCCGTCGCCGGGCTCCGACCGGGATGTCCGGATTGAGTTGAGCCGTGGGGCGATGTCGATCAAGGTTAACTGGCCCATCAGTGCGGCTGGCGCCTGCGCATTGTGGGTGCGTGAGGTGATGCGGTGATTCGTGTCGATGCGATCTGGCTCGGCATGGAGCCACTGGACATGCGCGCGGGCACCGAGTCCGCTTTGGCTCGAGTGGTGGGGGCCTTCGGTGCTGCGCGCCCGCATCACGGTTATGTGTTTCTGAACCGTCGTTGCGATCGGCTCAAGGTGCTCGTCTGTGATGGCATCGGCATCTGGTTGGGCGCGCGACGCTTGCACGGGGGAAGCTTCGCAAGGGTGGCCCTGGTTGAGAACACGGCACTGAGTCGGTCGCAGTTCGACGCTCTCGTGCTGGGGCTGCCTTGGCAACGCATGGGTGAGCATGGTGTGATCACTGTGGTGTGAGTGCCTCGATGTGAGTAACGAGCTGGGGAAAGTCCTGATTGCCTCGCGCGCGCGCGCGAGGGAAGATTGCCCCATGCTCGCTTCCAGTGCAGAAATCGACCGCCTCAGTGAGGCCCAACTACGCGAATTCACCGCCGCACTGGTTCAAGAGCTCGCACTCAAGCAAGCTCTGATCGATCGTCTCACCCATGAGATGGCGATCATCAAGCGCCTGCGCTTTGCTGCCAAGTCCGAGCACTTCAATGCGCAGCAAAAGGGCCTGTTCGATGAGGA
>JBBAOE010000135.1:0-1034 GCA_040401595.1 Burkholderiaceae bacterium
GGAAGAGTTGCGGCATCGTGGAACGGCCTGGGGTGCCGCTAGCGGATCGACTATCCATCCGGCCGACGCTTGCCGAAGAGCCGTTGGCCGAAGTAGCCTTTCCTGTATGTCACCCCTGACGAAATCGTTGATCGAGGAACTCGAGCACGCCCCGGAGCATGTGCAGCGCGAGGTGCTCGCTTTCCTTCGGCACCTTCGGATTCGCGGCGTTGACGGTGGCGAGGAAGTACATTCGCTGCTGCCGCTCGCGGAGTCGGCCTGGGTAGCTGATTGGGACACTCCTGAAGAGGATGAGGCATGGCGGAATTTGTAGGCGGCGACGTGGTCGTCGTCCCGTTTCCGTTCACCGATCTTCAGTCGAGCAAGCGTCGGCCCGCTATCGTGCTCGCAACGTTCGCACGCGGCGACCTTCTGATCTGCCAGATAACGAGTCGATCAGAAGCACACCCAGGCGGTATATCCATCAACGCGGCCGATTTTATAACCGGCGGCATCGATCGGCCGAGCATGGCTCTGCCCCACAGGCTGGTCACTGTCCATGAGGCAGTTATCTTGCGGTCCGCTGGCAAGCTCACCCCCTCCAAACTGGGCGAACTTGTGGAGCGAGTGTGCGCCATGATCCACGCCGGAGGCGAGGGGTAGACCAGTTGTGCCCGCCTCATCCCGTTCGGGCTCACCAACCAGCTGCTCTATGACATCAGCCAGACCGCCACTCCTACCGGTGACGTCGATCCGGAACAGGTCGAAAAGCAACGGCCCTGGGACATAGGCCAGCTCACACGGTTCATCATCTTTATCGGCCCGTTTTCATCGCTGTTCGACTACTCGACGTACTTCATGATGCTGTACGTGTTCAACTGCTGGGACACCAGCACCCCGGAAATCTCACGGCAGAGTGCCAGTCTGTTTCAGACGGGCTGGTTCGGGGAGAGCCTGCTCACGCAGACGCTGATCATGTACATCATTCGCACGTCGGAAGCGTGACGGGGTTAACCTGGGAGCGGCGGAGAGAGTCAACCGCCGGGACGGACGTA
>JBBAOE010000136.1:0-1003 GCA_040401595.1 Burkholderiaceae bacterium
GCGGGTACCATCGAAGTGACGGTCGCCGCTAGCGATCTGTCGATTGTTGGTTCGGCTGGGGCAAGATTGTTTGCTGGCACGCGAGACATCACCTCCTTGTTCACGGCAACAAGAACGGCGGACAAAATCCTCTTCACCCCAGTCTTGGGGAAGGTGGACTATACGAACCAATCGATTTCCGCAAAAGCGTTTGATGGCTCCAACTATTCGCCGTTTGCGAGCACTCCCTTGGTTTACACGTATAACGATGCCGCCAATACGATTACCAAAGATTCAACGAGTTTGACGAGTGGCGTCGGTGCCGATCGCTATGAGCTGGCTTCAAGAGCGCAGACCTATGTGGTACCAAATTTCAACTACGTGGTGGACGGGGCCTTGGGGACTGAGAGTCTTGATCTCGCAGCAGGCGCTAAAGCCGAAGTGACGCTGGTGGCTTCGTGGGTGGCCAGTGCGGCTTCCAAGAACAGCGGCGAAGTGAAAATCTCCTCGGGTGGCTACGACGTTGATTTATCGGCGATCAGCCAGGGCACCAAGGGATGGGCCGTCAGCAATACCGCGGCCACCGCGGTTCGCTTCGACGGCAGCGCGTTTAGTGATTCGTTGGTTGGGGGCGTTGCGAAGGACACGCTATCCGGTGGGGCGGGTGACGACACCCTGGTCGGCGGCGGCGGCGGCGATGTGCTGACTGGCGGGGTTGGCATCGATACCTTCCGGCTCGGCGGTGACCTGAAGGCGGCGACATTTACGGATTTTGTCTCCGGCGTTGACGTCATTGAACTCGATAACGCCTTGTTCACCATCCTGACGACCGAAGGCAGCTTGGCGCTGGACGCCTTCGTCAACGGCACCAAGGCCGCCAGCGAATCGCAGGTCCTGGTTTACGATCAGGCGAAGGGCAACCTTTACTTCGACGCAGACGGTTCTGGCCCCGGGCCAGCGGTTTTGATTGGGGTCTTTACGAACCAAGCGCTACTGAACGCTGGCGACTTCAAGGTGGTCTAAG